>NZ_JBYTDZ010000001.1:0-1016068 GCF_058791855.1 Bacillus sp. EB106-04-04-XG123 | reverse complement strand
TTGATAGGTCTGAGGTGGAAGCGTGGTGACACGTGGAGCTGACAGATACTAATAGATCGAGGACTTAACCTATATTCTAATGTGAAACATGAACATTGTTATCTAGTTTTGAGAGAACATTTTTAAAATATCTCTTGATTTATTTTCAATACATAGTATAATATCTTTTGTCACTAAATTGTCTGGTGATGATGGCGAAGAGGTCACACCCGTTCCCATACCGAACACGGAAGTTAAGCTCTTCAGCGCCGATGGTAGTTGGGGGTTTCCCCCTGTGAGAGTAGGACATCGCCAGGCTTTCTTCATTCCGCAGTAGCTCAGTGGTAGAGCTATCGGCTGTTAACCGATCGGTCGTAGGTTCGAATCCTACCTGCGGAGCCAATTTGGAGAGCTGTCCGAGTGGCCGAAGGAGCACGATTGGAAATCGTGTAGGCGGTAACCCCGTCTCAAGGGTTCGAATCCCTTGCTCTCCGCCACAATTTACATAATAAAGGGCCCGTTGGTCAAGCGGTTAAGACACCGCCCTTTCACGGCGGTAACACGGGTTCGAATCCCGTACGGGTCACCATTTTTATAGAATATATACCAGCATTTTTTATTCGGAGGATTAGCTCAGCTGGGAGAGCATCTGCCTTACAAGCAGAGGGTCGGCGGTTCGAGCCCGTCATCCTCCACCATATCTTTTATATCGTCGCGGGGTGGAGCAGTTCGGTAGCTCGTCGGGCTCATAACCCGAAGGTCGCAGGTTCAAATCCTGCCCCCGCAACCAAAATGGTCCGGTAGTTCAGTTGGTTAGAATGCCTGCCTGTCACGCAGGAGGTCGCGGGTTCGAGTCCCGTCCGGACCGCCATTTTTCAAAAGAATACTTGGCTCGGTAGCTCAGTTGGTAGAGCAACGGACTGAAAATCCGTGTGTCGGCGGTTCGATTCCGTCCCGAGCCACCACTATTTGCCGGTGTAGCTCAATTGGTAGAGCAACTGACTTGTAATCAGTAGGTTGGGGGTTCAAGTCCTCTTGCCGGCACTGTTTTTCAAATGTGGAGGGGTAGCGAAGTGGCTAAACGCGGCGGACTGTAAATCCGCTCCCTCCGGGTTCGGCGGTTCGAATCCGCCCCCCTCCACCATTTTTTATTTTCATAGGGGCATAGTTTAAAGGTAGAACAGAGGTCTCCAAAACCTCCGGTGTGGGTTCGATTCCTACTGCCCCTGCCAATTATACTTTATAATTCATTACATCTATGGCGGTTGTGGCGAAGTGGTTAACGCACCAGATTGTGGCTCTGGCACTCGTGGGTTCGATTCCCATCAATCGCCCCATTTTATTATTGGGCTATAGCCAAGCGGTAAGGCAACGGACTTTGACTCCGTCATGCGTTGGTTCGAATCCAGCTAGCCCAGTTGATGTGCGGAAGTAGTTCAGTGGTAGAACACCACCTTGCCAAGGTGGGGGTCGCGGGTTCGAATCCCGTCTTCCGCTCCAATAATGGCGGCATAGCCAAGTGGTAAGGCAGAGGTCTGCAAAACCTTTATCCCCGGTTCAAATCCGGGTGTCGCCTTTTTTGAAAAGACTGCCGGGGTGGTGGAATTGGCAGACACACAGGACTTAAAATCCTGCGGTAGGTGACTACCGTGCCGGTTCAAGTCCGGCCCTCGGCACCATTGTTTTTAATATAAGATGCGCTCTTTAATGATCATGCCGGTGTGGCGGAATTGGCAGACGCGCACGACTCAAAATCGTGTTCCTCACGGAGTGCCGGTTCGACCCCGGCCACCGGTATCTAGTTTTAGATATTCTTTATTATCATTCATTACAGAAGAATTAAGGAATATCAACGTTTAAAACGTCTTTCTACAAATTGTAGGAGGGCGTTTTTTATTTGTTTTTTAACTGGTTTTTCACACAACAAAATTACTTCAAATCGTGTTCTGTTCACTGGTGAAAGGGGAATTAGCTAAATGGCAAGACATTAAAATATTTGAGACCACATTCTATTCAGTATTAAATGAATAAATTTGAGGGGTTTCTTAATTCTCTAACAGTACAAGAAATAAATTTTGCTGAATTAAAGCCTTACAATATGACAGAGGAGGAGATTATCTTTTACTTTATTGATGGTTACCTTATTATTAAACTAAAAGGGCAGGATAATTGAAGAAGGATGAGATAAATTGTACATAGGAGAGGTGTTGTCATGATTACGGTTAAAAATGCTGAAAGTTATCTTAAAGATAGCATTGGTGAAGATACCGATGATATAAAAAAGGTTTGGGAAACATTTAAGGCTTTTTCAAAGGAGACAGTTGAGGGCGAAGAAGATAAAGAAATTTTATTTCAGTGTGGTGTCTATGATTTTACAGGAGAGGAACTATTTCATTTTGATCTTGTACGTCAGTTTACAGTTTATGAAGAAGATGATTATTCTCACATGGAACAACTACACTGTGAATTTTTATTTAAACCAACAAGCGAGTTAAAAAAGTTAAAGGTGGTAGAAGAATGGTCAATGGATTATGACGATATCGATCATTTTTTTAATCATATTGAAAGTATTCATGAGTTTAAAATACCTTTGAGTTTAAAGCCGATAAAATCAGAAATATATCAAGAAGGACTTTGATTGTTATTTCATAAACGGGTACTTTACTTTAAGAGGGTATACCTTGCCTTTTAGGAATAATTTATCATGGATTGCCGGTTCAGCTCCGGCCATCGGTATCTATTAAAAGTTTCATGATTGGTTTTTACCGTGAACCTAACGTTTCACCCTTGTGGTAAACGTTTTTTTGTGGTTTAAATGAGTTATTAAAAATAGAAAACTATTAGAAAATAATGAGCATGTACTTCTTTTAGCAGAATAATCTTTAGATGATTTGCAACATTTGATAAGATACATTTAACCATGTAAGGAAACAAACTGGGGTAGCACATTCACACAAAACAGTGTACTACCTTTCTGTAACTAAAAAATATTTGGGTAAATACGCATCTTTAGCTGATATCATCATTGTGATCCAATTTTAGGGGAGAATTTATGAAAAAACAAAGTGATCATGAAGAGTTATTGACAGGTGGCAATGTCTCGAACGTATATCGTTCGGGAGATACGGTTCGTCGAGAAGTAAAGTCAGACAATATCAATATACGAAAGCTGCTAAAGCATTTAGAAAAAAAGAATTTCTCCTATGCTCCAAAGTTTTTAGGGGTTGATGAAAAAGGTAGAGAGATCTTGTCTTTCATTGAAGGCGTAGCTGGCCATGATCCCTTAAAAGAATACATGTGCTCTCACCAAGCCTTAAAAGAAATAGCGAGAATGCTTAGACTGTATCATGATGCTGTTTGTGATTTTCCCGTTTCAGACGATTGGGAACGAATGGACAATACGCCTAACAACATAGAGGTTGTATGCCATAATGATTTTGCGATGTACAATATCATTTTCAATAACGAAAAACCAGTAGGAATTATTGATTTTGATGTAGCTGCTCCTGGTCCAAGGCTTTGGGATATCGCATATACTCTGTATACATGTGTACCTATCAGTAGGTTTTTTCGCACTGAAACAGGGGAGATCGTGAAATATTCTTCATTAGAACATGCAGACCAGATAAAGCATAGAGTGAAACTGTTTTTTGAATCTTATGGTGAGGAAATAGCAAAAGATTATTTGGATATGGTGCTGCTGCGTTTAAAAGGGTTATGTCAGTATATGAAACGAAAAGCGAGTGAGGGTGATATCGCTTTTCAAAAAATGATTCATGAGGGGCACCTTGAGCATTATCAAAAAGACATTCAATTCATTCATGAACATAGAAAAGATTGGATGTAAAATTACTCCCCTTTAAATAAGAAGTCATTAAGAATGAATGTAAAGAGGCGGCGTTGTTATTGCAAACGAAGACGATATTACAGACCATCATTGAAGACGAGGGATCACATGATTATCCTCTTTTTAGACAGTACTGTGTGAGAAAAGAACAGGGCCTGCGTAAAGATGCGCTAAAAGTTCTTCAGGCCTTTATTGAAGAGATGAAAGAGAACGATTTTGAAGTACAGCGTTTATTTGTTGCTTGGTTGTTTGAGAAGATTGAACGGTTTGAGGATGGTCATCATTTGCTTGTGTATCCATTGATAATTGGGGTGATTCAACCTGTTCTGCAAGAGTGGGAGAAGGTTGACCCAATGGATGTAAGACCATATCGCTGGCAGGGCTTGTTTGTACATCAGGGAGAAGGGCTGCCCTATTTATTGAAAGCGCTAGAGCTTGGGGGCAGCAAGGAGCAGCGTGTGATTGTTCAAATTTGTGAAATCTATTTATCGGCCTTGTGGTATTCGTTTCATCATATACATGAAGATCTTTATTTAAGCACCTATGAGAAAGACCAAGAGCGAATTCAAGGTATTGAAGATGTCATGATGCTGATTGAAGATAAGAGGATTCGCACTAATGTTGAAAAACAAGCAGCCTATTATGATCAGCTTTTATCGGACTGGAAGAAATTTCAGCAAACGGAGACGAGAGGCTTCATGAAATGGTGTGCGGAGCGTAAGAAGCCGTATGAGTGGGTAGAGGCTTTTTATTATCAACAATAGATGAGGAAACGGCAGAATTCATTCTGCCGTTTATTTATGCCATATTCGTTCTATTTCTACATGATCTGGTTTGAAATATTTCAGGATATAGACATCTGGATTGCTTAGTTTCTCCCACTCCTCGAATCCAATCGTTGGATCGGCGTGTTTAAGAAGCAGGCTCATGATATTACCATGTGTGATGAATAGGGTATGATCTTTTTCTAATTTTATTTGTTCGTGGAGCGCTTCTACAATACGATTCATGGCTTCTTGGCTCGATTCTCCGCCTTCACAGGTCATATGTAAGTCTGTAAAACTAAGCTTTAGCTTCTCATACCAATTGTCTATTGGCTTACTGCTTAACACACGTTCAGAGAGGCGTTGATCGATTTTTATCTCGAGCTGTTTTGCATGAGCAAGGGGCTCAGTAGTTTGGATCGCTCGTTTATAAGGACTTGAGATAATCTGATTGAGATGAATGCTGGAAAAAAACTGTGACAGTTCGTGAGATTGAGTGATGCCTTGTGGCGTTAAAGCTGCATCTTTAGATTGTCCATCTGCTTGGCAGTGTCTGACGATATAATATGTTTTCATTGGATACACCTTTCATTGAGTATAAAAAAATCATCCAGTATTGGATGAGGATTTGTGAAGAGCTAGGTAAGCTTGTTCGTATCTGTTTCTTTATAGGGATCTGTAAGCTTGGAGGTCAGGTCTAGGTTGAACAAAAAATCATCGACGGTGTCTGTGCCAAAGGGAAGTGTGGAGAAGTTGATTGGGATGCTGTCTTCTTGCTTTTCTGAAGCGACTTGCTGTGCAGGCTGCATTTTTCTCCAGTTCTTAAACAAGCGCATGTGAGGCCCCCTTTTCTTTGAAAAAGATGGATTTATACATAATATACGGGGAGAGTTGTCCAGGCGTCAAATGTTTTCTTCAAAAGGAACGATTCAATTGATAAAAAAAGAGCCACAGGAAAGTGCGGCTCTTGTTGTTTCAGTTTACATTGCGCGTTGTAATGCTTGTAGTAATTTACGTTCGCATCTTAAGTTGTATCGCTTCTTATGGAGTTTCTCCGTTTTAAACCTGCCTATGAGACGCCGGACACCGGGATCATAAATGATGAGCTCCCTGCAAGTTTGATCATGTAATAGTGCTTTAAACCAGCTATATTTTTTGAGATGTGCTGCGTTCCTTGAGATATCCTCTTCATCCACTTGTAGAAAAGGGATATACACAGCAAGTGAAAAGATGTCTAAAATGAATCCCATTTTGCTTCCTCCTTTCATATTATTCATTACGCTTAGGAGAAGGCAAGGTTTCATTCAATAAACGTTAAAAACAATCCCAGTGCATAAACCATTCTTTTGATTCTTTGTCATAATAGAAATACATCGTGCCGTTATCACCAATCATGAAACGAGGTTTTTCTTCTGAGGCGATTTGCAGCATGAATTCGCCTTGTTGTTGATGGGGTGGGGATTGAATATACGCCCCATACCCACCGATTTTTGTGAACGAATAATTTGTGTATTGATTAAAAAAGTGGTCCGTCGCTTCTTCACTTTCGTTTACTTCTGATAAATCCACATATGACCATGCTTCTTCCCAGCAAGGGAAGTCCCTTTGCTCACTTTCGTTCCATTGGATTTGAAAGGGTTTGAGTACTCTCACTTCTTCAGGAGTCTCAGCTACTTCTAAACCTTCGATTGATGCATATTCAATGAGCTTCCAGCCTTCGCCGTTTTTGGTGATATCAATCGGAAGTGCTTTCTGGTTGAGGAAAATTTGAATCAGCTTACACTCATTGAAGCCGTTCATTCCTCCTGGCACTTCTGGTAAATAAATTTGTAAGATCGGAATCATGGCACCATCTTGATCTGTCGGCCAGCCCTGATGAGGATCGATGAAAAAATGGCCTGCAAACCAGCTGTGTACAGCTGGATCAGGACGGAACCCGCCTATTTTGGCAATGGCTGGCGTTTTCCCAATTAGATTTAATTCTTGAAAAGCTTTGATCTCCATCTAATGTCCCTCCAGCTGTTAGCCTGCAATGTGTGCATCATGAAATGTGCCATTTATATTTCCTGTGATAATAATGACATGTCCCCAAAATAAATCACCGTCATGATAGTAGACTTCAAACTCTCCCTCAGGGTAAACATGCAGGCTTTCAAGTGAAATGCGGCTCATAAATTGATTCAGTGTGAGTTCTTCTTGCTTTTCAACTGATTCGTCTTGTTCCTGCCAATCCTTTGCTAGATCTATCAGCTGATTCGCGGCAAATGATTTTATAGAAGAATCCCATTTAGCTTGTTCTTGTATGAGTTGTTTTGCTGTAGAAAGAGAGTCATTTATTTTTTCATCTTCTTCGAGGTTGAAGTAGAGAAGGCACTCTTCATTGCTCCATTGGATCGTCTTTTCAAATAAGTCTAGTCCTTTCACTAACTCAAAGGTTCCAAGTGTATCATCATGATAAAACACAGGCTTTTGGGCTTGTTCTAAAATTTCTTGAAGTGCTTGATCCTTTGTATCTGTATTGATCAAAGATACAAGCATGAATTCACCTTCGCCCTTTCGAACCTGAAGTGTAACGATTGATTCTTTATGTAATTGTGACTGCTTTTCCCTTAATCCTTCGTCATCTGTTAACCAGCAAAGTCTTACATTTTCGTTTGTGATATGGCCGTTTTCCTTCCAGGCAATTAGTGGAATAGAAGCGGTCCAAAGAGGTGCCTGTCCAGCTTTTCCTGCCCCTACACCAGAAGGTCCTGTAACAGCTATGATAGTGACTATATCTTCTGAAAATCTTCCTTCAAAAGTGTTGATTTGTTTGTTAATCTTCATGTGATGTCCTCCAGCTCGATATTTTTGTTATGAACATAAGGATGATATGATCAAAATCTACCTCTTAATCACACCGCACATTAGTAGGGGAAATCAAGCTTTTTTTGTTTAAAACTGTTTTTTTAGGAGGTACATGGATTAATGAAGGTTGAGTCACAATAAAAGAAGCATGGATCGAATTTTGTATAAATTTGGGTAAGTGAGTCGAAAAGCCTAGGTGATTCTTCCTTTTCTTTATAATTACTTTGACACGAATAGATGAAAAAAGTAAAGTAATACTGAGTGATTTACAAAACCTTCTTCATCCACTAAAACATGAAGTGTGCGTAAATTTAATGTAAATGGATATTTTTCCTTTTATTTACTCGTATTTTTTTTGAAACTTATGATGCCTCTCGTTCGTTATATTAAAGGAGCGCATGTATCCGGCGGAGACAGAGCATCGGAATGCTTGACGAAGAAGATTTACATTTGCAAAATGAATGTAAATTTTTTATGATTTCATTTATATCAGAACGATGATAAGAAAGAAGAGGTTTTATGAAAAAAATATTTGCGAACAAATATAGCTTTTTTGTTTTGGCTGTCCTATTATTCTGGGCTAAATCATACACAGCCTACAAAATGGACTTTAATTTAGGAGTGAAAGGTTCTTTTCAAGAGGGGCTTCTCTTATTGAATCCATTTAGTTCAGCCATTGTGTTTTTTGGACTTGCTCTCTTTTTAAAGGGGCGTAAATCTGCCATTGTTTTAATTGTTATTGATTTTATTATGACCGCACTTTTATATGCAAATGTAGCGTATTACCGTTTCTTTGATGACTTTTTGACTTTCTCAACAATGAAGCAGGCAGGAAATCTTGGGGGAGGCATGACTGGCGGTGTGTTAGCAAGCATTAAGCCGCATGACCTTTTATACTTCCTTGATATCATCATCTTGATTGCGATTGTCATTTGGAGACCGGAAGTGAAGAAGTTCCAAATGAAAAAGACGTTTGCACTGCTGATTGTAGCTGCAGGTATTGGACTGTTCTTTGTAAACCTTCATTTGGCTGAAAAGGATCGTCCAGAATTATTAACGAGAACCTTTGATCATAAGTATGTTGTCAAATACTTAGGTGTTTACAATTATACGATTTATGACGGGGTACAAGCAGCACAAAACGCAACGCAGGTTGCAAATGCAAGCAGTGAAGATTTAACGGATGTTGTGAACTATACGTCTTCTCACTATGCGAAGCCAAATGCAGAGTATTTTGGAAAAGCAAAAGGTAAAAACATTATTAAAATTCATTTAGAAAGCTTCCAGTCTTTCTTAATTGACTACAAATTAAATGGAGAAGAAGTGACTCCATTTTTAAACAAACTGGCTCATGGGAAAGATGACTTTACGTATTTCGATAACTTCTTCCATCAGACTGGTCAAGGGAAGACATCTGATGCTGAGCTGATGATGGATAATAGTATGTTTGGCTTGCCAGAGGGAGCAGCATTTGTGACAAAGGGTGAAAATACCTTCCAATCACTACCTGCCATCCTAGATCAAAAAGCAGGCTATACGAGTGCAGTGCTTCACGGGGACTATAAATCTTTCTGGAACCGTGACACGATTTATAAACATATGGGAATTGATCAATTCTTTGATGCTTCCTATTACAACATGGATGAAGAAAACCTTGTGAATATGGGTCTGAAGGATAAACCGTTCTTCAAAGAATCAATCCCAATGCTAGAATCAATGAAAAAGCCATTTTATGCACATTTAATGACACTGACAAATCACTATCCATTTAATTTAGATGAAAAAGATGCGACAATCGCTAAGGCAACAACGGGCGATAAAACAGTCGATAACTATTTCCAAACAGCAAGATATTTAGATGAGTCATTAGAGCAATTCTTCAAAGACTTGAAAAAATCAGGTATGTATAAAGACTCAGTCATTTTATTGTATGGTGACCATAACGGTATTTCTGAGAACCATAACCGTGCAATGAGTGAAATTCAAGGGAAAGAAATCACTCCTTATCAAAATGCACAAAACCAGCGTGTTCCGCTCATGATTCGTATTCCTGGTAAGAAGGGCGGCGTGAACCATACGTATGGTGGTGAAGTCGACGTGATGCCAACACTTCTTCACTTACAAGGTATCGATTCAAATGAATTCGTGAATTTTGGAACAGACTTATTCTCTAAAAAGCATGATGAGACTGTTGCCTTCCGTAATGGAAACTATGTGACACCGAAATACACACTTGTCGATAATACCGTTTATGATACGAAAACGGGTAAAGTGGTGAAACAAAATAAAAAGACAGAGGCGATTAAAGCCCGTGTTGATAATCAGTTAAGTCTTTCAGATAAAGTGCTCTATAGGGATCTTCTTCGATTCCATAAGTTATCTGATTTCAAACCAGTGAATCCATCGGATTATTTCTATGGTAAAGCAAACAAAGAAAAAGAAGCGGATTCTTCTGCTAACTAACTGAGTTTTGGGCAAGCACAGAAAGGTGCTTGCCTTTTTCTCTCTCTTTGCTTGATTTGTTGGCAAAATATGTTTATATTTAGGAAGATACAAGCGTGATGCCGGCTGGCAGCTGGTGACACACATTTCGTCCTTGGGGAATTCAGGAGGAGCTTATGACAACAAATACAAAAACACAAAAAAAGAAATCAGAATTATGGGGCTGGATCAAAGCCATCTTAATCGCATTTATTGCTGTTTTTATCATTCGGAACTTTTTATTCGCACCGTACATTGTGAAAGGGACTTCTATGGACCCAACACTGCATAACACAGAGCGGGTGTTTGTGAATAAAACGGTTGATTATTTCGGTGATTATAAAAGGGGACAGATCATTGTTCTTGATGGGGAAGATCGCAGCACTCATTATGTCAAACGATTGATTGGTTTACCTGGTGATAAAATTGAAATGAAAAATGATCAGCTATTTGTTAATGGGAAAAAAGTGGCAGAGCCTTACTTAGCGTCAAACAAAAAGAAAGCAGCGGCAGATGGTACTTTGCTGACACCTGATTTTGGCCCTCTGACTGTTCCAAAAGGAAAGTACTTTGTCATGGGGGACAATCGCCAAAATTCAATGGACAGCCGCAACGGCTTAGGTCTTTTTACAAAGCGCGATATTCAAGGAACTACCTCATTTGTATTTTATCCTTTCCAAGACATTCGCTTACTCAATCATTAATAAACAAGAAAAAAGCACACAGCCGTGTGCTTTTTTCTATGTCATTCAGACTGACTTTTTGTAATCGCCTGTTCAAGATCTGCAAGAATATCTTCAATCGCTTCTGTTCCAACAGATAAACGAATGAGCTCTGGTGTGACACCTGTCGCTTTTTGTTCTGCCTCGCTTAATTGTTGATGCGTTGTGCTGGCAGGATGAATGATGAGAGATTTAGAATCACCCACGTTTGCGAGATGGGAGAAAAGTTTCACAGAATCAATGAGCTTTTTACCTGCTTCGCGTCCACCTTTGATACCGAATGTGAGGATTGCGCCTTGTCCTTTTGGTAAATAGGTTTGAGCAAGTTCATAGGATTCGTGGCTTTCAAGGCCCGGATAGCTTACCCAATCGACAAGAGGATGATCCTGTAAGAACTGTGCTGTTTTCAACGCATTTTCACTATGCCGCTCAAGACGAAGGTGTAATGTTTCTAAGCCCTGCAGAAGTAAAAATGAGTTGAATGGCGACAGAGCTGCCCCTAAATCACGTAAGAGCTGTACTCGTGCTTTTGTGATATAAGCCGCTTCTCCAATCGCTTCTGTATATGTCAGACCGTGATAACTTGGATCTGGTTCAGTCAGCCCTTTGAACTTATCGCTGTCAGCCCAAGGGAATCGGCCGCTATCAACGATGACGCCGCCAATTGATGTACCATGACCGCCAATAAATTTCGTCGCTGAATGGACGACAATGTCTGCACCGAACTCAATAGGTCTTAATAAATAAGGGCTGGCGAGTGTATTGTCTACAATAAGCGGGATATGATGCTTGTGTGCAATGGCTGAGATGGCTTCAATATGTAAAATGTCGCCTTTTGGATTCCCAATGCTTTCTGCATACACTGCCTTTGTTTTGTCTGTGATCGCTGCTTCAAGTTCTTCAAGGTTGGATGAGTCGACGAATTTTACTGTAATGCCGAGTTTTTTGAGTGTATGGGCAAATAAATTGTAGGTGCCGCCATAAAGACTGCTTGAGGAAACGATTTCATCCCCGGCTCCTGCAATGTTTAAAATAGAATAAGTCGTCGCTGCTTGCCCAGAAGAAACAGCAAGTGCACCAATCCCACCTTCAAGCTCTGCGATACGCTTTTCAAATACGTCATTTGTCGGGTTCATAATACGTGAATAAATATTTCCCGGTTCCTGAAGACCGAATAAATTCGCTGCATGATCACTATCTCTAAAACCAAAGGAGCTTGTTTGGTAAATAGGCACGGCTCTTGAATAGGTCGCTGAATCAAGCTCCTGACCTGCGTGAATGGCTTTTGTTTCTAAACGAAATGGACGTTCTTCTGACATGTGTGTATCCTCCTTTTGTTAGATAAAACCAACTGTTTTGATAAGAAATATTTAATTAAGACTATAAATCTTGTTCCCTGCTCGGTCAATCATTTTTTAGATAAATCTGAAAAAACAATAAATTTAGTTGACAGGTAGGAATAGTATGTATTAACATGAGCGTACTGAAAAAACGAACAAGAATAGCTGATCGGTCAACCGAAGGCTCTATCACTCAAGCATGAGTGAAGAGCCTTTTTTTATTTGAATGAGAAAGGATGATGAAGATGGAAAAAAAGAAAAAACGAAAAAAATACAGAAAACACATGGATATCACACTAGACATCTTAATTGAGCGGAACAAATATGAGATTTACAGCAGCAAGGAACGAATAGAAGCGATTTACGAACGGATTGATGAAAAGCATACAAGGACAAAATAACTATTTTATAAATTTGAGTTGATTTATGGGATTAATATGATTTAGGATGGTGCTAACAAATCAATATGATTAGCTGATCGGACAACACGAAGGCTCTTATCTCTTTTTTGGGGATAAGGGCCTTTCTGTGTATTTATCTGATCGCAAGAGGAGTGGAGGTTTCAATGACGATTTCAATTGATATTGCGGATAAATCCTTTTGGAAAGACAAACAGACCATTCGGGTACTTGAAGACTTAAGATTGAACATCATTCCCGGGGAATTTGTAACAGTGATAGGTCCAAGTGGATGCGGAAAAAGTACGTTGCTAAAAATCATAGGCGGGCTCGACACAGCGTATGATGGGCAAATTTTGATAGGAGACAGACGGATCACAGAACCTGGAATGAAACAGGGCTTTATCTTTCAGGAACACCGCCTATTTCCATGGCTGACAGTGGAAGAAAACATAGCGGCCAATTTCAATTTAAAACAACTGGATGTACGCCGTAAAGTGGATGAATTGATTGAAATTGTTCGATTAAAAGGATTTGAGCATGCTTATCCACATGAGCTTTCAGGAGGAATGTCGCAACGGGTTGCCATTGCGAGAGCACTCCTTCGTGATCCGGAGATCTTATTGCTTGATGAACCATTTGGTGCGCTGGATGCATTCACCCGAAAACACTTGCAGGATGTGCTGCTGGATATTTGGCAGGAGAAAAAAACAACGATGATGCTCGTTACTCATGATATTGATGAATCGATTTATTTAGGAAATGAAATTGTGCTCTTACAAGCGAGACCTGGCCGAATCCATAAAATTCTTCCTGTGAATCTGCCTTTTCCGCGTGATAGAACATCAACCTCTTTTCAACATTTAAGACAAAAGGTGCTTTCAGAATTTGAGAAAACAGATGAATTGTTACTAACTGATGGATCAGGGATTTAGGGAGGGGAAATCGCATGAAAAAGAAACAAATGATCGTGATTTTTTTGAGTATTTTCCTTGTTTTAGCAGGGTGTGATCAAGCAGCAGACGGCTCGGAAAACAAGGTGAAAGAAATTCGGATTGGGATTCAGCAAAGTTTGAGCCCGCTGCTTTTAGCAAAGGAAAAAGGGTGGTTTGAACAATCATTTGAAAAAGAAGGAGTGAAGGTAAAGTGGGTGGAGTTTCAAAGTGGTCCTCCCCAATTTGAAGGACTTGCTGCAAATCAATTAGATTTCTCGCAAGTTGGAAACTCACCTGTCATAGCAGGTCAGGCAGCAGGTATTGATTTTAAGGAAATTGGTTTATCTCAGGATGGGCTGAAAGCGAACGGTATTTTAGTGAATAAGAACAGTAAGATTCAAAAAGTAGAAGACTTAAAAGGGAAAAAAATTGCTGTCGCTAAAGGGAGCAGTGGCTTTGATTTTTTATACAAAGTATTAGATCAGGTAGGTTTATCTGCGAAGGATGTTCAGATCATTCAGCTTCAGCCAGATGAAGCGATATCAGCATTTGAAAATGGGTCCGTTGATGCTTGGTCGATCTGGGAGCCGTTCTTATCACTTGAAACGATCAAGAAAGGAGCAAAGCTGCTGGTGAATGGGGAAGCGACTGATTTATATTCTCCAGGTTTCACACTTGTTCGCACTCAGTTTGCTGATCAGCATCCTGAACTAGTGGTGAAATTTTTAAAGGTATATGACCATGCGGTGAAGTGGCAGAAATCACATCCAGAAGAGGCTGTTACTCTATATGCGCGTTTAAAAAATTTAGATAAGAAGGTCGTCACACAAGTATTAAACAATACGGAACCACTCAATAAGCCCATTTCGAAGAAGATCATCAATGCTCAGCAGCATACCGCTGATTTTCAATATAAAACAAAGGCGATCCAGCGGAAAATTGATGTCAATCAGGTTGTAGATAATTCGTTTATTGAAAAAATGCTGAAAGAGGAGATGGATGAATGAAAGCTATTTCGAATCCGGCTTTAGCATCTAAAATTGAGCGGTCAAAGAGAAAAAGGAGAAAAGCGTCTTCTTTATATAAGTTAAAGGGACTGGTATTACCTGTTCTACTTATTGCGGTTTGGCAGATTATAGCTGGTTCTCAAATTGTTTCTTCCACTGTATTGCCTTCGCCCGTTTTGATTGCTGAATCCTTTCGAGAGTTGATACGTTCTGGTGAGCTGTTTGGCCATCTTTACATCAGTCTTTATCGAGCAATATGTGGATTTTTACTTGGAGGAGGCCTAGGTCTTATCTTGGGCGTATGCGTAGGATTTTCTAAAAAAACAGAGCAGTACGTAGATCCGACCTTGCAAATGCTGAGAACCGTTCCCCATTTAGCGGTCACCCCTTTATTCATCCTCTGGTTTGGCTTTGATGAAACAGCGAAAATTTTATTGATTGCACTCGGGGCTTTTTTTCCGATTTATATTAATACTTTTCTTGGTATTCGCAGTGTAGATAATAAGCTGTTTGATGTGGCCCGCGCCTTAGAGTTTAATCTGTATCAAAGCATCACAAAGCTGATTTTACCGGCTTCTCTTCCACATATTCTTCTGGGCGTGAGGCTGTCATTAGGAATTGCTTGGCTAGGTTTAGTGGTAGCTGAGTTAATGGGTTCAAGCAGCGGCGTCGGCTATATGATTATGGATGCAAGGCAATTCTCTCAAACGGATAAAGTGTTTGTCGGAATTATCATCTTTGCAGTAGTAGGTAAGCTGACAGATTCATCTGTACGTCTGTTAGAAAAGCGTCTGCTCAAGTGGCGCACTAGTTATCAAGGTGAATAATAACAGGGGGCGATGTTATGAATATTTTATGGTTTATTCCAACGCATGGAGACGGGCGTTATTTAGGATCAGCAAAAGGGGCAAGACAGGCAGACTATCCATATTTTAAACAGATTGCTCAAGCAGCTGATCAGCTTGGTTATACAGGGGTCTTGCTGCCGACTGGGAGATCATGTGAAGATCCATGGCTGACGGCAGCTGCTTTAGCTGCTGAAACCACTCATTTAAAGTTTCTCGTGGCTCTTAGACCAGGGCTTATGCAGCCGTCTGTTGCTGCTAGAATGACGTCTACATTAGATCGTCTTTCAGGCGGAAGACTGCTGATTAATGTGGTAGCAGGAGGAAGTAAAGAGGAGCTTGAAGGAGATGGACTGTTCATTTCTCATGATGAACGCTATGAGGCAACAGAAGAGTTTTTGACGATTTGGAAGCGGTTATTGAAAGGAGAAAATGTACAATTTCATGGCAAACATCTACAAGCGGAAAATGGCCGGCTGTTATTCCCGCCAGCTCAAACCCCCCATCCACCAGTCTTTTTTGGTGGATCATCATCAGCAGGAATTCAAGCGGCCGCCAAGCATACAGATGTCTATTTAACTTGGGGCGAACCGCCTGCACAAGTAAAAGAGAAAATTGCTCAAGTGAAGAAACAGGCTGAAAAGGAAGGAAGAACGGTGAAGTTTGGCATTCGTCTTCATGTGATCGTGAGAGATACCGAAGAGGAGGCATGGCAGGCAGCGGAACATCTGATTCGTCATTTAGATCAGAAAACAATTGAGGAGGCGCAAAAAGTTTTACAGGGGATGGACTCAGTAGGTCAAAGACGGATGGTGGAATTGCATCAAGGGAGGAAAGACAAACTTGAAATCAGCCCAAATCTTTGGGCAGGCATTGGCTTAGTACGCGGCGGTGCAGGAACAGCACTCGTCGGAGATCCGCAAACAGTAGCAGATCGTATCATAGAATACCAGTCTCTAGGCATTGATACATTTATATTTTCTGGCTACCCGCACCTAGAAGAAGCTTATTATTTAGCAGAGCTTGTTTTCCCGCTCCTTCCATTCAAGAGATCGGGGGATACAGGACTCTCTGTGCCAGCTGGTGAAATCATTGGGAACAATCATTTTCCAGATGCAGCCTCTGCTGCTAGTTCCTCATAAATATGAAAAAGCAAAGCAGTCTGCGATGGCTGCTTTGCTTTTTTTCATAGAATAGGAGCGAGTCATATGTTGTGTACTGCTGAACAAGGTAAGGGCTTTTTTCCCAATCGATTTTCTTGTATATACATATTTTCAGAGTCAAGAGAAGAAGGAAAATATACTCACTCTTTTATCGGAATGATCAGTAAATATTTCATAATTGATGTTATTACGACATATAATCAGGACTTTTATATCTGATATATCGGGGGAATTCTTTCTATCTCACAAAAAAGAAAGAATAAAAATGATAGATGATAAATATGGACTATTTGAAAAAAAGAAGAAAAAAGATGGTTAAAATGACATTAAATGGGTTTTGTGGTTCTTAAGGGGTGTCAAAATCTAGTAAATAAGAGAGGGTTTAAACAGATGGAAGTGAATAATTGAATAAAAAGTCACATTTTAATCAAATGTAAGTTCGGTCAAAAATGGGATGTTCTGTAGATGTTTGGCGTGTGACGCCTATGATACGATCATCATAAGCTGGGAGGTGAAAAGTATGACTTATGCAGCGCCGCAAGTTGACTATTCCACTATGGAACCTGCTATTATGGACCAAGCTTGGTTCTTAGTATTTGTTGCTGTCCTTCTTGGATTGGGAGCAACAGTTGTTCTAGGAGCAGCAGTTTGGTGTTTAGCAAACGGCAAGGGTAGCTTTACAGGAGCCGTTCAGTGGGAAAGTGGCTTAAAAGTCCAAATTGAATGTAAGTAGCTATACTTAGGATTCATCTTTTTACTTCTTAGATAAGACATCAGGGCTAAACCGTCTGTGGCGGGCGGTTTAGCCTGATCTGTTTTTAAAGAATACGCAGACACTTGGAGGTTATATGTTTACGATCGAGAATTTAACCAAGACGTATAAAAATAACGTGACTGCTGTCAATGATTTTCATTTAAAGATCGACCCTCATCAAATCGTTGCTGTTGCTGGACCGAATGGTTCGGGTAAAACAACGATGATTAACTGTATACTCGGCATCATTAAGCATACAGAAGGAACAATTCATATGCAGGGCGTCACTAATGATGAACCATCCTTTAAAAAACAAGTAGCCTATGTTCCAGATGACCTGCTGCTCCCTGAAGCATTGAGTGGTGCTGAATATTTAGAGTTTGTTTCTTCTATGTATGAATGTAAAACAATTCACAGAAGAAATCAACTAATTGAACTGTTTGATATGGACTCGGCTTTATCAAGACCGATCGAAACCTATTCACATGGGATGAAAAAAAAGACACAGCTGATTGCTGCCTTTATGCTTGATAGTCAATTGGTGATCATGGATGAGCCCTTTAGAGGACTTGATATTGAAGCGGTTATAAACACAAAGAAACTGATGAAGCGGTATGCCGAGCACCATGGTGCGATCTTGCTTTCAACGCATGATATGCTTTCAGCGGAAGAGCTGTGCCAGAAAATAGCCATTATTTCTAAGGGAAATAAAATGGATGAAGGAACAGTCTCAGCCTTAAAGGAGAAGTATCAATCAAGCACACTGGAACAGGTGTTTCTGAAAGCTTCAATGTTAAGTGATAGGGGTGCACATTTTGATGAAATCATTAATCATTTCTAAAATGATGCTTAAAATGTGGCAGCAGGAAATGTATAAGCTCTTTGATACTCAAACGAAGCGGATCATTGTGGTCTTATTCTTTTTGTTTGCTGTCACAATGGGAGCCATTATCGGATACAGCTTTACAGGTGTCTTTATGAAGGCCTTTTTAAATGGAGATGAACGTTCACTTGGATTACTCGTCGTGTCAATGGCGATCAATTCCTCTATTTTTACAAGCTTGTTATTCGTTTTGATCAAGGTCAGAACACCTGAACAAGACCGATTTTCTATGCAGCTCAGCTGGTTTCCGCTCTCTACCTTTCAGAAAAGTTTTGGATACTTCATTCCGATGGTGACAGTGGTGACAGGACTTGTTTTATTTTTTATCGGTATTCTGCTTTTACCTAATTTTATTGCCCAGGGAATAGGTATTTTCTTTATCTTTACTTTCTTTTTGATGGTGCTTTTGCAGTCGCTCTTTGTCTTAATGCTCCTGCAGTTTATTTACAATATCACTTATTTACTCGTTTTGAAATTAAAATTACCGTTGCAAAAATTTGCAGCGATATTTGTTTTATTGGCACTCGTTGTTGCGTATGGATTGACGCATTTTGATATTAGCCAAATTCAGCAATCATATCTACAGTTTGATTATCATTTGATGTATTTTACAGCACCGTTTTTCTTAGCGGCACAAGGAATGTCTCCTGAAGGGGTGAATTATGCCATCTTGATTCTGTTCATCCTTTTATCGGCAGGCGGCGCATTTCTTTCTCTTGCGATGATGCCGATTATGGCAGAGAAAAAAGCGTTAACCTTTTTACACAAGCTGCCATTCTCTTCTTCAAAAAAGTGGTCACTTATTGTGAAGGAAATGAAGTCACAGGTACGGAATGAAGAAAACATTTTAAACTTTCTTATTCTTCTCATTGTGATCTTATTCGTTCGTTATCAATTTGGATTCCGTTTTGAAGAAGAAGCGTTTTTTGTTCTATGTGCTCTTGCTGGATTAACAGCCTTCAATTCGTTTGGCAATGATAAACGAATGCTGGGGATGTATAAAACATTTGGCCTGAGATCGTGGGAAGTGGCTTTGTATAAGTTTATCGGCCTTCTGCTTGTTGGTGTACTGCAAATTGTTTTATTCATGCTGACAACGCTGACGCTTCCTGATCAAATTTGGCACGCGTTGATTGGTGCGGCTGTCTTATGCAATGCCACTGCGCTCTTTTATATAGTAGGTATTTTACTTCCTCTTGATCGAAACAATCCCTACACAGGCATATTTTCATTTGGAGCGCTTATTTTACTCATGATTCCGATTGTTTTTATTGGAAACTATGTCATAGGGGCATCGAGTCAAACGCTTCAATGGCTACTTGTCGCTGCATTTGAGGGCCTGCTTATCTTTGCCATATACAAAGGTTTTTCATGGAGGTATTCACATGATTCAACTTCTTAACAATAAGCTAAAGATTGAGCGGGTACCGGAACTAGCGCCGTATGTGACCTTACAAAAGAGGCATCTTACGGATACGCAGTATGGAAGCACACTCCCGATCAATGAAAGTGCCTATCATATGTTAACGAAAGTGGACGGTAAAAGGACAGAAGCGAGTATTTCAGCAGAGCTCGCCGATTTATTTCAGGTCGATGAGTCGGTGATTGCTCGTGATTTTTATCAGCTGATGACGGGATTGAATCAGCATCACTTGCTGTCCATTCATTATCATTCACCGTATCGGATTGTGACAGCCTGCTGTCAATTTTTCAAGCAGTATCAAGTCAAAATGAAGGAACGATTTGATTGTACTGGTCACTCGTTCCTTCACATTTTTGGAACGGCTTTGCTCATGGTGACGCGTAAAATCATCTTTTTCTGGCTGCTTTTCATGGTCATGGCAGGGCTCGCTTTTTTATTCATTCCTGATCCATCGATTGCAGCCATTGCGATTTATTTTACGATTATTTATTTCGGGTTAATTACCGGAACGGCCTTACATGAGGCGGCACATGGCTATGCGCATCGAAAATTTGCAGGGCGAGATGGTCCTCAAGGCTTTTTTGCGAGTGACATGATGTCAGTGAAGTTTGTAAGACCCGTATTAGATCCGTTTCAGAAAAAGCAGGTGTGGATTACACTGCTTGGACCGCTCGTTCCCGGTGTGATTGGCGCAGCAGGCATCATTGTGACCATTTTATTTCTAAAAGAAAATCCGGTTTCGACAGGTTTTTTCATTTTTTCAATCACGTATTTTATTCAATTACTCTATCTTCTTCCGTTTATGGGGGATGGTAAATCCATTATGAAGCAGCTATTGCTTGGGGGAATGGGAGGACAACGATCATGAACGTACAGGCGATGAAACAAGGCGCAATAGTTGGTGGTTTTTTGGGGTTCTTAGGCTTTCCGATGCTGACAATCGGCGTACTGTTCTATCATTTATTTCAATCAAAAACGAATGATGCTTTATTATTTAACAGTCTCGCTTTTGAAATGGAAGGCTCGTCCGCATTTACTTTTCAGATCAAGCCAAACTTTTTTATTTATATGATTGTGATTTTTGCTGCGAGTTTTCTCATTGTGGCATGCCTATCAGCAATAAAGCAGAAAAGAGCGAAAGGTTAGGAGAATTCTCCTAATCTTTTTTTGTATGAAAAACCAAATTTTAGTATAATAAGAAATAAAAAACATCAAAGGGGATTACAATGTTTAAAAAATGGAGCATTCTTTTATTCACAGTTTTTCTATTAGCAGGATGCGGCGAGAAGGCTGCAGAAACAACGACAACCGAAAAGACGGTTTCGACAATAAAAACAGAGCCTGCCACTAAAAACCAAGTAACCATCGAACAAATGAAACTCTCAAAAAAAGAAAAAAACTTACTAGAAGCAGCAACGACTAATGAAAAGGTGGCTCTAACACTGAAAGGATTAACGAAGAAGAATAAGAGTATTACGTTTATCGGGAGCCATTACAAAAATGGCCGATTAGTGAATAAGGAAGCATCATCTGCTACCTTTACTTTACACCAGAATGGAACCGACCAAACGGTGAATGTACTTCTTCAATTACATCATGAGAAAGATACATATGAATCACAATTTAGTATTTGGTCAGATAAAAAGAATGATGGGATGACAAAAGCGACATCAAGCTTTCCGTTCAAAGTAAGTGACTATGTATTTTCTGCACAACCTGAAACTGTCAAAGTTGCTTCTGGAGAAAAGGCTCTGATTGCGTATACAGCGGCGATGGGGAAAAACGGGGGTTCAACTATATTTGAAGAGATTGAGAAGAATCCAAAGCAAGCGCTGAAAAATAAGTCACATGCATACTTGTTTTATATCCAGCTAGATAAATAACTATCGTAATATATACGGAGAATATGAATTTTTTTGACGAAAAATCTTCATATTCTCTTGACGAATTGTTAAGAAAGTTGTAACATAATAAAAGTCAACGCGATGACGTTGCTTTTAAAAAATTGATGCGGGTGTAGTTTAGTGGTAAAACCTCAGCCTTCCAAGCTGATGTCGTGAGTTCGATTCTCATCACCCGCTCCAATACATAATTTTGTTTATAACGCAGTATTTCGTTTCATAGATAAACGAAGTGTTGCGTTTTTTATTATGTCAGTATAATGTGAAAAAGCACTGTCAGGTTACAGTGCTTTTTCAATGAGTTCATATTTGCTTTCTCCGCCATGTATTTGTACAAACATCTTCGTCAAGGATTGAATAAGAGCTTCACTCTTTTCCCGGGAAATAGATGGAGGGAAAAGGATGATTTGAAGAATGTTCTTTGTGTCTGGAGAAATATGTGCTGTACTTGCTTGAGAAAATAATCCATTCAGTCCTGCGCCGTCCTGCCATTCGATGTGACCAGCCTCATGTTTTGTCAGTGAAAGCGGTCCTTTGATGCGATCGGCATCTAATGTCAGGATGGGTAAGAAATATTTTAGTGAGAAAAATATCGACAAATCCTGTACGGAATTGGTCGAGTCAATAAATTGTTCCTTTTGGATATCAGAAAGAAGTGGAAGGAAAGGAACATCTTTTAAAAGATTCGTCCATTCTTTGATGGCTGGTACTTCTTCTAATACTTTATCTTCATATTCAAAAAATAAAGATTCTTGAAACAGGCGTAAGCGGCCTTTTAACATTTGAGGTGATGTACCAACTTCAATATGCGAATATTCAATCTGCCCAACATGGATAGACGGGTTTTGAGGATGAGAAATTTCCATATGTATCTTCACAGTGACTCACTCCAATCGGTCATGATACACTCGTATTATACTGAAAACAACAGAAGAAACAAAGAAAGGAGGTTTGCAAGGTGATTCATGTTGGAGAATTAAAAGAAGAATTGATTCAATATGCGAAAGAAATTGGTGTCGATAAAATTCGATTTGCAAGTGCCGATACATTTGATTCATTAAAGGACCGCCTCATCTTACATGAATCGTTAGGGTATTTGTCAGGCTTTGAAGAGCCTGATATTGAAAAACGAACAAACCCTTCTTTGCTGCTTCCGAAGGCCAAATCAATTGTTGCGATAGCGCTCGCGTACCCTTCCAAAATGAAAGATGCTCCTCGAAGTACAAAGGATGCGAGACGGGGAATCTTTTGCCGGGCTTCATGGGGAACAGATTATCATGTCGTGCTGAAAAAAAAGCTTGATATGCTTGAAGAATTTTTGCGGAGCAAGCATGTTGATATACGGACAAAATCAATGGTGGATACAGGAGAATTGTCTGATCGTGCTGTAGCAGAGCGTGCTGGCATTGGTTTTAGTGCAAAAAACTGTATGATTATCACACCAGAGTTTGGGTCTTATGTGTATTTGGCTGAAATGATTACAAATGTCCCGTTTGAGCCGGATGAGAAAATTGAAGACCAGTGCGGAACATGCAATAAATGTGTGGATTCGTGTCCAACGGGTGCACTAGTGAATCCAGGACAGCTTAATTCACAGCGATGCATTTCGTTTTTAACTCAGACAAAAGGGTTTTTACCTGATGAATTTCGTTCGAAAATAGGAAATCGATTGTATGGGTGTGATACGTGCCAAATCGTTTGTCCGATTAATAAAGGAAAAGACTTTCATCTGCATCCAGAAATGGAGCCGGACCCTGAAATTGCGAAGCCGCTGTTAAAGCCGCTTCTTACGATCAGCAATCGTGAGTTTAAGGAAAAATACGGTCATGTTTCAGGTTCATGGCGGGGGAAAAAGCCCATTCAGCGGAATGCAATTTTGGCACTTGCTCATTTTAAAGATACATCTGCCTTACCAGTGTTAATTGAGCTGATGCACAAGGACCCAAGACCGGTCATTCGGGGAACTGCTGCTTGGGCGATTGGCAAAATTGGCGATGATCAGAAGCTCCCAGAGCTGGAAAAGGCCCTTGAGCGAGAAAGTGATGAAGAAGCGAAAGAGGAGATTGTGAAAGGGATTGAGCTCCTGCAGACACCTTTAAATACTAAATAACATCCCTGTGAACATAGAATGAACCAAACAGAGATTTTAAAAAATGTTTGGTGGTGTCTGTGTGAAACAATTATTAGAGAAAACTTTAGAAGACAGGCTGGCGTATTTAATCAATGACCGTGCAATCAAGCAGCCGCAGCTTATGTCTGATGTGGAAGCAGTAGAGCGGAAAAAAGAGCTTTTTGCTAGAAGACAGGTTGAAATTGTGAAGGCGAAAGCAAAAACAAAACTTCTCGATTCATCCATTCAAGATGATGGGGCTCAGCATGTGCAGTATCTTGCTCATCTCACATATGTCTGCAAGGATGTAGACGATTCTTTTTATTTAGAGGAACAGGTGGAAAAAAGAGAAGCATTTCTTTATAACGACATGCTTGTCAAAGATCGGATGATGCTAGAAGAGCGGCAAAGGGAAGAGCTTATGGATGAGCGCTTTCAGACCGAAGAACAATTCGGCAGAGCTTTTCACTATGACCGGCGGGCAGCCGTGCAGTATGCGGAGACATACTGGAATAAGCGGAATCCAGCCTATAAAAATTTTGAAGATAACTGTACAAATTTTATTTCACAATGTTTGAAAGCAGGGAATGCGCCAACAAGAGGATATCCGAACCGCGGGTCTGGCTGGTGGGTGCGTCCGCATACGTGGAGCTATAGCTGGACGGTGGCTCATGCGATGAAAAATTATTTAGCGAATTCGAAAGCGGGTTTGAGAGCAAAGAAACTAAAGGAAGCGCACGAGCTTCAAATTGGAGATGTCATTTGCTACGATTTTGAAGGTGATGGAAGGTATAATCATACAACCATTGTTGTTGATCATGACAAAGGCGGAATGCCTCTTGTGAATGCACAGACGTATGACTGCCGCATGCGTTATTGGTCATACGAGGATTCGACCGCCTATACACCTGCTATTCGATATATGTTTTTTCACATTTTGGACGATGCCGCGAAAGGTAGTTAGTGGTATAATGTTGAGCGGAAAAGAAAATTAGAGGTGAACTTTTTTGGGACTTCATGTCGTTTTATATCAACCAGAAATTCCAGCTAATACTGGAAATATTGCGCGTACATGTGCAGCAACAAATACAACCCTTCATCTGATTCGTCCGCTTGGTTTTTCGACAGATGACAAAATGCTGAAGCGTGCAGGACTCGATTATTGGAAATATGCCAATGTGGTCTATCATGATTCACTTGATGAATTGTTTGAGGCTCATCCGAAGGGGCAATTTTTCTATATCACAAAATTTGGTCAAAAGCCGCATACGACATTTGATTACTCTCAGCTGGATGAAGACTATTTCTTCGTCTTTGGCAGAGAGACAAGTGGATTGCCAAAAGATTTGATTGAACAGAATATGGATCGTTGTCTTCGTTTACCGATGACAGAGCATGTTCGTTCCCTGAATCTGTCGAATACGGCAGCCATTCTTGTATATGAAGCACTTCGCCAGCAGCAATATCGCGATCTCATATAAGATCATGATAAGAGCCGAGATACTGATCTCGGCTTTTTTATGTGAGATAAGATACAGACAGATGAAAAATATGACTTAATTATACTTTTTTTGACATGTTAAAAAATAGGTAGTATGATAGATTGTGATGACGTTTTCAAAAAATGATGAATCCATTAGGAGGAGTAATGAGATGAAAAAGCTACTGATCACTAGTGCCATCAGCTCAGCAATTTTAATGGGGACGATTCCAGTCAGTATTCCAGGACTCTCTCAGACGCAGGAGATAGAAGCAGCGCAGCTATCAAAAGGGATTGGCGGGCGTACTTATATCAATAGTAACGGATCCATATTGGTCACAAAAATTCAGCTCCCTCCCGCAATGAGTGTGTCAAATGGTACAGCTTATATTTATTCTGGATTCACAGGTTCAAAGGAAGCGGATATTGGGCTTCAATACAGTCCAACCTATAATGTGTGGAAACCTACGATGAAAGTAGGAGCAAATAATCAAGAGACATATATCGAAGGAAAAAACGACTTTACGTATACAAAGGGATTTAAACCTGGAAGTACTGTTCAAATGACGATTTATAAAAATTTGAATGGGCATACAAGAGCGACGTTCTGGGGTACAAATAATGTTGGCTATACCGGCCGCATTATTACAGAAATTCAAAACTCAAACATTGGCGCTGTGACAAAGTGGAAACTACTGTCGACGGTAGCAGTAACTGACGATATTTATCGAAAAGACATCCGTGCGAACTTCTCTACTCGTTTTACTGACATCACATTGGATAATCGTGCCGTCACACCTGTAGTCGATACGCAAGACTTTACGAAGGTTCAGGTGTCGGGGAATACAGTGAATATGCAAGTTCTGAAAACAACGAACTAAATGAAAAAAGGATGTTCCGCCAATGGAACATCCTCAGCGTGTAGACAAACCCTCGCATTCGCCCGCAGGTCTGCGCTTCGGTGCTCACGAATGTCAAATTCGCTCCGCTCCGATGCTCGTCCTTCCTAGACTGCAAAGGTTTTCTATCACGCTGAAAAGAAGACAAAGGGCTAAAATCAAAATCATTTTAGCCCTTTGTCAACAATCTGAGGATGTTCCGCAAATGGAACATCCTTTTTTTCATTTCCCAGGCTTGCCTTCGTAGCCAGCAGTGAAAATGGATACTAAAAACGTAATGATGACGCCCATCATAATGACCGTTCTCATATAAGCTCCCCCTTATCCCTTTGTTCCGTTCGCTGCCTGTTTCATATGATGTGAAGTTCACCTTGAAAAGCAGGAGAAGAAAATCATTTTTCTCCTATTTTTCCTTTATTATGAAGGTTCTTGCGGATGGTTGTCAATTCAGTTTGCCAATTCGTCATTTTGAAGAACGAAAGCATGTAATAGGACGCCTCCGCATAGATTGTAAAACAGTATCTGATTTCTAGCTTCAATCTTGAAAGAGGAGGTTCATATGGATATTTTAAAGAAAATCGAACAGCACAGAGAAGAAGAGCAGCGTCTCAAATGGGAAGGCACATTCAGCGATTATTTAGACATTATTAAGGAAAATCCACTTGTCGCTCAATCTGCTCATTCTCGCGTTTATCATATGATTAAAGACAGCGGGATTGAAGAGGAGAATGGGGTCAGAACCTACAAATTTTTTGATCAGGAGCTGTTTGGGTTAGAGGAATCACTCGAAAGATTAGTGGAGGAATATTTTCACCCTGCTGCAAAGCGGCTGGATGTCAGGAAGCGTATTTTATTACTGATGGGACCAGTAAGCGGAGGGAAATCGACGCTTGTCACTAGATTGAAAAGAGGACTTGAAGAATATTCACTGACAGATCATGGCGCAGTTTATGCGATCAAAGGCTGCCCTATGCATGAAGATCCGCTTCATCTTATTCCGCAAAATTTGCGGGAGGATTTCTATAGAGAATATGGGATTCGTGTGCAGGGGAATTTGTCGCCTCTGAACATGATGAGACTGGAAGAGGAATATGGCGGTAGAATTGAGGATGTAAGGGTCGAGCGGATCTTTTTCTCAGAGGATAAACGGACCGGCATTGGTACCTTTAGTCCGTCTGATCCGAAATCTCAGGACATTGCCGATTTAACAGGAAGCATCGATTTTTCAACCATTGCCGAATTTGGATCAGAGTCAGATCCCCGTGCGTACCGCTTTGATGGAGAACTCAATAAAGCAAACCGAGGGATGATGGAGTTTCAGGAGATGTTAAAGTGTGACGAGAAATTTCTATGGCACCTCTTGTCATTAACGCAGGAAGGGAATTTTAAGGCAGGAAGATTCGCCTTAATTAGTGCAGATGAATTGATCGTCGCCCATACGAATGAAACCGAGTACCGGTCATTTATTTCAAATAAAAAGAATGAGGCTTTGCATTCAAGAATTATTGTGATGCCAATTCCTTATAATTTAAAGGTCACAGAAGAAGAACGCATTTATCATAAAATGATTTCAGAAAGTGATGTCTCAGATGTGCATATTGCCCCGCATACGCTGAAGGTAGCAGCAATGTTCTCCATTTTGACGAGATTGAAAGAGCCGAAGCGTTCTGATATTGATTTGGTGAAAAAAATGCGTCTGTATGATGGAGAAAGTGTCGAAGGCTTCCAGTCAGTCGACATTGATGAGATGAAAAAGGAATTTCATGATGAAGGGATGAGCGGAATTGACCCGCGTTATGTAATCAACCGAATTTCATCTACCATCATTCGAAAGAACATGGAATCGATCAATGCACTGGATGTCCTGCGCTCCTTAAAAGAAGGGCTTGATCAGCATCCATCTATCTCCAGCGAGGACAGGGAGCGTTATTTGAATTTCATCTCAGTCGCGCGAAAAGAGTATGATGACATTGCGAAGAAGGAAGTGCAAAAGGCATTTGTGTATTCCTATGAGGAGTCTGCGAAAACGCTGATGGATAATTACTTAGATAATGTCGAGGCTTATTGCAATAAAAACAAGCTGCGTGATCCATTAACGGGTGAAGAAATGAATCCTGATGAAAAGCTCATGCGTTCAATTGAGGAGCAGATCGGCATTTCTGAAAACGCCAAAAAAGCATTTAGAGAAGAAATTCTGATTCGTATTTCGGCTTATGCGAGAAAGGGAAAACGCTTTGATTATAATTCGCATGAGAGATTGCGAGAGGCCATTCAGAAGAAGCTGTTTGCCGATCTAAAAGATGTGGTGAAAATTACGACATCGACGAAGACACCGGATGAACAGCAGCTGAAGAAAGTCAATGAAGTAGTGGCTAGATTGATTGATGAGCATGGATATAATTCAACAAGTGCAAATGAACTTTTAAAATATGTAGGCAGTCTTCTGAATCGTTAATAAATGAAGGAGGCATTATTGGCGCATCAGCACCGGTAATGTCTTTTTTAGAAATGATCGTCAACTTGGATGACGAGCAGCATAGGATAAAGGAAGAATTGTGCAAATAGGTGAGGAGGGGGATGGATGTCCCGGCAAGAAAAAAGTCAGTTTATTGTGTCTCAGGAAGACTGGTCCCTCCATCGAAAAGGCTATGACGACCAGCAGCGTCATCAGAAAAAAGTCAAAGAGGCGATTAAAAACAATTTGCCGGATCTTGTCACAGAAGAAAGCATCATCATGTCGAATGGAAAAGATGTTGTGAAAATTCCGATCCGTTCATTAGATGAATATAAAATTCGGTATAACTACGACAAAAATAAACATGTAGGTCAAGGGGATGGAGACAGCGAGGTTGGCGATGTTGTTGCGCGTGATGGCTCAGACAGTAAGCAAGGGCAAGGAAAAGGGCAGGGCGCTGGAGATCAAGCTGGTGAGGATTATTACGAAGCAGAAGTCTCATTAATGGATCTCGAGGAAGCACTGTTTCGTGAACTGGAGCTGCCAAACCTCAAGCAAAAGGAGCTTGACGACATCATTGTCGAACAAATTGAGTTTAACGATATTCGCAAAACCGGGTTAACAGGAAATATCCACAAAAAACGAACGATGCTCTCGGCATTTAAACGAAATGCGATGACAGGCAGCCCTTCCTTTTATCCCATCTATCCGGAGGATATCAAGTATAAAACGTGGAATGAAGTGACCAAACCAGAGTCGAAAGCCGTTGTTTTGGCGATGATGGATACGAGCGGAAGCATGGGTCTTTGGGAAAAATATATGGCGAGAAGTTTTTTCTTTTGGATGACACGTTTCTTACGGACAAAGTATGAGACAGTCGATATTGAATTTATTGCTCACCATACAGAGGCGAAGGTGGTAGACGAAGAACATTTCTTCTCGCGGGGTGAGAGCGGGGGGACCATTTGCTCGTCTGTCTATCGAAAGGCACTAGAGCTCATAGACGAACGATACCCGCCGTCGCGGTATAATATTTATCCTTTTCATTTTTCTGATGGTGACAATTTGACATCAGACAACGCCCGGTGTGTGAAACTTGTTTCTGAGATCATGAAAAAAGCCAATTTATTTTGCTATGGTGAAGTGAATCAATACAACCGGCATTCTACGTTAATGTCAGCATACAAGCATATTCAGGATGAGAAATTTAAGCATTATATTCTGAAGCAAAAATCAGACGTTTTTCTCGCACTAAAAAAATTTTTTCAGCAGGAAGAAGTTCATTCATAACGAGCACATTTGAAAAAACCTTTCAGCATAAGGGCTGAAGGGTTTTTTGTGTGGAGAAGGAAGGGATCACCAGAAAAAAAGTAAAACTTTCTCTTTGACATTTCAATTTTCATTTATTAATATTTAATCTTGTTAAATATAAGTTTTTCAAAAAAGATGCCGATCGTCTTTTCTTCTTTTTCTGCTCCTTGCTCATAATTGAACAATAAATATAAATGGGCTGCACACCATGTTTCGGGCGGGGGTAGATCAAGGGAAAAAGACAGATTGTTGAGCTTGTTTCATATTCTGTCAGATGATGGGCATTCTAAGTTTGCTAAAGCAGATGACACTATATTTTTATACATGAAAGGAGAAACAAAACATGAACAGAGGGCGTTTATTGCTAACGAACATTATTGGCCTTATTGTAATTCTTGCCATTATTGCCGGAGGTGCTTATTACTACTACGAAAGCACAAACTTTGTCAAAACAGATGAGGCTAAAGTGACAGGTGACATGTATCAAATCACAGCACCAGCAGCTGGACAAATCAAAGGCTGGGATATCAACGAAGGTGACGAAGTGGAAAAAGACAGCACAGTTGCAAAAGTTGAAGGACAAACAAAAACAAACATTAAAGCAGTGGCTGATGGCACATTAGTCAAAAAAGAAATCCAAAACAACCAACAAGTGCAGCCTGGTACAGTTCTTGGTGAAACAATCGATTTAAGCAAGCTTTACATCACAGCAAATATTAAAGAAACAGATATTAAAAACATTGAAAAAGGCGATAAAGTCGACATCGTTGTAGATGGAGATCCTGATACAACATTTGAAGGAACTGTTGAACAAATTGGTTATGCGACAAACTCAACATTCAATATGCTGCCAGCAACAAATTCAAGTGGTAACTATACAAAAGTAACGCAAAAAGTAGCAGTGAAAATTTCTATTAAAAATCCATCAGACAAAGTACTTCCAGGTATGAATGCTTCTGTCAAAATTTCATCTTAATGATGATTGATATCAAAAAATGAAAGGAGGTTGTCTGAGATGGCAAATCAACCTGCAGCGACAAAACAGGGAGCAGGCTCCTTGTCTTTACTGATCATTTTAATGGCCGGTTTGTTCGTAGCGATTTTAAACCAAACGCTTTTGAACGTAGCTATGCCCCATTTAATGACAGAATTTAATGTGAGTGCAACGACGATTCAGTGGCTGACAACAGGCTACATGCTTGTCAACGGTGTGCTGATTCCGTTGTCTGCGTTTTTAATCACACGTTTTGGACAGCGCAGCTTATTCCTAGTGGCCATGATCTCATTTACACTAGGTACATTTATTTGCGGTATTGCGCCAAACTTTTCAACAATGCTCATCGGCCGTTTGATTCAGGCTGTCGGCGGCGGTATCTTACAGCCGCTCGTCATGACAACAATCCTTTTTATTTTCCCTCCGGAAAACAGAGGGAAAGGAATGGGGATTTTCGGTCTTGCGATGATGTTTGCTCCTGCAGTAGGACCAACATTATCTGGTTACATTATTGAACATTATTCTTGGCGTATTATGTTTTACGGACTTGTGCCAATCGGTGCAATTGTCATTATCGCGGCTTTCTTTATGTTTAAAAATATTGTAGAGCCTAAAAAAATCAAGCTGGACAGTCTTGGTGCGATTCTTTCAATCGTTGGTTTTGCTTCCCTTCTTTACGGAGTGAGTGAAGCAGGAAGTGATGGTTGGACAGATCCGATCGTCTTATCTACGATTATTATTGGTGCGATTGCGATTATTCTCTTTATTTTCCAACAGTTGAAAGTTGATAATCCGATGCTTGATTTCCGCGTATTTAAATACAGCATTTTCTCATTATCAAGTGTCATTAACATCATTATTACGGTTGCCTTATATACAGGGATGTTCTTACTTCCGATTTATCTGCAAAACCTCGTTGGGTTTACGGCATTGCAATCTGGGCTATTAATGCTTCCAGGGGCACTTGCGATGCTCATTATGTCCCCGATTTCAGGGATCTTGTTTGATAAATTTGGACCTCGTCCGCTTGCGATTGTGGGGATGCTCATTACCGTTGTCACGACATATGAGTTTACAAAGCTGACCATCGATACTTCTTATAGTCACATTGTGCTCATGTATGCAGTACGTGCATTTGGTATGTCACTTCTTATGATGCCGGTTATGACAGCAGGGATGAACCAATTACCACAGCACTTAAACAGCCATGGTACAGCGATGTCTAATACATTGAGACAAATTAGCGGTTCCATCGGTACGAGTTTGATCACAACGATTTATACGAATCGGACGACATTCCATTATTCCAATATGGCGGATCAAACAAATACAGCGGACCCGTTCTTTATGAATTCATTCCAGGCGGCTGTATCGAATGTGATGCATCATATGGGCATGACAGCAGAAGCTGCTCAAAAATATGTATCCACCCAGCTCTTTACGAAAGCACAGATCGATTCAAACGTGATGGGTATCAATGATGCTTACATGTGGGTGACATTATTCTGTGCGGCTGGTGTCATTCTCAGCTTGTTCCTGCGAGATGTTCGTAAGGATAAAAAGCGAAAAGAACAGCAGCATAAGAAACAAGAAATATCATTGCTTCCAGCACCTAAGGAAGCAAACCAAGATGCAAGATAAGTGTGGAGGGACCGTACATGAAAATTTATGTTGTATACGATAGTGAAGGTGACCATACAAAAGCACTTGCAGAAGCGATTGCAGCAGGCGCAGGTGAAACAGAGCAAGCTGAAGTATTCATTGATCACGTGAAAGATGCAGACATTCGCAAGCTTGATCAAATGGATGCGATCATTTGGGGCTGCCCTGGTCACTTTGGTACCATTAGTTCTGGGTTAAAGACATGGATTGACCGTCTTGGCTACTTATGGGCAGAAGGAAAACTAATCGATAAAGTCGGTGCTGTTTTCTGTACAACTGCTACAACACACGGCGGTTTAGAAATGACAATGCATAATTTGATTACCCCAATGTTCCACCAAGGAATGCTTGTTGTCGGCCTTCCTGGGAATGTTCCTGAGAATGCTTTATACGGCTCTTACTATGGAGCTGGTGTGACATGTCCGATCGATTCTGATGAATTGATTTCGACTGAAGGCATTGAACTCGGAAAAGCACTAGGAAGACGTGTAGCATCAGTCACTGCATCATTTAAGCGATAAGGAGAGGGTTCTTTTGGCGACGATTATTGTAGCGTTAGTAGCTGCTGTTCTAGTCATTATTGGATTAGTAGCGTTCAATGTCAGACACGCATCGGCCGATAAGGAAGAGATCAAAGAAGATGTCTCCAATCAGCCTGACGTGCCGCATAGCGAGCCAGAAGCTGTTGCGAGACCTGTAGAGCCTGAAGTTGAAAAAAAAGCGTCAGAGCCTTCTCAAACAGATGATGCTGCGGCTGGCGACGATTTCTATAGACAGGCGCTTCAAAAGTTTAAACAGCCAGAACCACCTGTCAAAGAAGAAGAACCAGAAACTAAAATGAATGATGATATGTATCGCTCTGCTTTACAGAAGCTAAAGCAGAAGGATAAATAAAAAGAGAACCTCTCATCAGGTTCTCTTTTTTTTATGCAACAAAAAAACCGCCGGCAGAAGCCGGGCGGTTTTCCTTCACTCTATAAAGTGCTAAAAGAGCAGATGCTCTTAAATTACGCTTTGTTAACGTTAGCAGCTTGTGGTCCACGGTTACCTTCAACGATTTCGAAAGAAACTGATTGACCTTCTTCTAAAGTTTTGAAGCCTTCGCCTTGGATAGCAGAGAAGTGAACGAATACATCGTCTTGACCTTCTACTTCGATGAATCCGAAACCTTTTTCAGAGTTGAACCATTTTACTTTACCTTCTAACATGAAATTTCCTCCTAAAGCGATCTTAACGCTTAAATTCACTATTCTTGCTCTTACACAAACTTCAAAGACGAAAACTCTTACAAAACTTTCTTCTTAAAGATGATACGAACAAAAATAATTACCTTTACTTTACCAGTGTTTGCGGGAAAAAACAACTGTTATACGAAAACTTTTTTAAAAATAATTAGCGCTAACAAATTGAGGAAAATGCCTATGTCAAATGGTCTTTTTTTCTCTCTGAAAAGCTCACTCGATTTCGGCCGGACTCCTTCGCTTTATAGAGCTCCTGATCAGCTATAATCGGTAATTGCTTAATGTCTGCACTAGTTCCATGAGAATAAGCACATCCGATTGATACTGTAGTGTGAATGGACAGACCGTTTTTTAAATAAATCGGCTGATCTGCTATTTTTTTTCGTAAGCGTTCTGCAATCTGCCATGTTTTTTCAATTGTACAGTTTGGTAGAAGGACAGCGAATTCTTCACCGCCAATCCGCCCAATATAATCAGAGCTTCTTGTGTTTTTAATCAGCCTTGTACCAATTTCTTTTAAAACGATATCTCCCTCATGATGCCCATATTGATCATTAATGGTTTTGAAGTAATCGATGTCTAGGTAAATAAGGGACATTTGATGGATAGGCTGCTTCAACTTCTTAGTAAAAGCATCACTTAATACCTCATCGAACTTCCGTTTATTTAAAACACCTGTTAAAAAGTCATAATGAGCTTGGAATTTATACAAATTTAACAGCTGATATGCTTTTGTTTGATGCTCAATGACATAAAAGTTAAACAATCCAGCAATATATGAGAAAATCCAATAAGTAGAATGCAGTTGAAATGATGTCTCATGCACGACCATGATAAACAGGCTTGTGGCCATCACATTACCAATCGTAAGGGATAACAGCATTTTCACAACATGATTCATATGACGCTCTGCAATCAAAAAAGAAGAAGCTGCGATAAACATCATGGAAAAAATATTGATGGAAGAAGCGATGTTGGCTTCAATTAATAACCGGCCAATGATGACAACAAAGGCTGCAATCATTGTTTGGACGATGCCTCCATAAAAGGCCGTTAAAATAAGGGGAATATGTCTTAAATCGATGATCGCTGGTCCTGTTTTAATAGAGAAGAACATTAAAAGGACACCGAGTAACCCAGAAAGCATGCCTTTGCATATTTGTCTGAGCAAGGTATCTTCTTTTTTTAGAAAATTCTCTTTAAACACAAGCATAAATAAATAATGGAAAGTAACAAGAATTGTTAAATTAATAAAGAGGTCTCTTAGCAAAATAGAATCACCTTTTTAAAATTACTAAAATTTGTTGCAAAAGAAAAGGGGAAAAAGGATAATTAATAAAAATTTTAGTGATGAGGAATTGAAGAAAATGCGAGGAAAACGCTTTCCAGATCAAACGGACTGGCTTTCTTTTTTTGAAAAAATGCCAGATGCCGGATTTGAAAAAGAAATGCCGGTTGAATATCAAGATTTGACGTTTCGGTTCGAGAATCAGGAGGAGCGATTTGTTGTGGACATGTCGCTTGCTATGCGGGAATTTACCTTAAAGGTCGTTCGAAAAAAGACCGAATCCGTTTTAGGCATATATGATTTTAAAACAGTGCAGCATGTAGAGATAAAAAAAGATCGGAAGGAAGAAAAGGAGCTGTTGCTGATATTAGAGCATCATGACGACTTCCTCACAACAATCGAAATCTCATTTTTACCTTCCTTTTGTCTCATGGTCAAAGAACATTTTTCTGGAGAATAAACAGGAGCCTCTTTTTTTGAAGGCTCCTGTTTTATTATTTGTGCTCGATGTCATTGATGACTTGCTGGATTGATTCATCATCCATCACATTCATCACATTTTCATCGATGTGAAGAGATTGCGCATAAGACTCTCTTGGCTGATGGGTTTTTGTTGGTGATTGGTGCTGGTTTGTTTGATTTGGCTGGACAGCTGTGAATGCTTGCTTGATCATTTGTCCAACTTCACCTGTTCCTTTTGATTCTTTATGTGAGTGGGACTCATGGCGAGATGAGTTTTGGTGCTGATGGTTTGCGTCTTTCATCATTGAAGACATATTCATTTGTGTCATGCTTTTCAGCCTTCTTCGTAAAACTGAGGAGAATAATGCAATGATAGCTGTTGATACTGCGATCATTGCGCCAGTGCTCATACCTTTTCTTTTTTTAAACAAACGAATCCCTCCATTTGGTCGTGATGATTCTTCATCATGTTTAGGATGACCAAACCCAGCTGAATTATGAATTCATTTTACGAAAACAGAGGATGTGTGCATAAAAAGCCGACTGGATGAAAAACCTATGAGCAAAAGGAGGGAATAATTGATGAATAAGAAATGGATGCTATCTTTACTGCTCGTGCCAACATTAATCACCGCTGGGTGTGGAATGAACAATCAAGGCGATGAGCGTAGAGGAACAATGAAAAGGCAATATGAAAATGTCACATATAAGAATGACAACATGAGACAGGATCAGCCAGATGTTCAAACACCTCAGAAGGTCAAAGTGGCAGATAAGGCGTCAGAGCTTGTTGCGAATATGTCTGAAGTGAAAACAGCGAACGTGCTTGTTACTGGAAAAAATGCATTTGTAGCCGTTGTGCTTGAAGGCAATAAAAGCGGTGATGTGACGGACGATCTGAAAAAGAAAATTTCAGATAAAGTCAAATCAACGGATCAACAAATCGACAACGTGTATGTATCTGCTAATCCAGACTTTGTCGATCGTATGCAAGGTTACGGAAAACGTATTAGAAGCGGAGAGCCAATTTCAGGATTTTTCGATGAATTTACTGAAACGGTTAGACGAGTCTTCCCTGAATCAAAATAGCTACGACAAAAGCCGTATGTCATATGCGGCTTTTTTGTTTGGAACCGCACCTCGCGCACCTGACTGCATAAAGTAAAAAATATATCACCTCTTGTTGATCTTTGTTTCTTCATAGAAAGAGAAAGAGGGTGCAGGATGAATTCAGGTGGGGAGCAAATGAAAGCCAAGCCGTCATTGATTCATAAAAAACTTGTAGGCGGAATGATTGCAGCAGGTCTGATTTTTTATGCTTTCACCGCGTACTTGATTTATGTTGCGTTTCAGCTGACAGGACAATATTTAGAGCAGCAGTCTTCTCCTAAAACGATTATAACGGAGGGACTCAATAAGCAAGTCTATGAACATATTCGAATCTACTATGCAGAGGAAGAGGAAGCTTTTGTTGATCTGACAATAGAGGCTTTGAAACAGGCAAAGAAGAGGACAGCGTCAGTGTTTCAATTTGAAGCTGACAGACCTTTAGACGTTATCTATTTTGATGATAAAGAGTCGATCGAACAAATGGCGGGGATCAAGCATATTACCGGATTTTACTCTGATCATGATCAAATGATTGGCTTATATCCAGATAAACGGGAAGCATTATTGAAGAAAGAGACACTGCCTTTATACTTTTTCAATACGTTGTTTATTCATGAGTATGCTCATTTTGTTTTCTATGAAAAGGTCCATTCATATGAAGTGTCTCCAGGAATGTTTCCGCTTTGGTTCCACGAAGGAATAGCAGAATGGACGGCCTATGACGTGTTAAATGCTACTTCTGAACGCTTCGACGTGGTTCCTTTTCAATCTCTTCATTCTGATCAAGACTGGCAGAATTCCCGTGTGACGTATGAGACAGATGTCTATTTACAAAGCTATTATATGATCTATGAGCTGGTGCAGCTTTGCGGACGAGACGTCATACATGAAATCATAGAGGAAACTGCGAAAACTGGCCAATTTGCTAGCGGCTTTGAACAGGCGACGGGGAAGAGGCTCACAGATTTTGAAGAACAGTTTAAAGTCATGTACCAAAGAAAAAACGGCTGACCAAAGAAGGGGGTCAGCCGTTTTTCTTAATGAAGAGGCTTTTGTTGATCGGCCTTGCTAGGAGGCATTTGAACCTGCCCCTGAAGCGGTGCAAAAGCTGACGTCATGGCTGTCATGTCTTGTTTGGAAAGCTGAGGAACTTGATAGTAGCCATGCTTGTTTTGATACAAGAAAATTTCATACGCCATTTCGATAAAGTTCGGAATCTGCGCAGCAAGCACACGTCTGACAACAGGGTTTGTTACTTCTAATGCTGACATTGAAAGTAACCCAGCATGTGATTTGACTAGGCTGAGCATATGTCCTGTGATGCCTAAGTCTTTTACATCCTGTAATGACTGGTTCGGCTTCTTCGGCTGAGAAGGTTTGATTCCGTATGTCACTTGAGTGTGTTCTTTCATCATATAAGTAGCGGTTTCTTCACTAGGCTTTTGGCCTGTAGAAAAACAATCTACAGTGACATTGTACTGGGATAAAACGAATTGATATTGTCGATCCAGGATGTCGGATAATGCAGGATCTTGAATAAATTGCCGCAAGATCATATATTGATCCAAAATATTAATCGTACCGGCTAAAATTTCATGTAAATCGAATAACTCATGCCCGCCATGGTTGAGCTCAGGCTGCTGAGCGCTTCCTTGAAACATTGGCTGCTGATCGTTTTGCATTGAGATTCCTCCTTCTGTTTATACACTCTGTTTTAATGTGAGGATGTTTTCACGTTTTCATGCAAAAAACATTATTTACAATTAGAGGGTTTTCTTTCTTTTTGTCGAAAAAAAGTATCAGACGAATGAACATGGGGGTACCAGATGCAGGACAAAATCATTAATCGTTTGATAGAAGACGAACATGTGCAGACACCAGTGATCGGCATCGGTGTTTCGCCGTTTGAACAGCATCATCTTGAGGCTTTTTTTCAATCATTACCACATGATTTAAATGCCTCTTTTATTGTTGTGCAAAATCATGTGACAGGCGATTGTATAACAGATTTGGAAGCACTTGTTTTACCGATTGGCTACCGGGCAAAAACGATTAAACATGGTGAGAAAGTCATGAAAAAGACGATCTATTTTTGTCCGCAGCATGCAGCTGTGACGTTAACGGAAGATCACCGGCTTCATGTATCTGAGCAGCTGCCAACAAACAAGGCATGCTCTGTCAACTCGCTTTTTAAGTCACTTGCCAGTGTTCAAAAGGAAGAGGCGTTTGCGATCTTTTTTCAAAAAGGTCATTGTGTGGGGAGTGGGTTGCTTCAGTTGGTTGAGCAAGGCGGAACAGCCTTATCGTGCAGTGAGGTAGAGAGTGGTTTTGACAGTATGTATCATCACACATTCAAAAATCCATCCACTCTTGCGGCATATATGGCCAATATCATCAATGTTCCGCATGCTGATGAGATGGATCCAGCTTTACTAAGAATCATTGAACGTCTTGAAATGTATAAAGGGATTGCCTTTTCAGCCTATGAAAAGAAAAGGCTGCTTTCTGTCATTCAAAAGCGTATGCGCACTGCAAACGAGCCGATGTCATTATTATCAGAGTACGATCGTTTATTAGAAAGAGAACCAGATGAGCTTGACCGCCTGCACGCTCAGCTCCTAAGCGGCACGACTACTTTCTTTAGAGATATGGAGGCTTTTCGAGTATGTGAACAGAAGGTAATACCGTCAATCATTGACCATTCGATGAACAACGGGAAATCTCGATGCCGAATTTGGGTTGCGGGATGTTCGACAGGGGAAGAAGCTTATTCTTTTACAATTTTATTTTTAGAAGAAATGAAGCGAAGAGATGTGTCCATTGAACTTCAAGTCTTTGCGACAGATATCAACCGAAAAGCCATTCAAATAGCTAGTAAAGGTCTTTATTCGAGAGAATCTATGGCAAGCATACCGGAAAAATGGCGGGCGCGATATTTCGAAAAGAAAGGTGACGCTTTTATTGTGAAGCAGTCGCTTAGGAAACATATTGTTTTTGCTCCTCACAATTTATTGATTGATTCACCTTTTATCCACCTCGATTTTATCAGTTGCCGAAATGTTCTGATGTACTTTGAGCCAGAAGTGCAAAAACGAGTATTATCCCGATTCCAATATGCTTTAAAAGATCAAGGGGTGTTGATTTTAGGGCCAAATGAAACTGTCCCCAATATCCCTCGATTGTTTCAATTGTTCAATGAGAAGTGGAACATTTACACCCATTCCAACGTTCCTGCACCTAGTGTCCCTTGGGTACATGACGCTCGTGATGTCGAGTTGAAAAAACGAGCTGCACAATATATGAAGGATGTAAGCGAGGATTATGATGCATGTATAGTCATTAATGATTGTAACAAGATCCTGGCAATGTCAAATGGGGCCTATTCTTTCTTAGACCATGTAGAAGTGTCAGATCAATCATGCGAATATGTGACACCTAAATATTTGAAAGAGATGTTAAGTCAAACCTTTCAAAAGGTATGGACTGACGAGACAGAGGTTGTGTTTCAGCATGTTCTCATTTCGGAAAAAGGAAAAAAGCAGTATGCGGATTTTACTGTAAAGAGTTTTGATCGCCGTTTTAAAGGAGTATACGTCATTCTTATTCGAATGAATGAGAGAGGAAAAAATCAAAAGAACAGCAGGGAAAATGGGATGTCAGATCAGAATTCAGTCTATCAACAGCGTATTGTCGACTTAGAAAATGAACTAAATGAAGTCAAACAAAAAGAGCAGGAGGCAAGGGCTCAATTAAAAGCGAAAAACACGCAAATAGCGGAGCTTGAGAAAAAACACGATCATTTTATTAATATCATAAACAACTTAAGGGTAACAAGGGAAGAACTGTATAGACCTTCTGTCAAGCCGGAGCTTACGACGTTGTTTGTGGACCGAGACATGAATATTCGCTACTACACTCCTACAGCTGCCTCTTTATTTACTTCAGCTCAAATAAGGCACCAGCAATCCTTTCAGTCGATGGCTAAGAAACTTACGCAGGAAACGCTCTATCATGACATACAATCCGTTATCTCGGATAAGCGCGTCATCGAACGAGAAATTGAAACGAATGAAGGAGAACAATTCAACGTTCACATCACACCTATCCTTGACCAAGATCATGAGGGAGCGGTGATGACGTGGATTAAAATGACGGAAATGACAAAAATCAAACAGTCACTTCATCTAGCGGTAACAGCACTGGATAATAGCCATATCCATATTGTTGTTGCAACTGAGGAAGGGGTCATCCAATGCGTGAATCAGCGTTTTTGCCAGTTTGTGCAGCAGCATGAATATGACCTGATCGGCAAAGATATCTTTTCTGTCTACCATTCTCTGTGTCAATGTGATGATTTAGAAAAGCAATGGGACGTTTGTTTAAAAGAAGGCAGCTGGACAGGTGAGCTGTACTTTCAGGATTTATCAGGTCGTGAACGATGGGAGAGGGTCTCTTTACATCGAATTGATGATCCTGACAAAATGCAGTCTACCGTGATGCGGATTTCAGAGGATATTACGAATCAAAAGCAGTCAGAGAAGATGCTAATGAAGTCAGAGATGCTGTCCGCAGTAGGTCAGCTTGCAGCCGGCATCGCCCATGAGATAAGGAACCCGCTGACGTCGTTAAAGGGATTTTTACAGCTGATGATTCAAAGTAAGAAATATCAGAAGGATTATGCAGATGTGATGATGTCTGAATTTAATCGGCTTGAAGCCATTATTAATGAATTCCTTGTGCTCTCTAGAAGCAAATCGGTGAAATTTGAGCCGGTACAAGTCAATCTTCTGCTCGAAGAAGTGATCATGGTCATTGAATCACAAGCGGTTTTAAAAGGCGTGTCTATTCAAAAGAATTTGTCTCCGTCGCTGCCAAACATTCAAGGTATACCGAATGAACTGAAACAAGTCTTCTTAAACATTCTTAAAAACGGTATTGAAGCGATGGATGGGGTGACAGGTGTCATTCAGGTCACATCCGTATTGGAACATAATCAGATGATGCTGATCTTTGAAGACCAAGGTAAGGGCATACCAGAAGACGAAATAGGGAAACTGGGTGAACCTTTTTATACAACGAAAGAAAAAGGGACTGGCCTTGGTTTAATGATGACGATTAAAATCATTGAAAGCCATGGCGGCAGCATTCGTTTTGAAAGCAAAAGCTTCGAGGGGACACGGGTGATTATTACGTTTCCAATGAGCTAGCAGACATAAGATTTACAAGAAATCCATCTACCATCAATATTTACTTAGTACACTATGAGAGATAAAGCTCGGAAGGGGAGAGGTTTAATGAAACGTGTTCGATCCATTCGAATGATCTGCTGTTTGGTTTTGGTGATCTTTAGTCTGCAATCCTTACTGCCTGGCATGATCACAGCAGAACAAGCCAGTGCGTCTGAAAAGAAGGAAACGGTATGGAACCAAAAGAAGCCAATGAAAATCAAAAAAGCCCGTCAGCTAATCGGAGAGACAGTGACAGTGAGCGGAATTGTGACAGCAGATCAATCGGCTATAGGCAATGGGAAACTGTCAACGTACATTCAAGACAAATCAGCTGGAATCAATATATATTCAGCACAGCCTGACAACTTCCCAGAACTAAAAGCGGGCATGAAGGTGACAGTATCGGGGAAGATCACGTCTTATAAAGGACTGATTGAAATTGTGCCGGATCGAGACCGCCTGAAGATCGATGGTATGAATCAAACCTTGCCAAAGCCGAAGCGAGTCTCCGTGAAACAACTAGAAACGGATCAAGCACGTAAACATGAAGGAAAACTTGTGAAGGTCAAAGGCTATGTTGAATCAAAACCAGAGCAGCCGACTGGCGGTGGATACAATGTCGTGATCATTGATAAAAAATATCACAGCACCACCCTTAGAGTGATGGTGGATACAAGTGCCATTGATGAAGTGAAGAAAGGGAAATGGTATGAGTTTACAGGAGTGTTAAGCAGGTATGATTCGCTGCAGGTGCTTCCACGACACAAGGGTGATGTCAGCCTGCTGAAACGCCAGCCAAAGCCGCCAAAAATCAAGAAAGAATACGAGGCAACGGTTGACCGGGTGGTGGATGGAGATACGATTCATTTAAAGAAGCCTGTGCTTGGTACAACAAAGGTGCGCTTTGTGAATATGGACACGCCGGAAACGTACCATAAGCCAAAAAATGAATTAGATCAAAACCAGCTGCGTTTTGGACAGAAGGCGGCGGACTATTTAAACACACTTCTTTCAAGCGGAGATAAAGTCACATTAAAGATTGGTCCAGAAGCGAAGGACGGCTATGGACGTCTTTTAGCTCAAGTGAAAACCAAAAAAGGGGTCAATACGAATTTAGAGCTTGTGAAAAAAGGATATGCTCCTACGTATTTCATCTGGCCGGTTGGAGATGAAAAGGACTATCAGACGTTCCAAAAAGCTGTCAAAGAGGCGAAAGAAAAAGGGCTTGGCATTTGGAATGAAGCAGATCCGCTGCTGGAACAGCCGTTTGAATTTAGAGCACGTGAACAGAAAAAAGGACTGACACGCTACGTCGGTGATTCATCAGCGAAAACGTACGTATCGCCTGACAGCTGGAAAGAAATCGCTGTAGATAAACGCATCTTTTTTGCTTCGAAAGAAGAAGCAGAACAGGCTGGCTATCAGCCGGCAGAAGGAACTGGGGAAGTCCCATTAACCATTTTAAGCATGAATGATTTACACGGGAAAATTGATCAACAATACGAACTGGATCTGAAAGGTGATGGCAATAAAGGAACGTACGGACGGATGGATTATGTGGCGGCTTATATGAAACAAAAACAAGCAGCTAACAAAAATACGATCACAGTCCATGCTGGAGATATGATTGGCGGCAGCTCTCCGATATCTTCTCTTCTGCAAGATGAACCAACGGTTGAACTCATGGAGAACATTGGCTTTGATGTTGGCACGGTCGGCAACCATGAATTTGATGAAGGGGTGGACGAGCTATTACGTATCATAAATGGCGGAGATCATCCGAAAGGCACAAAGGGATATGACGGGCAGAATTTTCCGCTCGTTTGTGCAAACTGTGAATACAAGGATACAGGTAAGCCACTTTTACCTGCTTATGAAATCATGGATGTCGAAGGAATCCCTGTAGCATTTATCGGTGTTGTGACAAAGTCAGCCGCAGGAATGGTCATGCCAGAAGGGATTAAAGACATTCAGTTTACAGATGAAGTTAAAGCGGTAAATGAAGCCGCGAAGGAATTAAAACAAAAAGGGATCAAAGCCATTGCGGTTTTAGCTCATATGACAGCCTCGCAAAATGGAGATACCATCACTGGAGAGAGTGCGAAGCTTGCCAAAGAAGGCGATGATGAAATTGATGTCATCTTTGCAGGGCATAATCACGAAGTCGTAAACGGAGAGGTCAATGGGAAATTAATTGTTCAAGCCTTTGAATATGGGAAGGCCATTGGCGAAGTCAATGTAACACTTGACCGCAAAACAAAGAATATTGTCAAAAAGAGTGCAAATATTCAGTATGTAGACCAGTCTGGTATTGAAAAGGACAAGGAAGCAGCCGGCATCTTGGCTCATTACGGGAAAGAAGTAGAGCCAATTATTAGTGAGGTAGTTGGTGAAGCTGGTGTCAAAATGGAAGGCGGCTATTCAAATGATGGAGACACGCCGCTCGGTAATTTGATTGCCGATGGTATGAGATATTCTATGAAAAGTGATTTTGCCATGATGAATGGCGGCGGGATCAGGCAAAACCTTGAAAAAGGGCCGATAACGTGGGGAGATCTGTTTAATATTCAGCCCTTTGGCAACGTTTTAGTTAAACTTGAGATTAAGGGGAAAGACTTGGCTGAGATCATTGAAGCGCAAATTTCTCCTCAATTTGGACCAGATTATAGCATTTCGGGCTTTTCATATTCCTATGATCCGGTAACATATAAAGTAGTCGACTTAAAGCTTCCAGATGGTTCAGCCGTTGAGCTCGATCAAACTTATACACTCACGGTGAATAATTTTATGGCAACTGCAACTGGCAGTAAATATGAACCGATAGGAAGGCTGGGGAAAAATCCTGAAACAGGTCCAGAGGATTTAGAAGCTACTGTCGCTTTTGTGAAGAGCTTTGAAGGAGCTTCCATTGTGTATCAAAAAGAGGGACGCATTCAAAAAGCAAAACAAGAAGAAAAAGCAGCAAGCTAAAGACCGTATCATCTAAGAGAAATGTAACAGGTAAAGGAGTTTAAGCATGAAAAAGTGGCTTGCACTTACTGTGATGACAGCAGGAATTGTCTTGCTCGGCTGGGGAATTTGGCAAATCGCCTCTACGCACCTTCAAACGGCACAATCATTAGAAGATGCAAAGAAAGCGGTAGCGGACGATCAAGGGATGTCAAAGAAGCAGTTTTCTCCTGATGTGGGGAAAGCCTCTGGCATCCTGACGATTCCGAAATTAAAAGCAGACCTACCCATTGTCGAAGGGACAGATGCGGATGATCTTGCCAAAGGAGTCGGGCATTACAAAGGCAGTTATTACCCAGATCAGAAGGGACAAATCGTCCTATCTGGCCATCGTGACACGGTATTTCGCCGAACAGGTGAACTGAATATTGGGGATCAGCTGAAAATCACTGTGCCGTATGGTGAGTTTGTTTATGAAATCACACATACGAAAATCGTGGATCAGCATGATACATCCATTATTACTTTGCAGAATAAAAAGGAAGAGCTGGTGTTAACGACATGCTATCCATTTCATTTCGTTGGCAATGCACCAGAGCGGTACATTATTTATGCAAAAAGAGCATCTGTCTAAAGAAAAAGAGCCTGCTGTTTAAATGCAGGCTCTTTTTTTAATGGATAATTTCGTCCATGAGCTGGGACATATCTAGAGGAAGCGGTGCTTCTATGCTCAGGTGCTCACCTGTAAAAGGATGTGTCATGTCTACTTGTTTGGCGTGGAGAGCGCATCTATTGATATGATGACGAGCTCCGCCATAAAGTGTATCTCCAGCTAAAGGGTGCCCGAGACTGCTAAGATGGACTCGAATTTGATGTGTTCTTCCGGTCTCAAGTTGCAGCTTGACGGCTGTCATTTGCAGACGTTTATTGCTGTCCATGACCTGAAAGTGAGTGACAGCATTTTGACCAGTAGGAGAGATTCTTCGTCTGACGGCATGATGCTTGTCACGGCCAATTGCTGCATCAATAGTGCCTTTCTTTTTCTTGAAAAGACCTTCTGCGATGGCGATGTAGGTTCGGTTGATCGTTTTTTTAGAAAGCATTTGATCAAGCACAGCATGAGCTAACCTGTGTTTAGCAAAAATGACCGTGCCGCTTGTGTCTTGATCGAGTCTGTGAATATGTCTCACTCGCTTTTCCTCGCCATTTGCTTGAAAATGAAAGGCCACAAGGTTAGCCAGTGTGCCCGTTTGTCCCTTTTCATTCGGGTGCGTCGGTCGTCCAGCGGGTTTTTGCACAATCAATAAGTGCTCGTCCTCAAAAAGCACCTCTAATTCACCATATTCTGGTGTCACATCACTTTCTTCCGTTTCAAAAAAATCGATCAGTATGTGATCACCTGTACTGACTTTTGCCGCGTGATGGGCAGGCTTTTGATTTAAACGTACTTTTTGATGCTCCATCCAAAAATGGATAATCGGTTTTGAAGCCGACACGGCTGTTTTTAAAAACTGACTCAGTGAAGTATCTTGATGCTGCTCACCTACTTTTAGCGAGAGCGTGTGTCCTTGAATGTTCATGATATCCGTTCCTCTCTTTGGGTATATATAGGAAACACTTACCTTGGCGAACGCCTTTTTTTCTGTGCTATTCTGAATGGAGAAATAACGACAGAGAGGTAGATGTCACGTGAGAATAATGAAAGCTGCTACAGACCTGCAAGAGCAGGCAATTGAAGAAATATCAAAGGATGTTGAAGATCTTCTATCCCATGCTGTCGGTGAAGACCCAGCTGCGCGCCAAAAAGAACGCCCGCTAACCTTTGTTGAAGGGGTTTATAACGGAACGATGGACGATGCTTTTCGTATTTTATCGGGACTTCAGCTATTACATACCATTATTGTAAAACCTAAACGCCATATTACAAAGTGTGATCGTGAGCTATTCGAGCGAAACCGTGAGCAGGTCAATGCATGCGGCTTTTCTTTCCCGTTTGATTTAGACGATTTTGCCAGCCGCCGCCTTCAAAATGCGTAAAAGTTGGTGTGAACTTCCTTGTTAACTTACAAGGCTGCCGCACATACTATTTTTAAGGGAACGGAGAAACCTTTAGATCTGTAATACCAAACCCGCTCTTTTTCAACATTGCCTATTTCTCCACGAATCGGAGCGCTTGGATCTCTTGCAGAATGAACCGAACACGGGTAGGAGCCTGACAAAATGGTACAGGCTCCTTTTATACATAATTATTTTAGCAGACATTCATCTTTGAAAGTCAATTTTATTCACGATATGATAGCATTGAGTATCATATTAAAGACTTTCGTAAAAAAAAGGAGTGGCCTCGTTGGTAAAGGCGATTATATTTGATTTTGACGGATTAATTTTAGATACAGAAACACATGAATATGAAGTTTTACAAGAAATGTTTGCGGAGCATGAGTCAGAGCTGCCTCTTTCCGTTTGGGGCAACGTCATCGGGACGCAGGCAGGCTTTAAGCCGTTTGAATACTTAGAAAAACAGCTAGGAAAGACGCTCGATCATGAGGCACTCACAGCGGACCGGCGTTCTCGTTTTCAAAAGAGAATGAAGGATGAATCAGCACGACCTGGCGTAGAAGCTTATTTACAGGCAGCGAAGGAGCTAGGGATCAAGATTGGACTTGCTTCCAGCTCAGACTATAAATGGGTGTCTGATCACCTGAAGCAAATTGGTCTTTTTGATTACTTTGAATGTATCCGCACGTCAGATGATGTGGAAGAAGTCAAACCTCATCCAGAGCTTTATTTGCAAACCGCAAGCTGTTTAGGTGTAGAGCCAAAGGATTGTGTGGCTTTTGAGGATTCAGTGAATGGATCAGTGGCTGCTAAACGGGCAGGCATGAAATGCGTCATCGTCCCAAACAAAGTGACGAGCACGCTGCAATTTGAAGAATACGATGTGAGATTAGAATCCATGGCTGAAATCGAATTGCTCCAGCTATTCCATCAGCTTGAAAAAGAGGATCAGTAAGGGGGCAAAAACATCATGGCAGAAAAACTCGATTTAACGCGGTTTGAAAAAAGAATGGTGATCCGTAATATCCGGGAAGAAGATATTGACCGAATCATTGCCTTGCAGGAGGTATGCTTTCCGGGCATGGACCCATGGAAACGAGAGCATCTTGAAAGCCATCTTGAGCATTTCCCAGAAGGTCAGTTTTGTGCTGAATTTGAGGGGGAAATCATTGGCTCTTGTTCAAGTTTATTAATTAACTTTGATGAATACGATGACCGTCATACTTGGCAGGACATCACAGATGATGGGTACATCACAAACCATAATCCAGATGGGATGAATATGTACGGAATTGAGGTTATGGTTAGTCCTGAGTACCGCCGCATGAAAATTGGCCATCGTTTATATGAAGCAAGAAAAGACTTAGCAAGAAGATTAAATTTGAAAAGTATCATTATTGGCGGACGCATCCCGAATTATCATAAATACCAAGAGGAAATGACGCCTCGCCAATATGTGGAGCAGGTCATGCTTCACCAAATTTATGACCCTGTTTTATCTTTTCAGCTGTTAAATGAATTCAGCCTCATGCGGATTAATCCGAATTATTTGCCGGATGATAAGGCATCCAGCACATATGCCACGTTAATGGAATGGAACAATGTCGATTATCGTCCGCAATCGAAAAGATATTATAAATCGGCGTTCCCAGTTCGTATTTGCGTCATTCAATATGCGATGAAACAAATTCATTCCTTTGAGGAATTCATGAATCAGGTGGAGTATTATGTTGATGTCGCATCAGATGCGTCAGCTGACTTTGCCGTATTCCCAGAGATTTTTACAACGCAGCTCATGTCTTATTTAGAGGAGCGCTCCCCAAGTCTTGCAGTGCAGCGTATCACGGAATATACCGAGGACTACATTAATTTGTTCACAGACCTTTCTGTGAAGTACAACATTAATATCATTGGTGGATCCCATTTCGTTGAAGAGGAAGGGAAAATCTACAATATCGCTTATTTATTTAGACGTGATGGAACGATTGAAAAGCAATATAAGCTCCATATCACACCGAATGAAAGAAAATGGTGGGGGATTTCAGCAGGTGATCAGGTTCGGGTATTTGATACGGACTGTGGTAAAATTGCGATCCAAATTTGCTACGATATTGAATTTCCTGAACTGGCTCGGATTGCAGCTGATAAAGGAGCTAAAATTATTTTTACTCCGTTCTGTACAGAAGACCGTCAAGGCTATTTAAGAGTGCGTTATTGTGCACAGGCTAGAGCGGTTGAAAACCAGATTTATACCGTCATCTCTGGAACTGTCGGAAACCTTCCGCAAACCGAAAATATGGATGTCCAATATGCACAATCAGCGATTTTTGCCCCATCTGACTTTGAATTTGCAAGAGATGGGATTGTAGGAGAGTGTAATCCGAATATAGAAATGGTTGTCGTTGGCGATGTCGATTTAGAAATTTTAAGAAGACAGCGGCAAGATGGAACGGTACGTCAGCTCAAAGACCGAAGAAGAGATGTGTACCATATTGAATATAAGAAATAATGAAAGGAAGCGCCTACCACAAGGCGCTTCTTTTTGATGACATTTTTTAAAATGACATAGCAGCTGGACGAGCTAAGGCTTTCGTAGCCACCTGTTCGAGATTCATCATAATATATTGTAAACATAAGCTAAAGAAGGAGGAAAGCTTATTTTTTCATGTGATAAAGGGATGCTCGAGTAAAATCTGAATATACTGAAACGAGATCATGTGTTCAAAAAGGAGAGGAAAATGGGGCGACAAGCTAAACATTTGTATATCAATTTACCGGTAAAGCATGTCAAGGAATCAAAGGCTTTTTTTGAGCAGCTGGGTTTTGATTTTCAAGAGCAGCTGACGAATGATCAGGCAGCTTGTTTGGTCATTGGTGACACCATTACGGTCATGCTGTTAACCCATAAGCACTTTCAAACCATCTCAGAGAAGCAATTGGTGGATGCAAGGCAGGGGTCCGAGGTCATTGTCTCTATGCGGGTTGATTCACGAAAAGAGGTCGATGAGCTGGTGGAGCAGGCGATGGCAGCAGGCGGGTCACCGTTTAAGGAAAAGCAGGATCATGGGTTCATGTACGGTTGGAGCTTTCAGGATCTTGATGGTCATTTGTGGGAAGTGTTCTATTTGGATGAGGTGAGAAGCAGCCTTTCATAAGGGTGCTTCAGCGTGTAGACAAACCCTTGCATTCGGTGTCAGGCCTGCGCTCCGGTGCTCACGAATGTCAAATTCGCTCCGCTCCGGTACTCGTCCTTCCTAGACTGCAAAGGTTTTCAATCACACTGAAAAGAAGACAAAGGGCTAAAATAAAGAACATTTTAGCCCTTTGCCAATAATCAGAAGCGGCCTTTTATAAGGTCGCTTCTTTTTTATTGTTTAACAGTGGTATGATTATGAGGAAACAAAAAATAGGAATTCATCTAGAGAAAAGTAGGTGCAACATGGAGTTTTTACTTGTCTTACTGCCAGTGTTCGGTATTTTCCTTATCGGGTATATTGGGCAGAAGGCCATTGGTTTTGACATACATACGCTCTCATCAATGTCTTTATATTTAATGTCACCATTTCTTGCGTTTGAAACCTTTTATCAAAACAAAGTGTCGATGGACTATGTGTACTTATCTATTTTTGTCGTCGGACTTTGTCTTTCACTTGTTTTATGTGTCTTTATTTTATCTCGTATCTATGGTTATTCGAAGGAAATGTATTGTGCCATGATTCTGTCGTCAGCATTTATGAACAATGGGAATTACGGCACGCCTGTTGTCCTGCTTGTTTTCGGAGCAGCTGGTTTAGATATTGCCATCGTTTTAATGGTGCTGCAGCAGCTTGTCATGAGTACGATCGGTATGTATTATGCAGCAAAGGGCGGAGAGGATGCAGGGGATGGAAAGGTCGTGCTGAAAAAAGTGCTGCGTATGCCGGTTGCATATGGGGCACTCCTCGGTCTATTATTTCAGCTGATGGATCTTTCACTACCTAAAGAGGTGATGACGGGTGTCCAGCTTGTGGGAGATGCCGCCATACCGACGATTATGCTTATTTTAGGCATGCAGCTCGCCGTCATTTCTTTTAAGCAAGTGGATTATCGCAACATTTCTTATGCTGTATTGCTGAAGCTGTTTATCTCACCACTCATCGCATTTGGCTTCACACTTATTTTACCGGTAGATGATCTCGTGAAACAAATTATGATCTTAGTTGCAGCGATGCCGACAGCAGCAAATACTACGCTCATGGCTGTACAATTTCGAACGAAGCCTGAGTTTGTCTCAAGCACGACATTTCTCAGTACCGTTTTAAGCATCGTGACATTACCAGTTTTATTATGGATTTTATCTATGCACCCTCTGGGGTAGGGGATAGGCGGCAAAACAAAGGGGGACATATCAATGAATGTAGATGTTCATTTTCAAGTGAGTGATGTGTTGAAAACAAAGTATTTTGCCCATGCGAAAGTGTTAGCAGGAGAAAAGGGATTGTTTCGGCAGGTCAGATGGGTTCATGTGTTAGAAGTGCCTGCTGTAGAAGATTTGTTAAATGGGGGAGAGCTCATACTAACAACAGCCGCAGGATTCCATGATCAATTGGATGTGTTTCAAGCATTTTTAAAACAGCTGATCGATTCCGGTGCGGCAGGCTTGTGTATTGAATTTGTTCCGCTCAGATTCGATGTGCCGGAAGAACTGATTGTGTATGCAGAAGAAAGAGATTTTCCGCTGATTTTGTTTACAAAAGAAGTGAAATTCGTCAACATCACACAGCATCTCCATACGATGATGATTGAACGCCAGTATCAAATGATGGCTGATCTAGAAGCACTATCATCAAAGCTGAATGAGCTTTTACTGACTCCCCATCCGCAGATGGATATTTTGGATCAAGTGTATCAGCACGTAAGGGGCATTCTTTTACTCATTCCTGTTCAGGGGGAGCCGATTATTGTATGTGATTCCTCCAAACAAACCGAAGAGCTGGTCATGAATTATTTACATTTTGCTTCCTTGCCAAAAGGATACGAAGTGACCAAAAAAGAAGTGCTTGCACTCAAGCAGACATTTGCTGACCTTGTGCTCATTCATCAAACAAACACACTTTCAGAATTTGAACTGCTCGTAATGGATAAAGGAGCAAATGCTCTGGCCCAGCAAACGCTAAGAGAGCTTTATACAGAAGAATTGAAGAAGACCAAAGAGAACGAATGGCTGCAAAAATGGTTCCAAGAAGAGCATACAGAAAGAGATATATTAGAGCATCTTGAAGAAACAGAAGGATTGAAAAAGCCAACCGGCTGTGTCGTGATGCTCTTTCAAAAGCATCATCAAATCGAAGAAATCGCAGGAAATCTATATTTTCTCGTATCGTGCCGCTCCATCTTTCAGCGTGCGGGTTTCCATTTGATTCCGTATGAGCATCAAGGACAAACCTTGTTTATTTTATTGAACACGAGAAAGAAAGAAGACTGGAAAGAGCGTGCAGAGAAGGCTGCAAGCGACATCAAACAATTGTATGATCGGGAGCAGCCACGCGGAACCGTGATCAATTTTGGCATCGGTCCATATTGTGAGCAGTTTCAGCATATGAGAAAAAGCTTTCAAGCAGCCAAAGAAGTGCTGCATTTAAAGAAAGTGATGCCCCAGCGGGTGGAAAGCCCATTTTATCAAGATTTGCATATGCTCCGTCTCATGCCTGTCATGCAGGAAAGCGGACTGCTTGAATGTATGGTGAAAGAGTATTTGGAGCCTGTGCTTTTATATGATAAGCAAAATAGCGGAAGACTCTATCAAACGCTGAATATCTTTTTACAGACAAACGGTTCTAAAAAGGAAACTGCAAGCCAGCTCTTTATTGTCAGGCAGACCCTTTATCATAGACTAGATAAACTGCATTCATTGCTTGGCGAGGATATGATGCAGGCCCCGAAACGACAGGCGCTTGAATTTGCGATTCTTGCATATGAATTCCTGCAAGGAAATCGCCGTTAACGAGGTTTGTTAGATTTGCTAAGGCACCCGAGTAGAATGTCTTATCGTTCTTTTCAATCAGTTGACGATCTGTCTAATGTAATCAGCCCGGCCCCTTTTTTATAATGAAAGTAACGGTTGGTTCTCTCTTACAGGCGGCCTAGTTTCAGTTTCATATGCCTCCCTTTTTATCCATATAATGAATGGAGAGGCAATGTGCTGCTGAACCGGTCTAAGCTTCTTTAGTGATGAAAACGGATACATGGGGGCGGGAAGATGAAAATACATGAGCAGGCTCAAAATCTTCAGGCGAAAGATGATCAGTTGATCTGGCATCATATGAAAGGGACAAACAAGGAAAATGAAAGCATGGTTATTCACGAGGCAGAAGGCGCATGGGTGACAGATATTCATGGGAATCGCTATTTAGACGGGATGTCAGGTCTTTGGTGTGTAAATGCCGGTTATGGCAGAAAAGAGCTTGCAGAAGCGGCATATAAGCAGCTAAATACAATGCCTTATTATCCGCTGACGCAAAGTCATGTGCCAGCGATTCAATTGGCTGAAAAGCTAAATGAATGGCTTGGAGGGGACTATGTCATCTTCTTTTCTAACAGCGGTTCTGAAGCCAATGAAGCCGCATTTAAGATCGCCAAACAATATCATGCGCAAAAAGGAGAGAGCACAAGAACAAAGTTCATCTCCAGGTATCGGTCGTATCATGGCAATACAGCAGCTGCCCTTGCCGCAACGGGGCAGGCGCAGCGTAAATATAAATATGAACCATTAGGTCAAGGCTTTATCCATGTCGCACCGCCTGATATGTATCGTCATCCTGAGGATCAAGAAACTTTGGCAAGTGCAGCGGCAATCGATCAATCCATGACGTGGGAACTAAGTGAGACCATTGCTGGAGTTATTATGGAGCCGATTATTACAGGCGGCGGTATCTTGATGCCGCCAAAAGGGTATTTGAAGAAGGTTAAAGACATCTGTGAGGCTCATGGGGCGCTTCTCATTGTAGATGAAGTCATCTGCGGCTTTGGCCGGACAGGGAAGCGGTTTGGTTTTATGCATGAAGATGTAAAGCCGGACATCATCACAATGGCAAAAGGAATCACAAGCGGCTATTTACCTCTTTCTGCAACGTGCGTGAAACGAGAAATCTATGAAGCCTACGCAGGGGAAGATACGTATGACAGGCTGCGCCATGTGAATACATTTGGCGGTCACCCTGCTTCCTGTGCGGTTGCCCTTGCGAACTTAGAGATCATGGAAAACGAGAAATTAGTAGAACGGTCTGACACGCTTGGGCAAGACATGCTTGAACGTTTGCAAGAGTTAAAAGAGCATCCATTTGTCGGTGATGTCAGAGGAAAAGGCCTGCTGTTTGGAATTGAGCTTGTCCAGGATCAACAGTCCAAAAAACCAGCTGATCCACAGGTTGTCGGTCAATTGATTGCAGAATGTAAAAAACGCGGACTGATCATTGGGAAAAATGGTGATACGGTTGCCGGCTATAATAACGTTGCCCAGCTTGCACCGCCGCTCAATATAACAGACGAAGACGCCTCATTTATTATGAACACGCTTAAAGAAAGCATGGCACAGTTATAGCAGAGAGATTTCTCTGCTTTTTTCTATGGAAAAAGCACATACGCTGCTAAGTAAAAACGGCATTGGATACACTAGGTGTATTGAAAAATAGAAGAGATTCTATTACTGTTAGGAGATGACTGAACCAATACACTTTGAAGGAGACGGCATATGAGTTTTCATGATCAACCCATTCTACCTGCTGTTCGCAATATGAAGCAATTTGAGGAATTTTTAAAAAGTCCATTTACATATGGGGTCTTACTTGATGTCCATTTAGGCCGGCTAAAAGGCATCATGAATGAGGCAAATGCCCATCATAAAAAAATGTTTGTCCATGTCGATCTCATTCACGGGATCAAACATGATGAGTATGGAACCGAATTTATTTGTCAGGAAATGAAGCCGGCAGGAATCATTTCTACTAGGTCTTCTGTCATAGTAAAAGCCAAGCAAAAAAAGGTATATGCCATTCAGCGAATGTTTTTACTTGATACAAGTGCCATGGAAAAAAGCATGGAGTTCGTAGGGAAACATCGCCCAGATTTTATTGAAGTATTGCCAGGGGTGGTGCCGGATCTCATTACAGAAGTGCGCGAGCGAGCTGGGATTCCAATATTTGCAGGCGGGTTTATCCGTACAAAAGAAGATGTAGAAAGAGCGCTTGAAGCAGGTGCTACAGCTGTGACAACATCGAATACAACCCTTTGGAAAGCGTTCCAAAAGTGAAAAAGATAAAATGTGAAAATTGATTGACAACGTTTTCATCCTCTGATACTATAGCACTAAGTTAATATCATGTGATGGAGAAACGGAGATCCACAACAGCGCTTTACTAGGTGACAAATGACCCTGATGTAAAGTATGTTTGTTGTGGATCTTTTTTCTTTATCTTTTTTACACATTCATAGGGGATGGCAACTGAACCAGAGGAGGAATTTTCATGACACCATTTTGGGGTGAAGTCGTAGGTACAATGCTGCTTATTATTTTTGGAGGCGGTGTATGTGCGGCAGTCAATTTAAAGAAATCGCTCGCATATCAGTCCGGCTGGATTGTAATCGCTTTCGGATGGGGATTTGCAGTAGCCATAGCAGCTTATGCAACAGGTGGAATCAGCGGAGCGCATTTGAATCCTGCACTGACAATCGGGCTTGCGTTAGAAGGAAGTTTTCCTTGGGCTGATGTACCAATGTATATTGCCGGTCAAATGCTTGGCGCATTATTAGGAGCTATTATTGTCTTTTTACATTACTTACCGCACTGGAAAGCAACAGACGATCCAGGTGCAAAGCTGGGTGTATTCTCAACTGGTCCTGCGATTCCGCATACTTTTGCAAACGTACTTAGTGAAGTCATCGGTACATTTGTATTGGTTCTAGGAATCTTAGCGATTGGTGCAAATAAATTCGCAGACGGAATCAATCCGCTGATTGTTGGTTTCTTAATTGTCGCAATTGGTCTTTCATTAGGCGGAACAACTGGTTATGCAATCAATCCTGCACGTGATTTAGGTCCGAGAATTGCTCATGCGATTCTACCGATTCCAGGTAAAGGTCCATCGAATTGGAAGTATGCTTGGGTGCCAGTCGTTGGTCCAATTTTAGGCGGCGCATTTGGCGGTGTTTTCTACAATGCAGCCTTTAAAGCGAACATCACTCCAGCCTTTTGGATTGTAAGCGTTATTTTAGTTGTGGTATTGTTAGGACTCTATGTCTCTACGAAAAATCAAACAAATGCTGTAAATGAAAGTATGTAAGGGGAGGAAAACACCATGGCAAAAGAAAAATATATTCTCGCTTTAGATCAAGGGACAACAAGCTCAAGGGCGATCTTATTTGATCAAGAAGGCAAAATTGCACATACAGCTCAGAAGGAATTTAATCAATATTTTCCGAACCCAGGCTGGGTAGAACATAACGCAAATGAAATTTGGAGCTCTGTTCTATCCGTCATTTCAACTGCTTTAATTGAATCAGGCATTGAAGCAGATCAAATCGCCGGTATCGGCATTACGAACCAGCGTGAGACAGCTGTTGTTTGGGATAAACATACAGGCGCACCTGTTTATAATGCAATTGTTTGGCAGTCTAGACAAACGTCAGGCATTTGTGAAGAGCTAAAAGCGCAAGGACACAATGAAACGTTTAGAAATAAAACAGGTCTTCTCATTGATGCTTATTTCTCAGGGACAAAAGTAAAATGGATTTTAGACAATGTAGAAGGTGCTCGTGAGAAAGCAGAAAATGGCGACTTGCTGTTTGGCACAATCGATACATGGCTCATTTGGAAGATGACAGGCGGTCAATCACACGTCACAGATTACTCCAACGCGTCAAGAACGTTAATGTTCAACATTTACGATCTGAAATGGGATGAAGAACTACTTGATATCCTTGGCGTACCTGCTTCTATGCTTCCGGAGGTAAAACCATCTTCACACATCTATGGTGAAACAACAGACTATCACTTCTTCGGCAGAAATATCCCGATTGCAGGAGCGGCGGGAGACCAGCAGTCTGCACTATTCGGTCAGGCTTGCTTTGAAGAAGGAATGGCAAAGAACACGTATGGTACAGGATGTTTCATGTTGATGAATACAGGGGAAAAAGCAATTAAGTCGGATCATGGTTTATTAACGACAATTGCATGGGGCATTGACGGTAAAGTTGAATATGCTTTAGAAGGAAGTATTTTCGTAGCTGGTTCAGCAATTCAGTGGCTGCGCGACGGGCTGAGAATGTTTAAAGACTCAAAAGACAGCGAAGCCTATGCGGAGCGCGTTGAGTCAACAGAGGGCGTATATGTCGTTCCAGCATTCGTTGGTCTAGGCACACCATACTGGGACAGTGATGTCAGAGGCGCTGTATTCGGATTAACACGCGGTACTTCTAAGGAGCACTTTGTCCGTGCAACGTTAGAATCACTTGCTTATCAAACGAAGGATGTTTTAGATGCGATGGAAAAGGATTCAAACATCTCATTAAAAACTTTGCGTGTAGATGGCGGAGCTGTAAAGAATGATTTCTTAATGGGCTTCCAAAGTGATTTGCTGGATGTACCAGTAGAGCGTCCAGAAATTAATGAAACGACGGCACTCGGTGCGGCCTATCTTGCGGGAATAGCAGTTGGCTTCTGGAACGACCGTTCAGACATTGCAAAACAATGGAATCTTGACAAGCGCTTTGACCCTAAAATGGAAGAGGATAGCCGTGACTCGTTATACAGCGGGTGGAAAAAGGCTGTAAAAGCAGCTCAAGCTTTCAAATAAACCAAAAGTATGGTATACTTCAAGTAAGTTAATAGAACGGTTGGAGAACTGGAGAGACCGCAGGCACCGAAGTGTAGAAATACGCTTTGGGTGTTTGCGGTCTCTTTTTCTTTACCGTACAACATGGGAGGAACAAGAGATGACTTTTTCTAGCTTAGAAAGAGAACAAATGCTGCAGGAAATGACAAAAAAACCATATGATGTGTTTATCATTGGTGGGGGTATTACAGGCGCTGGTACAGCACTTGACGCGGCTTCACGCGGAATGCGTGTCGGTCTTGCAGAAATGCAGGATTTCGCAGCAGGTACGTCTAGCCGCTCAACGAAGCTAGTACACGGCGGGCTTCGTTATTTAAAACAATTTGAAGTGAAAATGGTCGCAGAGGTCGGTAAAGAGCGTGCCATCGTATACGAAAATGGTCCTCATGTTACAACGCCAGAATGGATGCTTCTTCCGATGCATAAAGGCGGGACATTTGGGAAGTTTTCAACCTCTATTGGACTGAGAGTGTATGACTTTTTAGCTGGCGTAAAGCATAGCGAACGCAGAAGCATGCTAAGTGCGAAAGAAACACTTGCAAAAGAACCGCTTGTCAAAAAGGACGGCTTAAAAGGCGGAGGCTACTATGTTGAATACCGTACAGATGATGCACGCCTCACAATCGAAGTGATGAAAGAGGCTGTGAAATTCGGAGCAGAAGCGGTCAACTATGCGAAAGTAAAAGAATTTATTTATGATAAAGGCAAAGTGGTTGGTGTTGTCATTGAAGATGTCATGACGAAGAAAACATACGATGTGTATGCGAAGAAGATCGTCAATGCGACAGGTCCATGGGTAGATCAGCTTAGAGACAAGGATCACTCAAAAGAAGGAAAACACTTACAGCATACAAAAGGAATTCACTTAGTATTCGACCAATCGGTCTTCCCATTAAAACAAGCGATCTACTTTGACACACCTGATAAACGTATGGTCTTTGCCATTCCAAGAGAAGGCAAAACGTACGTTGGAACAACAGATACAGTGTACAAAAAACAGCTGGAGCATCCGCGTATGACAAAAGCGGATCGTGACTATGTTATCCAAGCGATTCAGTACATGTTCCCTGATCTCAATATTACAGAAAAAGATGTGGAGTCCAACTGGGCCGGTCTTCGTCCGCTCATTCATGAAGAGGGCAAAGATCCTTCAGAAATTTCTCGTAAGGATGAAGTGTGGACATCATCTTCAGGCTTAATCACCATTGCTGGTGGTAAATTAACAGGCTATCGCAAAATGGCTGAGCATATTGTCGATCTCGTACGTGATGGATTGAAACAAGAGACTGGCAAAGATTACGGTCCATGTAAAACAAAACATATGCCAATCTCAGGCGGTCATGTAGGCGGATCTAAAAACATGGCAGCTTTTGTTCAAGCGAAAACAGCAGAAGGAGCATCTGTTGGTTTAACAGAACCGATTGCACAAAAACTAGCTGAAAAATATGGTTCAAACGTCAGCAGTGTCTACAAACGAGTAGAGCAGCTTCAAGGGGAAGCAGACAAACGAAACATTCCAGCATATGTGCTGGCAGAGCTTGTTTATGCGATCGAAGAAGAACTAGCTGTAACACCTGTCGATTTCTTCTTAAGAAGAACAGGAAGCCTATTATTTAACATCAATTGGGCAAAAAAATACGCACAGCCTGTTGTTGATTACATGGCAGAGCGTTTTGGGTGGGATGAAGCAGCAAAACAGAAACATCAAACAGAATTAGATCAATTATTCCATGAAGCAGTCGTACCGCTTGATGCAGAATAAAAGGAAAAGCCGATCATGTATCGGCTTTTTTTATATATTCAGCATTTTTTCCAACTGCCAATGATATAGCATGACATAAAGGATGATTCCATATAAAATAATAGTAGATGTTATTTTATTGATGATAAGAGCTGGGGAGGACGACCATGAGTTGGAAGACGAGTTATGAGCGATGGATCAATGAGAAGCACCTGGATACTGAACTAAGGGAATGGCTGGAGACGCATCAAGATGATCATCAAGCACTTGAAGACTGTTTCTACAAAAACCTTGAGTTCGGCACTGGAGGAATGCGCGGTGAGATTGGTGCAGGCACGAACCGAATGAATGTGTATACTGTTCGTAAAGCTTCAGCAGGTCTTGCTGCGTATATTGCGAAACATGGAGAGGATGCAAAAAAAAGAGGCGTCGCCATTGCTTATGATTCACGTCATAAATCGCCTGAATTTGCGATGGAAGCAGCCAAAACACTTGCTTCACAAGGCATTCAAACGTACGTATTCGATGAATTGCGTCCGACACCAGAGCTCTCCTTTGCGGTTCGTGAGCTGCATGCATTTGCTGGAATCGTCGTGACAGCAAGTCATAATCCACCAGAATATAATGGCTATAAAGTCTATGGTGAAGATGGCGGGCAGTTGCCTCCATTTGAAGCAGATCAAGTCATTCAAGAAGTAGATGCAATTGAAAATGAACTGTCGATTTCAGTTGATTCTGAAGAAACGTTGAAACAGCAAGGGCTGATCAAAATGATCGGAAAAGAAATCGACCATGCTTATATTGAAAAATTAAAAACCATAAGTGTGCACCCTGAGCTGGCACATGAGGTCGATGTCAAAGTCGTGTTTACTCCGCTTCATGGGACAGCTAATCATCCTGTCAGAAACGGACTTCAGGCTCTAGGTTATCAGCATGTAACGGTTGTGCCAGAACAGGAAAAACCAGATCCACAGTTCTCAACAGTAACCTCGCCGAACCCAGAGGAGCATGCAGCATTTGAGTATGCCATCAAGCTTGGCGAAAAACAAAATGCCGATATCCTCATTGCCACAGACCCAGATGCTGACAGGTTAGGCATTGCAGTCAGAGATCACGAAGGAGAATTTACCGTCTTAACAGGCAACCAAACAGGCGCCCTGCTGCTCCATTATTTATTGTCTGAAAAACAAAAGCTGGGTCAGCTGCCGCCTCGTCCTGTTGTGATGAAAACCATTGTCACAAGTGAGCTTGGGCGTGCTGTAGCATCAGCTTTTGGGGCCGACACGATAGACACACTTACAGGCTTTAAATTTATTGGAGAAAAAATTAAGCAGTTTGAAAAGAGCGGAGAATACACGTTTCAATTCGGTTATGAAGAGAGCTATGGCTATTTGATCGGTGACTTTGCCCGGGATAAAGATGCGGTGCAGGCGGCACTATTAGCCGTTGAAGTCGCTGCCTTCTATAAAAAACAGGGCAAGTCCTTGTACGACGCGCTTGTCGATATTTTCAAGCAGTTCGGATTTTACCGTGAAGGATTAAAGTCATTAACCTTAAAAGGAAAAGAGGGAGCAGAGCAGATTTCAGCGATCCTTCATACCTTTAGAACAAATCCGCCAGCTGCCATCGCAGGGCAGCGCATCACAGTGATCGAGGATTACCAATCAAGTCAAAGACATCTTGTGGCTGAAAAGAAAGAGGAAACCATTCATCTGCCAGCATCAAACGTGCTGAAATATTTCCTTGAGGACGGTTCGTGGTTCTGCTTAAGACCTTCCGGCACTGAGCCTAAAGTGAAATTTTATATTGCAGTCAAATGCACATCTTTAACAGATAGTGAAGAAAAACTAAAGCATCTGTCAGAAGAAGTGATGAAAGTCGTTTATGATATTGTGGAAGAAACAGCGAAATAACGAAAGACAAGGCCATCGTGTATGAATGCATGATGGCTTTTTTCTCAGTCAAAAGGATGAGAAGAAATCATTCTTTTGGAGAAAGAGCCGCGTGGGGACTCATGGTATAATGAGCGTAATGATAAGTGAAGGCTGTAAATGCCGGGGGTAAACAGTATGGGAGAATACCAAGAGAAGGTTGAAACATTAAAAACGTTAAAAGAAATTGCTGAAAAGCTAAATGAAGGCATGGAAATGAAAGAAACGCTCCATGAAGTGCTCCAAATGCTGATGGATGTCACAGGCTTTCATTCAGCATGGATTTATTTTATAGAAAAAGACGGGTCATATGAACTGATGGCAGAGGTTTCTTTACCTGAAGCACTCGCAAAGCATCAAAAACAGCTCATGTGTCAAAATGATTGTTATTGCATCAACCGATACACAAAAGGCTCACTGCAATCAGCCACCAATATTATGAACTGCAAACGGATTGAAACGGCGATTGAACAAAAGCTTGGGGATACAGAAGGGATTACACATCATGCGACGGTGCCTCTACAAGCATGTAAGCGTACGTTTGGCTTATTAAATGTGGCGGCAAAGGGAAAAGTCACATTTACACAAGAAGAGCTGAATTTGCTTGAAAGCATTGCGCTTCAAATTGGTACAGCGATTCAGCGGATGAAGCTTGTGCAAAATGAACAGCAGCACGCCCTTTTACAAGAAAGAAACCGGCTGGCACAGGATTTACATGATTCTGTCAACCAAATGCTATTCTCTGTGAGTCTGACTGCTAAGGCTGCACGGCAAATGACAAGCGATCAGAATCTAGGGGAAATGATTGATTTTATTCAGCATTTGTCACAAGACGCTCTGATTGAAATGCGGTCACTCATTTGGCAGCTGAGACCAAGAGGCCTTGAAAAAGGGTTTACGACAGCAATTGAAGAGTATGCTCAGCTTTTAGGATTACGCTGCAATTTATCTTTATCAGGCTGTATAGAAATGGATCATTCTCACAATGAAACTTTGTTTCGGGTATGTCAAGAAGCGCTGAATAACTGTCAAAAACATGCGGAAGTAGAAGAAGTCGAGGTCAAACTTGAGCAATCAAAAGACACGTTTGAGATGAAAATCATTGACCTCGGAAAAGGTTTTCAATATGACGAGCAGATGAGCCTTCCTTCACTTGGGCTGAAAGGGATGTCCGACCGCATCCGAAGAGCAGGTGGTACATTTTGTATCCATTCAGAGTTAGGGAAAGGAACAACGATTCATGTAAAAGTGCCATTTTCACAAGAAAGGAAGGGATCGTCATGAGAGTTGTCATTGCAGATGATCATCATATTGTGAGAAAAGGCCTGGTGTTTTTCTTACAGACACAGCCTGATGTGGACATCGTTGGTGAGGCGTCCAATGGGCAAGAGGCATTAGAGGTTGTCAGAGATACTCAGCCTGACATTGTCTTAATGGATTTGTCTATGCCTGTCATGAATGGCATTGAGGCAACGAAACAAATGATGCTGGAAATGCCGGACACCCGCATTGTGATCCTGACAAGCTATGCGGATAAAGATTATGTGATTCCCGCTATTCAAGCAGGGGCGAAAGCCTATCAATTAAAGGATGTAGCACCAGAAAAGCTGCTTTCGACCATGATTGAAGTACAAAATGGCACCTATCAGTTAGATGGTCATATCACGACCTTTCTTGTGCAGCATCTGACAGAGCCAAAAGAGCAGAAATGGGCATTGATGAAAGAGCTGACCAATAGAGAGCGAGATGTTTTATTTGAGATTGCAAAGGGCAAAAGCAACAAAGAAATTGCCTCATCTCTGTTTATTTCTGAAAAGACTGTCAAAACGCACGTATCTCATGTATTATCAAAGCTAGAGCTGGCAGATCGAACCCAGGCGGCTCTGTATGCAGTGGATTATCAAAAAAATCAGCCAAAAGAGCTGCTATGACAGAAAGGATCTTAGTCGTTATGCTAAAACTTTTAAGCGCACATTCAATTCAATGAATTGAATAAAAAAGAGCACAGATGTTGGTTATTTGATGTGCGCTTTTGTGTAAAAAGAGAGGCATGTATAGTCTAATTTCTAATAGAAAAACGTAAAAGACTTGACGAGTGGATGCTCATCAAGTCTTTTTTTATTTTATAGGAGGTGATGAACTGGTCAATCACAGGTGAATTTAAAATGGGAGGGAATCAAAGTGGGAAAATATGAATTAGTAAGTGATTATCGCCATGATGTCAAATTAAAAGAGAGCTTTAATAAGCTTGCGATCGATACATTTGATTTGGATTTTAGTGACTGGTACGAAAGAGGCTATTGGGATGAAAAATATATACCTTATTCCTTTGTACATAACGGGAAGGTAATCTCTAACGCTTCTGTCTATCTTATGTCAGTGATCATTGATGGGCAAACGTATCGAGCAGTTCAAATCGGCACTGTTATGACAGATCAAGCCTATCAGCGTAAAGGATTAGCGGCAAAGTTAATGCAGCATATCATGGATGAATACAAAAATGAGTGTGATGTCATCTTTCTTTTTGCTAATGAAACTGTGTTAGATTTTTATCCGAGATTTGGTTTTACCCGTCATCACGAAAGTGAATTTAGCTTAAATATCAATAAAAGCGCTATTCAAATAAAAAAAGGTGTAGATGTTAAAAAGCTGACATTGGAGCAAGACCTCTCATTACTTGAACGTTTCGCAGAAAAGCGGCAAACTCACTCAATGAAGCTGGATGCTCAGCATCACAGCAGCTTATTGATGTTTTATTTTACATTAGTATGGCCGGATGACATTTTTTATATTGAAGCATTAGATACCATTGTGCTGATGAATGAAGAAAATGAAACGATGCATATGTTTGATATCATCTCGCTTCAAACGCCAAATGTACAAGAAGTTGTAGAAAGCATTGTGAAGGAAACAACGGAAAAAGTGATCTTTTATTTCACGCCTGATACGACAATTGAAGGTTTACACGCGGTTACAAAGCCAAATGACGAGGATGCATTGTTTATTTACACAAAGGAACACTGGGCAAAAGGCCACTTTATGTTTCCCATCACAGCGCACTGCTAATTGTATGTAAAAGGGAGGGCTAAAATAAACTTCATTTTAGCCCTTTTTCTTTATGTGTACATCGGTTGTGAATAAACTTCAGAAGCAGCAGCCTCTGAAGCGTGGTCAATGTACTGCAGGAGCCCATATAAACATTTTTCAACATCTGCATCGTTCCGGTTAAATTGATACGCATGTAAGAAATGCTCAATACGTTTCGAGAGCAAATCATCTTGCGTACGTACCATAAGAATAAGTAAATTATCCCATTGCGAGCGATGCGTATAATAAAGTGCTTTATCATAATCCGCCACATTCATTAAACCTTCTCCTTTCCCTTGAGAAGTCCTCATTAGTTTGCTCGGATCATATCGACTTTTTCAGGGGAAAAGTTGGTGTCCGCATGAATTGCGTACCGGGAATTATAGGCTGAATAAATGCTTCATGTATGAAAAAGGACCAGCCTGCTAAACCTAAACAAAACATATATGAAAGTGAGATCAATGATATCATGCAGCCGAAATGGTGGATGCTTATTGCAGCAGGAATCGTTTTGCTTGGCAGTTTGATGATTCATCCTGCATCAAAAGCAGCGGTGCAGCCGTTTGAAAATTGGGAAAGACTCGCGTACACAGCGTTGAAAGATGAATATAAAGGTGCCGCTTTAAACGATTATCATTACATTGGCCGGACAGAAGTAAATGATGAGCAGACAAAAGATGTGTTTCGCGTAACTGTTAAGGAAGGCACAACTCGCTTTGCAGCACATGCAGAAATTTATTTTCATCCGGTGACCGGTCATTTGATTAGTATTAACGTGTTTCGACTATAAAGAAGCACATTTTTTGTAAAAGGTGCTCGAGGCGTTCTGACAAACCCTCAATAACTGCCTTTACTAGCACGCTCAAAAAAAGACAAAGGGCTAAAATAAAGATCATTTTAGCCCTTTGTCCAACAATTTATTTCGAGATGGATTTACTTCATGCTTCCTTGAAGATAAGCGCGAATATCCACACCAAGTGAATCTGCTAATCGCTGGCCGTAATCTTCATCGGCACGATAGAAATTGCAGATTGCAAGTAATTTTGTTTTGTCATTTACATCTTTCAAATCAGCCGTTAGGTTTTTAATCAATGCTTGTTTCTCTTCCTCAGAGTAGCTTCTATATCTTTCCCCAGCTTGTTTGAAATCGTTCGGTTTTTCAATTTTTTGTCTCACCATACGGTCACCGTGAAGAACTGGCTCACTTTCTTTGTAGTGAGGGTTTTCTTTTGGCTGATCGTCATAACGGTTTGGTTCATAGTTAATATGACCGCTTGGACGAGTCGTTGTCATAAAGCCATCCTGCTGGTTATTGTGTACAGGTGCATAAGGGCAGTTAACCGGAATGCGCATGTAGTTCGCACCAAGACGGTGACGCTGCGTATCAGGATATGAGAACAGACGGCCTTGAAGCAGTTTATCTTCAGATGCCTCAATTCCTGGAACAAATGCACTTGGCGTGAAAGCAGACTGTTCTGTTTCAGCAAAGAAGTTTTCAGGATTGCGGTTGAGTGTCATGCGTCCAACTTTTTGAAGTGGGTAATCTTCCTCGCTCCACGTTTTTGTTGGGTCACATGGATCATAATCAAGTTCATCATAATCGCTAAGCGGCATAAGCTGAACATATAAGTCCCATGCTGGGAAGTTGCCTTTTTCAATGCGGTCATATAAATCTCTTGTCGCATGCTGGAAGTCGTTCGCTTGAATTTCTGCTGCTTCTTCCATAGATAAGTTGTGAATACCTTCAGAAGGTCTCCAGTGATATTTCACATATTTTGCTTCACCGTATTTGTTCACCCATCTAAATGTATGCACACCAGAACCGCGCATTTCAGCGTAGCTTGCAGGGATTCCTTCGTCAGAGAAGAGCCATGTGAGCATATGAGTGGATTCAGGTGTTAAGGTCATAAAATCCCAATAACGGTCAGGATCTTGAATATTGGTTACAGGATCTGGCTTGAGAGAGTGAACCATATCAGGGAATTTCAATGCATCACGAATAAAGAAGATCGGCAAGTTGTTACCAACGAGATCATAGTTGCCTTCTTCTGTATAAAATTTGACAGCAAAGCCGCGCGGGTCACGTAAGGTTTCAGGTGAACCTTTTGGATGAATAACGGTAGAGAAGCGAACGAAAACGTCTGTTTGTTTTCCTTCTTCACTTAAGAAGGCTGCTTTTGTATGTTTCTCCATGCTGTTTTCTACTTCAAACACACCGTAAGCGCCGGCGCCTCTAGCATGAACGACACGTTCTGGAATACGTTCACGATCAAAGTGTGCGAGTTTTTCAATCAAATGGTAATCATCAAGAAAGGTAGGTCCGCGGTGACCAGCTGTTCTTGAGTTTTGGTTATCGCCAACAGGAACGCCTTGGTTCGTTGTCAAATTTTTATGATTTGAATTTGTCATTCTTTTCTCCTCCTGTAAACAAAAAAGTGTTTTCTAGCAATCTATATACCCTAATTATATTGAATCAAACATGATAGTCAATATTTATTTATAATAATTTTAAATAAATTATTATTACAAGAAGGTAAAGAAAAAGACGAAAGAATAAAATTCTTTCGTCTTAAAGCAGGAGCTCCCTGAGAGCATCTTTGTTTTGTGTTAAATCTTTTAGTGTGTATCGGTCAAGAACGCTTAAATAAGCAGTGAGTGCTTCATGAAGTACATGCTTTAATGAACAAATCGGGGAGATGATGCAGCCATTTTTCTTTGGATCAAAGCATTCAACCATGACTAAATCATCCTCTGTATAACGGACAACCTCTCCAATGTTAATGCTTTCTGGGCTTTTTCCAAGCCTGATCCCGCCATTTCTTCCGCGAATGGTGTCTACATACCCGCGTTTTCCAAGATGATAAATCACCTTCGTCAGATGATTTTTAGAAATGCCATAAACATCGGCAATCTGCTGAATATTTGACAGTTCATTGTTTTCTCTTGATGCTAAATAAATGAGTACCCTTAATGAGAAATCTGTGTAATTCGTAAGTTTCATTTTGACGACCTCTAAACCTAATAGAGTTTTGTATCATCGTAACACATTTTAGACAAAAACTGTTCGAGAAAGTGTGAAATGTGACAACATTTAAAACATGTATTATAAATATTGCTTTTAGAGACTGTCATCCATTACGATAAAGATGTATTTAAAATACTTCTTTTGAAAGAAGGAATGACGATGTTATCTACAGATCAAATGAATGCAATAAAGCAATCAGCTCCTCTACTAAAAGCCGAGGGAACCAAACTTGTCACTGTTTTTTATCAAAATATGATTCGCCAGCACCCGGAGCTGCTCAATCAATTTAATAAAACAAATCTTATGAACGGAAGTCAGCCAGAGGCACTTGCTGCGACATTATATCAGGCTGCACTGCACATTGATCGATTAGAGGAATTACTTCCTGCGGTCAAACAAATTGCCCATAAGCATGTCAGTGTCATGGTCAAAAAAGAGCAGTACTCAATTGTCGGATATCACCTGATTGAAGCGATGGAAGATGTGTTTGGTTTAAGAGAAGAAGATGACACTTTATTAGCGTGGAAAGCTGCATATGACATCATTGCGAATATTTTCATTACCATTGAAGCAGAAATGATGGATGAAAATGTGAAGCAAACAGGCGGATGGGCAGATGTGAAGCCGTTTGTGATAAAGAAAAAGAAGCAAGAATCTCCGTCGCTTATCTCCTTTTATTTAGTACCAGAAGATGAATCAGAGCTGCCAATGTATAAAACAGGCCAATACATTACGGTTCAGACAGATATGCCAGGAGAAGCCTATATGTGCAGCAGACAATACAGCTTATCAGACGGGCATCATCCATCTTATTACCGTATTACAGTGAAGCGTGATGGTCATGTGTCCACATTTTTGCATGATGAAATGGAAGAAGGGGACGTTCTTCAAGTGAGTATGCCGCAGGGAATGTTCTGCTTGCAAGATGACATAAATGAGCCTGTTTATTTTATCAGTGCTGGATCTGGTGTCACACCAATGATTGGTTTAGTGAAAACTGCAGCACAAAACAGCCAGACATTTACGATGATTCATGCTGATCGATTAGAGGATGTCACCGCTTTTGAAAATGAGTTTGAACGCGTTTTAGCTTCAGTTGCCCATGGGCGCATCATTCTATGTAATGAACAATTTGCGCAGTCTGGAAAGGGTGAGCTTGTTGAGAAAGCAGCTTCCCGCATTGATCGTCCATTTCTTCAATCGGTGATCGGAGAAGGGAAAGGCCAATTTTATCTATGCGGTTCCCCGGTGTTTACACAGGAGATCATTCATATTTTAAAAGAGCTGGGAATTCCAGCAGACCATATTCATTTCGAAGCATTCGGCGGGCAATCCACGAAAGAAATGGAAGTCGTCTAAACGGTTGGCGGAACATCATGTTTTTTTACATACGCTCATATAGTAGGGATAAGTCCGATGAGGAGGGATGGTTTCCTTGAGCGTATCTGAAAAACGTCTTTTACAAAGAGCGATTGATGAAATTACAGAAATTGCAGAAGGATTTGGTCTAGATTTTTATCCGATGAGATATGAAATCTGTCCCGCGGAAATTATTTATACATTCGGTGCATACGGAATGCCAACACGATTCAGCCACTGGAGCTTTGGGAAGCAATTTCATAAAATGAAGCTTCATTATGATTTAGGGTTAAGTAAAATTTATGAGCTGGTGATCAATTCAAATCCTTGCTACGCCTTTCTACTTGATAACAATACGCTTGTTCAAAATAAATTAATTGTGGCTCATGTACTGGCACACTGTGATTTCTTCAAAAATAATTGCCGTTTCCAAAACACAAAACGAGATATGGTCGAAAGCATGTCAGCAGCGGCAGAGCGGATCAAAGAATATGAGCATATTCACGGAACAAAAGAAGTCGAATCCTTTTTAGATGCCGTATTGGCTATTCAAGAGCATATTGATCCGTCTCTTGTTCGATCAAAATTAAGCTGGAGTATGGACGATGAAGAAGAATATGAAGATGATAAACCAAAACGTCAAACGCCTTATGATGATTTGTGGGGAATGGATGAGCCGAAGACGCGTGAGAAAAAGAAAACCGTCAAGCAATTTCCGCCGAAGCCGGAAAAGGATCTTTTACTCTTTATTGAAGCGCATTCCCGGGAGCTGGAGCCATGGCAGCGAGATGTTCTTACTATGCTGAGAGAAGAAATGCTCTATTTTTGGCCGCAGCTGGAAACAAAGATTATGAATGAAGGCTGGGCATCGTATTGGCACCAGCGGATTATGCGGGAGCTTGATTTGGATACAAGTGAATCGATAGAGTTTGCAAAATTAAATGCAGGTGTGGTGCAGCCATCTAAAACAGGCATCAATCCTTACTATTTAGGGCTGAAGATTTTTGAAGATATCGAAGAGCGCTATGACAACCCGTGTGAAGAATTAAAAAAAGCAGGGGTCACAGAAGGATCTGGCCGCAGCAAAATGTTTGAAGTCAGGGAAATTGAATCGGATATTTCCTTTATTCGAAACTACTTAACGAAAGACCTTGTGATGAGAGAAGACTTGTACTTGTTTCAAAAGCAGGGGAGAGATTATAAAGTCATTGATAAAGAATGGAAGGCGGTACGTGATCAGTTAGTCAGCATGAGAGTGAATGGCGGCTTTCCGTATTTGACCGTGATTGATGGCGACTATTTAAAAAATAATGAACTTTACATCAAGCATTGGTATGAAGGCATTGAACTTGATCTGAAATACTTAGAAAAAGTCCTGCCGTATTTATATCAGCTATGGGGAAGAAGTGTGCATATCGAGTCAGTTCTTGAAGGAAAAGAAGTCATGTTTTCTTATGATGGAAAAGGGGTTCATAGGAAATATCTCGCATAAGAAAAGACGAAAAAAGATGTCTCTTAGCAGACATCTTTTTTGCTCGTTTTATTGGTTTTTCAGCAGTTCGAAAATGTGCTTTGCTTGATCGGTGTTTTCCATCAGACCTTTTAGCTGCTGGCTTGTTGGACCATATGCATAGAATGGAACTTCATCACCGGTATGACCTGATGTGGTCCAGCCTGTATGTGATCTCGTGTTGATCACTTCTTCAATCGCATCATCAATCTTAACAGCATCCTTTGTTTCAGCTGCCTTTTGAATGGCGGCTGTTTCCTCTTTTGTGAAATCAAGATTGATATATTGTTTCAGCGCTGACTCAACAGGTATGCCGCTGACAATTTTGTTTGCGATAAAGTCAGGCGTCTTTTTCGCTGCTTTGACCGGCTTGTAATCCCAGCTGCCCGAACCGTCTGCTCCAAAGGAAAGTCCGCCAGTTGAATGATCAGCTGTTGTGATGACTAACGTGTTTTTATCCTTTTTCGCAAAACGAATCGCTTCTTCAAATGCTTTCTCAAAATCCTTCACTTCGCTCATCGCACTGACAATATCATGATCGTGTCCAGCCCAGTCAATTTGACTGCCTTCAACCATAAGGAAAAATCCTTTTTTGTTTTTAGACAGCTGTTTGATGGCTGAGGATGTCATATCTTGCAGGGAAGGAGTCGTTTTATCACGATCGATGGCTTTATCTAGACCTCCATCAGCAAAAATGCCTAACACTTTTTCATTTTTGTTTTTTTGTAAGGCGGCTTTATTGGTGACATAATCATAACCGGCTTGTTTGAATTCTTTCGTCAGATCACGATCCTTCCGGACAAAATCGACAAGTCCACCGCCAAGCATGACGTCGACTGTATGCTGTTTTCCGATTTTCTCATCGAAGAAATCATCAGCGATGGCTGCTGTGTTTTTCCTAGACACATCGTGAGCGGCATACGCAGCAGGCGTGGCATTCGTTAATTCAGATGTCACGACAAGACCCGTTGACTTTCCTTTGCGTTTGGCTTCTTCTAAAACGGTTTTTAATTTTTTGCCGTTTTTATTTACACCAATGGCATTGTTGTATGTCTTTTTACCAGTGGCCATGGCTGTACCAGCCGCTGCTGAATCAGTAATGTTACTTTTAGAGTCGTCAGGGTATGTTTTATGCATGCCAGTGAGGTATGGGTCAAACGCTGTTTGCTTTGAAAGGTCACCGTTGTGTTTAAATGAGCGGTAAGTTGAAAGATAAGGTGTTCCCATGCCATCTCCAATCAGCACGATCACATTTTGCACATCATTTTTCGGCTTCTTTTTAGCCTCAGCTTTGTCAGCTTGTCCAAATTCAATCCCTGAAAAAATGCCAATCGATAGCACAGATGCTGCTGCCACTACAGCGATTTTCGTTTTCGAGTTTTTCAACACACTCATTCATTTTGCCTCCTCATTGTTTATGTATCGCTCTTACGTTTACAATGGTAGAGCAGAAGTGTGGATTCCTTTTTACAGCATCGTAAAGTTCACTTTAAAATTGTAAAGGTCCACTTTACATAGAATGAACCAAAAAGAGAAATGAATGTATCATTTATCCATGACAAGGTGTGATTATTTTGTCATGATTGTGTAATGAAAATGAAATAAAAAGAACCCTAAAAAAAAATAAATTTTGCCGAATTAATAAGCATAATGTCGTAGGAAGTCAAGACTATTTCTTCTGGAATTTGATCCTTATAATAGGGAGTAGATAAAAAATCGGATCAGATAGATACATACAGGAGGAACAAATGAAAAAACAATTGATCACAGCTGCAAGTGCAGTTCTACTTGGGACGACATTATTTGCCGGAGCTGCCTCAGCACAATCAGTAAAAGTTCAAAAAGGTGACTCTCTTTCTGTTCTAGCGAAAAGATACAAAACAAGCGTGAGCAAAATTAAATCAGATAATAAGCTGAAATCTAACGTAATTTATGTTGGACAAACCTTAAAAGTGAATGGCACTTCTTCGAAAAAAGCAGTGAAAACATCAAAAACAACAACAAAAGTAAAAACGGCTTCAGCAACTGCCACTCATAAAGTTGTCAAAGGCGATACATTATCGAAGATTGGCAAAAAATATGGGATGACTGTAAAAGAGCTGAAATCGTTAAATAAACTAAAAACAGACCTCATTAAAATCGGGCAAAAGCTAAAGGTGAAAAAGACGTCTAAAGTAAAGACGAAACCTGTAAAAGAAAAATCAGTCTCTACTTCTTCCTTAAACACGTCTAAGCTCATAGCAGATGCTAAAGCGCAAAACGGTACACCATATAGATGGGGTGGAACGACACCGAAGGGCTTTGATTGCAGCGGATTTATGTGGTATATCATTAACAAACAAAAAAAGATTTCAAGACAAACCACTGAAGGCTTCTGGGGATCGATGAAAAGTGTATCCAAACCAAAAGTTGGAGATTTTGTCTTCTTTACAACGTATAAATCGGGTCCATCTCACATGGGTGTCTACCTTGGGAACAACAAGTTTATCCATGCTGCTTCTGACGGAGTAACGATCAGTGATATGACATCAAGCTATTGGAAGCCCATTTATCTTGGAGCGAAAACATTTGTAAACTAATTCATTTTAAGAGACTGCTATGAAGCAGTCTCTTTTTTCATATATCAATTGTGCCGAGGAACTGGTCTTTTCTCATAGATCACTATCAGTCTAAAGGCTTTAAAATAACATAATTGTGGACCCGCTTTTTAAAAAAGGGTCTAATTTTTGTTGCATAATAAGTATACTAAAAAAATATAATCTGCTATGTTGTATAATAAATAGAGAAAGACAAGCTATCAATTGAATAAGGAATGGAGAAAATCTAACCCACTTATTGACAAACATTTCGTTGATATATAAGAATTTTCACTCTATTTTTAAAAAAAGTGTTTTCATTTTTTAATTTTCATATATAATAATTTTACGCCACCAATTTATTGTGCTAAATTTAATCTAAATATTCAGAAAATATTGTTAATTACATGAATGTGGCGTCTTTAGACTGATACTAAGTTTTGGGAGTGATGGTATGAGCAATTCGTTGTTTAGAAAAAAGAGCATTTCAGAGCTCATTGCGGCAACACAAGGGGAAAAAGCATTAAAAAAGGAATTGGGTTCATTTGATTTAACCATGCTTGGCATTGGAGCCATAATCGGGACAGGGATATTTGTTCTGACAGGTACAGGAGCCGTCACTGCAGGGCCAGGACTTGTTCTATCATTTGTCATCGCAGGTCTTGCTTGTTTGTTTGCAGCACTGTCATATGCGGAATTTGCTTCCACAGTGCCTGTATCAGGGTCTGTGTATACATTTACGTACGCATCAATGGGGGAATTTCTAGCGTTTATCATTGGCTGGGATTTAATATTAGAATATATGCTGGCCGCTAGTGCCGTTTCAGCGGGCTGGTCAGGCTATTTTGTGTCATTTTTAAATGGGATAGGGATTCATATACCAGTTGAATTAACAGCAGCACCAGGTGGTTTAAAGGGGCAAGTGACATATTTTAATCTTCCAGCATTTATTATTTTAATGGTCATCACCTTCCTGCTGTATTTTGGTATTAAAGAATCAAAACGAGTAAATAACATCATGGTTATTATGAAAATTGCTGTGATTCTGCTCTTTATTTTAGTCGCTGTGAAATATGTAAAACCTGAAAACTGGACACCATTCGTTCCATTTGGGACATCAGGGGTCTTAAGTGCAGCAGCCCTAGTATTCTTTGCATTTATCGGGTTTGATGCAGTAGCTTCTGCGGCAGAGGAGACAAAAAATCCATCACGCAACCTGCCTAGAGGGATTATAACTTCCTTATTGATTTGTACGCTGCTTTATGTTGTTGTTAGTGCGATTATGACGGGCATCGTTCCTTTCATGAATTTTGAGGGAGTATCACATCCAGTGTCTCTCGTTTTACAAGTAGCCGGACAAAACTGGGTGGCTGGTATTGTGGATGTCGGTGCGATTCTAGGGATGACAACCGTGATGCTTGTCATGCTGTACGGCCAGACACGCGTGATGTTTGCTATGTCTCGAGATGGCTTGGTGCCGAAGGTTCTATCAAAGGTTCATCCAAAGCATAAAACACCTTACATCAATACACTGTTTTTCGGTACATTGTCAGCATTAATGGGTGGATTTATTCCACTTGATGAGCTGGCAAGCCTAGTGAACATCGGGACACTTTCAGCATTCATTTTGATTTCAGTGGCGGTCATTGTGATGAGAAAAACGCAGCCGGACTTACCGAGAGCATTCAGATGCCCAGCAGTTCCGCTTATTCCGATCTTGGCTATTCTATCTTGCGGATTGCTCATTTATAAGCTTGGTGCAATCACCTTTGTTCGTTTCTTAATCTGGCTTGCCATTGGGCTGGTTGTGTATTTCTTATATTCAAGAAAGCACTCAGAATTGAATAAAAAATAACTTAAAAAAGCCCCTGCTACTTGGTGCAGTCAAGTAACACGGGCTTTTGCTTTTGATTGCTGATTAAAAACCTAACTGAAGATCGACATCGATTGATACGATGGCATAGACACAAACAATGACAAAGATATTCAGTACGACACCGAGGAAACCTGGACCCGTACGGCCTTTTTTAATGAACAGTTCAATAATGCCAAATGGAACTGCGGCCATTGCAAAAGGTAGCATTTGAAAAGAATAAAATGTCACGTTGCTGATAATGGCGAGGTTTAGCATGAGCAGGGATAATATCGCTGTGCCGACAGAAATCCAGCCAAATACATTATGCTCTTTAAAGATTCTTACCAATTCCATAATTCCACCTCGCTCACTTTTGCCGTTTTAATGCGTTTTGTCTTCACAAATTTCTCAATTTCTTTAGAAGGTCCAGTGACCACAGAGCCATAAACCGTGACGCCATTTTGATCGATATAGCGTATACGATTAGACAGATCAAGATCAGGTCTGCCAGAGATCGTTGTTGCCCAGGTCGGGTGCTGATTGACATAAGCAAGGGCATCTTTGAATTGATCTACCTCAGTTTTGGATGTGTGCTGAAGCTCTTTTAAAAATTCAGAGTCTTTCCCAGGAAAGCCGATTGGCCGCTGATTTCCACTTAATGAATCCTCTGTTTTAATCGCATTCCACAGCACTTTCATATCGTATTTTTTAGCAAAGGAATAAACATCCTTTGGTGTGTAAGCTTTGTCATAGGATACATACACTTCACTTACTGTTCCTTCAGGAAGCTTGTCTAACGTAGTGAGTGTTTGTTTTTTTGAGGCATCTGCCTGCGCCGAAGGATGAGTAAAGAAACCTTCTGTTTCGCGTGCACTGTCACCATAATAAGAGATGGTAGGCTGCTTTAATTTATCGAAAAACATCTCGATTTGTTCACTGCCAATGGCTTCTGTTTTATTGCCAATTTGTTTTTGCAGCTTCAATTCGGTGTTCATCCCAAAAAGTTTGACCTGACCTTTTAAATCCTTCATATCTATAGCCACGTTTGGTTTGGTCAAAGCGACGGTGACAGCGGCTGTTTCCATGAAGTGATTGCCTTTGCTCTCGGCTCCGCCAACGCCGTAGTATAGATAACTTCCTAATGTACAAAGCGGTAAAATAATGAGTGTTGATATGACAGCAAGTACGGAAATACGTAAATATGACTTTCTTTTTCCGTATTGTAAAATGGCTTTTTGCTTCTCAGGACTGATGGAAAAATCTGTCCAATCCGAGTCGTTCAGTTCCTGGCTTAAGCGTTTTTCGTTTTCTTCAAGCTCTTCCTCAAACGCTATCATTTCTTCCTCATTCATCTCACCATTATTATATTTTTCCCATCGCTTGTTAAACTCTTCATTCATCATTAACACCTCTGTTGTAAAGTGCTTTTAGGCGCTGCCTTGCACGAAATAAAACACTTTTAAAATTTGCTTCAGTAATATTCATGACCTTGGATGCTTCCTTGTAATTTAGTTCTTTTAAATAATACAATGTCAACGCTTCCTTGTAGTTATCTGGAAGCTGCTCCAAATACATGGTGAGTACTTCCTTTATTTCAACCTGTTCAGCAGGGCTTTGTACAGACGTTTGTAAAAGACCGCCAATAAGGTCATCCGATATGGTCACTTCTTTTTTATGTTTCCTGACATAATCAATAAAAGCATTTCGTGCCACCTGAAATAACCAAGGTTTCACTTTGCTATGGTCGTAGGAATGAATATGTATATAAGCACGCATAAAGGTTTCCTGCAATAAGTCCTCTGCCAAATGTTTGTCTTTTGTCATGGAGAGCAGAAACCTGTAAACATCGTTCATATACATTTGATAAATTTCATCGATCGTCACTGATTTTTCTCCCCTCTATGTTATACACGCATAAGAAAGGCATAAAGTTGCACGAAACTTCTCATTACCGTACATTACTCATTTCTTTCGCCGAATCAAAATCATTTCTCCTTATCATAGCGAAATTTGCTTCATTTATAAAGTATTTTCAATAGAACAAATCAGGAAAAAACATCGAAAAACGACAAAATTGGACACAATTCCTATTCTATTCTCCCCTAAAACCATGTGCTTGAATACAGTCAGAACGTTCATTTTAAACGAAAAAGACAGTGAGGATTGGGCTGCTCATAAATTTTTAGTACCAGGTAATAAAAAATTTGTTATAATAGAGACAAATCCTTCATTTTTCAAACAAAGGAAGTGCACTATGTATAAATTTTCAGGCTATACCGTCAAATTAATATTTGGTCTCCGAGGTGGAATCAAAGTATATCAAAAAGAGAATCTGCCAACTGATCGGGGGTTTGTCATTGCTTGTACACATGAGGGTTTTGTGGATGTTCTTGCATTAGGCGCAGGAATTCTTCCGTTTGAGATCCATTACATGGCGAAAAAAGAATTGTTTGCGAATAAATGGATCGGTGGATTTTTAAAAAAGATTCATGCCTTTCCAGTTGATCGAGAGAACCCTGGGCCAAGCAGTATTAAAACGCCCATTAAATTATTAAAAGAGGGAAAGATCGTTGGGATTTTTCCAAGCGGAACACGTACAACAGAGGATGTTCCTTTAAAAAGAGGGGCAGTGACCATTGCGCAGCTCGGTAAAGCGCCAATTGTTCCAGCTGCATATAAAGGACCTTCAAATGCGAAAAGTCTTTTCAAAAAAGGGAAAATGCGCTTAATCATCGGTGAACCGATTGAGCTGTCTGAATTTGACCATCTGCCGCCAAAAGAAAGACTAGGTGCCATGACGGAAGTATTAAACACGAGAATCAAAGAGCTAGAAGCTCAATTAATTGAAAAGTCATAAGAAAAACGACCGCTTGCTTAGGCAAGGGTCGTTTTTTTATTAAGAAGCGCCTTCTTCAGCTGCTTCTAATAATTGTTCATTTAACTTTTTTACTTCGATGTATGCCACATGGTGTCCATCGACTTCATTAATGATAAATTCATAGCCTTGTTCACGAATGGCGTCATTTTTCTCTACTTCATATTTCTGAGTAAGGAACCAGCCGCCGATTGTGTCGACCTCTTCATTATCAAGCTGTATACCTAATAGCAGGTTGACTTGATCAACAAGAACCTTGCCATCAAAGATGTAATGGTCTTCTCCAAGTTTACGCACTTCGTTGATTTCATCAATGTCGAACTCATCACGAATTTCACCGACGATTTCTTCAAGAATGTCTTCAACAGTGACAAGACCTGCTGTACCGCCATATTCATCAGATAAAATGGCCATGTGTACACGTTCACGCTGCATTTTGAGCAATAAATCATGAACAGGAACCGTTTCAATCACATGAATAATCGGATTCACAAACTTTTCGATCGTATCACTTGTAGAACACTCACCGCTAATGCAGGCAGTGAGAACCTCTTTAATATTTAGAACACCGATAATGTTGTCTTTGTCGCCATCTTCAATTGGATAACGTGTATATTTTTCTACCTTTGTTACCTTCAACATTTCCTCAATGGTAATATCATGAGGGAAGCTGACAACTTCAGTACGAGGAATCATAATTTCTTTCGCCAGACGGTCATCAAATTCGAAAATTTTATTTACATATTTGAATTCAGACTGGTTAATCTCGCCGCTCTTATAGCTCTCTGATAAAATAATCCGCAATTCTTCTTCAGAGTGCGCCATGTCATGCTCAGATACTTGCTGAAGACCAAACGCTTTTGTTAACAAACGAGCAGAACCATTTAATACCCAAATGAACGGGAACATCACTTTGTAAAAGATCATCAGTGGTCTAGCAAATAGAAGGGATACTTGCTCCGCCTTTTGAATGGCAAGCGTTTTTGGTGCAAGCTCTCCAACGACAACGTGTAAAAACGTCATGATACTAAACGCAATAATAAAAGTGACAATAGAACTAGCTGATTGAGGAATGGACAGCTCTACAAATAGTGGAGCAAGCATATGTGCAATTGTTTCTTCCCCTAACCAACCAATACCAAGGGCGGTAATGGTAATACCAAGCTGACAGGCTGATAGGTACTCATCAAGGTGAGTCGTTACATGCTTGACAGCAACTGCTGTTTTATTACCTTCTGCGATTAACTGATCAATTCTTGAGCTTCTTAAGCGAATGATCGCAAACTCTGATGCAACGAAAAACGCGGTTAAAGCTATAAGTAAAGCAACTATGAGTAAATTAACTATGTCCAATTAAGGCCTTCGTTCTGACTTTGAGAACGAAGGTAACACCTCCTGTTTAGTAAAAATTTTAACTTAACAGCAGTAAAAATGATTGGACAGCCGTCATTTTTTCAGGAGTAAGCTGTTCTTTTAGTTTTTCACGTTGTTCTGGCTGAAGCTGCTTACAACGTGCCAAAATGCGGTCCATATGCTCATTCATCCGATCGATATCAGAGGTTAAATGGACAAGTTCATCTTGATCTTCCTTTTGAGAAGGAAATTGTTCATCTAATCTGGATTTGATGTCAGAAAGAGCCAATCTCTGCTGTTTGCAAAGAACGATTAATTGTAATCGTTTTAAAGCATATTCATCGTAATAACGATAATTTGAGCAAGATCTAACAGGCGCAAGCAAACCTAGATTTGTATAATAATCTACAGTTCGTTTCGTTACCTGTGCAATCTGTGCTAGTTCACCAATACGATACTTTTTCTCAGCCCCATCTGAACATCTCCTCCTAACCGTCACGTTATAGTTTATGAAAATAGTTTAATATAATTCTAGTCTGAAACACAAGTTAATTGTTCATATTTCCTGCCAATAAGAAGAAACAGAGGAGGATTTCCCTCAATTTAGTCAGTCATGTCAAAAACAGCATGATGATACAGGAATTTTCAGATTATTTATGGTAAGATAAAATGAATACCGTTTCATATATATGTAGAGAGGCGGAATTTTACGTGAACCGGAGGTGGTTAAGTGGGGCCCTCAAAGTCGTCTTATTTAATCAGTTAACCGTTTTGCAAAACATAACATCATCAATCAGGAGGTGACTCCTTGTTCTTCTAAGAAAGAGCAAGGTTAAATGGACGATATTGTTAATCTGAGTATAGTCGGTGTTTTGATTGCTTTAACAGCTTTCTTTGTTGCATCTGAATTTGCCATAGTAAAGGTGAGAAGTTCAAGAATTAATCAGCTTGTTGCCGAAGGGTCCAAAAAGGCCATCATGGCGAAAAAGGTGACATCAAGGCTAGATGAATATTTGTCAGCCTGTCAGCTCGGTATTACAGTGACATCCCTTGGTTTAGGGTGGATTGGTAAGCCGGCTGTGAAAGAACTTTTGGTTCGAGGTTTTGGTTTGACAAACATTCCTGATTCAGCAATCAGCCTGATCTCAGCAACACTTGCGTTCTCTATTATTACCTTTTTGCATGTAGTTGTAGGTGAGCTTGCACCAAAAACGCTTGCCATTCAAAAGGCGGAAAAAATGACGCTATGGCTGTCAGGCCCGCTGCATGCATTTTATATCCTTATGTTCCCTTTCATTTATGTGTTAAACGGGTCAGCCCGTTTGTTAACTAAAATGATGGGCATCGATATGGGGTCTGAAAAAGAACATTCCCATTCTGAAGAGGAATTGAAGATTTTATTATCTGAGAGCTTAAAAAATGGGGAAATCAACCCATCAGAATATAATTATATGAACAAGATTTTCGATTTCGATAATCGAATTGCCAGAGAGATCATGATACCGCGCAGAGAAATTTGTGCGATTCCAGAAGATATGCCGTTAGATGATATCCTCGCCATCATGACGCAGGAAAAGTATACACGTTTCCCTGTGTTTTCAGGAGATAAAGACCATGTTATCGGCATGCTGAACAAAAAGCAGCTCTTTGCAGATCTTGTGTATCAAGGAGAAAAAGATCAACTGAAAATTCAAGATTATATATATCCAGTGATTGAGGTCATCGACACGATTCCTATTCAAGAGCTTCTCGTCAAGATGCAGCGTGATCGAATGCATATGGCGATCTTAACTGACGAATATGGCGGAACGTCTGGGCTTGTCACAACGGAAGATATTTTAGAAGAGATTGTCGGAGATATTCGAGATGAATTCGATGAAGATGAGCAGCCAGTTATTCAAAAAAGAGCCGATCATCATTATGTTTTAGATGGCAAAGTGAGATTGGATGAAGTTCAAGATTTGATCGAGATTTCATATCATGATGAGGAAATTGATACAATCGGCGGGCTCATCTTAAAAGAGAATATTGATATTAGAGAAGGACAATCCATCTATCTTGATGATATTCGAATGAAAGTGCTGGAAATGGATGGACGTTACGTTAAAAAGATTGATTTAAAAAAAGGTGTCACATCGGCAGAAAAAGGCAGTGCACGCACTGGGCTTGATATAAAGGAGCCGCTGCTAGTAAACGAAATGACCTTGAGCGAAAAATAAGCTCAAGGTTTTTTTAGGTATTTAGTCTCTTTTAAACGAATATATGTTCGGTATATAATAAGAACAAACGTTCGATAAAGGGGGATGGACATGCTTTGGTACGAAACAGCAAGTATCACGGAGAAAAAAACCTCAATGAAACGAATTGAGTTTCATTTAAAGAATTTCAAAAATTATCAAGCAGCGATCTTAAATATCGAAAGGCAGCTTGAAAAAAGAAGCCCGCATCATCTCGATCACATGACACGGAAAAAGTTAGAAGAGCAAAAAAGTCAGTATGAACTCATCGTTGCTTGTATTGAAACGGCATTAAAAGAGTTGGATGAAATAGAGCAGCAGCTCATCGATTATAAATATTTTCGAGATTGGCGGATGGCAAAATGTGCAATGGAAATCGGCTATAGTGAAAAAACACTCTTTTTGATGAAGCGCCAGCTCATGGATCAGTTGCTCATCAGCTTAGCCGCCATCACCAATATTTAAAAAAGATGCTGTCCTATTTGATAAAACGCAGCAAACAGACATAAAGACCCGATGATGGTGACCAATAAGTAGACAGCAAGCTGTCCAATTTGCCGCTCATGCAGCATGGACGCAGCCTCTACACTAAATGTAGAGAATGTTGTAAAACCACCGAAAAAACCAGTCCCAATGATCATAAGCAGCGGATCATTGTTAGTCACTGCACCTGTCAGTAAACCTAAACCGGCTGCGCCGAGTAAGTTGATGAGAATAATACTAAACGGAAAACGAGTATGAAACTTGGTTTTCTGAATCGATTGACTGAGGAAAAAACGAAGGGCACTGCCTATCCCGCCAGCAACAGCTGTATACAATACAATCATTTATCTGCTTCCTTTCGGCTGCTCATTTTGTTGAAAGAGGTGCTGAGCGGTGATCAGTCCACATAAGGCAGCGCCCACTCCAGCAATCACTGAGAGTAGAATGTACATGACACTTGATGTGAACAGTCCATCCTGTAATAAGAGAACTGTTTCTTTAGAAAAAGTGGACATTGTCGTAAAACCACCACAAAATCCTGTTCCGATTAAAGCAGCAAGATATTTTTTTCCCTTCCGAAACATAAAATACCCTGTTGAAAAGCCAAGAAGCAGACTGCCTATAATGTTTTCAATCAGCGTTGCATAGGGGAATGTGTGGCTGACAACGGACTGGCTAAGTTCATATCTACAAAGGGTACCAACCAGTCCACCGATAAATACGGCGAGATATGCTTTCATTTACATCATTTCTCCTTTAGAAAAAATGGCGGGTGATCCGTCACCACTCCATCAATGGGATATGTTTTGATCCTGTCGGCTGTTTTTTGGTCATTCACTGTCCATACAAAGACATCCATTCCAAATGAGTGGATGCGATCAATCCACCATCTGTTGATCAGCGTTTTCTTCATATTAAGGCAATCCGCAAAGGAGCTGTACTCCGCTAATTTCCTTTTCGTCAGTTTGAAGGCAGAGGGTTTTATAATAAAAGCCGTTCGAAGAGAAGGGGCGTAAGCTTTGACTCTTTGAAGGGCATTGGCATCAAAAGATTGAACCATGATGTGACGGGAATAGGCAAACCGGTTGATGATGTCGACAACTGCTTTTTCAATCCCAATCTGCCGTTTTGGATGCTTGATCTCAATCAGTATCCCGACACGCTGACTGTACCTTTGAAGGATTTCCTGTAAGGTGGGAATTCGTTCGTTGGCGTACTGAGAATCAAACCAGCTTCCTGCATCCAGTTTCTTCAGCCGATCAAGTGTATAACTTTTCACTAATCCGCTTCCGTTACTCGTTCGATCAACGGTATCATCATGGATAACGGCTACGTGCTGATCCATTGTCAGCTGGACGTCTAACTCAATATAATCCGCACCCTGCTGAACAGCTAAATCAAATGCGGCGATTGTATTTTCTGGGGCAGCGCTTGATGACCCTCTATGTGCGATAATATACACATGCTCCAGCTCCTGACATAAGTTCTGGTCTTATCATATCAAATTTTTGCTGTTTTTCCTTATTTACTATATGGAACGAGGGAGAGCTGTATGTAATGGAACATGGCTTGTGGTGAGAAAGCATCGTGTATAAAAGGTGAAAAGTTGCAGGAATATCCCAAGCTCTTATTGAGTAAATCTGAACTACATCATTTTTTCTTCGATCAATTTTGTCCAAATCGTCAGCGTTCGTCAAAATATTAGTGCTTTCGTCATGTTGACTGAAAATTCTGATGTTTTATAATGATGAAAAGGAGGCGAGATGATTGGGTAAAGGGAGAATTAGAGTGGAAGAACGTATTAAGGCCGAAACGGATGCTGAAATGTTTAAAGCGACTCTCCTTGATCAGGCTCAGAAGAAAAAGTAGTTTGCTGCCCGTCGATATGTCTCTAGCCAAAATTTCATATTTGAACATCATGCCTCGGGATTATTCCCGAGGCTTTTTATGTAGAGGTCAGACATTTAAGAGAGGACATGAACGAAGGTTATATTATAAACTAGAGAGGATTGTTTTAAAGGAGAGAGACAGACATGTTTACACAAAAATGGATGGATACATATTTTACAGTAGATATTGCGATCCAAATTGGAATCAGCCTTTGTATTTTATTGCTGTTTTTATTGCTTCGGAAAGTATTTACGAAGTATTTATTTCAACTTCTGTTTAGGCTGACAAATCGGTCGAAGACGGAGGTCATTAACCAAATTGTTGTGGCATTTGAAAAACCAGCCAGACTGTTTTTCGTGGCACTTGGTTTATATTTTGCGTTAAGACAGGCGCCATACTTTGAGCATCATATGGATGTCATCATTAAATTGTATAGATCCTCCATTATTTTGATGCTGACGTGGGGACTTTGTAATTTAACCGCAGCATCTTCCTTCTTATTTCAAAAGGTCAATTCGAAATTTGAATTAGAAATGGATGATATTTTAGCACCGTTTTTATCAAAGGTACTTCGTTTCATTATTATCGCACTAAGTATTAGTATCATTGCACAAGAATTTAATTATGATGTCAATGGACTTGTGGCAGGTCTTGGTTTAGGTGGTCTAGCCTTTGCGCTGGCTGCGCAGGATACAGTGGCTAACTTTTTTGGAGGGATTGTCATCATTACAGAGAAGCCTTTTACGATGGGCGACTTTGTGGAGACACCAAGTGTTCTTGGGACTGTTGAAGATATTACATTTCGAAGCACAAAGTTTCGAACACCTGCTGAAGCCGTTGTGACCGTTCCGAATTCTACGCTTTCTAAGGAGCCGATCACAAACTGGACGAGAATGAATAAACGTCAGATTACGTTTTCTGTTCGCGTTTCCTACAATACACCAAAGGAAAACATTGATCAGTGTATTAAGCGTCTCAAACAGATGCTTCACGAGCATGATGGTGTGCATAAGGAGACGATTATGGTGAATCTCGATGTACTGGCAGACAGCTATTTGAACTTGTTTTTCAACTTTTATACAAACACGACAGCTTGGTCTGAAAACCTTGATATTAAGCAGGACATTAACTATCGCATCATAGATATTTTCCACGAAGAAGGTGTAGAATTTGCTTTCCCTGGACAGACCATTTATATGAAACAAAAAGGCGAGAAACAGCTGGGTGAATAAAGGAGGAATGGTACGTGGATCAAAAAAAGGTGGAAGCGCTAAGAGAGAGAATATCGCAGGCTTCACATATCACAGTACTCTCAGGTGCAGGTATGAGTACAGAATCGGGTATTCCTGATTTTAGATCAACGGGTGGATTGTGGACGGAAGATACTTCTCGCATGGAGGCGATGAGCCGGTCCTACTTTTTATCAAATCCTCATCAATTTTGGCCGAAATTTAAGGAATTGTTTCAGATGAAAATGAGCGGGGAATACGAGCCAAATAGCGGGCACATCTTTTTAGCCAGCCTTGAGCAACAAGGGAAGCATGTGGATATTTTTACCCAAAATATTGATGGTCTTCATAAAAAGGCGGGAAGCCAGCACGTATATGAACTCCATGGTTCCATTCAAACGGCTACTTGTCCATCCTGCCAGGCGGTATATGATTTGCCTTATTTGTTAAAAGAAGAGGTGCCTGTCTGTCAAAGGGTTTCCTCTGATGGCAGTACGTGCGGACGTGTGCTAAAAACAGATGTTGTTCTTTTTGGAGATATGGTCAAACATTTAGACCAAGTGGAGGCATCACTTCAGAAAACGGACATGCTCCTTGTCATAGGGACTTCCCTAGAAGTAGCGCCAGCAAGATATATTCCAGAAGATGCAGCCCATGATCCTTCCATCTTTATGGTGATGATGAATTTAAGTGAAACAGAATTCGATCCGCTTTTTGATCTTGTCTTTCATGAGCGAATTGGCGATCTTGTGAAATCTTTATAAATCATTAAAAAACCCGCATCCTAAAGGTGCGGGTTTTTCTTTATTGTTGCAGCGGCTTCATTGTTTCATCAAGGACTTCAAATGTATAGCCCTTCGCCTTTAGCTGCGTGATTAAGCTGCTTAAGTATTTTGCCGTTGCCGGCTGATCGTGCATTAAGATGATTTTTGGTTCTTTTGGATATTTTGTTTGCAGCACTTGCAGCTGATTTAATACCTCTGGTACATATTTTGAGCTTTTATATTTCCAGTCCAGACTGTCAATGGTCCAGTCCCAGTAGACAAAGCCTTGTTGTTTTAAACGTGCTTTTTGCTGATCGGTTAAATTTGGGGTGCTGCCATAAGGTGTTCTCACAAGATGGGTATACTCACCTGTGACAGAAGCCAAAATGCGCTGATCTTCCTTCATCTCGTTAACAGGAGAATCACTTTTTTGATAAAAGCGTTTCACATCATGGGTGATACCATGAAGCCCTAATTGATGACCTTCTTGATGGAGTCTTTTCACAGCTGCCGGGTGTTCTTTAATCTGCGGCCCGAGCATAAAGAATGTAGCCTTCACTTTTTGCGCTTTCAGCACATCTAACAGCTGATTAGAAGTCGCTGATGGACCATCATCAAAGGTTAAAAAAATTGTTTGATCCGTTATATGTTTATTTGAATCGATCTTAAAATGTGCATCTAATGTTTTCCGAGAAGCATCTTTTGCTTTCATACTAGTGCTTGTGTCCCTAAATTGACTGCTCGCAGACAATTTCGCCGGCTGATCTGCTGCCTGCATATTGGTTTTGGACATATCCCAAATAAAAAAGAGGATCAGTGTCAGAATGACAAAACCAATCGCCTTTGAGAGCAGCATTGTGTTTGAAGGTGTCTGTTTTTTTTTAGCCCGTTGCATTACAATCGCTCCAATAAATCAAAAATTTGTGTCGAATCATGTAGTAGATTCTGTCTTTTTCCGCTGTTTTTTGTCATGTTTATATGGTGTCAGTATACAGGAAAAAAGAGCCTATGAATATAGAAGTTGCTAAAAAATTGGAATCTTTTTGGTTATGAATCTAAATTTGTTACAATAGAAGGTTATCCATTTCATATGATGTGAAATAATTCTGAATAATCATTGAAACGTATCCATTTATCCGCTAAGATAGCATCAGATTCAACCATTATTGCAAAGCGAAGGGGAGATTCCATATGAAAGTATTGTACAATGGAGATTTCATTGAAAAAAAGGATGCACATGTTGATATTGAGGACAGAGGCTATCAATTTGGTGACGGAGTCTATGAGGTCATCCGTGTATACAATGGTACTTTGTTTACATTAAAGGAGCATACAGAGCGTCTGTTCAAGAGTGCAAAGGAAATCGGCATTCATCTGCAAGGTACAGTATCTGATATGGAAGAAAAGTTAAAACAGCTCGTCGCTCACAATCAATTAACAGATGGCGGTGTGTATATTCAAGTCACGCGGGGTGTTGCCCCTCGTAAACATCAATATAGTAATTCTCTTACTCCTCAAATCACGGCATATACGTTCCAGGTGAAAAAGCCTGTTCAAGAGCAGACAGCTGGTGCAAAGGCCATATTATCTGAGGATCTTCGCTGGTTAAGGTGTGATATCAAAAGCTTAAACCTTTTATATAACATCATGGAAAAGCAGAAAGCATCTGAAGCTGGTGCGTTTGAAGCAATACTCATTAGAGAAGGTTTTGTGACAGAGGGAACCTCCTCGAATGTATATGCCGTTATTGACGGCGTGATTCGCACTCACCCTGCAAACAATCTCATTTTAAACGGCATTACCCGTAGAAAGCTGTTAGAAGTATGTGAGGAAGAAGGGTATAGTGTTGAAGAGACTCGTATAAGTAAAGAAGAACTGCTGCGCGCTCAGGAAATCTTCATCAGCTCGACGACGGCTGAAGTCATTCCGATTGTTGAAATAGATGGCGAGCCAGTAGGGAAAGGCGTTCCAGGCGAGCTGACAAAGCGCGTACAGGAAGGCTTCCAGCAAAAAATTAAACATGAAAGTGAAGCATCGATCTCTTCATAAATAAAAAAGGCTGTAAACATTCGTTTACAGCCTTTTGTGATGCATTTATTTCACAATAAGCACAGGTATATCTGATTTTGCTGATAACTTTTCACTCACACTGCCAAATAGCATTTTTTTCAATCTGCTTTGGTCACGTGCTCCCATGACGATGAGGTCTGCTGATATTTCCTCAGCATATTCGATAATCGCTTCTGCCGGTTCTCCCTCCACAATTTCAATGGCAGCCTCAAACTGCTCCTCATTTAAAAGCATTCTTGCTTCTGCGACGACCTCTTCTGTATGGTCTTCAAAAATCAAGGGACTTTGCTGTTCATCATGAGGCACATACACAGGGGGTGTTTGAAGATCTGCCGTACCGCCGCCGATATAAGCTCCGCCAGTCATTGGGCGCGGTGCATCAAACACCTGTCTGCCTGTTTTGCCATCATGGGCATAGGCAACGGTCAGCTTGGCATGCAAGGTTTTGGCTAAAGCGATTGCCTTCTTTAATGCTTTCTTACTGTCTTCATGTCCATCAAACGCAACGACCATCCGATCAGCTTGAAACAATGTCCTCATTCCTTTCAAAAGGAGTCTTTACACTCATGGTATACCCGTTAATAGAAAAAGATACACATAAGGGAGATTGATTTTTGTTAGAAAATTTCATTTATTGAAAAATATTTATTGACAAAATGGTGACAGCCGCTATAAGATAAAAAAAGATTCAAGAGCCAAAAGGAGGAAATGTCATGTGCAACATTGGAAGAATGAAATCAAACTGCATGAATGGGTTGATTCACGTGACAATTACACCTTCATTGGTCATTGAAAAGGAACTCGTATGTTCCAATTGATCGGATGAATCAAGGCGTATGTTGCGTATTTGTCAACATGCGCCTTTTTACATGACGAAAAGAGGCGTACCAGCCAGCTGGTGGCCTCTTTTTTTGTTGTATTCATTTCGCATTCCGAAATAAAGGGATGGAAAACAACAAGTAAATGAAGAGGAGTGAAAGCATGTGAACATGCCAAAATCAAGACAAATGATAAAAGCCCAAAAAACGAAACAAGGTGACTTGCAGGAAAATTTAGAAAGCGGCTAGCTTGAAAAGGAGAGACAAACATGTTTTCAGTATTTGCGAAATTAGGCTGGTTCTTTAAACAAGAGTGGAGGCGTTATACAATCGCTATTACGCTTTTGCTCATTGTGAATGTGCTTGAAATGCTGCCGCCAAGATACCTTGGCCAGGCAGTGGATGACATTCGTTCTGGTCAATTTACAACATCCAGTATTTTGTTTTATGTGACCATTTTTTGCTTACTCGGTGTCGTCGTCTATACACTTACATATTTTTGGATGTATCAGTTATTTGGCGGCGCAAATGTCATGGAGCGTGTGATGCGCGGGAAACTGATGCGCCACTTGCTGAAGATGACACCGACCTTTTATGAAAGGAAAAAAACCGGTAACTTAATGGCATTAGGAACAAACGATTTAAATGCTGTAGCCTTAACGACAGGCTTTGGCGTTCTGACCTTGGTTGATTCCACTGCTTATATGCTGATGATCTTCTTTACGATGGGTCTGACAATTAGCTGGAAATTAACCTTAATGGCGATTATCCCTATGCCGCTGATGGCGCTCTTAATTGCGTTTTATGGCAGCAAAATCCATGAGCGCTTTACTGTCGCTCAGGATGCATTTGGTGATATGAACGATCGTGTTCTTGAATCAGTGGCAGGCGTTCGAGTCATTCGGTCTTTTGTGCAGGAGAAACAAGACGTCAAACGCTTTCGCGAAATGACAGATGATGTATTCCAAAAAAACATGCGAGTGGCGATCATTGATTCCTTGTTTGAACCGACAGTGAAATTACTTGTAGGAATCAGCTATTTAATCGGAATCGGCTACGGAGCCTATCTCGTATTTCAAAGTGATTTAACCATTGGGGAGCTTGTTGCATTTAACGTCTATCTTGGCATGATGATCTGGCCAATGTTTGCGATCGGCGAATTGATTAATATTATGCAAAGAGGAAATGCGTCGTTAGACCGGTTGAATCATACACTCAGCTACAAGCCGGACGTAACAGACGCTGCTCAGCCGAAAACGTTACAAGAGCCTGGAGATATTAAGTTTGATCACGTGACATTCAGGTATCCAACTTCACCTAAAGATAATCTCATTGATGTGTCCTTTACCGTTCGAAAAGGGCAGACGATTGGGATTACAGGCAAAACGGGAAGCGGCAAAACGACCATTGTCAAACAGCTTCTGCGCCAGTACCCGGCAGGTGATGGGCAAATCTTGCTATCAGGTGTTCCAATCCAAGACATTGAATTAGATCAGTTATTTCAATGGATCGGATACGTACCTCAGGATCATATTCTTTTCTCAAAAAGTGTCGAACATAATATGCGCTTTGGTCATCGGGACGCGAAACAAGATGAGTTAGCACAAGCAATCAAAGATGCTTACTTTGAAAAGGATCTACGCCTTCTGCCAGAGGGTTTGGAGACCATGGTTGGGGAAAAAGGAGTTGCGCTGTCAGGCGGACAAAAACAGCGAATATCCATTGCACGTGCTTTATTAATTGATCCAGACATTTTAATTCTGGATGATTCATTGTCTGCTGTAGATGCAAAAACAGAAACCGCTATCCTAGAAAATCTAAGACAAAACCGTCATGGCAAAACGACGTTTATTACGACTCATCGCCTATCAGCTGTTGAACATGCGGATCTCATTCTTGTCATGGAAGAAGGACGCATTGTCCAAAAGGGCACTCACAACGAGCTCATCCAGCAGGATGGGTGGTACAAAGAACAATTTTTGCGTCAGCAGCTGACAAATCAGCTGGAAGGAGGGGATGAGGCATGACAACAGGACGAAGACTCCTTGCCTACGCACTCCTATATAAGAAAGTACTGTCTGTTGCCTTAATCTTTCTAATGATTGCAGTTGGTGCTGAGCTGACAGGACCGTTTATTGGGAAGAAAATGATTGATGATCATATTTTAGGTGTAGAAAAACCGTATGTCGAGGTCAATGAAAAGACAGACAAAACCGTTTATTACCAGGGAAATAACTATATACGAAGCGATCGATTAAACAATGGAATGGAATCTGGAAAGCAAATTAATGTGGTGCAAGTCGGGTTCGGTTACTATTTTGTGAATGAGCCGATTCGTTTTGATGGAAACAGAAAAATATCGGGAGATCAGCTCACCATTGATAATGGGAACGAGCGTGAGACCTATGAGGTACAGCGTTTATCAAAAGAAGAGATTTTTGCTTTTTATCAGCCAGAAATCAGTGGTTTGGTGCAGCTTGTTCTATTTTATCTAGGGCTGCTCATCGTTGCGATTTTCTTTCAGTATGGGCAGCATTATTTGCTCCAGAGGATTGCAAATCGAATTATTCAAAAAATGAGGGTAGACGTCTTTGAGCACATCCAAACGCTGCCGATCCGATATTTTGATAATTTACCGGCTGGAAAGGTTGTCGCGAGAATCACCAATGACACGGAAACCATTCGTGACCTATATGTCACAGTCCTTGCTAATTTTGTGACGAGTGCCATTTACATGATTGGGATTTACATTGCCATGTTTTTATTAAATGTGAAGCTGGCACTCATTTGTTTGGTCGCAGTACCAATTATATTCCTATGGTCGATGACTTACAGAAAGTTTGCATCCGTGTACAATCACCGAATTCGTTCGATCATCAGTGAAATCAATGCCAAGTTAAATGAAGCCATTCAAGGGATGACCATTATTCAAGCGTTTCGTCATGAGAAAGCGACGAAAGAGGAATTTGATGAGCTGAACAACAATCACTTTCGGTATCAGCGAAAGATGCTGCATTTAAATTCACTTCTTTCACATAACTTGGTTAACCTGCTGCGAAATTTAGCATATGTGGCGCTCATTTGGTATTTTGGCGGTGCGTCATTAAGTGCGACAGGCATTGTGTCCATTGGTGTGCTCTATGCGTTTGTCGATTATTTAAATCGATTGTTTCAGCCGATCACAGGTATTGTGAATCAATTCTCTAGGTTGGAATTAGCAAGAGTTTCATCGGAAAGGGTGTTCCGATTATTAGATGAACCCGGTACAGAGGTGGAAGAACCTGTTCAGAAGAAGCTGGAGGGACACGTTCAGTTCAAAGATGTCACCTTTGCTTATAATGAAGGGAAAAATGTCTTAAAGAACATTACGTTTGAAGCTAAGAAAGGTCAAACGGTTGCACTTGTGGGGCATACTGGTTCTGGGAAAAGCTCGATCATGAACTTGCTGCTGCGTTTTTATGACATTCAGCAAGGAGACATTCTCATAGATGGCGAAAGCATTTATGATCAGTCGCGTCAAACGCTGCGTAAACAAATGGGCATTGTGCTGCAAGATCCGTATTTATTTTCGGGAACGATTGCCTCCAATGTCAGCTTAGGAAATGAAGACATCAAAAGAGAAACCATTGAATCCTCATTAAAGCAAGTAGGCGCAGCAGAGTTATTGAAGCATCTGCCGCAAGGCTTTGATGAACCAGTCGTTGAAAAGGGAAGCACCCTTTCCTCAGGGGAACGTCAGTTGATTTCATTTGCGCGCGCATTAGCATACGATCCAGCGATTTTAATTTTAGATGAAGCCACCGCCAACATTGATACAGAAACAGAAGCGATCATTCAGCGGGCGCTTGATGTAGTCAAAGAAGGACGAACGACTTTTGTGATTGCTCACCGATTATCCACGATTAAGAAAGCCGATATGATCTTGGTGTTAGAAAAAGGTGAAATCGTCGAGCGTGGCAGTCATGAACAACTCATGCAGCAAGAAGGGCTGTATGCGCAAATGTATGAACTGCAAAAAGGCGCTGTTGCAAACAGTTGATGAATAGTAGAAAAAAGAGCCTCTTCAAATTGAATGAGGCTCTTTTCCTTTGCATGAAAAAGTCGACGACTTTTACAGGTTATATCGTTTGGACAGGCTGCAACATCAATAAGCGATGCCGACGCGTTGATGCACAAATTCCTTCGAATTTAACTGCTGATATAAAAAGTGTGCGGTATCTTCAACTGAAATTTTCTTTCCATCTATAGGGAGAAAATCTTTCTCATAGCGATATGACCGTGTCACTTCTCCATCTGGTAAATAGGTTGGACAAATAATGGTCCAATCTAGATCAGTTGATTGAAGGATTTCAAACGCTTTCGCATGCTCTTTAGCTGCTCGGGAAGTAGTCCGCTTTGATTCATTTGTTTCAAAACGGTAAAGCTCCGGCTGCTGCCTTGCTTTTAAAATACCTGCTGTACCAATTGTAATAATTCTAGATGTATTTGTTTGCTTCATGGCTTGTACGATATGCTCCATTGAAACAGATAATGTATCATCACCATCTGTTGATAGACAGCTCACAACAATATCTGCTCCTTTCATTGTCTCAAGCACATCTTCTCGATTTCTTGAATTGCCGGTGACTTGAAACATACCCGCAAGCATTTCTTCTCGGTTTGTCCGAATCAATGAACGAACCATGTAACGATCATCTACTTGAACGAAACGAAGAAATGCTTGTCCTACACGTCCATGAGCACCGAAAAGAGCTATTTTCATCTGTTCGATCCCTCCACTACATACTATAAGTGAAAAGAACCCAAAATGGTACAACTTTTATGTGATGCTTTTTTTATAAAGGTGAAAGGACCGAATACTATGACCATATTCACATAATAGAGAGATCCCTACAAATTGTAGAAGTTCAAAGTTCATACCGGAAATAATGTCCATGAAGATCCGCCCCTTTCTACTACATGATATGAGCTGAAAGGAGTTTGGTGAGGGATAAAAACAAAAAAAGAAGACACCATAAGAGGTGCCTTCTATGATCCAGGTATGAAATTAAGCTTTTGTTCCGCCAAGGTTTTGTTGAGCGAAAGACACAAGACGTTTTGTAATTTCTCCACCAACTGAACCGTTAGCACGAGATGTTGTTTCTGCTCCAAGGTTTACACCAAATTCAGAAGCGATTTCGTATTTCATTTGATCGATCGCTTGCTCTGCTCCAGGAACTAGTAATTGGTTTGAACTATTAGAATTTGCCATGATGTGATTCTCCTTTTTGTATATGATTTATTTTTTTGGTTGGGTTTGCTGGAATCGCACCAGCGAAATGATCAAGTCATTTGCCACTTGGCGAAACCCAATGCAGTAACTGCTTTGTACTAAGTATTATGGTTATTTCCGAAAAAAACATACGAGAAAAGAACATGGTAAATGTTGTGTGAACATACAAAAAACCATCACCCAATAATGAGTGATGGCGCTGCTTATATCTTTTTTTATTCAGCTGAGCGGATGCGCAGCTCTGTATCTGAATCAAAGAAATGGGCTTTGTTCATATTAATCGCAAGAGGGATAGACTGTCCGGCCTGTACATCGGTACGAGAATCAACACGTGCAATAAACGATTGATCATCGATAGAAGAGTAAAGCATCGTTTCTGCTCCCATTAATTCAGCTACTTCTACGTTAGCATTAATTTTTGTGCCTTCAGACGCCTCTATAAATACTGGTTCATCGTGAAAATCTTCTGGTCTGATGCCTAGTATGACATCCTTTCCAATATAGCCTTGGCTGCGTAATACTTTCATTTTTCCCTCTGGTACACGAATGTGCGTTTTTCCAACCGCGATGGCGCCGTCAGAGAGCTTTCCTGTAAAAAAGTTCATCGCTGGTGAGCCAATAAATCCACCTACAAATACATTCTCTGGGTTTTCATATACATCTTTCGGTGCTCCTACCTGCTGAATAAAACCATCTTTCATCACAACAAGGCGGGTTGCCATTGTCATGGCTTCAGTCTGATCATGTGTCACATAGATAAATGTCGTTTGCAGACGCTGATGAAGTTTAGAAATTTCAGCACGCATCTGAACACGGAGTTTTGCATCTAAATTAGAAAGCGGCTCATCCAAAAGGAAAACCTTTGCATCACGTACAATCGCTCTGCCAAGGGCAACACGTTGTCTTTGACCGCCAGACAGTGCTTTTGGTTTTCTGTCTAAATATTGCTCAAGCCCCAATATTTTAGCGGCATTTCGAACCCGCTCATCAATCTCTGCTTTCGGAAACTTCCGAAGCTTTAACCCAAAAGCCATATTATCGTACACATTCATATGAGGGTATAATGCATAGTTTTGGAAAACCATTGCGATATCCCGGTCTTTCGGTGCTACATCATTCATCCGTTTTCCATCTAACAGAAAGTCTCCTTGTGAAATTTCTTCTAGACCTGCAATCATGCGAAGGGTTGTTGATTTTCCGCAGCCTGATGGACCAACAAACACAATAAATTCTTTATCTTCTATATGTAGATTAAAGTTGTCTACTGCTGTTACCTTGTTATCGTACACTTTATAAATTTGATTCAGCATTATTTCAGCCATTTGATGTCAGCCTCCCCAGTTTCTCTTTTTGAAAGCGCTTTACTGTTGAATAAAGTGTATAAAATGGGGAAGAGTCTGTAAATGGACAACGTGCACAACATCCTATTTTCATTTTTGGGCAGGATGCTCATGCCTTCGTTCTTTATGAAAGATCAAGTAGAGTCATCATCAAATAAGCAGCTGATGCTTCTGGAAAATGTCGTATATCTAGCCCAGTGCGCTCAATAAATTTATCAATTCGATATTGAAGACTGTTTCTGTGAACATATAATGCTTTTGCTGCTTTGGATGCGTTTAAATTACATTGCATATAGGTCATGAGAGTGCGGTAAACATCTCGGTCAACAATCGCTTCTTTAAAAGCATCTGATATAGCATGAGAGAGGACAGATGCATCATAACAAATGAACGATGGTAGGCATTGATAAAATGTGGCAACCCCTGATCTAAGCTTTTCTCGCTGCATGTGGCATACAAAGAGCTGTTGTTCATTTAATAATCTCATCTGTAAATGGTCATTTGGCAAATGCAGCTGCCCTTGTATAAAGACTGAGTCTGTTAAAAAATCACTTGTAATGGCCAGAGACAAATCATTTAATTGATCTAATTGACTATTTTCTGATGTAGCGTTTGGTTGAATCAGCATAGCTGTTTCAGGGCCTGTCCATATGAAATGAGTATGTTCGAGGCTGTTATTCACAGCCTCTTTTATTTGCTGTCTTTGTTCCTCTTGATGGATCATTTGAAAATAATAAACACGGACGGGATGTTGGACAGTTAGTGGTTTGTTTTCAAAAAGATAGCTGAACCATCTTTGTTCACCCTCGGTATGCGCTTTTTGAAATAGATCAATCGGTGTAAGAAAAGAGTTGAGAAGTAGTGTTTCTCTTGCTGTAATCTCCGATTTGTCTACTCCAAATATTTCGCCTTCGTCTGTTTGATACCAAAGAATTTGTTTGTCATGAGTAGGTGTACTGATGATATGGTCTCCGTAAACAAGTTTTAATTTTTCTAACATGGCGGGGCTCCTTAAACAGTTTAATCATAGACATGGAATAGCATTAATTCGTGGATTTCTTCTTTTAAGGTTGGTTCAACTTCATGGGGCGGAAGCTGAGAGCCCCATTCAATGTCACCTGTTTTGTGGTAGATGCCTTCATAATGCGCACCATTGTGGAAAAAGGATATTTTCCAGCCTGGCAATTGTGCTTTTTTAAAAAGAGGTTTCCATTGAAAATGAGAAATCATATCATCATTGCCTCCTTGCTTTTATTGATGAAACAATAAACAAACACGACAACACGGAAACAACCTTGAACTTGATTTTATTGTATCTCATCTCATGAAAAGAGCATAGAAAAAGCATAAATTTAAGAGCACGACATGTGGCAAAAATGTAGTCAGTAGACGTTCGCGTGATCTGAAGTGGTGAGTGCCGTTTCTGAAAGGTAAGATGCGAAATCCATGATTCTTTTCCCGATCAGCCATTCTGATTTTTTCAAAGAGACATGCTGGAAAATCTCTCGGCCAGGGCGAGAATTGGCCTCAAACATCCAAATGGCGCCTGTTTGATCAATGCCTAAGTCAAAACCGATTTCACCAATATGCCCGGTCATTTTTTTATCTATTACTTGGCTAAGCGTGATGGCAGTATGAGAAAGCTGATGTAAAATCTGCAAACGTTTCTTTTCTTCTGGAAAGACAGCATAAAGTGTTTTCACCGTTCCGCCGTGTAACTGGTGAGTTGTGATGGTGTGATCTCCAGAAATTTTTGCTGCTGCTGCTGTGACTGTCCAATCACCGTCTTTATTTTTATTCGTATGAACTCTGAAATCCATCGGCTGATTGTCTATTTGAAGAAGCTCAATGCCTTGTTGTGCAATAAAATCATGAATTGCATGATCTTTTCGCAGCCTTTGAACAAACTGATCTATTGAATCATATGGAATAGCCCTTCCAAAATTTGAGCATACAGTGATTCCGTGATTTTCCTTTTTTAACCGATAAATACCGTCTCCATGACTTCCATTCGTCGGTTTTAAGTATATAACTTGATGCAGGTGGAGAAGTGTTTCAATTTTACTTAGAGCGTCCATAGGATCTAATTGTACAGAATGTGGGAGAAAGGACCATGTTTTTTCATCTGTTAATAGCTGTTCATGAATCTCCCATTTATTAAAAAAGTAAGGGTTGAACCAAGGGATATTATAGTCTTGGGTGAGTTTTCGCTTCGTTTCTTGAATGAGTGCTGACTGAGCAGCTTTTCTATTTGGAAGACGGTCATAAATGACTGACGGCAGGGGAAGCTGTTTTTTAACCCATGAACCTTGCTGGTACAACAATCCTTCTACAATTCCTTTTTCCCAATCAATAGAATGTGACCCAAAAAGATAGGCAAAACCAGCATGCTGTCTGAAAGAATTCAGCAGTTTGATAAAGAATTGTGATCTTGTTCCTAATGGCTGCGTGCTTTGCTCAAAACCTGCAGTGAAAATGCCCATCAACGGCCCTATAAAAAGTGTATGGTCAATGATGATCACATCAGCTTTTGATTGGTAAGGAATCAGTAAATCTCTGTATAGATCTTCAGATAATAATATTTTCTTTGGATGCTGATGATAGGAAATGTTGAAGCCATCAACTAAACGAGACCCTAGAGCAAGAGAATAGATGGCCTCTTTCTGTTTATAATGGTCTGGAAGATGAATTGTTTTTTCACTTGTGAGGTGTGGGGCGATGATGCAGCGATTTTTGTTCATAAGAAACCTCCTTCGGTTGAGACATCATCGATTGCGCATGTTCAAGAATGGTACGAATCAATTGATGTTCCTTTTCAGGGTAAACTTTTAAAAAAGCGGACCGTCCTGGCTTTGATCTGACATTTGATATGAACAGCCTGCCTTCACTTGTATGAAGTAAGTCTACTGCGAATTCAAAGCAAGGAGAGTACGTTTTATCTATATAAGCTGGAATTGATGCCTGAATGGATGCAATATCATCTAAAAGGAGCTCCTTGATGTGTGGCTGCAATGTATGTAGATAGTGTTCAAAGCCTATCACAGGATCCGATTTTTGTGTATAACTTAAAAGACTATTTTCTGCAGGTGATTTTGTGTGAATCCCCATGCGTTTCCATTGATTTTGTGAATCTTTCATAAGAAAAATCCTGATTTCATTAAATAAAGGTTCTTTTTGATCACTCGTGTTGAAAAATTGAAGGAAATACCGGCCTGCATATTTTTTGCACCAGCGCTCCATCTCTGACGCCCGAGAAAATGTAATGGTTTGATTGGAACTTAGCTGAACGGTGAATGTTGACTTGCCATCAAAGGAAATGAAGTAAGTAGATGCTGCATGCTGCTGGGAGAGAGGCTGCATTCTATAATAACCGCCAGCCCCGCACTCCCTTACCATATTGATCAGATCTGAGGGCTCTTTTAATAAAGAGCAGCCAGGTAAATATGGCTGTAAAGCAGAGAGGAGGCGGAGCTGTTCAAATAGCACCATTTTATTTGAAATGCCGGTATTCAAAAAATCTGTTTTTGGATACTTTTTTAGCCATTCCATGATGGGTTTTGCTTTTTTAGATTGTGCGTCATGCCGGTAAAGACATCGATCGTAAATCAAATCGGGAATCGGAAACTGTGCGTCGGCAAACCCTTGGTCATTCATATATGTTTGACCTTGTATCAAATTTGAAGCCGGCTTTAAATCAAGTGGTGTAAAACGAACAACCTTTAAATGATAAGAAGAGGCAGCTTTGGCGAGCTGACGTGTAAATGCCTCTTCATACTGCGGAGAAAGGGTTACAATACCTAATGTTGTCATTAAAAAACACCTTCTTTTCAACTTCTTTTTTTACCATCACAAAAACGTTTTTTTATGATTTTACTTAAAGCTTGCGCTCCTTTATCATTACGACAGATCGCTTGATCATATGTCTCGCTGCATACTTCATTTGCTTGGAAACTTGACAACAACTATAATACGTATAGATCAAAACAATAAACATCGGGTGTTGTTTGAAAGGTAGATGACGACTTTGAATATATTCACAACGTTTATCTTTATGATTGTTATCGGCGCAGTCATAGGAGCAGCGACAAACCATCTTGCAATTAAAATGCTTTTTCGGCCTTATAAGCCATATTACTTATTCGGAAAACAGCTTCCATTTACACCAGGGCTTATCCCTAAAAGAAGAGACGAAGTAGCCAAGCAGGTTGGTGTCATGGTTATGGAGCATTTGCTCACGCCAGAAGGTATTCAAAAGCGATTTGAATCATCCGAGGCAAAGCAAGAGATCCTGCGTACAGTCCATCGATATATTGACAAAGGCGCAAATATGGAGATAACCGTATTCTCCCTGCTAGAAAGATTCGGCGTGACAGAGGCTGATGTCAAAGCAGATAAATGGCTCCATCAGTGGTCTGATCAGAAGCTCAAGTCACTGCTTGAAACTTATAACCAGCAAACTTTATCTGAATTGCTCCCTGTAGAAGTGGAAAACAAAATATCATCGAAAATTCCAAATGCAGCAGATTATATTTTAAAGAGAGGCATTCATTATTTTGAAAGTGATGAAGGCAAAGCAAGGCTTGGCAATATGATTGATGATTTCTTAAAAGAACGGGGAATGCTTGGCAGTATGGTCCAAATGTTTCTAGGGAATTCAAGCTTAATTGATCGTGTACATCCCGAAATCATCAAGTTTTTAAGAAACGCAGAAACAAAAAGATTTTTATCAGATTTGCTTGTTCAAGAATGGGACAAGGTGAAGCAATTTTCTCTTCATGAGCTTGATGAAAAATGGAATGTGAAGGAACTTATTTTTAGTGTGAAAAATCAATTGCTTTCTCATTTCTCTACAAAGCTGATATTAGACAAACCTGTTGGGATATACGTCAGTGCTGTCGCGGATGATCTTAAAACACACTTTGCGCCAGTGTTGATTGATAAGGGAATCGGAGCGGCTTCAAATGCTTTAGAGGGTCTGCTTGCTAAGCTGCAATTTGAAGATATCATTCGTGAACAAATTGAACTTTTCCCGCTTGAAAAAATGGAAGAGCTAGTAGTCAGCATCTCCAATAAGGAGCTGAAAATGATTACATTTCTAGGCGGTCTTTTAGGCGGGATGATTGGTGCTATCCAGGCTGTTTTTGTGGCTCTATTCTAAGACAAGCTAGAGAAATTTTAATGAATTCATTGTATATATGTGAAACGAAAGCCATAGTTTGTTATAGTGGAGTGGTGTCCGCCGATCATATCGGTGATAACGGATAGAAAGGAGACATAACATGTCTGTAAATCTTTACGATGTTGCATATGACCTTGAAAAAGCATTGCGTCATAGCGAAGAATATTCAACTTTAAGAAATCTTTATGATGAGGTAAACGCGGATGAGTCCTCTAAAAGAATGTTTGAGAACTTCCGTGACATTCAAGTAAACCTTCAACAAAAACAAATGACTGGTCAAGAGATCACACAAGAAGAAGTGGAGCAAGCTCAAAAAACAGTTGCGCTTGTTCAGCAGCACGACAAAATCTCTCAGTTGATGGAAGCAGAACAACGTGTGAGTGTTCTTATCGGTGAATTAAATAAAATTATCATGAAGCCACTTGAAGAGCTTTATGGGAATCCAGAAGAAAACTAATGGAAAGGGCGATGTCATTCGCCCTTTTTTGTTTTATCTTTTCTCCTCAATATCTTTTAAAAAAAGGTTGTCGAAGCACATAAATTCTGCGATAATACTTATATTGAAAGTGCTTTCAAAAAGGCGCTCTCAAGGGACAATTGGGTGCGTTTCACTTGGGATTTAAGGCAGTGAGCCAAACGAGAGAGAAGCGCTTCTGGGAGAAACGCAAAGCATAAGGGGATCTGATATAAGCAATGCTTTGGTGTGTGAAAGATAAGGGGATCATGGGGAGCTTCATCACTCCATTGTAACGCATCCAAACCATACATAAAAAAAAGCCTAGGGGTAGGCTTTTTTTATTTATCCATCTATTCATAACCTGGGGCTCTTTCAACTGCATGTTCTAAAGCGCCAAGCTAGGGCATATCCTCATCGTAAGTACAGTCATCAAGAAGGGGGATGCCTCAGTGTCAAAAAAACTACTTGCACTCAATATAGATGGGACGTTACTTCGTTCCAATGGTAAAATCCATTCCGCTACAAAAGAAGCTGTGGAATATGTAAAGAAAAAAGGGGTTTACGTGACGATTGTCACCAACCGGCATTTTCGTTCCGCTCAAAAAATTGCCAAGGCGTTGAAGATTCCAACATCAACCCTTGTGACGCATAGTGGTGCATTTATCGCGGATAAACTCGATGAGCCGCTTCATGTGAAAAAATTAACGGAAGAAAAGACATTTAATCTTGTGCAAATCCTTGAAAGCTTCGATTGTAATGTCCGCTTGCTGCATGAAAAATTCTCGATCGGCAACCGGAAAAAAACGCAGTCTCAGCTGATGGGAAAGACGCTCATTCATCCGTCTGATCCAATTTTCTATCCCGTTCAGTTTGTTGAATCGTTAAGTGATATGCTGATGGATGAACCGGTCAGTACACCAGTGATTGAAGTATATTCGACAGCGGAGCTTCAGCCTGAGATTCACAGGACCATTCAACAAGCATTCCCATCTGTTGATCTTATTAGGATCAGTGATGAGAAAATGAATATTGTCTGCAAAGGGGTTTCGAAAGAAGCGGGACTTTCTCTCTTAACCTCTGCACTCGGTTTTACTTTAGAAGATACGGTCGTTATTGGACATGGAACAGATGACATTCCAATGCTTGAATTGGCTGGTTTAGGGGTTGCTATGGGGAATGCCTCCAATGATGTCAAGCGCAAAGCAGATTGGGTGACGCGCTCGCACGATGAACAGGGTGTGGCTTACATGATCAAGGAATACTTTAGAATGCAGCAAAGAGAAGGATTTTTACATCAATTTGATATTAAAAGATAATACAGTGAAGGCCCTGTCAATCAAGAAATGACAGGGCCTTCGTCTGTTCCCTTCATTGCTTTTCCTACATGAATTTTGTAAAATGAAACAAGTTTGAAGATAAAGGTGATATGATGCGAATTTTAATTAAAGGGCTGTCAGATGAACGATTTCATCGCCCGCTTGTCAATATAGCCAATTTATTTGAAGAAGATAGTGAAGTGATTTTTGAACCAAGTGAATTTGATGATGGTTTGGTCATGGAATTTAGTTGGAAGGAAGAAAATGGCATGGTGAAAGCGTCTGGCTATATCGATGGATCAGATATCACCAGTCGTTTTTCACGGGATCTCCCAAAGAACTTGAACGATAAGGAGCGCTGGAAGCAAATCAAAAACACAGTGCTGTCTGTTTATTTACACTTGCTTCAGGAGCACACAGGAATGACACAAAAGTGGGGGATTCTCACAGGAATACGTCCTACGAAATTGCTCCATAAGATGCTGAGAGAGGGCATGTCAAAGGAAGATGCACATGCGGCATTAAAGCGTGATTACTTGATTCATGATGAAAAAATCAATTTGATGCAGGAGATTGTCGACCGTCAGCTTAAAGCCATTCCAGATCTGTATGACCTTCAGCAGGAAGTGAGTATTTATATAGGCATTCCTTTCTGCCCCACAAAATGTGCTTATTGTACGTTCCCTGCTTACGCCATTAAAGGACAAGCTGGTAGAGTGGGAACGTTTTTGTTTGGTCTGCATTATGAAATGCAAAAAATGGGCGAATGGCTAAAAGAACATGGGATCAAAGTGACGACCGTTTACTTTGGCGGAGGCACGCCAACGAGCATCACAGCGGAAGAAATGGATTTGCTGTATGAAGAAATGTATCGCTCGTTCCCTGATGTGAAGCATATACGGGAAGTAACTGTCGAAGCAGGGCGTCCTGATACGATTTCGCCTGATAAGCTAGAGGTGCTAAACCGCTACAATATTGACCGGATTAGCATTAACCCGCAATCGTATGAGAATGAAACACTAAAGGCTATTGGCCGGCATCATAGTGTGGAAGAAACGATTGAAAAGTATCACTTATCAAGACAGTACGGCATGAATAATATCAATATGGACTTAATCATTGGACTGCCGGGAGAAGGGCTCAAAGAATTCCAGCACTCCTTGCAGCAGACTGAGGAACTCAAGCCTGAATCTTTAACTGTGCATACACTTTCCTTTAAAAGAGCATCTGAAATGACGCGCAATAAGGAGAAATACCAAGTAGCAGACCGAGAAGAAATCACACGTATGATGGATGAAGCGGTCACTTGGACGAAAGCGCATCATTATTACCCATATTATTTATATAGACAAAAAAATATTTTGGGAAATCTCGAAAATGTCGGATATTCATTAGATGGACAGGAAAGCTTGTATAATATCATCATCATGGAAGAAGTACAGACAATCATTGGCATTGGGTGCGGTGCAGCAAGTAAATTCATTGATCCACGGTCAGGGAAAATTACGCAGTATGCCAATCCAAAAGATCCAAAATCGTATAATGACCGCTATGAACATTATACAGAAGAGAAAATTCAATTCCTTGAATCATTATTTGTTTCTCACGTTTAAACACTGCGATGACGCAGTGTTTTTTTCATTTGTAAAAGGGTATATAAGTGATAAAAAGTTAAAGCAGGTGTACATATGATAGATGTGATCGGAATTGGGATTGGGCCCGCCAATTTAGGATTGGCCGCTTTGTTAGAGGAGTATGAGGATGTCTCATGCTGTTTTTTTGAACAGGAGTCTGAGTTTGCTTGGCATCCCGGTATGCTGATCAAAGGAACGGATTTACAAGTTTCCTTTTTAGCAGACCTTGTCACAATGGCGAATCCAAGGAGCAGGTATACATTTTTAAATTATTTACATGAATCAAATAGACTTCACCGCTTCTATACATTTGAACAGTTTGATATCCCGCGGAGAGAATTCAATGAGTATTTATCATGGGTTGCAGGAGAGTTAGATAGCTGTCAGTTTGGGATGAAGGTAGAAGAAGTGACGGACTGCCAAGAAGGCTACCTTGTGAAAGTCAGACGATTGAAAGATGGTTCACTATCTGAGTATCGTGCAAAGCATGTCGTGCTTGGAACAGGAAGCAAACCGATGATTCCGGTCGATGTGCCTGAAGCAGCATACCCATATGTGACCCATAGCAGCCGTTATTTAGAACAGCAGAAATCACTTCACGAAGCTGAGTCGGTGGCGGTGATCGGTTCAGGGCAGAGTGCAGCCGAAATTTTCTTAGACCTGCTACAGCATCAAAAGAAAGGCCAGCAGCTTTCGTGGTTTACGCGTTCTAGTGAATTTAGAGAGCTGGAGACGGCTGAGCTTGGCCAAGAGCTTTTTACACCAAAGTATGTCGAGTATTTTCATTCGCTTCCTTATGAAGAACGTATGAACACATTGCCTAGGCTGACAGGATTAAGAAATGGCATCGATGCATCGACGCTTTCGCGCATTTATCAGGAATTGTATCATCGCTCTGTTTCAGGTGAAGAGCCATCTGTGATCATTCAGCCAATGACCGAGCTTGAAGCGATTCAAATAGGAAAGCAGCAGCCCTTAGAGCTGCACCTCAGACAGTGGCAGCTGAAGAAAGAAAAAAGCATAACAGCAGAACATGCCGTATTAGCCACAGGGTACACACCGAATATCCCTGAATGGTTTGACGCATATGAACCTCTGATTGAATGGGAAAGTGATGCGCATTTTAAAGTGACAGACGACTTCAGTCTTGTGTTCAAAGACAAGCGCTCAAATCATTTCTTTACATTCACGAATCTTGATCATTCTCATGGAACAGCGGCGACCAATTTAAAACTATCGATTTACCGCAACCAGAAAGTGATTCAAACCATTCGCGGGGGCGAGGAAGCGCCAGTCAAGCAAGAAACTGCATTTCAGCAATTTGAATAAGACATAAAAAAGGGCCCAAGCATAGGGCCCCTTTTTTATTAGATCGTCGTTTCTTTTTTTACTTTTGGTTTTTCAGGTTTCCATTTGAAGATTTTGTTTAGGATTTGATAGATTTTCTTAGATTCTTTCGTTACGAGCGGTCCTAAAATCGCAAGGATTAAGACATACAATGCAGCAAAGGGCTTCAAAGTAGCGGCAAGTCCGCCCGCAATGCCAAGCTCGGCAACAATGATTGAAAACTCTCCTCTCGATACGATGGTTAATCCAATATTAGAAGAGGCTTTATGAGAAAATCCAGCTCTCCGTCCAGCAAACATTCCGGCAGTGAAGTTCCCAATTAAGGTAAGCATCACAGCGCCGATCGCAAGCCAGAAGGCATCACCCAATGTAAATGGATCAATACTGAGACCAAAGCTGAAAAAGAACATTGCTCCAAAGAAATCTCTAAACGGAACCACGAGGTGCTCGATGCGGTCAGAGTGCTCTGTTTCTGAGAAAACAAGACCAAGTAAGAGAGCCCCAATAGCCTCTGCTACATGAATCGTTTCTGAGAAACCAGCGACAAAGAACAAAGCCGCAAATATCACAATGATGAACACTTCGTTCGAACGGATATCAAACAACTTGTTTAATAGTTTTGGCAGCTTTCGCGCAATGATAAAGAAAAGCATCATATAACCAAAAGCGATTAAAATAGATAATAAGGCACCGCCAACAGTAGTGGCATCTCCTAGGACAAGACCTGATACGACGGATAAATAAACGGCAAGGAAAATATCCTCAAACATAATAATCCCTAGAATTAACTCTGTTTCAGGATTTGCCGTCCGTTTCAAATCGACAAGGACTTTGGCCACAATGGCGCTGGATGAAATGGTAATCACTCCTGCCATAATGAGAACCTCAAGGAATCCAAACCCTGTGATAAAACCGTAGAGCAGTCCTAAGCTGAAGTTGATCAAAATATAAATAGATCCGCCGACTGCAATGGATTTACCAGATTTAATGAGTTTTCCGACAGAGAACTCAAGTCCAAGATAGAAAAGCAGGAACAGGACGCCCATTCTGCCAAAAAACGAAATAATCTCGGTGCTTTCGATAAATTTTAAATCAATGATCCCGATAGTTGGAGCATGCGGCCCAACAATCATTCCGAGGACAATGAGAAAAGGGATGATAGAAAATTTAATTTTATTGGCGATTAAGCTGGCGATGGCGATAAGAATAAGCGCCGTCCCAACTTCAAAGACTAAATGATCCATTCATCACTCTCCCCCTCTAGAAAGAAAATCACGTATCAATCGCTTCAAGTGTTTTCTTTCGCCCGAAATGACCATCGTATCATTTGCTTGAATAATCGAATCGGCACCAGGGTTGAGTAATTTTTCATTTGTATGTTTAATGATCGCAATCACGGTGACTTCATAATTTTGTCTCACATCTAAATCACCGAGTGTATGTCCCACCGCTTTTGCACCTTTTTCGACCTTAAACCATTCAATGATCAGGTCATTGAAGGCCATTTCAATGGTTTCTAGTGCCTGCGGTTTATACACCATACCGCCGATAATAGCAGCGATTTGCCGGGATTCAGCATCATCGAGTGAAATGGTAGACAGCACTTCATCTGGATCATCATCGTCAAAACGATAAATTTCCCGTCTGCCATCATCATGAATCACAATCGTCATCTTTTCTCTATTTCTCGTTTCAATTTCAAATTTCTTTCCGATCCCAGGAAGATCATTTTCTTTAATGTTCATTTTATCCCTCCGAATTTGATAGGCTGTGTTTTTCGTATAGTAAATACGGATGAAATAAAATGAATCAGTAGAGGTAATTAGATTGATACATAACGGGGATCGCACACTTCATTTCCAAAAAACAAAGATCAATGGATAATGCAGATGATGGGGCAAGCTTTGACAGAAAAGTTTTGGCATCCGCCATTGATAATCTGTCCTTCAACAAAATAGATGAAGCATGTTTTTTTGAAAATGAAGGTGTCTTCACAGCATTGATTTCTTCATCATAGATGGATGGAGAAATCAGGCTAGGTGTGCTCGCTTCTGCTTGTGACGCAAAAACGACATTTGAAAAAGGAGAAAACATGACGATGAAGCTAACCAATATCATGATGGAACATCTGATCAATCATCCTCCTCCTTTCAAATTTATTTTCTTTCTTATTTTACTATATAAAAATATATTTCTTGTTTCAATGATTATGCTTATTTTAGTATCAATTGATCTTGAAATTTTTTGTTTAGAGAAAAAGGTTTTACTTGATGGAAATGGAAGTAAGTTATGAGCTTTTAAACAAAAAGGGGGATGGATGATGACATATATCAATTGTCAGTTAGACGGGGATGTTTTTGAAATCGCTTTCAATAGGCCTGAAGCTTATAATTCGTTTCATGTGGACATGTTTGCTGAATTCAAAGAAGCATGTGATGCAGCGGAGGAAAGCAGTGCTAAAGTCGTTGTCATCAAGGGAGAGGGAAAAGGATTTTCAGCAGGCGGAGATATTGGGATGATGCTTAAGCAGGAAAGTGAAGAAGATTTCCATCGTGTGATGGATTTGATCGAGGGAATTACACTTTCACTAGCTAGTATGAAAAAAGTGACGATTGCGCTTGTCCACGGGTCAGCAGCAGGCCTCGCTTTTAGCTTTGCCCTAAGCTGTGACTACTTGTTTATGCATCACGATGCAAAACTTGCCATGAATTTTAATGGGGTAGGATTAATTCCAGATGGCGGGGGGCATTTTTTCCTCACAAAAAGAGTCAGTGAGCAAACCGCCAAACAATTGATTTGGAGCGGACAAAAGCTGCCGGCTGAAGAAGCGTTAAAGGTGCGCCTTGCAGACGGGCTGTTCCAAGAAGAGGTCGATGCGTACCAAAAAGTGTGTGTGAAGTCGTTTATGAACATGCCGCTTCAAGCCTTTATCGAAACAAAGATGATCTATTTCCAGCAGTCAGAATCAAAGCTCTTAGCAGTTCTTCAAAAAGAGAGAGCAGCACAGGCAAGACTGAGAAAAAGTCATGATCATAAGGAAGGTATACAGGCCTTTTTAGAAAAAAGACGACCTGTCTTTCAAAAAGCATAGATGAACATAAGGCCGGCGAAAGCCGGCTCAGCGTGTAGACAAACCCTCGCATTCGGTGTCAGGTCTGCGCTCCGGTGCTCACGAATGTCAAATTCGTTCCGCTCCTGTGCTCGTCCTTCCTAGACTTCAAAGGTTTTCTATCACGCTGAAAAGAAGACAAAGGGCTAAAATCAAGATCATTTTAGCCCTTTGTCAACAATCTGGGCCGGCGAAAGCTGGCTTTTTAACGTTCAAATAAAAGCAGCTTGCCTGCTGGATCAACGAGTCGATGAGAATGCTTTGTGTATTGCTGTTCCATTAAGCGATGACGTCCTAATTCCTTTGCCTTCTCGTCACTATCCGCTGTGATTTTTTCATTTAATAAAGTCTCACCCGACCGGTCAAATACGGTTAAAAAGTATGTCTTCTCCATCCCTCATCTTCCTTTCCTCTGTTTTTAATGTAATTAAACATGGAATAAGACAAAACCTCTTTTTTAGCCCTTAAAAATGTGTTTTGTAGAATGAGAGTGATAGAACGTGCATTCGTAAAAATGGCATGATAAAATATGGACAATGACAGTATCGGACAAGGAGATAGACGTTTGACTAAGCTCACCTTTATTCATGCCGCAGATTTACATTTAGACAGTCCATTTGCAGGAATGTCGACTATACCTAATTCTATATTTAAGCGGCTCAAAGAAAGTACATTTCAAAGTGCTAAGAACATGTTTGATCTTGCCGTTGCGCGAGAAGTAGACTTTGTGCTGCTGAGCGGAGATTTATTTGATGAATCCAATCGCAGCCTGAAAGCACAGCTCTTTTTAAGAAACCAGTTTGTAAGACTGCAAACACATGGGATTGAAGTTTTTATTATTTATGGGAATCATGATCATTTAGGCGGTGAATGGACACCGATTGAGTGGCCTGAGAATGTACATGTCTTTTCGAGCAGTACACCAAGTGATCACTCCTATTATCGAGGGGATCAGCTTGTCGCGAGCATTTATGGGTTTAGCTATAAAGAGCGGGCTGTCTATGAAAATATGACATCTCATTATGTCAAAACGACAGATGCTGCCTATCACATTGCAATGCTTCACGGTACATTAGCCGGACAAGAAGGCCATGATGCCTACGCCCCATTTCAGCTTCAGCAGCTCCTTTCGCAAGATTTTGATTATTGGGCGCTCGGACATATACATAAAAGAGCCCTTCTGCATGAAGATCCATATATTATTTATCCTGGTAATGTGCAGGGCAGACATATAAAAGAAACGGGAGAAAAAGGCTGTTACTTGATTCACCTCTCTGAAGATTCTCACACAGCGGATTTTATCAGCTGTGCAGATATCATCTTTGAGACACTGGCAATAGACATCACAGAAACGGCTCATATGACGGACCTTGTCACACTTGTGGAAGGCAAAATCAATAAGCTGAAAGAGGAAGGCATTCCTCATTTTGTGAGAATTGAATTGATAGGTGATGCGCCTTCTTACTTTGAGCATACACAGCTTGAGGTCCTCGAAGAGCTGATGACTGTTTTTCATGAGCAGGAGGAAGATGAAGACGTGTTCGTTTGGGTGATGTCAATTGACTGCCGAACAAATGAGGATGTGATCTATCCAGAGGATTCTTTTTTGAAGGAACTCACTACAGAAATTGCACAGTTTGAGTCATATGAAGAGCTGCTTTCACCGATCAAGCGTCACCCAACCTACAGAAAGTCAGGAAAAGCGCTCACAAAAGAGGATGAAGTGGATATAAAAGAAGAAGCACAAAGGCTGCTGACGGAACAGCTGAAGCAATTATGAGAAAAGGAGAGGTATGATGAAAATACGTTCACTCCATATAGCGAATTTCGGGAAATTTTCAAATCGAACCTTTCACTTTTCTGCTGACGGTTTTCAGCTAGTTTACGGCCTGAATGAATCGGGGAAAACGACATTGAAGGCGTTTATTGAGTCGATGTTATTTGGTTTTTCAAAAAACAAGATGTACAAGTCGAAACAAGGTTCTTTCTATGGCGGCTCCCTCACTTGCTTAGATGAAGAGTTAGGTGTCATTCACATTGAGAGATCGTCCGATCGAGGCGGTGAAGCACAGGTGTTTTTACCGAATGGTGAAGTGAAAGACGAAGCATTCCTACGGACTCTTTTAAAGGGAACGGATCGCAGATTATTCCAATCAATCTACTCATTTGATGTGTTTGGACTGCAAAATGTCCAAGCCTTAAACGAAGATCAAATCGGTGAATTTCTGCTTTTCTCAAGTTTATTTGGCTCAGATGCGGCCTCCAAGATGGAGAGCAGGCTGCTTAAGCAGCAGGAGCAGCTGTTTAAACCAAATGGACGCAAGCCAGAATTAAACCAGCAACTTGATCGTTTAAAAGAGCTGACTGGCCAGCTGAAACAAGCTAGATTGGCAGAAGGCCGCTATACAGAAAAAAAACGGGAGCATTCTGAATTCATAGAGACGATCGCAACGCTTCAAAATGAAATGAAGCAGACAGAAGAACAGATTCAGCAGTTAACTGAATACATTCGACTTTATCCCATGATAGAGAAGAAGCTGGAGTTAAAAAAAGAATTAGCCCGTTATCCAGAACGAGTCAAACGCTTTAAAGCAGAAACAGAGCATGAATTGGATAAATTAGAATCACACCTTCACCCGAAAAAGGCTCAAATGACTGCACTAAAGCAAAAATTAGATCATTTGCAAACCTCCCTGGCCCAAGTTCAACCGCTTCATGACAAGGATACGTTACTGGAGATGAAGCGTGTCGTTGATGAATCATCTCATGCTAAACGTGTCAAAAATCGCTTAGCAGAATGTAAAGCAGAACGTGATTCATTGAAGCAAAAAATGGACGAAGCCGCAGCGAAGCTGAAGTGGCAGCGTTCAGTCAAGCTCGATCAGATCGACGACTCCCTTGAATTTGAGTGGGAATTAAAGGAGGCTGTCAGCCAATATGTTCGTTTAATGGACAGAAAGGCACAGCTGGATGACCGGTTTGATCATGCAAGACATGAGCTGGAAGAAGCGGAAACCGCTTTAAAAGGATTAAAGGAACAGCAGGCCAAATCGCACAGTACAGTGGAAACTGGGGAAACAAGAACAAAAGAGAAACAGGTTCATTCCCGGGCGTGGTTATTTCCTGTGATGGTGATGTTTGATGCTGCATTTCTGCTTGTCCTTTTCTTTTTAACAGAATGGTGGATTACTTTCTTATTTGCGGGATTTTCTGTTTTTGTTTTTTTTGCCATTTACCCATTTTTGAAAGCAATACAGGTGAAACAGGGAAGCGGCGTGGGAACATTCGATTCCTTCCAAGTGCAGGCAGCTTCAGCTGAAACGCTTGTGAGGCAGAAGGAGCTTTTGTACGAAAGGATCATCCGGCAATATGAAGACTGGGAGCTGGAGCTGGAACCTGTCCAGCAGCAAGTAGAGGAAAAGAAAAGACAGCTGGGCTTGTCCTCAGAGCTTTCTTTCCTTGTAGAAGCCTTCCTTATTCTGAAGCAATTAAAAACGGATACAGCGGGATATGAGGGGCTTAGCCGGGAAATAGACGAGCTTGCCGGCCAGCAATCCAATTATGAGCATAGGGTGGAAGCGTTAAGCAGTCTCCTTCAACGAAAGGAAGGCACCATTCAAGAGAATATCTTGGCCTTTCAAGAGATATTGAAAGATGAGGCGAAAAGAGAAAAAGAACGTCAGACATTGGATGTATCGATTCAACATGTGAAACAGCAGATCACGACGCTAGAAGGGGAAATTGACTATTACGAAAAACAAATGGACGCGCTTTTTCGTCAAGTAGAAGCAGAGTCCAAAAAAGATTACCAAATCCTTTCTCATTTATCGAAAGAATATCGGGAACGGCTTTCCCATTTGCAGCAGCTGAATCAAGAGCTGCATAGAAGCGGCTGCTTTGATGAGGAAGAATCGATTGTTCGCAAAGGATTGCGTCTTCTTGAAGAAGAGTGTGCAGAAGCGAAGCAGCACCTGAATAACGTACAGTCGAATGCGGCAAATATGGAAAAACGCCTGGCAGAACGAGCAGTGGAAATCCGGCAAATAGAAGCTTCTGGTACGGTGTCTGATTTGACTCATCAGCTTGCAGCTGAGCAGGAGCATGCAAAGCACCTTGCGAAAAAATGGGCGGCAATTCAGCTTGTCCGCTCCGTCATTCGAGAAAAATTGAATGAGCATAAAGAAACAAGGCTGCCAGCATTGCTGCAAACAGCTTCAAGCTTTATTCAGCCGTTAACGAATGATCGATATGAAGCCATTTTATTTTCACCCGAGGATGACCGGCTGATCGTGAAAAGGCTGGATGGACGAATATTCCGCCCAGAAGAGCTCTCACAGGCAACATGTGAACAAGTCTATCTTGCGATTCGTTTTGCACTCGCCTTGTCGCATCAGCAGGAATGTCAGCTTCCGTTTATGATGGATGACAGCTTCGTTCATTTTGATCATGTTCGTCTAGGAAGAGTGCTGGAGTTGATGAATGAACTCACGCGTTTTGAAACACAGCTGTTTTATTTTACCTGTCATCAGCATATGGCGCAGGCAGCAGAAGATGGACAGATTACAAGTTTAGCAGTTGAATGATTGACAAATAATGACTTATGTTATACTTATATGAGCAGAAACATGGAAGGAGCTTTTATTGAATGGCTAAAGGGATCATGACCTATGATGTCGGCGAACAAGTTGACCTGCATTTATTAATTAAATCATCTACTAAAGGGATTGCAAGTAATGGCAAACCATTTTTAACGCTCATTCTTCAAGATCAAAGTGGAGATATTGAGGCGAAACTATGGGATGCAAAGCAGAATGATGAAATCACCTATGGCCCGCAAACCATCGTGAAGGTAGTAGGCGACATTCATCATTATCGCGGGAGGAATCAGCTGAAGCTTAGGAATATACGCCCTGTTGCTGAAAACGAGCAAATTCGAATTGATGATTTTCTCGAAACAGCTCCTATTCCAAAACACGATATGATGGATACGATTATGCAATATATCTTTGATATGAAAAACCCTAATATTCAGCGTGTTACAAGGCATTTGCTGAAGAAATATGGACAGGAATTTGCTGATTATCCAGCAGCGACAAAAAATCATCACGAATTTGTCTCTGGACTCGCCTACCACGTCGTGTCCATGCTGCATTTAGCAAAATCCATTGTTGACCTATATCCATCACTAGATCGAGATCTTTTATATTCAGGCATCATTCTTCATGACTTAGGGAAAGTAAAAGAGCTTTCAGGTCCAGTCTCTACCACATATACAGTGGAAGGGAATTTAATTGGCCACATTTCCATCATGGTGACAGAAATTGCGAAAGCGGCGGAAGAGCTTAGCATTGATTCAGAAGAAATTCTCATTTTACAGCACTTAGTCCTAAGTCATCATGGAAAAGGAGAGTGGGGCAGCCCGAAACCACCAATGGTGAAAGAGGCTGAAATTCTCCACTATATTGATAATTTAGATGCGAAAATGAACATGATGGATCGTGCGCTTGAGCATGTGAAACCAGGAGAATATACAGAACGTATTTTTGCACTTGAGAATCGTTCGTTTTATAAACCAACCTTCCATCACGAATAATCATGTCAAAACGTCCGTTTATGCGGGCGTTTTTTTCATAACTTGTCTTCTTTTCGCATAAGCATGTAACACAAAGGAAGAGAGGAATGTCCTTAAGAAAAGGAGGCGATGAAAAAATGTTGTTTTTTCCGTGGTGGGTGTATGCCTGTATCATCGGCATTATTTTCTGTGCGTATAAATTAATGACAACAGCCAAAGAGGAGCAAGAAATTGATCAATCCTTTATTGAAAAGGAAGGAGAAATTTTTATCGAGCGAATGGAACAGGAAAGAGAGCGCAGACGTCAGGATCAGCAGGTGAAAAGATCACAGGATACTGCGGCACATGAAGATCATTCGATTGCTTAATCTAGTCATACAAAAACCCCTCTGCACGATGATGGCAGAGGGGTTTTTTGTGATTACTGTTGAGTCTGCTGATTTTGTGCAGGCTGTTCAGATTTTTCTTTGAACGTTTTTTCAAGCTCTTTATCTTTTACTTTCACATCAGCATCTTTTACTAATTTGTTTAAGATGTTTTGGATTTCATTTGTGTCTGCTTGTTTTTGGTCAAGCAGTTCTTTTTTCAAGTCCGCTTTCATGTCATCATATTTACCACGTTCTTCGGTCTTTTTAATGATATGGTAGCCGAATTGGGATTTTACTGGCTTACTGATTTCATTTACTTTTAGTTTGAAAGCAGCCTTACTGAAGTTCTCGTCCATTTGGCCTTCTTTTGCGAACCAGCCTACATCGCCGCCTTGTGCAGCTGAAGCAGTATCAGTTGAATATTCAGAGACAAGGGCATCCCATTTTTCACCTTTATCTAATTTCTTTTCCACTTCGTCAGCTGTTTTCTTATCAGCTACTAAAATATGGCTTGCGCGGATTTTCCCTTTAAGGTCATCGTAATACGCTTTGACTTCTTTATCAGTGATTTTGATGTTAGCTTTGGCAGCCTTTTGAGTCAGCAGCTCATATTTCACTTGATCTTTGATGTAATCTTTACCGAATTCATCTTGAAGCTGTTTTAAACGATCTTCACCAAGTGTCTTTTTATATTCTTCCAATTTCTTATCGATTTCTTTATCGGATACTTTGTATTTGTCAGCAAGAACCTTTTGTTGAACAAGTAGGTTTAGAGCATCTCCACCTGCTTGTTTCTTAAGAGTTGTATAAAGTTCTCCTTTTGTGACATCTCCTGATTTTGTTGTTGCGATTACATCTTTATCACCGCTACTGCATGCGCCAAGAGTTAAAACACTTACTGCTGTTACAGCTGCTAAAGCCATTTTTTTCATTCAAAAAACACTCCTAATCTTTCCAATTTATTTATCATTGCTTGTATCATAACATATTGTGACATGCTGTAAAAAGAAATGCAAATGGAAGGGCATTCGTCTAGTCAAAAAATTGCGCGCGACATACACATATAGTGATCACAAAAAGGAGGCTGAATTATATGGGAGCAGGATATTCTAATGGGTTTGCTTTATTGGTCGTGCTATTCATTTTGCTGATCATCGTTGGTGCAGCATATCTTTACTAATTAAATCGCTGTGACAGAAGGGAGCCGTCCTGCCGTGCGTGAGGGCGGTTCTTTTTTCAAACGATGACAGGTGCCTAAACGCTTTTTATTTTTCTGCATACACTGAGCTTAGAACAGAGGAAGAACTGGCAGGAGGTGTTTTTACATGGGAGGAGAAGTCTTTGCTGGCGGTTTTGCACTAGTCGTCGTATTATTCATCTTATTGATCATCATCGGTGCATCTTGGATTTGCTAATTAAAATATACACAAAAAGCTGCCCTCAAATTGGCAGCTTTTGCTTTGATCTTAAATGGAAATGGTAATTTCAACAAATGATGAGATAAGTAAGATCAGTATCGATACATTGATAAAGCGAAACACCTTATCTTGCCGTTCTTCAGGAATCTCTCTGACAAGGCATAATGTATTAGTAAGCCTGTTTATTGAATACACAATAAACGCGGCAAAGACGATGAAGTAAAATAAAACTATCGGAGATCCCCCCTCTCTATGCTATTCCCATACTACATTACCAAATTTTTTATGAAAAAGATAGAAGTTGGCTTTAAAAACCTCATGATGAGGAAGTTTGGTCAACTAAAATATCAAACTCGTCTTGAGCTTGATCGATGATGCAGGATTTAGGTGCTTTGAGTAGCTTCCATGCAAATAAAAAGTCAGGCAAACAATAGCCTGCATGTATACTTGCGATGATGATAAAATAGTGTGCGTACATAGGAAACGCCACGCCTAATACAAAGTAAACCGGTGAGATGACACAAAACGGGCTGAGAAGTGAAAAAAGCATCACTTTTTTAGGCACGCGCTGCCAGCAATTTCGTTTCATAAATAGCGTCATTTTTTTCTTGTTTTTCATCACTGGGATCAAGTGAACCACACGGTGGACAAGCAATGTCACAAGTAAGAGCACGGCAAAAAGCGGTGCGTTATGGCTGCTTAGCCTCGTTTCAGGATGAGTCAGTTGAAAACATAAAAATGCCATAATGAAAAAAAGGATAGCAAGACTTATGGCAGAAATCATCATTCTCGTATAACCATAATCCTTTTCAAGATTAATGGTCTTCCAACAATTCATTTTTCATCCTTCCAATCTAAAAATCGAATTGAATATCTCAAGATAATTTACTCTTCCTGAGGATAAAAATCAATGGTTTTGATGAAAAAAAATAAAATGCTGCCTTCAAATGGAATAAAGAGAGGAAACTTTGGATTTTTCAAGAAAAAAGAACAGAAGGGGGAGGTTCGTCTCTTTCGTCAATGAGTAATTTCGGCTAAAATAGAAGGACTAAGAGAAAGAGGGAACGTACATGAGTATTGAGGAACGAATGAGCCAGCTTGAATATTATATGGAACTTTTATTGACGGCAACCGATATGAGCCGTTATCCATATTACGCGTTATTGATCAGGCAGCGTGTATCGAAAGAAGAGGCAGAGGAAATTGAGCGTATTTGTGCTGAGCTTTCAGAGGAAATGGATAAGCAAAAAGCACAAGGCTACGTCATGTTTGACGATCTCCTTGCGCTATTTGCGGGACAGTTAATTGAAAAGCTGGATGTTCATGAGACGATATTTGCTTTGCATGATCAAGGGCTCTTTCAGCCGCTAATGAATGAATTTATAAAGATCATTAAACAATTTGATTTGTGTTAGCCGCTTTTTCTGCTGCCTCCGCTGAGTTTTCAAGTTCCTCAGTCTTTTTCTTGACTCTTCCTCGCTCATTCAAAAAGTCCTTCTCAATGTTTGAAAACGATTTCTCAAAAATCTCCATGAAATCCTCACCATAAATGTTTCGGATGATACACATCATTTCTAAAATCTCAGGGAACTTTCCGTAAATGTCATGAAGCGGCTGTGCGCCTTTGACAATACCAGTTCGAGCCGGGTCATAATCTTCGAGTAGTTTATGGAATGTCTCTTCGCCTTTTGGCGTTAGTTCAATATACGTATTGCGTTTATCGTTTAACTTTTTAGAAAATTTTAAAAATCCTCGTTCCTCCAGTTTCTTGGAGAAGTTAAACGCCGTTGATACATGCATGACGCCAAACTTTGCAATTTCTGATATTGAAGCTCCTTTTAATTGATACGCAATCCACAAAATATGATGTTCATTGATATTTAGGTTATACGGTTTGATCCACTGCTGCCAGTCCTTTTCAATGGATTTCCAAAGAGCTTTGCTCAATTGGGCCATTCTTTGACTGAATAAAAGTGCTTCTTTTACATCGAAAGGCTGTTCCGAATGATTCATCCATTTCACCTACTTCTCTTTTTCTTGTAATTCTATTATGCCAATAAAATAAAGATTAATAAAGCTGAAAATTCAAGAATTTTTAAAAGTCATGAAAAACATTGACAAAATAACCTTTTTTCAACAAAAAAAGTGCGGGATACGCACCCCGCACACTTTTGTAAACGAATATTTTTTTGTGAGTATATTAGTTTTGTAAGGTTTTCTCCAGTTGTTTAAGCTTTTCCTCAATTTCCTGAATTTCCTTTTGTAAGTCCTGCTGATGAGGTTTGATTTCTTCGCGCCATTGCTGAATCGATGTTTGCAATTCAGATCCGACTTCTTTAATCACCTCTGCGCTTTCTTTTGCTGTTTCCACAATTTGCTCTTTTAAAGCTTGTCCATCTCTTTTTAATTTTGTCAGCGTATCTTCGAATTTGTCATAGCCGTCTTTCACTTTTCCGCGCACATCTCTGCCAGAAGAGGGAGTCGTCAGGAGCACTGCCGCACCTCCGAGGAGACCGCCTACAAATAATCCTGTTAATAAAGAACGTCCACTAGCCATTCAAATCACCTCTAGTCAAATTTTACACATTCGCATGTTCTCTCTGAGCTGACGATCAGCTTCATTGAACTTCCATACATAGCTTGCTTTATTTTAGCATACTTTTGAAGAAAAGGGAGGGGAGAAGGTTGTCTGTCTTTCTGTTCGTTTTTATGTGTATCGTCATCGTTTTTACAGGTGGTTCTATTCATTATGCAAGACAGCTTGGGTATGCAGGGTCTTATCCGCCAAAACATGTCTTAAAGCAAAAAGCACTTGTGTGTGCGGCAGGTGCAGGGATTTCGCTCCTCATTTTGCTGCTGACCCTTTTTCTTTTATAAAAGCATGAAAAAACCTCTTCATCTATCATGAAGAGGTTCGGTTATTCGTTAAGCAACTTCTATCATTCTTGCACGTCTCAGAATAGACTGAGCAATTGGGAAGACAAATACCATAGCGATGGTATTAATCACGGCTGCTGGCAGGACGACGCCCACAAGAAGTGCCGGTAATGCAGCTGGCAGTCCAGTGATCAGTAAAGCGGCAGATAAGAAAATCACGCCGGATACGATGGTTCCAATCGCAGTTAACACAGCGGTCAGCACGACTTTGTTCTTTATCTTCGAGCAAGATAAGAAAAGGGCTAGGAAGATAAAGGCTGTCACTGGCTTATCAATCATATTCGGAATTTGTCCGCCTGGGAATCCCGTTGTTAATGCAGAAATGACACCAGTCACTAGCGCAATCACGACGACATGCTGAACCTTTGGGAAAAGGATGATGCTTAAAAACATCATGACCAGCATCATATCAGGTTTCATTCCGAAAAAGATGGGCGGGAAAATCGTATGCAAAACAGCTCCCATTGCTGCAAGCAATGACATAATCACTAATTCTTTTGTTTTCATTTCTATGCTCTCCTCTGCTAAGCTCTTATAGGACTCTCCAATAATATGGCTCATCATTTATTGCAAGAGTCATGACTTTATATTTCTCGTTATTATAACAAATTTATTTCCCTATAGAAAAGCCTTTTTATTCATTTTCTTGCTGGAACTTTTTCATAAAGTCCGCAAGCTTTTGGCAGTCTTCAATTGAGACCGCATTGTAAATAGATGCTCTGCATCCACCGACAGAACGGTGGCCGGCAAGTCCAACCATCTGCTCTTGCTTTGCTTTTTCCACAAAGGAAGAAGTAAGTGCATCATCACGAAGAGTAAAGGTGACATTCATATGCGAACGGCTGTCAGCACGCGCATGTCCTTGATAAAAACCGCCGCTTTGATCAATTGTATCGTAGAGAATGCCTGCTTTTTGTTCATTGCGTTTTTCCGCTGCTTCTACACCGCCAGCTTGTTTAACATGCTCAAGGACAAGCGACAGCATATAAATCGCAAAAGTCGGTGGTGTGTGATAAAGAGAGTTAGCTTTTGCGTGTGTTGAATATTTTAATATTTTTGGCGTGCTGCTTTTCTCTTTCTCTAATAAACGTTTGCGCGCAATCACAATCGTGATACCTGATGGACCTAGGTTTTTTTGTGCCCCGGCATAGATGAAATCAAATGAAGAAACGTCTATTTTTTTACTGAGAATATCACTGGACATATCCGCAATGAGCGGGAGTGACGTGTTCGGGAACGTTTTCCACTGAGTGCCGAAGATCGTATTGTTCGATGTGATGTGTAAGTAAGCACCATCTGTTAAACCGGAAGCATCTACTTCTGGAATATATGAGTAGTTGTCATCTTCACTTGAAGCAAAGACAGTTGTCTGACCAAACCCTTTTGCTTCTGACAATGCTTTTTCTGACCATGCGCCTGTTTGAATGAAATGAGCTGTTTCGCCTTCATGTAAGAAGTTCATAGGAATCATCGCAAATTGAAGACTAGCTCCGCCTTGTAAAAAGAGGACTTCATAATCTTCTGGAATGTCCATCAGTTCCACCAAAAGCGCTTTTGCTTTATTGTGGACTTCTTCATATTCACCGCTGCGATGAGAAAGCTCCATCACAGACATCCCAGTTTGTTTAAAATCAACAAGTTCTTCCTGTGCTTTTTGAAGCACTTCTAGCGGCAGTGCCGCCGGACCAGCATTAAAATTTGTCGTTCGCTTCATCACAATCTCTCCCTATTTCTCGCGTTAATGGATCAAAAGATAAAACCATCCTATCACAAATTTGAAGCATTTGGACAAAAAATTTGAATCGTTCAAAATATCTTACTATTAAGAGGTGAAAGCGATGAAAAGGGGCAAAAATAAGAAAAACCTCATCTGTTAAGATGAGGTAAGCCGCGTGTGGATGGCAGAAGAAATGTCTTTTAAATCCTCTGACGTGTATTGATCTTGATGTGATTTCCATACGGCACCAAAGCCATCGCCTTTGCCGTAGCGCGGAATGATATGCATATGGTAATGGAACACCGATTGTCCGGCTTTTTCACCGTTGTTGTTCAGGAGGTTTAACCCAATTGGTTCAAATTCCTGTTTGATCGCCCTTGCAATTTTCGGAATCGCTTGGAAGTAGTGATTAGACACTTCTGGTGTCATCTCATAGATATTTTCTTTATGTATTTTCGGGATTACAAGGGTATGTCCTTTTGTTACTTGGCTGATATCAAGAAAAGCCAATACATGCTCGTCTTCATATACTTTTGCACATGGAATGTCTCCATCAATGATCTTGCAAAAAATGCAGTCGCTCACGCCATGTCACTCCTCATTATTTTTCCTTTATCGTATCACAAAAAGAAGCAAAAAAGAAAACAGGACAAGCGAACTCCTTTGGTCGCTCATCCTGCTCCTGCAGAAGAAATGCTGATGCTTTCATTCGATATGCCTTTTGAATTCTCTATTTACTGAAATAAAGAATTCATATGCCTGCTATTTCTGCCGTAAACACCTCATTTGACGTTTTGGTTTGTCGTATACATATTGTATAGGACACAAAAATCAAGAATCAGTGAAGCAAAACAGAAGCTAAGGTTTTTAGATGAAAAACCAACTTGTCATGCGGTTCTTTGCCTTTAACAAACACCTCATTTACTTATTGGTCATCAAGTTCATTTCTTCTACATACATTATGATGACCATAGCGCCTATTTTTTATTCATGACTCGTCTATAGGTAAACATTTCAAATTATCATTCGTTTTTGTTACTATAAAGGAAAAAAGAAAGAAAGGAACGAATTCATGTCCCTTCTCACTGTAAAAGATGTAACGGGTGGATATACGAAGAATCCCGTTCTAAAAAATATTTCATTTGAATTAGAAAGAAATCAAATCGTTGGTCTCATTGGTTTAAACGGGGCGGGAAAAAGTACAACCATCCGCCATATTATCGGGCTTATGAAACCGCATAAAGGTGTCATTGAATTGAATGGACGAACCCTTCAAGACGACCAAGAGGCGTATCGTTCACAATTTACATTTATTCCTGAGACACCTGTTTTATATGAAGAATTAACGTTAAAAGAGCATTTAGAGCTGACAGCGATGGCTTACGGTCTATCGAAGGAACAATTAGACGAACGGCTGCCGTCGTTGCTGAAAGAATTTCGGATGGAGAAACGGCTGAAATGGTTCCCTGCTCATTTTTCAAAAGGAATGAAGCAGAAGGTCATGATTATGTGTGCATTCCTTGTGGAACCAGAGCTGTATATCATCGATGAACCGTTTTTAGGGCTTGATCCTCTTGCGATCAATGCACTGCTTGAACGGATGAATGCTGCGAAGAAAAGCGGCGCTAGTGTCCTGATGTCAACGCATATTTTAGCGACAGCTGAGCGCTATTGTGATTCCTTTATTATTTTGCACGAAGGGGAAATCAGAGCGAAAGGAACACTGGCAGAGCTGAGAGAACAGTTCAATATGAGAGATGCGACACTCGATGATCTTTATTTGGAATTAACAAAGGAAGAAAACTATGAGTAAAACAACGCTTACTATTTGGAAATCAAGATTAGAGGAACACATACAAGAAACAAGAAAATACTTAAAATACATGTTCAACGATCATCTTGTCATTGTGCTCATTTTTTTCCTTGCAGGCGGAGCAAGCTGGTACAGCAGCTGGCTCAAACAGATTCCGGCTCACTTCCCATCCTACTGGGTGATGGCAGTTGTTTTCTCGTTAGTACTTACAAGCTCATACGTACGTACGTTAATTAAAGAAGCCGATCTTGTGTTTTTGCTTCCTTTAGAAGGGAAGATGGAGCCTTACTTAAAACAAGCTTTTAACTTTAGCTTCATTTCTCAGCTGTTTCCTCTCATTGCTGTATCCATTGTCGCACTTCCGCTTTATTCGGCAGTGTCTTCAGGAGGCATCACGGGGTATGTGCTGATACTGGCGCAAATGATTTTGATAAAGGGTTTGAATACAGCCATTCAATGGAGAATGACTTATTTTCAAGGAAAACATGTGAGATGGCTCGATGCAGCCCTTCGTTTTCTATTAAATATGATGTTGATCTACACCGTCTTACAGGCAGCCTATGTGATTGCAATCGTTTTTTATCTTATCTACGGTGTCTATCTCGTCTACTTAACAAATGCAGTGAAAAAACAGCCTTTTCAATGGGAACTGCATATTTCTGATGAATTAAAACGGAAGCAGCGTTTTTATCGTTTGGCAAACTTATTCACCGATGTGCCTCACTTAAAGAAACAGGTGAAAAGAAGAGCATACATGGACTGGATGTTGAAGTTTGTTCCTTACGATCAGCGTAAAACTTTTTCTTATATGTATGTGAGGGCGTTTGTACGCTCAAATGACTATTTTGGTCTGGTGTTTAGATTAACGGCCGTATTTGTCCTGATTATTTTGTATACAGGTGCAGCAGGCTGGGTAGGTGCGTTGCTTGTCTTGTTCACAGTATTTATCACAGGTGTACAGCTTGTGCCTTTAACGAAGCACTTTGCTCATCTTTCATTACAGGCACTTTATCCAGTTTCTCAAAAAGAAAAGGATCGAAGCTTTTTTGTTCTCGTCCGTAATGTGCTCATCATCCAATCGATATTGCTGAGCTGTGCAGTACTTCCAGTAGGAGGCTGGCAGGGAAGCGGACTTGCCCTTCTCATTTCTGTAGCGTTTGTGCTTGTCCTCTTTAAGCCTTACGTACAAAGTAGGTTAAAAAAGATGAGATAAGTGGAGATATGTTTTTTACAACGCGCGTATGATGACATCTAGGAGGGGACCGGATGAATGCAGCTGAACGGGAGTTGTATGAAGAAGCCATTCTTTTTCAAACACGTTTTTTAAGAAAACCTTCAAAGATCGAACGGTTTTCAAAAGGAGTTCAGCAGCAGGTGAACCGCCGAATTCCTGCCAGGTTTCATCAAGTCATCACAAGTGCAGTCAAAACAATGGTTGAATCCACCGTATCAGGATCACACTTCACTTCATTTTCAGTGATTGAACAATTATCTCTTGTAGAACGAAATGAACTGGCAAAGTATAAAGTGAAGTATTACCAAAAGGCGGCTGCCGTCGAAGGGATTGGAACAGGTGCAGGCGGTTTATTCCTTGGAATGGCAGACTTTCCGCTGCTGCTGAGCATAAAGATGAAATGCCTTTATGAGCTGGCGTGTATTTACGGCTTTGATTTATCTCAAAGGGAAGAAAGACTCTTTTTGCTCTGTATATTTCAACTCGCTTTTTCCAGCAGTGCACATCGTCAAAAAATGATGAAGATCATAGATGATTGGGAAACGAGCCGAGAGGAAATGGATTGGTACAGCTTTCAGCAGGAGTATCGAGATTACATTGATCTTGTGAAGCTGTTTCAATTAATGCCGGTCGTCGGAGCCGCTGTTGGCGGCGTGGCAAATCATCAGCTGACAGGACAGCTCGGAGAGGTCGCACGCCATGTATTTCACTTGCGAATATTGAAAGATATGAATTAGAAAAGCCGCTGAGGACAGCGGCTTTTTTTATTCATTGTAGGAAAGAACGGCGTTAGCGAGTACCTTTGCTGCGACAGGCATTGCTTTTTCGTTGATATCGAACTTTGGATGATGATGTGGATACACGTCCTGGCTGTTTTCCGGCATGGCGCCTGTGTAGAAGAAGGTGCCAGGGACATGCTGAAGGTAGTAAGCAAAGTCTTCTCCGCCCATTTGGGTTTCCGCTTCTTTTACTTCTGTTACACCTTCCGTCTGTTTTGCGACGTCCGCAATATATTCAGTCGGCTTCGGGTGGTTTTTGACAGCTGGATATCCTCTCACATATTCATATGTGTAGGAAGCATCATGCATCTGGCAGACCCCTTTTACCACCTGTTCAATTTCCTGTTCGATAATATGGCGTGCACTTTCTTCAAAGGAACGTGCAGTACCAGTTAAAACAGCTGAATCTGCAATGACGTTAAAGGCATTCTCTGCGACAAAACCTCCAACAGACACTACAGCAGAATCAATCGGATTGACTTTACGGGCAACGACTTGCTGCAGGTTTGCGACGATTTGTGAACCGATGAGTACGGCATCTTTTGTTAAATGAGGCTGGGCACCGTGTCCGCCTTTCCCTTGGACTTGAATAGAGAAACGATCGGCAGCTGCCATAAAGTTCCCGCTTTTATAAAGAATCGTGCCACAAGGCTCTGAAGACCAAAGGTGCGTACCAAATATCACATCGACACCGTCTAAACAGCCGTCTTCAATCATTGGTTTTGCGCCGCCGGGAGCATATTCTTCCGCATGCTGATGAATGAGGACGATCTTTCCTTTTAATTGGTCACGATGTGTATGCAAAACTTTTGCTAATACAAGAAGTGTCGCAGTATGCCCATCGTGACCGCACGCATGCATCACTCCAGGTTTTGTTGATTTGTAAGGTACATCTTTTTCATCGTGGATGGGAAGTGCATCAAAATCAGCTCTGAGGGCAATGGTTGGCCCCGGAGAAGCTCCTTCGATAAAAGCGAGTACGCCATGACCGCCCACCTGAGTACGCGTAGGGATTTGTAATGTATCATAGTAGCTGGCGATGAAAGCGGCTGTTTCTTCTTCCTGAAAAGAAAGTTCAGGATTCATATGGAGATGGCGTCTAATTTCAACCATTTCCTCATAATGTTCATCAAGACGTTCATTGATGCTTTTCTGTAAAGTGGATATTGTCATTGAATCGAAAACCTCCTTCATGCTCTTTTACTGATTGTATGGTAATTGTTAGAATCTTTCAACAGAAGAGGATTTCGTGGTCAGTATCAAAAGGTCATTTTACATAAAAGTCGAAGTTGATATGAAGCAGGGAAAGGGAGGAGTAGCGTTGGGAAGCTGTCCAAATTGTTCAAAAACATTTTCTTTCGTCGAAAAATTCCATTTATCACATACGAAAATGATGATGTGTCCAAGCTGCCGGCATCAAATCAAAGAAACGTTTGTCTCAAAAATGAGTTTTTTCATGATCTGTTTGATTCCGCTATTGGTGCTGCTCGTTCAATTGAAAGGTGCTTCACCTATGTTGAAGTGGCCGGTCTTATTAGGTTGGATATTGCTGAATTTCTATGTGCTTCAGCCGATCATTCATCGGTACGAGCTGAAATCAAGCTCATAAAATGAAGAGCCCAGGCGACTGGGCTTTTTTTCATGAAAAAAAGAAGTGCTGAGAGCAGCACTTCCTTAATTGTCTGTGACGGCATGGTAGGATGTGAGATAAGCCGGACGAGAGAAAATGGAGCCTGTATCCTCGTGTGGCTGAAAGAATGCTTCTGATTCTTGAAAGTCTTGAAATAAGTCCTCTGATTCCCAAAGTGTCAAAATCAAATAAACTTCTTCATCTTTTTGAGGTCTTAAAACGCGAATAGCCTGGAAGCCGCGCTGATGTTCTGAGATGTTCGTCTTTTTCTGAAAGGTGGATTCAAAGAGTGCCCTGCTTTCAAGCTTAACAGGGATATGATTCAAGGTGATGAAACCAGATTGGACAAGCTCGCCTTTCGCATAAATCACATCATAGGCATGAGGGGCTTTAAATACAGTCTCACCCTCCGTTTCATGAAAAAGAGCTGCTTGTTCTTTCCCGACCATATAAAGCAGATTTTCCAGATGGTGTTTTTTTGCGATTTTATGCAAAAAATCTGCTGTTCCATATGTAATATAGAAATTCATCTAAACCGCCTCCTGCTTGATAGTATAACAAAAGAATGATATATAATTCTTTGGCAGTCAATCCATAAAACATATTATGAAGCAATACATCCCATACTATCCGTATAAAGGAATGAGGTGACCTAATTTGAAGAAAAAGAAGATAATCATTCCATTAGTCATTGCAGGAAGTACAATCGTACTCTCATTTATTGGCTATCTGACGATTTTATTTTTAGGACATTATGTCATAGATGAAAAGAAGCTTGTTTTTCACGCTTCCTCCAAAATCATTGACCAGAATGGAAAAGAACTCACAAGCATGTATTCAGAAAATCGGGACCCTGTGTCGTTAAAAGAGGTGCCCGATAAAGTAGCAAAAGCCTTTGTGGCTGTCGAGGACAAGCGTTTTTATGAGCATCACGGAATTGATGCACAGTCTATTTCAAGGGCGGTTTATCGAGATATATTAGCAGGAGGAAAGGTAGAGGGCGGCAGTACAATTACTCAGCAGCTCGCAAAAAATATTTTTCTCACAAATGACAAAACCTTTCTTCGAAAAACGAAAGAAGTCATTATTGCCATTAATTTAGAAAGAGATTATTCCAAGGATAAGCTGCTTGAGATGTATTTGAATCAGCTTTACTTCGGCCATGGTGTTTATGGTATTCAGGCAGCAGCCAATTATTACTTTAGTAAGGATGTCAAAGATTTAACGGTCAGCGAAGGTGCTACTCTCGCTGCGATGCCAAAGGCACCATCTACTTATTCGCCTGTTCTACACCCTGATAAAAATAAACAAAGGCGGGACACCATCCTGAATTTAATGAACGAACAAGGATATTTGTCTTCAACAGAAACGGTAGAAGCAAAAGGGAGAACACTAGGCATTCATTTAAAAAAGAAATCAGAAACACCTTGGGTGGACAGCTATGTTGATCTCATCATTAAAGAAGCAGAATCAGAGTATGCCATTTCACATGAACAATTGCTTCAAGGCGGCTATACCATAAAAGTACCGATTGATATGAATCTGCAAAAAACTGCATATGATGCGATGAAGAACAACCGTTATTTCCCGGGAAAAAGCGGTTCTCCGGAAGGCAGCGCCGTATTTATTGATAACGAGTCTGGTGGAGTGAAAGCAGCCATTGGAGGACGAGAATATCAGGCGAGAGGCTATAACAGGGTGACAGCTGTTAGGCAGCCGGGATCTGTTTTTAAGCCGATCGCGGTGTACGGTCCGGCAATGCAGGAGAAAAAATTCAGACCTTATTCGCTGCTTGAAGACAAAGAAAAAAGCTATGACGGCTACTCACCTAAGAATTACGATGGGCAGTATGAGGGCCGGGTCACAATGATGGAAGCCCTCATGAAAAGTAAAAATACCGCTGCTGTGTGGACGTTAAGTCAGCTGGGCATTGATACGTCGAAATCATATCTCGAGAGGATGGGGATAGATGTCTCGGATAAAGGCTTAGCTATTGCTCTTGGCGGTTTAGAAAAAGGAGTTTCTCCATTACAGATCGCTGGAGCCTTCCATACATTTGCCAATGAAGGCGTATATAAAAAGCCTTTCTTTATTCAAAAGATCTCCAATGATGAAGGAGAAACTGTAGAAAAGAATCGTGGTAAGCAAGAACGAGTGTTTAGCGTGCAGAATGCATGGAACATGACAAGAATGCTTCAGCAAGTTGTCAAAGGCGGGACAGCCCAGAGCGGTTCATACGCTGGAGATTTAGCTGGTAAAACAGGGACGACCACATATTCGGGTGTGAAAGGTGCAACAAAGGATGCTTGGTTTGCCGGTTATACGCCTAGTACAACGGGTGCGATTTGGATGGGGTATGACAAAACCGATAACAGCCACTATTTAACTGGGGGCAGTCAATACCCAGTGCAGCTGTTTAAAGATATTTTAACAGCAGCTCAAATCACCAATGAAACGTTTGAAAAACCAGAGGGAATAAAAGAGCTTCAATCTCCTATCCATTTAGAGGGAGTATCAGGATTTGAAGCCCGCTATGCGTTTAAAATCAAAGGATTATTTACATTAGAGCTGTCTTGGGACAAGCAGGAGGATAAACGCGTTGAATACCGCATCTATGAAAAGAGAAATGGAAGCGAGACGCTGATCGACACAGTGACAGGCGTGGGCAGTTATACAATGCCGTATGCCAATGTATTTTCAAACGCAGAGTATAAAGTTGTTCCATATAATACCCAAACACAAGAAGAAGGCGAAGGCAGTGCGTATGTCAAGCCAGAGTCTTTTGGACGTTAATATTCGGCGATTTTTTGAACATTGAGCCGCTTTAGTATACCGTGCCTTGAAAACGCGGTATAGTAAAAGCAGTGTTTGAGCCTTATGCAAAGAGAGTGTAAGGCGAAAGGTGGAATGAAAGGTAATGGGAAAAACGAAGGTTTTTAATGACACGTTCTTAAAGGCGTGTAAAGGGGAAAAAACAGACCATGTACCAGTTTGGTATATGAGACAGGCAGGACGCTCACAGCCTGAATATCGTGCCCTTAAAGAAAAATACGGGCTATTTGAAATTACGCATCAGCCAGAGTTATGTGCTTATGTAACAAGACTTCCTGTAGAACAATATGGTGTAGATGCCGCTATTTTATATAAAGATATTATGACCCCGCTTCCAGCTATTGGAGTGGACGTAGAAATTAAAAATGGAATTGGACCTGTGATTGATGCACCGATTCGATCTAAAGCAGATATCGAACGTCTTGGGGAACTTCATCCTGAAGAAGACCTGCCATATGTGCTTGATACCATTCAGCTTTTAACGAAGGAGCAGCTGAATGTTCCACTTATCGGTTTTGCTGGCGCACCATTTACGATGGCAAGCTATATGATTGAAGGCGGTCCATCTAAAAATTATCATAAAACAAAGGCGCTGATGTACAGTGATCCTGAGGCGTGGATGCTGCTCATGAACAAGTTAGCTGATATGACGATCACGTACATACGCGCGCAGGTAAAATCCGGGGTCAGTGCATTTCAAATTTTCGACTCATGGGTTGGCGCTTTAAATGCAGCAGATTACCGGACATTCATTAAGCCTGTTATGCAGCGAATTTTCACAGAGCTGAAGTCTGAAAACGTCCCAATGATCATGTATGGAGTTGGTGCAAGCCATCTAGCGAAAGACTGGCACGATCTGCCGCTTGATGTGGTTGGACTGGATTGGCGTATGAGTGTAGACGAAGCGAGAAAAGAAGGGCTCACAAAAACGTTACAGGGGAACCTTGATCCAACCATCTTACTTGCTCCTTGGGAAGTCATTGAAGAAAGAGCAAAAGATATTTTAGATCAAGGAATGAAATCAGATCACTTTATCTTTAACTTAGGTCATGGGGTATTTCCTGATGTTTCACCAGATACGTTAAAGAAGCTGACAGATTTTATTCACGATTATTCAGCGAAACATAAAAAATCATCCATCTAAACTATTTCAAATGATCTGAAGGAGTGTTGGTTGTGGAGAAAAAGAAAATGGGACTTCTTGTCATGGCATATGGCACCCCATATAAAGAAGAAGATATTGAACGTTATTATACACATATCCGCAGAGGCAGAAAGCCGGAGCCAGAGATGCTGCAAGATTTGAAGGACCGATACAAGGCAATCGGCGGTATATCTCCTTTATCAAAAATTACAGAACAGCAGGCAAATGGTTTGTGTGATCATTTGAACGACATCCAAGACGACATTGAATTTCATGTCTACATTGGCTTAAAGCATATTGAACCATTCATTGAGGATGCAGTTGCAGAGATGCACAAAGACGGCATCACAGAAGCAGTGAGTATTGTTCTTGCGCCGCATTTTTCAACCTTTAGCGTGAAATCGTATAACAAGCGTGCACAAGATGAGGCAGACAAGCTTGGCAATCTGAAGATTACATCTGTGGAAAGCTGGTACGATGAGCCGAAGTTTGTGGACTATTGGGTGAAACAAGTGAAGGATACGTATGCATCGATGAGTGAAGAGGAAAGAGAATCAGCCGTACTCATTGTGTCTGCACACAGCCTTCCTGAAAAAATTATTGCAGCAGGAGATCCATATCCTGATCAGCTCGCACAGTCTGCTAAAATGATTGCAGAAGGTGCAGGAATTGAACATTATGAAATTGGCTGGCAAAGTGAAGGCAACACGCCTGATCCATGGCTTGGACCAGACGTTCAAGACTTAACACGGGACCTATTTGAACAAAAAGGCTATAAAACGTTCGTATATGTGCCTGTTGGGTTTGTCGCTGACCATCTAGAAGTGTTATACGACAACGATTATGAATGTAAAGTCGTGACAGATGAAATTGGTGCAGCCTACTATCGTCCAGAAATGCCAAATGCGAAACCAGCATTTATTGATGCTCTCGCAACTGTCGTATTAAAGAAGCTTGACGAAAGCAAGTAATTATATAAAAGAAGGCGATCCTATGCATGACAATCAAAAACACCTTGTCATCATTGGCGGTGGCATCACTGGTTTAGCCGCCGCCTTCTATTTGGAAAAGGAAGTCGAAGAAAAAGGTCTTCCCATTCAAATATCTCTTATTGAAGCGAGCCCTAGGCTAGGTGGAAAAATACAAACATTATATAAAGACGGGTACATCATTGAACGTGGACCTGATTCATTTTTAGAAAGAAAGGTCAGTGGACCGCAGCTGGCGAAGGATGTTGGTCTCGCGGATCAGCTCGTCAATAATGAAACAGGGCAAGCATATGTACTAGTCAATGAAACCCTTCACCCGATGCCAAAAGGCGCTGTCATGGGTATTCCAACTCAAATCAGCCCATTCATCACAACCGGTCTTTTTTCAGTTGCAGGAAAAGCGAGAGCCGCAATGGATTTCGTACTGCCAAAAAGCAAGCAGACAGAAGATCAGTCGCTCGGTGAATTTTTTAGAAGACGTGTCGGTGATGAAGTAGTTGAGAATTTAATCGAACCTCTACTATCAGGTATTTATGCTGGTGACATTGACCGCCTCAGCTTAATGTCCACCTTCCCGCAGTTTTATCAAACAGAACAGAAGCATCGCAGTTTGATTCTTGGGATGAAAAAATCACAGCAGCATGCGAAAGCGCAGCAAGTGACAGCGAAAAAACAAGGGCAGTTCCAAACGATCAATCAAGGACTGCAAGCACTTGTTGAAGCAGTAGAAAGCAAGCTCAAGCTGACAACGGTTTATAAAGGGACAAAAGTGAAGCAGATTGAAAAAACCGATGGGGGCTACGGAGTGCAATTAGACAGCGGTCAAACGCTTTTTGCCGATTCAGCCATTGTGACAACTCCGCATCAATCGATCTATTCCATGTTTCCAAAAGAAGCCGGACTTGAGTACTTGCATGATATGACATCTACTTCTGTTGCAACAGTTGCACTCGGTTTTAAAGAAGAGGATGTTCATAATGAATATGACGGCACTGGTTTTGTCATCTCAAGAAACAGTGATTTCTCTATTACAGCCTGTACGTGGACGAACAAAAAATGGCCGCATACAGCTCCTAAAGGAAAAACGCTATTGCGTGCTTATGTAGGGAAGGCTGGCGACGAATCAATTGTCGAACAGTCAGACCATCAAATCGTCAGCATTGTGCTGGAGGATTTGAAGAAAATCATGGATATTAAAGCAGATCCAGAACTGACGACAGTGACTCGCTGGAAGACCAGCATGCCGCAATATCACGTCGGTCATCAGAAAGCCATTTCGAATATGCGAGAAACGTTTAAGCAATCATATCCTGGTGTTTATATCACAGGTGCTGCTTTTGAAGGTGTCGGAATCCCTGATTGTATTGATCAAGGAAAAGCGGCCATTTCAGAGGCTGTATCTTATCTATTTTCATAAAACAAACTCCCTTTTCTACCAAGGAAAGGGAGTTTTTCGTGTTCTCATCATTCAAAAAGAGTTGTGAATCATAAAAGTGAACAAAGTTGTTGCATCCGGAGAAAAGGATATGGTATATTACTTTCTGTACTTAATGACCAAAACGTTCAAATAGTCATTTTGGGAGTGAGATCATGAGTGTTGATAGGAGACAAATGATTTTAGACGGGGCTACGAAGGCATTTACTCAATTTGGGTATAAAGCCACCACAATGGACCTTGTGGCGAAGCTTGCCAACGTCGGAAAAGGAACCATTTATACCTTTTTCAAAAACAAAGAAGAGCTGTTCGATGAAATTTTCACATCCCTTTTAATAGAGATGAGGAAAATTGCAGATGAAGCAATGGATGAGGAGAAAAGTTTCTCTGAAAACCTTCATTTAGCACTCTTTGCAATATTGGAATTTCGAAAAAACCACCAGCTCACAATCAAAATCTTTCAGGAAAATGCGGAGCTTGGCACATCAGCGGTCAAGGAAATGATTGAAAAGATGGAGCAAATGATCATTCGCTATGTTAAAACGAAAGTAAAAGAAGCGATTGATAAAGGCGATATTAAGCCATGTGATCCTGAATTGACTGCATTTGTGATGGTGAAACTATATATTGCACTTATTTTTGATTGGGAAAAGCGATACGAGCCTTTAACAAAAGAAGAGGTGGCCGAGTCGCTGGAGCTTTATGTACTCAAAGGACTTTTAGCCGCAACATAATTTTTTTTAAGTTCAAATGACCAAATTCTAAATTTAGTCATTCATCTATGGGAGGAAAACAGCAATGAATTTAATTCGGAATCAATGGAAAGACATTGTGACGAGCAAAAAACTACTGATCCCGATTTTCGCTGTGTTATTTATTCCGCTGATTTACAGTGGCGTATTTTTAAAAGCGTACTGGGATCCATATGGTACAGTCGATCAATTGCCTGTAGCAGTGGTCAACTTGGACGAAGGCAGTCATTATGACGGGAAAACACTGCATGTCGGCGATGATTTAGTGAAGGAATTAAAGAAAAACGATAATTTCAAATGGAATTTTGTCGATAGTGAAGAAAAGGCAGTGAAGGGATTAAATAACGAGGATTATTATCTCGTCGTGGAAATACCAAAGGATTTCTCGAAAAATGCAAGTACAGTCCTGGATAAACATCCAAAAAAATCGAATCTGAAATATTATACGAATCCAGGCGCCAACTATGCGGCGTCACAAATTGCGAATAATGCCATTATCAAATTAAAAGATTCGGTTTCAAAGGAAGTCACGAAAAATTACGCAGAGGTCATTTTTGATAACTTCAAAACGATTGCAAAAGGCTTAGATCAAGCAAGCGATGGTGCGAAGAAAATTGATGACGGAACAAAAAATGCAAAAGATGGCAGTAACAAGTTAAAAGACAATCTAGCAAAATTGGCTGAAGGAACGTTAACCTATAGCGAAGGTGTTCATCAGTTTGCTGGTAAAATGGGTGAACTGAACACAGGGATACAATCTCTTGACAGTGGACTTGGCCAGCTCTTAACTGGCTATCAAACCATCGATCAGAAATTTGGAGAGCTTGGTACAGGGATTGATACATTGACTGAAGGGTTAAACACAAGCCGCGAAGGTCATCAGCAGCTCGCTTCTAAAATGCCGCAATTCACAGCTGGCATTGAGCAGCTAAATAACAAAGCACAATCTTTTTCAGAAAAAATTGAAGCAGTAGAAAAAGTCTTGTCGTCACCAGAATTAGCGAATCTTGAGAAGATGGCGCCTAAACTCGATCAGGTGAAAAAAGACGCAAAAACGTTTAGTACAAAACTTGCTTCATTAAAAGAAGCGCTAGCGAATCGAGATGCTAAAGTAAAAAGCATCATCCAAAACAGTTCAATGACAGATGAAGAGAAAAAGGCGGCAATGGATCAGCTTGACAGTCTGCCTAAAATCGAACTGCCTGATCTGTCTGGACTTGAACAAAGCTTAGCGGCCTTGCAGGAACTGCCTGATGCAAGTGAGGTTCAATCTGCGGTTGCTTCTGCAAAAGCTCAGCTGCAGCAAGTCAAACAGCTGCCAAAGAAAACAGAACAGCTGTACACATCTACAGTCGCAATACAAAATGCGATAGATCAAATGACATCTGGTACGAATAAATTGTATCAAGGTGCACTGAAGCTCCAAACAGGTCAAGGTCAATTACAAGATGGTCTGCAGACAGCAAATGGAAAGCTTGATACAGCGAAAAGCGGTGCGGATAAGCTTGCGAATGGTTCAAGCCAGCTAAGCGCAGCGTTAAATAAGCTGGAAAGTGGTTCAACAAATATTCAAAGCAACACATCTAAGCTTGCTGAAGGCTCAAAATCACTTGATAAAGGATTGGGCGATTTAAAGAGCGGTACAGGTAAGCTGTCCGATAAATTAAAAAGCGCCGCTGATGAAACAGGAGAAATTGATGCGGGCCAAGACAATTACAATATGATTGCGAGTCCCGTGAAAACAGAAAATGATACAGCGAAAAAGATCGATAATTATGGTACAGGGCTCACACCTTATATTTTATCGATGGGACTCTTTGTAGGGGCTCTCATGCTCACCGTTGTATTCCCAATGAAAGACCCTGCTGGACGCCCTAGAAATGCGTTTGAATGGTTTGTCAGCAAATATAGTGTGCTCCTCATTGTCGGCATTCTTCAAGCAGTCATTGCAAGCTCCTTGCTCATCTTTGGGCTTGGTCTTGAGGTGGAAAGCCTCTGGCGCTTCTATCTCTTTGCGATTATCGTCAGTCTGACATTCTTAGCGATCATTCAGCTGCTGGCGACAACAATGGGTAACCCAGGACGTTTCATTGCTGTTATTATCTTGGTTCTTCAGCTCGCAGCAAGTGCTGGTACATTCCCGCTTGAGCTTGTGCCGAAATTCTTCCAAGTCATTCACAGTCTGCTTCCAATGACGTATACAATCAACGGATTTAGAACGATCATTGCAAGCGGTGATGACAGCTATTTATGGCACCAAGCAGCGATCCTTGGAACAGTTGCGATCATCATGATGGCTGCAACAACAGCATACTTTGCTTGGAACGTAAGAAAAATGAAACAGGACGAAGCTTAATCTATGAATCCTTTCTCTTTTTAGAGGAAGGATTTTTCATTTGAAATTAGACATCTCGAACCTGAAGCGATATATTTTAAGAAGAGATGCTGAAAAAGGCATACATGGAAGGAATTGCTTTCAGACAAAGGAGGAAATGCCGAATGACAACTGAAGTAAATGAAACCGTTCAGCTGATTCAAAAGCTCGTATCAATCCCAAGTCCATCAGGAAATACAGGAAAAGTGATCGGCTTTGTTGAACGCTTTTTACAAGATTTGAATATTGAGACAAAACGAAATCGAAAAGGCGGATTAATAGCCACGATTAAAGGAACAGATGACAAGGAACACCGCATGCTGACAGCGCATGTCGATACGCTCGGTGCGATGGTTAAGGAAATTAAATCAAATGGACGGCTTCGTCTTGCACTCATTGGAGGCTTTCAGTATAACTCAATTGAAGGCGAATATTGTGAAATTGAAACAGCATCAGGCCATACATACACAGGAACCATTCTTATGCATCAAACATCCGTTCACGTCTATGCGGATGCTGGAAAAGCGAAACGGAACCAAGAAAATATGGAGATTCGTCTTGATGAAAAGGTGAAAAATGCAGACGATGTCAAAGCGCTTGGCATTCAAGTAGGGGACTTTATCTCATTTGATCCGAGAGTGGAAGTGACATCTTCAGGTTTTATTAAATCAAGACATCTTGATGATAAGGCAAGTGTGGCGCTGCTTTTGCGGCTCATCCACCGGATTCAAAAGGAAAAGATCACATTGCCGCATACGACGCATTTCTTAATTTCCAATAATGAAGAAATTGGCTACGGTGGAAACTCGAATATTCCAGAAGAAACGGTGGAATATCTCGCTGTAGATATGGGCGCGATCGGCGACGGTCAATCAACAGATGAATACAGTGTATCGATTTGTGTAAAGGATTCAAGCGGTCCTTATCACTATGGGCTACGCAAACATTTAGCTGCATTAGCAGAAGAGAACAACATTGATTACCGCCTTGATATTTACCCTTATTATGGCTCTGATGCATCAGCAGCCATTAGAGCAGGGCATGATATCATTCATGGACTGATTGGTCCTGGTATAGATTCCTCTCATGCTTTTGAAAGAACACATGAGGATTCACTTGTCCATACAGCGGATCTCCTTTACCACTATGTCCAATCAACATTAATCACAGCATAAAAAAAGAACCCCGATAGAAGGGGTTCTTTTTGTTAGCTTGAAAGCTGTGTTGGTTCAGGAGCCTCTTGTCCAGTCATCACACGATGTCCTTTTTCAGGGTCATATTGCCCTTCCCATTTAGACATGACAACAGCTGCAAGTGCATTTCCTGTTAAATTCACAACTGTCCGCGCCATATCCATGATACGGTCCACACCTGCAATAAATGCAAGACCTTCAGCAGGTACACCGATTGTTCCTAATGTCGCGAGTAATACAACAAATGAAGTACCAGGAACGGCAGCCATTCCTTTAGATGTTACCATCAGCACAAGAACAAGTGTAAGCTGCTGGACGATCGTGAGGTCAATGCCATATACCTGTGCAAGGAAAAGCGCTGCAATGGCTTGATACAAGACGGAGCCGTCCAGGTTAAACGTATAACCGATTGGGATAACGAACGAAACAATCCCTTTTGGACATCCGATGCGCTCCATTTTATCCATGACTCTTGGTAAAACTGTTTCAGAGCTGGATGTACTAAAGGCAAGAAGCATTTCGTCTTTCATGTAAGCAAGAAATCTGAAAATATTGACGCCAATCATCTTTCCGATAATTCCGAATACAACGATAAGGAAGAGAGCGAGCGCAAAATAAACAAGACCTACAAGCTTACCTAATGAAATAAGAGATTCAAGACCAAATTTTGATACGGTTACACCAATGAGTGCGAATACACCAAATGGCGCAGCTTTCATCACAACATTGACGACATGGAACATGGCATGTGATACACCCTCGAAGAAGGCAAACACTGGTTTACCGCGTTCCCCAATCGCTGAAACACCAAGTGCAAATAGCACTGTGAAGAAAATAATCGCAAGCAAATCACCTTCCGCCAATGATTGGAAGAAGTTCGTTGGAACGATATGAAGGAACGTATCAGCAACTGATTTGCTGCTTTGCTCTTTTTCCGTTTCAACATACTGGCTAATATCTTGTTTTTCCGTATTTCCAAAGTCAACGCCTGCACCAGGTTGTACAAAGTTTGCAAGCACAAGACCAAGGACAATCGCAAATGTTGTGATAATTTCAAAATAAAGAATGGTTCTAAAACCAAGTTTCCCTACTTTTTTACCATCACCCGCACCTGCAACACCTAAAATTAAGCTGGATACGACAATTGGGATGACAATCATCTTGATGAGTCTTAAGAAGAAGTCTCCAATTGGTTTTAAGTATGTCTCGACACCTGGGTTACCGAAAAAGATCGCCCCAACAACGACACCGAGAATAAGACCGATTAGGATTTGAGTAGCCAATCCAAATTTTAATTTTTTCATAGATTTCCTCCCTAGCATATTCATTAAAGGAATATTCCCATCATATTAAGTTTTAATATATGAATTAAAGTATAACTAAAATTAAAGAGGTTCGTCCACGATAAAATTATATTAAGAAAATACAAAATTGTTAGAAAAAATAGACATTTAGAACCCCCTCCATTGTTTTTAGTCAATAAAAAGTGTCTTCAGAACTAAAACTCATCATATGAAAATACTAAAAAACCCTTTTGTGACAGGGGTTTTACCTTTTTACCTATTTTTCAGAAAAAATAAAAAGCACTTTTGACTCCAACTGACGACGTAGGAAAAAAGTGCTTTTTTATTCAATTTATTTCCTTATTTAAGATAACTTACTTGTGAGCATTCCTCACATTCATTACCATAACACTCGTGCTGTTCCATTAAATCATTTCCACATTTGGTGCATTTTTTTGAGGGCAAATTTCTAAAAAACTCTGTGATTTTTCCTAGCATTTGTCATCCTCCAATACGTTTTGTTGTTATCATTGTATTATAACAGATTAATAATTGTCAATCTGTTTTGTAACAACAGGCAAGAAGAATGCTTTTTCCATGAAAAATGGGTATATTGTAAGGAGGGGAATTTTAGAAAAGGAGGGAAAAATGACGATGAAATTAACCGTGATTGGATGCTATGGAGGGTTTCCGGCAGCAGGTGAAGCGACATCAGGCTATCTTTTTGAATCAGATGGCTTTCGTCTTCTTGTAGACTGCGGAAGCGGTGTTCTTTCAAAGCTTCAGCAATACATTGATATAGAAGAACTAGATGCTGTTCTCCTTTCTCATTATCACCACGATCATATTGCAGATATCGGACCACTCCAATATGCGAAGCTAGTGGGATATCATTTAGGAAAAAGCAGCGGCCCGCTTCCGATTTATGGACATACGGGTGATCAAGAAGCATTTGGACGGCTATCTGATGATGTACATACAAAGGCAAAGCCCTATCACCCGGAAGAAGGAATTCAACTAGGACCATTTCAAATTGATTTTTTGAAAACGGTTCATCCGGCAGAATGCTATGCTATGAGAATTCAGGCAGAGGATGCTGTGGTCGTGTATACAGCAGACTCAAGCTATCAGGACGCATTTATTCCATTTAGCAAGGGGGCAGATCTGCTCATTGCCGAAAGCAATTTTTACGCTGGACAGGACGGATCAGGTGCTGGACATATGAACAGTACGGAAGTAGGGAAGATGGCAAAGGAAGCAAATGTTGGGGAACTCATCATCACCCATCTGCCCCATTTTGGTCGTCATAAAGACCTAGTCAATGAAGCACAGGCGTTATATACTGGCAGTATACAGCTTGCCCATTCAGGGCTTAGATGGAACAAGGAAGGAAGATAGAGATGCTGTTTATCGATAACGAACAACATTATGATCCAATGATTAATTTGGCAATTGAAGAATATTGCTTAAAATATTTAGATCCAGAAGAAACATATTTACTGTTTTACATCAATCAGCCGTCGATTATTATTGGAAAGAACCAAAATACAATAGAAGAAATCAACACGAAGTATGTGGAAGACAACGGAATTAAAGTTGTGCGCCGCTTATCCGGCGGTGGTGCAGTTTACCATGACAAAGGAAACTTAAACTTCAGCTTTATTACAAAAGATGATGGGGATAGCTTCCATAACTTTAAAAAGTTCACGGAGCCAGTCATCAAAGCGCTTGAAAAGCTAGGCGTTAAAGCTGAATTGAGCGGCAGAAATGACATCATGGCAGATGGACGTAAAATTTCTGGAAATGCCCAGTTTGCAACAAGAGGACGTATTTTCAGCCATGGCACACTGCTATTTGATTCAGAAATTGAACATGTCGTTTCGGCTTTAAATGTGAAAAAAGAAAAGATTGAATCAAAAGGCATCAAATCGATTAGAAGCAGGGTCGCCAATATTAGTGAACTGATGGATCAAAAAATGACAACTGAAGAATTTAGAAAAATTCTTTTAAGCTACATTTTTGATACAAATGGGGATGTGCCTCAATATCGCCTGACTGAAAAGGATTGGGAAAAGATTCACGAAATTTCCCGAGATCGCTATCAAAAATGGGAATGGAACTACGGCCGTTCACCGAAATTTAATTTGCAGCATTCTAAGAGATTCCCTGCAGGCTCCATTGATTTGCGATTAGAAGTGAAAAAAGGGATGATTCAGGATTGTAAAATCTTTGGTGATTTCTTTGGCGTAGGGGATATTGCCGATATTGAAAAGAGACTCATTGGACAGCAATATGATCGTAAAACAATTAGCGACGTATTAGAAGATATGGACATGCGTCACTATTTCGGCAACGTATCAAAAGAGGATTTTCTTGATTTGATTTATTAATCGCGGGAAGGCACGGCTAGAGATAGCGGTGCTTTTTTGATTGAAGGAAATGAAAGCGATTTACATTTGATCTTGTGGATTTTTTCGATTGTCTATTATAATAGAAAGGAGGAATGTTTGGCCATAAAATGAATGGTTATTCATTCATTGATGACACGTAAGGGGTGGGAGAATGGATTTGATCAAAAATCTTCAGCAGACGGTGATGACGAAGGGAGAAAGTATCGCACTGATCTTTGAAGGAAAGAAGTGGACCTATCGAGAGCTGATGACAAGTATCGAGCGTTTTGCAGATGGATTAGTCAACGAAGGGTTTCAAGCTGGGGATCATATTGCGCTTATTTTAGGAAATTCACCGCATTTTGTCATTTCTTTTTTTGGCGCATTAAAGGCAGGGGTAGTCGTTGTACCTATTAATCCAACATACACACCTAGTGAAATTGGATATATGCTCGTCACAGGTGATGTAAAAGGCATTGTGGCACCTGAACAGCTTCTGCCAGTGTACGAGCAGGTGTATGAACAGCTTCCGTCCATTGAAAAAGTCATTATTTGTGCAGAAAATGAATCGGCGTGCAGATCAAGCTTCAAGGAAGTATCTGATCGGCTTGTTTTCTTTGGAAAACTTGTGTCAGGTGCTGCGAATGAAAACGTACATCCTTCCATTCAGCCAGATGATACCGCAGTTATTTTATTTACATCTGGCACGACAGGAAAACCAAAAGGCGCCATGCTCACTCATCTCAACCTTTATTCAAATGCCAGAGATACCGCTGAGTATTTATCGATTGACGAAAAGGACAAGGTCATTGCCGCTTTGCCAATGTTCCATGTTTTTTGTTTAACAGTCTGTATGAATGCACCGTTAATGCATGGCGCGACGATTTATGTCTTGCCGCATTTCAGCCCATCAGAGCTTTTGCACATGATGGAAAAAGAGAAGCCAACGCTATTTGTTGGTGTTCCAACCATGTATAACTATTTGTACCGTCAGGAGGGGCATAATGAAGCGATGTCATCTGTGAGGATCTGTATATCAGGCGGTGCCTCAATGCCCGTTGCCTTACTCCATGGATTTGAGAAAAAGTTCGGAGTGACGGTCCTTGAGGGCTATGGGTTATCAGAGGCATCTCCAGTGACTGCATTCAATCCTCTTGATGGAAAAAGAAAGCCGGGTTCTGTCGGGACGGACATTATGAATGTGAAGAATAAAATTGTGAATGAACTTGGAGAAGAAGTTGGTCCTAATGAAGTTGGAGAGCTGATAGCAAAAGGGCCAAACATCATGAAAGGCTATTATCAAATGCCAGAAGATACGGAAGCTGCACTAAGAGACGGCTGGCTGTATACTGGTGATTTGGCGAGAAGAGACGAAGAAGGATATATTTATATTGTCGATCGGAAAAAGGATATGATTCTTGTTGGCGGTTATAATGTTTATCCAAGAGAAGTAGAAGAAGTACTTTATCAACATGAAGCTGTAGCAGAAGCCGTCGTCATCGGTGTGCCAGACCCAAACACAGGAGAGGCAGTCGTCTGTTACATTTCCCCTAAGAAACATGCTCACATTAATCAAGAAGACATCATCACACATTGTTCACGCTATTTAGCGAAATATAAGCAGCCCCAAACGATCCATTTCATAGATGATATTCCAAAAAACACAACAGGTAAAATTTTAAGAAGAGCGCTAAAGGAGAAGTATCAAGCAGAAGAAAGTAAATAAAAAAGGGAGTCTCTGATGAGGAGGCTCCCTTAGCATGTAGACAAATCCTCGCATGCAAGGCGTTCTATTACGCTGAAAGAAGTTTAGCTCTTTTGAATGGCTTCTTTTAACTGTCTTTGAAAAGATTTCGAGTGTTTTTCATTCAGTTCATAAAACGTCCCATCGACTAAAAAAACGATCTGTGATCGCTTGGTCCAAAGCTGAAAGGTGGTACCATTTGTTCGTCCGAACATCACCTTGGCGATATAATCGGGCTTTTTTAAATTTTTCTTGAGATGATTGCTCGTTTGTTTGCCTTTATTTAATTCTTCAATTAAATCTTCTGCTGTGTCCTTATCATCTATTTCATAAGAGATGGATTCATTCGCTGGCGAGAGCAGCAATTTTTCTACTCGATTCTCATCAAAGATTTCGCTCGTCCGGCTGAACACATAAAAGAAGGTGATTAATAAAAGTCCAAAAATCACAACTCCTGCAAGGATTTTCTTCATTTTGATCCTCCAACTCACTGTTTTACATGTAGCTTCTCCGATTTTTGAGTCGCATAATCATTTTTTTCGCGAAAGCTTTTTCAGATGGGGCATGCTATGATGGAGCCACATGAGACAGGTTCTAAACGAAAAAATGTGTGATTAGAATAGAGAGAGGAATGGAAAGGAGGCTGACCTGTGCGAGTACGTAAATGGGTAGCTCTTGCAACGTTAGCATACATATTGTACGGTCTTTTTATTTATTCATATCTGTTTCTAATGGGGGATTCATCAGTACCTGAAAGTGTAAAAGGGACAAGTGCAGATCCGCATACCTTTATGACAAGTCATGAGCTTGTGATCAGCGAGAATTTCTCGAACATACGAAATCTGCTGTATTTCATAACCATCCCATTAGATTGGTATGTCTTTTTCCTTTTGCTCATTTCAGGGTTTTCACGGAAAATAGCAGACTGGAGCCTAGCAGCAGCTCGCTTCACGTTTTTAAGTAAACTTGTGTATGTGTTTGTGCTGTCGCTTCTAACAATGCTCATTTCATTGCCAATTAAGTGGATTGGCTATCAGCTGTCCTTGCACTACGGAGTATCTGCACAAAGTACGGCAAGCTGGTTGAAAGATCAAACACTGGATTTTTGGATTCAATATCCGCTCCTTGCCCTTTGTGCTATCGTATTTTTTTGGCTGATTCAAAAAAGAAGAAAGCGCTGGTGGCTGTATGCGTGGTGTTTGACAGTCCCAGTCACGCTGTTTCTCTTCTTTATACAGCCAGTCGTCATTGATCCGTTATATAACAATTTTTATCCACTAAAGGATCAAGCTCTTGAGAAGAAGATATTAACGCTGGCAGACAAAGCGCATATTCCGGCAGATCATGTATATGAGGTCAATATGTCTGAGAAAACGAACACGATGAACGCTTATGTCACAGGAATTGGTGAAAATAAGCGCATTGTCTTATGGGACACAACACTGCAAAAGCTGAAAGACCGCGAAATTTTATTTATCATGGCACATGAAATGGGACATTACGTCATGAAACATGTCTATATTGGGTTAGCAGGATATTTAGTGCTGTCACTGGCCGGATTTTTTGCCATCGACCGTCTTTATTTTTATCTTTATGAAAAAGGAGCCGCCTCATTTCGACTCAAGGTGTCACACGACATCGCTGCTCTTCCGCTTCTTTTAATCATCGTATCGATGCTGTCATTTGCTGCTTCACCTTTTACAAATGCCGTGTCAAGGCATCAAGAACGGGCAGCCGACGAATATGCGGTGAACATGACAAAAGATGGGGAGGCAGGCGTAACGTCTTTTCAAAAGCTTGCAAAATCAGGGCTGTCCCAGGTAAATCCACCATTTTTAGTGAAGATTTTCCGCTATGGACACCCGACCATGATGGAGAGAATCATGGATATGGAAAAAGCGGCGGAAAAAGAAAAAACGCCGAAAAAGCAGTAATAAAAAAATCCGGCTGGATCAGCCGGATTTAGATTGTTGACAAAGGGCTAAAATGATTTTTATTTTAGTTCTTTGTCTTCTTTTCAGCGTGATAGAAAACCTTTGAAGTCTAGGAAGGACGAGTACCGGAGCGGAGCGAATTGAGCATTCGTGAGCACCGGCACGCAGGACTGACACCGAATGCGAGGGTTTGTCTACACGCTGAATCCGGCTGGATCAGCCGGATTTTTTTATTACACTTGGTTAGTTAGAAGCCGCTTGAACGTTGATTAACCCTTTTCCATAATAGAATGAGTCACCAAGCGGTGTCGCTGTATTTTCTAAGCGCTGGCGAACCTGTGAATTTGTTAGGTTCGGGTTTTTAGAAAGAATAAGCGCTGCTGCTCCTGCTACATGAGGAGACGCCATAGATGTTCCAGTATAAGAAGTGTATCCACTGCTTGGTACTGTACTTAAAATAGAAGTACCAGGTGCAGAAACATCTAATTCAGGACCTGCGCTAGAAGATGAATTTCTGACATTGTTACTGTTTACATTGGCAACGGCAATTGTAGAATCATATTTTGCTGGATAGCCAACTGTACTGCTAGAGCCGCTAGAGCCAGAATTACCTGCGGCGGCAACAACAACGACTCCACGGTTATTCGCTGTATCAACAGCGTTTTTAAGTGCTGTTGAACCGCTTGGACCGCCTAAGCTCATGTTGATGACATCCATGTTATTGGCTACAGCCCATTCAATACCGCTAATAATCCAGCTGTATTGTCCGTCGCCATAACGGTCTAATACTTTTACAGCATATAGGGAAGCACTTGGAGCGACCCCGAGAACACCAATTGTGTTATCAAGGGCAGCAATGGTTCCAGCTACGTGAGTTCCGTGTGATTGAAAGTCTTGGGTGGCATTTGGCTCTGAAGGGACGAAGCTCGCACCGCCTGCAACATTTAAGTCAGGGTGTGCTGCGTGGATTCCAGTATCAAGGACAGCTACTTTGACATTAGCACCTTTATAACCTTGAGCGTGTACAGCTGGAGCTTTGATTTGAGGGATTCCATAAGGGACGGTTTGTGCATATGCTTCTGCTTTATGGTCTTCTTCTACGTAAGCAATGCTAGGGTCATGTTCAAGTTTTTTGGCGGCTTGTTCGGACATTTTCACTTGTGCAGCATTAATGAGGCGGTATTGTTTTTCTAGTTTTCCACCATTTTGAATGACAGCTTGTTTCTTAGAGCTGTTTGTGGTGGCAGAGGCTTTAAAACCAACAATATAGCTTTTTTCACTATCTGTTTTGGAGACCGTCTCGGCATTTGCCATGGATCCTCCAAACCCTGCTGAAAACAGAAGAGGGACAGCCAATAAAACACTTGTCATCACATTTTTCTTTTTCACGCACATTCCACATCCCTTTTTTCTTATTTCAGAATAATCATCCGTAGTCTATAAGAATGACCCGTTTGATTATTCTGTATATTCAGTTTAAGGGAAGTAGGCAAATAAGAGTAGACCCGAATTTTTGTGAAAGTCCTAGCGAAAATTGGGGAATTAAGTCACTTGGAACTGGTGGTAAAATATGTTTATTCTATCATTTCAGCGATGATCTATTAAAAAGGGAGTGTGCTTTTTTTCTCATGATCCATTTCCGGTTAAATATTCGATACCCGAAATGCCATAAAATAGGTAGAATCGTCTAGCATCTATTTCGAATTTCGATATAAAAAAATATTATTTTATCATTGTTTTTGTCATGAAAAAAAGAACCTGCTAAGATACAGGCTCTTTAAGAAGGGGCGGATTGAGTTAAATGGCTGACCACGTTGTAATCACGGACCTTCCATTTACCATCTGTCCATTCCACATAATTTAAGCAAGCATTGACAAGTCTCGTGTTCTGTAGACCCATATGTTCATCAGCCAAAGTGGTGAGTAAAGCATGGATAGCAGCACCGTGAGCCACGATCAGGACATGTTGATCTGGATAGGCTGCTCTGACTTTCTCAATTCCTTCTAACATGCGGTTTTGAATCGTCTCTAGTGGTTCCATATTTGGATACTGTTTATCTGGAAACAGCTTTTGCCGCTCCTCAAACGACATGCCTTCAGCGTCACCGTAATCTCGTTCAATGAAATCATCCATGATGACAAGTGGGGCATGAACATGATTTAAAATCAAGTTTGCTGTTTCTTTTGCCCTTATGAGTGGACTGGAAATGACAACATCCCAATGGACATCCTTTAAGTAAAGTCCAGTTTGTTCAGCCTGCCATTTACCTGTGTCGTTTAAAGGGATGTCTGTTCGCCCTTGAATTCGTTTCGCCGCATTCCAATCTGTTTCCCCGTGTCTGACTAGGCAAATTGTTGTCAATCAAATCCCGCCTTTTCTATCTTTTCTTCTATTATACTAAAGCATAAGAAAAAAGACTGTATTAGCGATTTGTCAGGCTTGTTAAGGATTCGACGGAGCTTGCAACTTGAGACACCGTTTGTTTGACTTCCTTCAATTCGTTAAGGAAGGTCTGAAGATCAATTTCAATTTTACCGTTTTGGTTTTTGCTTAAGTTCATGCTGCTGACGATATCATCGAAGAGTGAATTGATTTGTGTCATTTTTTCTTTACTGTCTGTTACAAGTAAATTCACGTCTGCAATGTGCTGAGACACGATGGCGATTTGTGAATTGGTATTGTTGACGAGTTCAGATACAGTTGAAACCGTTTTCTTCGTGTCCTCTGATAATTTGCGCACTTCGTTTGCAACGACAGCAAAGCCTTTTCCATGTTCACCTGCTCGTGCAGATTCGATTGAGGCATTTAAAGATAACAAGTTCGTCTGCTCTGCAATGCCTGTGACAATCCCAAAGATTTGTTCAATTTGTTTGGCGATTTCTTCAAGGCGCTTAATTTCTGTTTCAATCTTCGTCATGCTGCCATCAATTTGATTCATTTGTGTTTGCTGAATTTCTAATTCTTTTTTACCGCCGATTGATTTTTCTTCGACCTGTGCTGAAATTTGTGTTCCAGCTTGTGACATGTCCGCCATCTCATCCGATTTTGAGACAAGCTTGTCGACTGCACTTGTTGTGTTTGAGAAGAGCGAAGCAAGCGAATTTGAAGTCTCCGTGATTTTTGTATGAAGCTCCTGCTGCTGCTCTTCTGCTTCATCACGAATTTTAGAATATTCATTTTGGAATGTGTCTAGGACAAGCTGCTGCTCTAAATTTAAAATTTTCGTCGTCGCTTTGACTGCTGTCTGATATTCTTTGAAATCTTGGATATGATGAGCGAATAAATCCATAATTGATAGCAGAAGGTCTTGGAATGCTGCCATGTACCATTTAGGCTGGAGTCCAATTCGTAAATGAACTTGCGCAATTTTTATGCGTTTTGCCACATAGGCTTCGTCAATCACACCTGCAAACATTTCGCTAATATGAATGCGGAGTGTTTTTTTCAAACGATCGACAGAACTATTGTCTTGAATGATATGCATCAAGGAAGACTCGACTTCTAAATTTTTATAAAACTTATCAACAATAAGTGCAATATCATCCTGAACAATTGGATTGAGCTGCTTTAATATCAATAGGTCATGCTGCGTCAGGTCGATCATTTTGATTTGTTTGGCGATGTCCGTATTGTTCGAGAAGTTGATTCGTTTTATCCCATCATCCTGCTGTGTGAAAAAAGCAGTGTTTTTTCTTTTCGGCTCTTTTTTAAATAACAATGTGTTAGTCCCCCCATAATCATCACAAATATCAGACTTTATGTTTTTTATCGGATAATATTGGATTTTTTAAAGGGGAACGAGTGAAATTTTACTGTTCTGTATATGACCTTTTTAGTGGTTTCTTAGCAGGGCCTTCTACTACTTCTCCAGTAATAGAAAAACGTGAACCGTGACACGGACAATCCCAAGTGCGGTCACTATTATTCCAAGCGACCTCACAGCCTAAGTGAGTACACGTTGTATCGACAAGAAAGACATTCCCATCCTCTGATTTAAAGGCGCCGCACTTTTTATGTTTATACGAGATAATGCCGCCCTCGCCTGGTTTTAAATCATCGATCGTTTGGTCAGTTCGTTTGAATTTACCACTGATCAGCTTGGCAGCGACATTGGTATTTTCTTTAACGAAATCTTTGACGAAAGAGTCAGAAACAGGTCTTGATGGCGTAAAGATTGATTCGTATGGATTCGGTTTTCCTTCAATTAAATCACCGATAAGAGTAGCTGCCACGTGGCTTGTGGTCATGCCCCATTTTCTAAAGCCAGTCGCTACAAAGATATTCTGGTGGTGTTTGGTTAGGCGGCCAATGTAAGGGATTTGATCCATTGTGACCATATCGTGTGTCGACCAGCGATACAGCACTTCTTCTATTCCAAGAGTGGCGTCTCCAAACGTTTCTAGTCCTTCATAGTGAGCGGATTCATCTCCGCCTTGTCCGGTTTTATGGCCTTCTCCTCCGATGAGGACTACTTCTTCACCGTGCCATTCTGCCGTTCTTAAAGAGTGAGCAGGCTGGTCAATTCCTAAGTACATTCCGTCTGGGAGCGGTTTGGTTGTTTTAGCTGCTACGACATAAGACTGCTCTGGATGAATTCTGGTGAAATAAAGTCCTTTCCCATCATAAAAAGGAAAGTGTGAGCATGAAATGACATAGCGCCCTGTCAGATGATGTCCGCTTTTTGTGACGACAGCAGGCCGGTTCCCTTCTTTTACATCAACAGCGGTTGTTTGTTCAAAGATACGTACACCTCGCTCTAGGAGCTTGTCGATTAGCGCATTGAGATAATGAAGGGGATGAAACTGTGCCTGCTTGGTCATCGCAAGAGCTGCTTTGATGTCAGCGTCAAAAGGAAGCTTTGTTTTCCATTCCCGGTCAATACCAAGCTGTTTGTAGGCATCTAATTCCTTCTTTAACTTTTTTACACCGCTTTCTTCCTTTGTATAAAGGTAAGCATCTTTTATCTCTAACTGACAATCGATGTCGTGCTCTTTGACACGAGCTTGAATGAGGTCTTTTGCTTTCTCATTTGCTTCTACATACAAACGTGCTTTTGGCATCCCAATTTGTTGAATCAGTTCATGGTAGTATACATCATGCTGTGAGGTGATTTTAGCTGTCGTGTGTCCGGTCGTGCCTTGCAGCAATTGATCGGCATCAATGATGATTACATCTAGCCCTCGCTCTGTCATTTCAAACGCCGCAGCGATCCCGGTAATACCGCCGCCGACAATGATCACATCTGCTGTGAGATCCTCACTCACAGCAGGAAAAGAATGTTTCTGACTGCCTGCCAGCCATAACGATTTTGCCTGTTCCATTCCTTTATGCTCTTGTTCCATGTTGTCGCCTCCACTTGACTTGTTGTGTATAATTTTTCCACAATGCTGAAAATCATACATCTAAAAGGAAACAGGGCGCCATACATAAAAAAGCCGTCAGCACATAAAAATAAACAAGATAAAAGGAAGGAGTGGACTAACTTGTCAACAAAGCAGCCGAAGAAAACATTGCCGCCTCAGCACCAAAATGAACGTCCTGGTCTTGAATATAAAATGAACCCCAGACCTGTCTTTGATCGTGAGGTGCAGGACAAAAAGTTAGCAGGAAAAACAGCCATTGTGACCGGAGGAGACAGCGGGATCGGAAGAGCAGTCTCTGTCTTATTTGCGAAGGAAGGTGCCAATGTCGCCATTGTTTACTTAAGTGAACATCGCGATGCCGAGGAGACGAAAGACTATATTGAGAAAGCGGGAGGCCGTGTCATCTTAATTGCAGGTGATTTAGGGGATGAGGCTTTTTCAAATGAGGTCGTCAAAAAAACAAAAGATGCCTTTGGTTCCATTGATATTTTGGTGAATAACGCCGGGGAACAGCATCCGCAAAAAAGCATTGAGCAAATTACCTCGCATCAGCTTCTTCGGACGTTTCAAACGAATATTTTTGCCATGTTTTATTTAACAAAAGCTGTTCTTCCTCATTTAAAAAAAGGAAGCAGTATCATTAATACAGCATCTGTCACCGCCTATAAAGGGCATGAAACATTGATCGATTATTCATCCACAAAAGGGGCGGTCGTAACCTTTACGAGATCATTATCCTTATCTCTCATTAAACAAGGGATTAGAGTGAATGGGGTAGCTCCCGGCCCTATTTGGACACCGCTGATTCCATCAACCTTTACGGAAAAAGAAGTCTCTGAATTTGGCGGAGATGTCCCAATGGAACGTCCTGGTGAGCCAGTAGAGCTTGCGCCAAGTTATTTATTTTTAGCGAGCGAAGACTCATCTTATATGAATGGACAAATGCTGCATGTGAATGGCGGGACCATTTTAAATGGATAAACAAAAAACTTGCGGTAAAGAGACGAGTTGCTGTCTCTCTGCCGCAAGTAAAATCATCATGATTGATGTAAGCAGTGTTCTGCATATTGAGCTGACAGGTCATTGAATCGCTTTTCATCACGCTGATCCAGTGCCTTATCAATCTCTTCTCTTAGGAAGGTTAGGCGCTGTTTATAAAGCGCTTCATCTAAAACCATTTGAATATAGATGTCTAAAATGGTGACGCCGTTTTCTTCGGTTTTTTGGGTGTTGCGGGACTTCATGAGCTCAGCATACGTTTTTTTCTCTTTCATAAAGAATCCCCCCGATGCCTTTTTTATAGTATATGGATTGGCGGAGAAAAAATCAACAAGAATTTATAATTTTTAGACAATTTATTTTTGAGCAGAATCGACACCTCTTGTCCAATCGACAGGATGTGATATATTTTTAAAAATGGCTTTTCGATAGATCGAATGGACTAAAAAATTTGATAAAAAGATGAATTTTAATAAATTTTGAAAAAATCCTGTCGTTTCTTATATGTTGGTGATAGATTAATAGTATCTTAAATAACCAAATATTAACACAGGAGGAAATGAAGTGTCAGGAATTAGTGAAACACCTTTAGATTCATACGTCATTAATCAAACAACAATGGCGGTCCTTCCAGTTGAAGAAGGAAAAAGAGTATATTCAAAAGTCATAGAAAGAGAGACAAGCTTTTACGTTGAATTAAAACCCCTGCAAATTATTGAACGCAGCTGCAGATTCTTCGGCTCAAGCTATGCAGGCAGAAAGGCGGGAACATACGAAGTAACAGGAATATCCCATAAGCCTCCAATTGTGATTGACTCATCCAATCATCTGTATTTCTTCCCAACTTATTCATCCAACCGTCCTCAGTGCGGCTGGATCTCCCACAAATACATTCATACCTTCCAAGAATCATCCCTCGGAGACACGGTGGTCACCTTTACAAATGAGCAAACCGTCAAACTTGATGTCTCATATAAATCATTTGAGAGTCAGGTGCACCGAACAGCATATCTCCGAACGAAATTTCAAGATCGTCTGGATGGAGGTCTTCCTAAGAAACAAGAATTTATGCTGTATCCAAAGGAACAGCAGCTCAATCTCGTATACGATTTTATATTAAGGGAGCTACGTAATAGATATTAGTTTAAAGCCAGCGGCAGAGCAGCCGCTGGACCTCTTATCAGCATGAATGCAATGCAAAAAGGCGGCCATACATCATCAAGATGAATTCTTTGAAACCAAATACGTATGTCTCGCCGTCTATTGGTTGTGTTGGGAAATGACAGGGAAATGTGAATCCTTAGACGTATTTTCATCCATTTACTCATAAATCACAGAAGTGACACGAGCTTGTCTGTTACAATAAAAGAAATCATTTCTTGCAAAGAATTCTTATGTGGTAAAGGATGCTCATATTTGACCGATATGAACGAATGGGATAAAGAAATGGAGGCTCTGTATGAAAAAACAATCACATTTGGTGCTGCTATTTATCCTAACAGTGACATTACTAGCAGCCTGTCAGCAAGCAGGTCAATCGCCTTCAAAGCAAGACGCAAAAGAAGCTGCTTATGAACAATGGGTTCAGTCTTATATGGATGAGTTAAATGAAGCATATGATAAGATGACCGATCAGTTTATCTCAGATGGACATGGAAAGATCCAAACAAATAAAAAATTGACAGAAGCAACGAAAGCATTTGATCGTGTGATTCAAAAAGGGCTTGATCATCAAGAAGTTCCAGCCGCTTATCAAAAGGCCGATCAACAATTAAAGACAGGTCTTGCTTCCTTTGAAAAAGGGATCAGTAAGGTGGAAAAGCTCTTGAAGCACCCCGATCAAGAGAAGCTGTTTATTTCCGCTACCCATCATTTTCAGGATGGCTTGCAGCAGACAGCCGCATTTATTGAAGAAGTAGGTCAGATTCAGCAATCATCCTAAAAAAGCCCGGAAGGTTTACTTCCAGGCTTTTTTAGATGTGAAGTATTTTCTTTAAACGGCGAACGCCCTCTTGAATCATGCTTTCGTCGGTACAGGCGAATCCTAGCAGTAATCCCTTTCGATTGCTTTCAAAACAATAAGGACTTAATGGATAAATGCCAACGCCAGCTGCTTTTGCTGCCTCAATGCTCCCTTTTTCATCAAAGTCTTGTGCTCCTTCTAAAAAGACATGAAGACCCGTATCGGTTCCATAGATACGGAAGTGTTTGTCAAAGTGATGTGTCAAAAGGGCTTCCATCATGGCTGCCTGTCTTTTTTTATACAGCTGTCTCATTCGTCTGACATACCGCGTGAATTCTCCTTCTTTGAAAAAAGAAGCGAGTGTGATTTGTTCCATAATGGGCAGCTGTCTTTGAATGAGTGATTGCAGTGCGGCAATTTCTTTCATAACGGCTTTGGAGCCGATAATGGCAGCAAGGCGGATGCCAGGTGCCAGCACTTTTGAGAAGCTTAAGATGTAAATCACATGCTCGGGTGCTTCTGAAAATAGGGAAGGGAGCGGCCCGCCATGGTAACGATAATCTCCATCAAAATCGTCCTCTAATATATAAGACTGATGGCTGACAGCAAACTTCAGCAGCTGCTGCCTTCTGTTTACACTCATACATACACCAGTTGGACGCTGATGGGAAGGCGTCACAGCAATCAGTTTTGTTCGCCGGGGCAATGTATTCACCACCATTCCTTCTTCATCAACTGGTGCGGGGTGAATGTTCATTTCCCGATTCATAAACGACAGCCTTGCCCCAGGGAAACCTGGATCTTCAACAGCCACTGTATCACCTTTTTTAAGCAATACCTGTGAAATTAAATCAATGGCTTGCTGCGTGCCACCCGTTAACACCATTTGACCTTCTTCTACATCGATCCCGCGTTCAACAGATAAGTATTGGCGTATTTCTGAACGCACTTCCCATAATCCATGCGGAGAGGAATAGCCCCAATCCTTCATATCTAATCGCTGTAATGCTTTCATGAGCGAGCGTTTCCATATGTTTTGAAAGTGGGCGTCGATGGCTGGCTCTTGATGACGAAAATCAATATCAAGCTTCTCATGATATTGATTGGCTGACAGCCAATGATCCATTTGTTTTTCGGCCTCTTCAAAGTGAGGTCTGATCGGAGGTGAGAAAGGCGGTTCACTTTGATAGGGAGGAGAAGCTGTATATTGATCACTTGAAATAATCTTTGTACCACCTCTTCTAGATGTGCTGACGTAGCCTCTTGCCAGCAGCTCATCGTAGGCAAGCTGTACGGTGGATCTTGATACATTAAGCTCCTGAGCTAACACTCTTGTCGGTGTTAACTGATCGTCGGGATGCAGTTTTTTTGAATGAATTTTTTGAATGATCTCAGTTACGATTTGCTGCCAGAGCGGGGTAGCGCTTGAACGGTCTAAATGAATATACATCGTGCACCTTCTCTCGTTTTCACATCATAAGTTGATGATGACACGGAATTATGGACTGGTCAATAGTGTCATTTTTGGATGTGGGAAGTAAGCCAAATGGTGTGTACACTGTTCTCATATGCAATGACAAAGAGGAGAGAGTCAAATGATCCCAGCATCCAAAGAAGAAACGGCACACCTATCCATCATCCCGTTTATTTTCGTTTTACTTGGTCTTTTTATGATTACGATTGCTGTGAATCTGCAAGTGCCCCTTTATACGGCGTATGCAGAACAAGCAGGGTACGGAAAGGCGGCAACAGCACTTGTATTTGCCGCGTATGTCTTCGGACTCATTCCAGTTTTGCTTTTTCTTGGCGGCATTTCAGATCGGGCTGGTCGCAAGCCGATTTTATTGGTCGCCCTTAGTTTTTCGTTATGTGCCACCTTGTTGATGATTGTGCACCCTTCCATACAAATGCTCTTTGCTGCCAGGCTGCTGCAAGGAGTCGGACTTGGTCTTAGTGTTGGAACATGCACCGCATATTTGATTGCTTTATATCCAGAGAAATCAGGCTGGATTCCAACTTTTATTGCATTATGCAGTTCGGTTGGATTTGGGGGCGGTGCTCTTTTTACGGCACTTCTATCTTTTCAGCGTGTGTCGCTCACGCCGCCTAGCTATTGGATTGTGCTGGTCTTTTTGATCTTAACCATTACAGGTGTCTTCTTTTTCGTGCCGCCTGTACAAGGAGATTCAGGTAAACAGGTGATGAACATGCCAAGGTTTCCAAAAGGAACAATGCCGGCGAATGCAGCCATTGCTATCGCATGGTCGGTGTGCGGTCTGGTCATTTCGATTTTGCCAGCACAGCTTAAATTAAATGGTTATGAATTGTGGGTAGGACCGGCACTCTTTTTAATTAATATGGCAGGTGTCCTGATGCAGCCCTTTGTGCGCAAGATGAATAGCAGTACAGCGCTCCTTGCGGGGTTTATCTGTCTTCCATGCGGATATGGCCTCTTGCTATACGGTGCAAGCAGCGGGTCTATCTTCCTTGTGCTTGCCGGAACGATGCTGGCGGGTACTGCCTGCTATGGATTTACTTATTTAGGTGGACTTCAGCTCATTGTTGAGCGAGGGAAAAAGGAGGCGGCTAGAGCCGTTGCAGGGTATTACTTGTTTGCTTATTTAGGACTTGGTATTCCGAGTGTTTTTGTTGGATTATTTGCTGATGTATACGGTACTCAGCTCGTATTAACCCTCTTTTTCTTGCTCGTTTTGGCTGCCTGCCTCATTCTATTGATCTCAGGTGTCAGGCAGAAACAAAAGTAAGATGTCCATCTTTCTCTTTCTCCTCCAATTCGTTTAAAATATAGAGAGGAGAGGGGAAGATGAACATGAAAAAAGTGCAGCTTGATGGCGCAGCGTGCAGGTCGCAAGAAGAGCTTCATGACCAGCTAAAAACAGTTTTACACCTTCCTGACTATTACGGAAAAAATCTTGATGCCCTTTGGGACTGTTTGACAGGAGAGGTGGCTCTTCCAGTAGAACTGACATGGGTGAATTTTCAAACGAGCAAAGACGCTCTTGGTGATTATGCTGAGAACTTGCGTCAGTTATTTCAAGAAGCAGAAGAAGAACTGAATGGACAATTTCAATTTGATATTCAATCATGATGAAAAAAGCAGCCGCTGCCGCAGGCTGTTTTTTGAGTTTCCTTTTCTTAAATGTTGTAAATAGGTGAGCCCTCTGCTGATTTTTTATTGTGGATTCATAAAAATATGTTGCGTGAAGGAAACTTTCTTCAAAATATGTTATAGTGGAACCTACATTGATAGACTAAGGTAGAGTGAGGGTTCGGAAAGGATGAAGGAAAAAACAAGATCAAAGAGAAGACTGAGGCCTTGGGTCAAAGCCGTGCTGTTTATCATGGCATTTGTCATGGTGATGGCAGTGTCTGTGACTGGATACGCATACTATAAAATTTCAAAAGCGTCGAATAAGGCGCAAGTATCATTAGAAAGAGGAGACACCTCGCAAAAGCGTGTGAAAGCTTTTGATCCAGGAAAGGACAGCTTTTCGGTGCTGCTGCTTGGAATTGACAGCCGTCCAGGTGAAACGGTAGACGAAGCAAGGAGTGATGCGGTCTTACTGGCGGCGGTGAACCGAACAGACAAAACCATTAAGCTTCTCAGTATTCCTCGTGATGCTTATGTGGATATACCGGGAAGAGGATATGATAAAATTGCTCACGCTCATGCGTTTGGGAGTGCAGATTTGTCAGTCAAAACGGTCGAAAACCTATTGAACATTCCTGTAGACTATGTGATTTCAGGGAACTTTAAGGCGTTTCAAGACATTGTGGATGAGCTAAATGGAATTGACGTAACGATTAAAGATGAAGGTATCGCAAAACAAATGGAAAAGGATTCAAAAGGGAAAGTTCATGTGCAAACAGGAACACATACGTTAAATGGCGAAGAAGCTTTAGCCTTTGTGAGAACGAGAAAAGCAGACAGTGACCTCATGCGCGGAAAGCGCCAAATGGAGGCACTTCAAGCCATCTTTGAAAAATCTAAATCGATTTCTTCGATCCCGTCATACGACAACATCATTGATACGCTTGGTGATAATGTCTCAACCAATCTTTCCATGAAACAGTTCATCGGTCTTTTTCCATTACTGAGCTCATTGAAATCAGTAGATACCATTCAGCTAAAGGGCCATGATTATCAGCCTGGGAATGTGTATTACTTTGAGTTAGATGGACCAGGATTAGAAGAAGTCAGAACAGAGCTGAGAAACCAGCTTGAATTATCATAAATAAGAAGGAGCCTGCCGCCGCGGCAGGCTTTTTTCTTTGAAATGGGTACCACGGCGCATTTCAGCAAGAAGTTAATTTGCTTGATGCAGAAAATATCCAGTCAGCAGTTCCTCTACTCGATGACGTATACGCGGATTAAAGTATTTATGCTTTTCTTCATAGCCATTTATGATAAATAGATACGTTGTAAATCCTTCATCGTGTTCAATTTGCTGTACCTTCATATTTTCTTTACGTAAATGCTGCTTCAGTTCGTAAAGTGCCTTCTGTGCTTCCTTTAACACGGAGGTCACAAGCTGAATGTATGGTTCATTTAATTTAAATGTTTGATGTTGTTTTAAGTGTGTCAGATCACGATTGAGGATGGAGATGACCATTGGGAGAAAGATGGCCTGTTCCATCATTTGAAGCTGTATTCTTGATAGTCTCGTCATGTCCAAGCCTGCTTTCTTTAAATATAGAACAAATGTTCTTGTTTATTATATCGAATGAGTCAAACAATCTCAAGGGGGCGAGTGGGATTCATTTGTATATTTTTATGTTTTCCATGTAAAATGAAATGTAGACAAACATTGAAGGAGTCAAACAAGTTGACATCATTTCTTTCTCTATTTACTCATGAAAATATCACATCATTTTTTGAAAGCTACAAGGCCTTTGGACCAATTGTTGCTATATTGCTTCCTCTGATTGAAGCATTTCTTCCGTTTTTACCACTCGTGGCGTTTGCGGTGGCAAATGCAAATGCATTCGGCCTTTGGGAAGGCTTTTTATTAACCTGGATCGGTGCAAGTGCAGGGTCTATTCTTGTCTTTTTACTGATCAGAAAATTTGGACAGATGAGAATGCTGAACTTTATCAGCAGACACCCTTCCATTAAGAAATTGATGCTTTGGGTGGAGAAGCGGGGATTTGGTCCGTTATTTATTTTACTCTGCTTTCCTTTTACACCTTCTGCTGCCGTCAATGTAGTAGCAGGTTTATCAAGAATTAGCATGTGGCAATTTGCACTAGCTGCTTTAGCTGGTAAGTGTGTCATGCTCTTTATCATTAGTTTTATCGGTTATGATCTTTCTGCTTTAGTAAAGAATCCGTTAAGAAGTGTTTTTGCGGTTCTAGTTATCGTTTTATTATGGTATGTTGGAAAGAGAGTAGAAAATAGGTTGAACATTCGAATGAGCAAGCGTGAGGACAAAGGAGGCTCTTAATGAAAAAGAAGCCATTGCTATGGTTGATGATTATTACATGCATCGTCTTATTGTTCCAGGTAAAGAATTTCATGTTTGTGAAGTATAAAGTAGAAGGGGTTAGTATGGACCCCACATTTACAAATGGAACAGAATTATTAATCAACAAGTTCTCGCCAAAACTCACGAAAATTAGCCGGTTTGATTATGTGTTATTTCACGGACCCAAAAATCAAATTTTGATTAAACGGGTCATTGGGCTCCCAGGAGAATCAATCAAATATGTAGATGATCAGTTATTTGTCGATGGTGCAAAATGGAAAGAACCCTATTTAAAAGAGCAGAAAAAAAATAAAATGGGGAATGTCCTGACAGGAGATTTTCAGCTGAAAGCACTCACAGGGCAAGATAAAATCAAAAAAAATCATTACTTCGTAATCGGAGATAACCGAATACATAGCTTCGACAGCCGGCATTTTGGAACGATTTCAAAGGATAAAGTAGTTGGTGTCAAAAGAAATCAGCATGAATAAAAAAAGAGACGCTCTGCACATGCAAAGCGTCTCTTTTTTTATTTTGCGGCTTTATAATCAGGATGTCTTTTTGCCCAGACATGATGTAAGAATCGAAAAAACGGTGGCAGCATAGCAATGACAAGAATGATTCTAACAACTTGTACAGCTACTACAAAGGTTGAGTCCTCATGGAGTGTGACTGCTGTTGTTGCCATTTCTGCAATACCGCCAGGCGAAAAGGCAAGAATGGCTGTAATGACAGAAATGCCTGTGACCTCTGCAATGGCAATTGAACTGAGAACCGTTGCAGCAATCAGTCCAGCTGAGCTGACGACGGCTACAATTAACGTGTTTTTAAGCCCGACAAACATCTGTTTATTCATTTTTGAACCGATGGTTGCACCTAGAAATACCTGTGATGCGATATTCGCTTGTGCTGGCCAATAAGGAATCAAATCATGACCTATGAGCGCACCTGCACCTACTTGAAGAGCTGCAACTCCTAACATGCTGCCGATCAGCCAAGGGGCAGGGAAATGAAGACGAACTGCCAGGCGTGACATAAGCCAGGCACCTAAAATAAGTGCAGCAGTCCACGAGATATTTGACAGGGTGAAAACGCCGGATGAAAAGGCGCTCCCTTGCACGCCTGCAGCTGCATCCGCTGGACTTTTTGTATTTAAATAGAACACCGTAAATGGGATGGTGAGTACCACCATTAATACACGTGTTGTTTGTACGAGACTGACAACGGCTGTATTTGCTCCAACCTCTTGGGCAATCCCTGGCATAGCTGATAGACCGCCTGGTGCTGTTCCGACAAAGCTGGTCAGCATATCTGTTTTACTCAGCTTCCATAAAGCAAAGCCAGAGAGCATCGCCAGTAGAATAGAAAAAACGAGCATGAAACTCACAGGGAGCCAATGTTCAGCGAAAATATGAAGAACTTTCATGTTCATTTTTTGTCCGAGTTCGATTCCGAGAATAAATTGACCAAGGAGTAGCCATCTGCTGTGAATACGCAAGGTGTTGTTTCCTTTACGCTGAAACAGGGTTGGACGTCGCATGGCAATAAATGCAGCTGTGATTAATGTACCGATCATCCAGCCAATAGACATTCCTGTTAAAGACAAAAGAAAACCACCTAAACCGCTTATTGCGATCAAAATGAGATCGGTTCGAAGGCTGTTTCCTTGTTTCATCACATGTAAACCTTCTTCCTATAATTTTGTTCAGTAAGTGAAATGTTGTTATCTTCACTATAATACAAAAGTCTCTATAAATAAAATACGAATTTTTTTACCATTTTCATAAGATTAACTTATCAAGAACCTGACAGCATCTTGATAAAAGTGAAGATATAATTTTTACCAAAAACAAAAACAAATATACAACGATTTTCCCCTATTTTTGTTATCAGTTGACTATCATTTTCAATTACACTACAATCCTTAGTGTGAGGTGATAACATGAAAATTCCTTCTTTTAAATATAATGAAAAGGGATTGAATCGTTTTTTCGGTCCTTTAGAGGGAAGAATTATGGAGATCCTTTATCAAGGTGAGGATATGCCGATTAAAGAAGTGCAGCAGAAGCTGTCAGATGAAAAGCCGATTAATTTCAACACGGTGATGACTGTGCTGAACCGCTTAACCGAAAAGGGAATTGTGGAGAAGAAAACAAAAGGGCGTTCATCTATTTATAATCCTATTTTAACAAAAGAAGAATTTCTAAATGAGCAGACAAAATGGATTACGCAAGGTCTGATGGACGATTTTGGTCCACTGGCAGTGAATCATATGGTGGATGCAATTGAAAGTGCTGACCCTGAATTACTCAAAGTGCTTGAAGCAAGGCTGGCATCCAAAAAAGAGGAGCAGCAAAATGAATAAAATGAAATCGAGCCTGCTATTTTTAGGCGGTATATTGATTGGTTTAACGATTTTTTATCAGATGGGGTATTACGTGCTTTCAAGCTTTTTTGGCTGGAATCAAGCATATAATCTCATTCATGTATGCCAATCTGTTCTCGAATTCTATGGATTCACTCCTTTGAAATATTTTCTAGATGCTTTAGTGCTCTATACACTGGGATTTGCGATTTTCTATATGACGAAGCAAATCAAAACGTACATTCAATTCAAGCAAAATCTCATGCTTGCAGTCAATCACGAGTCGACCGAATCTTTATCTGAGAAATATGCAAACGACATCGTTGTGTTTCATTGTCATGAACCGCTTGCTTTTGCCATGGGGATGCTTCACCCAAAGGTTTACCTATCAACGTCTCTCATGGACATGCTGGATGAAGAGGAGATTGACGCTGTTGTTCATCATGAATTGCACCACAAATACAGCTATGATCCTTTAAAGGCCTTCACATTCTCAATGCTCACAAAAGTTATTTGGTACATTCCAGTGTTAAAGCATATGAGACAAAGCTATTCCGTTTTTCGTGAAGTGATCGCAGATGACTATGCGATTCGGCAGACAGGCACTGAGCTTGGAGTAGGGCAAGCCCTTTTGAAACTCATTAAAAAGAGAACTCAGTTTCAAAAACAAACGAAGTTTGCGGTATCCTTTGGAGATCGGGCATTGAATTTAAGAATACAAAAGATCTTAAATCCAACATACAATATTCCTTTCAATGTACCCATCATTCCCATTGTCACATCAACCATTCTCATGGTGGTCTTGATGATTATGCTTAATCTAAATTACTAATTTTTTTTACTTATTAACATTACATTATGTAGTGTAAAAACAGGAGGAAATCACTATATGAAAACGAATCAAGAAATAGGAACACTTTTCGTGCGTGTTATTTTAGGTTTGATCTTCTTTCTACACGGACTTCAGGCATATCAAGGAGGTCTGGGAGGAACAGCGGCATTCTTTGGACAAATCGGTATACCGGAATTTATGGCCTATATTGTGAAGACAATTGAACTGGTCGGTGGTATCGCCTTGATTTTAGGTCTAGGAACACGTATTTTCGCAGCGCTATTTGTACCAATTATGGCTGTGGCGATTATGACGGTTGGTTTTTCTAAAGGATTTGTTGGCGGTTATGAATTTGAACTATCACTGCTTGTCATGGCGCTTTATTTAACACTTAGCGGCAGTAAGATGCTGTCCATTGATGGGCTGCTAAAACATCAGCAGCAAAGCAATGAAGCAAAATTTCATTAAACAATCATGAAAAAAACTCCTTCTGCTATGTGTGGCAGAGGAGTTTTTTTATTTATCAAATTGTCGTTTTCACGTTTGAAAAAGATGAGAGGTTTGCTGAAAATAGTCCTTTATTTTATAGATTGAATGAACAAAAAGACGATTTCATTTTTTGACGGAACATACGATCTCCTATTAAAATAGGACTATCTAAGACACATGGTGCGTTAAAAGATATAAAAACCATACAGCATGTTGCTGTTCATCTTGAGCAATACGTTTCATCAGCTCTTTTGTTCCTTGATCCCGGACATAATCTGATACCGTTAAGTAAAAATCGACCGTTCTTTGTTCATCTTTAAATGCGAAAAGAAGCCCTTCTCTAAATTGATCTGGACAAGGTTCTGTTACGCTTGGTTTGTGGTTTTTACCTGTTAAAGAATAATATAGCTTTGTAAATAGTTGATAGTGTCTGACTTCATCCTGGCGTATTTCTTGAATGATTTTTTTTGCCTCAGGAGTTTTTGCTCTTTGGGCAAGTTTTTCGTAGCATTGGATTGCAGAATATTCACCATTGATCGCTTTTTCAAGGTCAGAAATGATCCTTGTGTTTTGGCGCATGTCATATGGCGAGTAGTCATAATAACCGTAATACATGATATTGCCAGCCTCCTTTAAGTTCATGATGGTTTATGATATGAGAAGAGTTAGGAAAGGTGCCTATATCTTTTTAGGAAGGAGAAGGGGAAAATAGCTATTTAATTCTATTTTCGCTAGAATATGAGTACATAAGAAAGGTGTTGTGGAGCGTGGAGATTCAGTTTTTAGCAGGCAGATCGGGGAGTGGAAAAACGACTGCAATCTTAGAGGAAATCAAAGAACAGCTTCGGCTAGATCCGCTGGGTCCGCCAATCATTTTTTTAGTCCCGGATCAAATGACATTCTTAATGGAGTACGAGCTTGCAAAAACGTCTGAAGCTGGCGGGATGATCAGGGCCAAAGTATTTAGTTTCACGCGTCTTGCTTGGTCTATTTTACAGCAGACTGGCGGAGCGAACCGGCAATTTGTGACAAGCACAGGAATTCAAATGCTTTTAAGAAAAGTAATTGAAGAAGAGAAAGAAAAGTTTAAGGTATTCAAAAAAGCGAGTGATAAGCCAGGGTTTGTCGAGCAAATCGAAAAGACGATGGCTGAGTTCAAAAGATACTGCATGTTGCCGGAGGATATTGAAAAAATTTCATTATCGAGCATGCATTCAGAGTATACAGAAGAAAGACGGGCAGGCGAAAAATTGCATGATCTGCATGTTCTTTATCAGCAGATGGAGCAGCATTTACAAGATGAATATGTGCACTCAGAAGACTATTTGACGCTTCTCACGCAGCAAATTCCTCTATCTGAAGAAATAAAAGGAGCACATATTTATATAGATGGCTTTTATCAATTTACACCGCAGCAGCTTCTCGTCATTGAACAGCTTCTGCTTCATGCTGAGAAAATAACGGCTGCGTTCACAGTGGATCGTTCCTACCATGATAAGCAGCCAAATGAACTTGATTTATTTCGTATGACTGGTAAAACGTATTTCCAGCTCTATCAGCTTGCTAAAGAGTGCGGAGCGGCCATTTCTGAGCACATTTTGGAGAGAAATAACCGGCATCTTCATACGCCAGATCTTGCTTATTTAGAACGCCAATATGAGCAGAGACCGGTGCAGCCATATCAGGAAGTAACCCCTCATCTCACAGTGTCTAAAAGTGCGAGTAAACGAGCTGAAATTGAGGGAGTAGCGAGAGAAATTCTTCATTTAGTGAGAGAAGAAGGACTTAGACTGCGAGATATTTCAGTTGTCGCGCGGCATGTAGATGACTATAAAGATACGTTAAAAGAGGTTTTTCGAGATTACGATATTCCTTTTTTTATTGATGGAAATGAATCAATGCAGTATCATCCGCTCATTGAATTGATTCGTTCGAGCTTGGATGTCATAAAAGGAAACTGGCGGTATGAGGCCGTGTTTCGCTGCGTGAAAACAGAGTTCTTATTTCCGCTCGAACTTGCCAAAAACAAAGCGAGAGAACAGGCAGATCAGCTTGAAAACTACTGTATTGCTTATGGTGTAAAAGGAGAACGCTGGACAAACGGCTCCCGTTTCCACTACAGACGATTCCAATCTTTAGATGAGGATTTTGGACAAACAGATCAAGAAATTGAAATGGAACAGATGCTGAATGATGTAAAGGAATGGATTGCACCTCCGCTTTTCAAATTGCAAAAAAGGCTGAAAAAAGCGCAAAAGGTAAAAGACATGGTGGAGGCAGTCTATGTCTTTTTAGAGGAAATACAAGTGCCAGATAAACTTGAAAAAGCTAGGCTGGAAGCAGAAGAAGCAGGTAGATTAGCTGAAGCCATGCAGCATGGACAAGTATGGGATGCTGTTATTCAATTAATGGATGAATTTGTTGAAATGCTCGGTGAGGAGGAGCTCTCATTTCCTTTATTCCAGCAAATGATGGATACAGGATTGGCCTCTTTAAAATTCGCTTTAATTCCGCCTTCACTCGACCAAGTATTTATCGGAAGTATGGATTTATCAAGAATGTATCAAGTGAAGTGTATGTTTATCATTGGGGTAAATGATGGCGTTATTCCCGCACGCCCTTCTGACGAAAGTGTCTTGTCTGAGGATGACAGGGAATGGTTAAAGCGAGCAGGAGCAGAGCTGGCAGAGACAGGAAAGGAACGGCTGCTAGATGAGCAATTTTTAATTTACCAGGCGCTGTCGAGTCCATCTCATCATTTGTATCTGTCTTATTCAGTGTCAGATGAAGAGGGGCGCTCTTTATTGCCTTCAACTCTTATCAAGTATTGTCAGGAGCTTATGCCAAATCATCAGCATGCTTTGTATGTGTTAGACCCGGAACAGCTGGATGACGAGGAGCAATTAAAATTTGTAGCGAATGAGCATGTCTCGTTATCGTATACTGTCTCGCAGCTGCAGCAATGGCTCAACCAATATCCCATCAGTGGTGTATGGTGGAGTGTTTATAATTATTTGATAACGTCAACTCATCGGGATGTATCAAAAAACATCTTGTCGAGTTTGTTTTTTACAAATCGAGCAAAGCGCTTAAAACCAAACGTCACAAAAGAACTTTACGGTGATCACATTCAAGGCAGTGTTTCAAGAATGGAGAAATTCAATGCGTGTGCATTTTCTCACTTTGCTTCCCACGGGTTAAAACTAAAGGACCGGCAATTTTATAAATTGGAAGCACCCGATATCGGCCAGCTGTTTCACTCGGCTTTAAAGCATATTTCAGATACGCTTGTTGAACAAAAAAAGGATTGGAAAAACTTAACGAAGGATGACTGTGTCAACTATTCAAGACATGCAATCGAACAGCTTGCTCCGCGTCTTCAAAAGGAAATCCTCTTAAGCTCTAATCGGCATGCTTATATTAAAGAAAAACTCCAAAAAATCTTGATTCGGGTCTCTTCTATCTTAAGTGAGCATGCAAGAGTGAGTGGATTTTCTCCCGTTGGACTTGAGTTAGGGTTTGGCGGCCAAGGACCTCTTCCGCCGTTTACTTTTCAATTGAAAAATGGCTGCACGATGGAGCTTGTCGGAAGAATTGACCGCGTAGATAAAGCAGAAGGTTCAAAAGGGCTGTTGTTGAGAATCGTCGACTACAAATCGAGTGAGAAAGGTCTTGATCTAGCAGAGGTATACTATGGGCTGGCCTTGCAAATGCTCACTTACTTAGATTTAACCATTACGTATTCGAAGGAATGGCTCGGTGTAGAAGCAACGCCAGCTGGCATTTTATATTTCCATATCCATGATCCGCTTATTCAAGCACCGATTCCGCTTGCAGAGGATGAAATTGAGCAGGAAATATTCAAGAAATTTAAAATGAAAGGTCTATTGCTTGAAGATGTAGAAGCGGTAAAGCTAATGGATCAAACGCTTGAATCAGGAAGATCACAAGTCATTCAAGCCGGTTTGAAAAAGGACGGATCTTTCCGTTCTGACTCTGCTGTTTTAAGTGAAGATCATTTCCATATACTCACACAGCACGTTCGGCGCACATTTGAAGAAGCAGGCGAAAGAATTACAAATGGTGAAGTAGCCATTAATCCATATAAATTGAAGGATCAAACACCATGCCGCTTTTGTTCATTTAAGTCTATTTGCCAATTTGATGAATCGATAGAGGATAATGAATTTAGAGTGCTATCATCTGAAAAGGATGATGTTGTGATAGACCGGATCAAAAAAGAAGGGGATCAGTATGCAAATACCAAAACCGAATAACAGTACTTGGACGGATGACCAATGGGAAGCCATCGTTTCAGAAGGACAAGATATCCTTGTTGCGGCGGCAGCAGGGTCAGGTAAAACAGCTGTTTTGGTTGAACGGCTGATTCGAAAAATGACCCGTCCAGAAGATCCAGTTGATGTGGATCGTCTGCTCGTTGTGACTTTCACAAATGCATCTGCGGCAGAGATGAAGCATCGGATCACAGAAGCACTTGAAAAGGAATTAGCGAAAAACCCCGGGTCCCTTCATATGAGAAGACAGCTGTCGCTCATGAATCGTGCCAATATTTCTACCTTGCACTCCTTTTGTTTGCAGGTTCTGCGCACCTTTTATTATGAAATTGACCTTGATCCAGGCTTCCGGTTGGCTGATCAAACAGAAGGAGAATTATTAGGAGATGAAGTGTTAGATGAACTGTTTGAGGATGAATATAAGGCTGGAAAGCCATCGTTCTTTGAACTGGTTGATCGCTATACTTCTGACCGCCATGATTTAGACTTGCAATGGCTTGTGAAGAGAATTTATGAGTTTTCCAGATCTCACCCTTCACCTGAGCAATGGATGAGGGCATTTCTTTCTCTTTATGATGTAGATGCTCAAACAAAAGTAGAACAATTACCGTTTTACCCATATATCAAAGAGGATCTTTCTCTCGTTTTTCGAAGCTGTCTCGAACTACTCGAACGAGCTCTCGCCCTATCAAAAGAACCGGGCGGCCCGGCACCGAGAGCAGAAAATTTTATAGATGATTTAGAGCAAGTCAATGAATTAATCAGGCACCAAAATGATTTTGAAAAGCTTTACGAGCTTTTGCCAAACATCAATTTTAAAAGGCTCAAAACATGTAAAGGGGACGAATATGACCCTGTGCTGTTAGAAAAAGCCACAGATGCACGCAATCAAGCAAAAAAACAATTAGAAAAACTTAAAGATGAATACTTTATGCGCAGTCCAGCCCAGCATTTGAAAAGCTTAGCTGAAATGAAGCCGGTGGTCGAAACACTTGTGGAGCTTGTCATCCAATTTGGACAGCGTTTCGAAAAAGCGAAGCAAGAAAAATCAATCGTGGACTTTTCGGATTTAGAGCATTATTGCTTACGCATTTTAGCAGAGCAGGATGCGGAAGGAAATTTGATCGAAACAGAAGCGGCCAAGTACTATCAACAGCAGTTTGAAGAAGTGCTCGTTGATGAATACCAAGATACAAACCTTGTACAAGAAACGATTTTAAAACTTGTATCTAAAGGGGGACATGCCGCAGACGGCAACCTGTTTATGGTTGGTGATGTAAAGCAGTCCATTTATCGCTTTAGACTGGCTGAGCCCATGCTCTTTTTAAACAAATATAAACAATTTACACCAGACGGCAAAGAAACAGGGAAGAGAATCGATTTAAATAAAAACTTCCGCAGCCGTTCAGATGTGTTAGACAGTACGAACTTTTTGTTCAAACAGCTGATGGGGGAAACAGTTGGAGAAATTGAATATGATGAACAAGCTGAATTAAAGCTTGGAGCGAGTTATCCAGAAAGCGAAGATACAACGACAGAAATGCTTCTTGTCCATTTAGATCAACAGGAAGCAGAAACTGACGAAGAGCGAGAAGAACTAGAGACCGTACAGCTTGAAGCGAGAGTCATTGCTAAAAAAATAAGAGAATTGGTGGAGCAGCCATTTCAAGTGTACGATGCAAAACAGCAAATGACCCGTAACTTGCAGTATCGGGATATTGTGATTTTGCTTCGTTCTATGCCATGGGCCCCGCAAATGATGGAGGAATTGAAGAAACAGGGAATCCCTGTGTATGCGAATCTTTCTTCCGGTTATTTTGAAGCAACAGAGGTGTCTGTCATTCTTTCTCTGTTAAAAGTCATCGATAATCCATATCAGGATATCCCGCTTGCAGCTGTATTAAGATCACCACTTGTCCATTTAGACGAAAATGAAATGGCACTGATTCGCACGAGTGATAAAAAAGGCACTTATTATGATGCTGTGAAGGCATTTATGAGGGTGACTCATTCAGATCACCCTACATGCAAAAAACTAGAACGGTTTTTCAGGTTGCTGCGTAAATGGCGTGATTTCTCGATGAATCATTCAGTAGCGGAATTGATTTGGGAAGTATACCGCGATACGCATTATCTAGATTACGTTGGCGGGATGCCTGGAGGCAAGCAGAGACAGGCGAATCTCCGCGCTCTTTATGATCGATCAAAGCAGTATGAAAAAGCTGCCTTTAGAGGGCTGTTCCGTTTTCTTCGTTTTATCGAAAGAATGCAGGAGCGTGGAGATGATCTTGGTGCGGCAAAAACGTTCAGTGAAACAGAAGATGTTGTTCGCATGATGACAATTCACAGCAGTAAAGGGTTAGAATTTCCAATCGTCTTTACCGCAGGACTCGGCAGAAACTTTAATATGATGGACTTAAACCAGTCCTATTTACTTGATAAAGAGCTAGGTTTTGGAAGCAAGTATATCCATCCCGAGCTGAGAATTAGTTATGCAACATTACCGCTTGTAGCGATGAAAAAAAAGATGAGGAAAGAGCTGTTATCTGAAGAGCTGAGAGTTCTATATGTGGCGCTCACAAGGGCTAAGGAAAAATTATTTCTGGTCGGCTCTGTCAAAAATCAGGTGAAAGCATTAAGCAAATGGCAAAATGCTGCAACCGGAGAAGATTGGCTGCTCCCTGATTTTGAACGTTATCAATCGAAAACATACTTAGATTTTATTGGTCCTGCTCTCATCCGTCACCAAGCAATGTCATCTATTTTAGAAGAAACAGGTGATGTTGTTCTTTCGCATCCATCAGCATTCACAATCTCATTTACTCAAGCTTCCGATCTTCTAAAAGAAGATATGTCACTTGAAAAGGAGCAGCAAGACGAGGTGGTACAAGCTTTGATGGAGGGGCTGCCTGTTGAAGAATATGGTGATGCTGATGAGAAAGTAGCAGAGAGACTTTCATGGAGATACCCATATCTAGCGGCCTCACAAGTCGGCACAAAGCAGTCTGTTTCCGAGATAAAGAGAATGAAAGAAATACAGGATGAGTACAGTGTTCCTTCTTCTCTTCGAAAAGCTCGTGCCACGTTGTATGACCGGCCGGCTTTCATGAAGAAAAAAGCACTCACTGCCGCAGAGCAAGGCACCGCAATGCACACAGTCATGCAGCATATTGCGCTTCCTTCTGACGAGCCCTACGATGATTCACGTATACAGCAGCTGCTCGATTCCTTACAGCAGCGAGACTTGCTAACAAATGAGCAAGTCCAGTCAATTGATCAAGAAGGAATTGCAGCTTTCTTCTCTACTTCTATTGGTCAAAAGCTGCGAAAAGCGGACTGGGTAAAACGAGAAGTGTCATTTAGTATGGTATTACCTGTTAAAGAGGTATACAGCCATATTGATGCAGAGGGGGAGCCTGTCCTTATTCAAGGGATGATTGACTGTTTATTTGAAACGGACGGAAAGCTATATTTACTAGATTATAAAACCGATAGAGTGCAAGGCAGATTTACAGGCGGCCTTGAAGCAGCTGTGCCTATATTGAAAAAACGCTATGAAACTCAAATAGCGTTATATGCAAAAGCAGTAGAACGTTTAACAAACAGAACATTAGAGGAGAAAATTCTTTATTTCTTTGACGGGAATTTAGAAATTTCATTATAAATGTATCGGAATGAGAGGTGAATCACATGAGGATTCTGCATACGGCGGATTGGCATTTAGGAAAAACCCTTGAAGGTCGAAGCCGGCTTGATGAGCAAGCACAGTTTTTAGATGAGCTGTATCAAATCGTAAAAGACGAACACATTGATGTCATTGTCATGGCTGGAGACGCCTTTGATACAGTGAATCCGCCTGCTAGAGCAGAGCAGCTTTTTTATGAAAGTCTATCCGCCTTATCTGATAAAGGAAAACGTCAGGTCGTGGTCATCTCAGGCAACCATGATAATCCGGATCGACTATCCGCCGCATCTCCTTTAACAAATGATCAGGGGATTCATTTAATTGGATATCCGACAAATGATATCATCCGCGTCGATGTTCCTTCTTCGAGTGAACGTTTATCCATTGCAGCACTCGCTTATCCGTCTGAAGCGAGACTAAACGAGGTACTGGCTGAAACATTTGAAGAGAAAGTGCTTCGTGATCATTACAATTTAAAAATACAACAAGCATTCCAGCATTTAAGCACTCAATTTCAAGCCGATACGGTCAATATCGCGACGAGCCATATTTATGTGGCAGGAGGAAGTCAAACAGATTCAGAAAGACCGATTGAAGTAGGCGGTGCATATACCGTTGCGGCTGAAAGTCTGCCAGAAGCAGCCTGCTATGTGGCCCTTGGTCATTTGCACCGGCCGCAAACCATCAAGCGTGCCAAAACGATCGCCCGCTATTCCGGATCACCTCTTGCTTACAGCTTTTCTGAATCAGGATATGCCAAATCAGTCACGATTGTTGAAGCAAAACCTAATGAAAAAGCAAGATGGAAAGAAGTGTTGTTATCAAGCGGAAAACCACTTGTGAAATGGAAGGCGACAGAGGGACTAAGTCAAGTACACGAGTGGCTGGATGAAAAACGGGATCTTCAGGCATGGATTGATTTAGAGATTCATTTAACAGATCAGCTCTCTATAGAAGAGATCCATCAGCTCCGAAAGCAGCATAGCGGGTTTGTCCATATTAGACCAAAATTTAAAGAACTGCAGCAATTGGAAGAACAAAAGCAAATCGAAAAGCTCTCGATCGAAGAGCGGTTCGTGAAATTTTATGAGCGCCAGACAGGCGGCGGACTTCCTGATGAAAAAACAGTTAAGCTGTTTTTGGAGCTCGCCAATGAAATGCAAGAGGAGGAAGCGACTTGAAGCCGATTACGCTAACCATTAAAGGACTTCATAGCTTCAGAGAAGAACAAACAATTGACTTTAGCTCATTATGTGATGCAGGTGTGTTTGGCATTTTTGGACCGACAGGAAGCGGAAAATCGTCCATATTAGACGCGATGACCCTGGCACTCTATGGCAAAGTGGAACGGGCATTAAATAATACACATGGTATTTTGAACCAAGCGGAAGAGAAACTGTCAGTTTCCTTTACGTTCGCTTTGCAGAAGGAACATCATATTTCTTATAAAGTCGAACGTGCTTTTAAGCGGGCGGATGAAATGAAAGTCAGAACGACACTATGCCGTCTGATTGAAATTGGTGATACGCAGACAGTCCTTGCAGATAAAGCGAGTGAGGTCAATCGTAAAATAGAGGAATTACTCGGGTTAACCATCGATGATTTTACGCGTGCGGTTGTCTTGCCCCAAGGGAAGTTTGCAGAATTTCTTTCCTTAAAAGGAGCCGATAGACGACAAATGCTTCAGCGTTTGTTTAACCTGGAAAAGTATGGGGATCAGCTCGTCAAACGTTTGCGTGCAAAGGCGCAGAATCAGTATGGACAAAAAAATGAACTGCTTGCTGAGCTGAATGGTTTAGGTGAAGCTGGTCCAGAGGCGCTCGCAAAGGCAAAGGAAGCGGCAGAGCAGGCAAAGGCTATTTTTCATGAGAAAAAACAAGCGCGGGATGAGGCGTTCACTGCTTTTACAAAGGCGCAAACAATTTGGCATTATCAAAAAGAACAAGAAGCTTATGAGACGGAACTAAACCATCTGAATCAACTGGCACCATCAATGGAAGAAAAAAAGGCCAAGCTTCATATTGCTGAGCAGGCAGAGGCATTAAAGCCCTATGCGGATGCATTAACAAAGGCTGAAAATCAGCTTTCTCAAGCATTAAAAGAGAAGCAGGAAGCAGAAAATCAGCTTCTGCATCAACGAACGATCTATGATCAAATGACGCAGAACTATGAGCAAGCCAGACAAAAGAAAATAGAAACTGAGCCGGAACTTCTCCAAAAGAAAGAGCAGCTGATTCAGCTAAAGGAAATTGAACGAAAAAAAGAGGAGGCTCTTCAGGAAAAGACGGCAATCGAACAGAGAAAAAATAATACAGCGCAGCAATTATTACAAAAAAAAGAAGAAGCAGACAACCTCCAATCTTTGTTAGAACGTGCACTGGCAAAACAAACACAGCTGAAGCGTGAGCTGGAGCCATTACAAGTCTCTGTAAAAGAACGGAAAAGTGTACAGGATGCTTTGCGATTAAGCGAAAATGTTCAAAGAATACATCAAAGCATACACAAGGAAGAACAAAAGATGGAGGAGCTCAAAAAGCGATCAACACAGACCGCAGCAGCATTTGAAAAGCTTCAAAAACAGCAAAAAGACCATCATGAAAAAATAGACCAATCGTTTCAAGCGATTGAACAGCTCTATTTCTATGTATGTGAATTCGAACGGGCTTTTACAGAATGGAGTAAAAGAGAACAAAGTCAGAAGCTCGAAAAATTAAAACAGCGTGATGCTGTTAGGGCGGCGGAATTAAGAAAAGAATTAGCGGCAGAGCTTGTAGATGGTGAGCCATGTCCTGTTTGTGGATCGATTCATCATGACCCAAAGGCATTGGAAAACAATGACCATGAAGAAACAGTGGCACAAATCGATGAAGTGATTCAACGGATGGACACAGAGCTTAAGCAGGCAGAGGAATACACAAGAGACATGTATGCCGCAAAGCAGCTATTGGAAACGCACGCTAATCAATTAGTAAAACAATTTGCCTTTTTATCTCAGAAAGCTCCAGGTGCGGAAGTGGCAGCAGCAGTAGAAGCAGTGCAAAATCCGGAGTCCTTGCAGTATCTCATGCAAGAATGGAAAGGCTTGAAACAAGATATTCAAGAAGTTGATCGTAAACGAGCTCGTTTAATGGATGAAACACATGATCAAGCAGCAGAGATAAACAAGATAAAAGATCAAATGACATTTGAACAGCAGCGTATCGAAGAATTAGACGGGCTGATCAAGGAGCTTCAATCTGAGCTTTCAGAGCAAACATCTCAATTTGAACATGCCTTCCCGGACTTTACAGTGCATCAAGTACAAGAGATACAAAAGCAGATAGATGAAAAGGACCAGCAAGCGGAAGGCTATAAAGAGCGGATTGAGAAAAGTATTTCATTTTTGGAAGAAAAACAGCAGGCAAAAGAACAGCTGCAAACAGCCATATACGATGTGGAGAAGGAACTTGATAAACTAGCGCATCAGCTGGAAAGTCAGCAAAAGCTCATTCACCAATATGAAACAGATTTAGGGCGATATCCATTAAAAGCTGTCTCCATTTCTGAAGAGCTGATCGAGGTTGAACACACGCTTGCTCGTCTCAATGAAATGGAACAGCAATCGTTCAAGCAATTACAGCACGCGCAGGAGCTCTTTAGTCAGGCACAAAGCTATTTTTCAAGCAGTGAGCGTCAGCTTCAAGAGGCTGAACGAAGAAAACAAGAAGCACGAGCAGCATGGGATAAAGAATCGGAGTCTTCTCCTTTTGATAAGCCTCAAGAGATTGCATCTGCTTTCCTGAATCAGGCAGTACGTCAATCAGTTAAACAAGAAATTGATGAATTTGAGGATAAAAGAAAGCAATGTGCCGCAAACTTAAAGCGAATTTCTGAACTGCTGAAAGATGAGTCACTAGATGAAGAGCAGTGGACTGATATTCAACTGAGGAAAGAAGCGGCAGAAAAGGCATTAGAAGAAGCAACAGTGATGAGCGGCTCTGCTTATGAACATCTGCGTGTGACGGAAGAAAATCACCAGCGATTTGCAAGTATTCATGAACGCTTAGCGGAGCTGCAGCAAGAAATTGATCGGCTTGATAAGCTGCAAACCGTGTTTAAAGGAAATACATTTGTTGAGTTCTTAGCAGAAGAACAGCTGGAAAGTGTCAGTCGTGATGCATCTGCCCGTCTTGGTATTTTGACAAGACAAAGGTATGCGATTGAGGTGGATTCAGAAGGCGGCTTTGTCATGCGCGATGATGCGAATGGCGGTGTCAGACGTCCAGTGTCCAGCTTGTCCGGCGGGGAAACCTTCCTGACGTCGCTTGCGCTTGCACTAGCTCTTTCAGCGCAGATTCAGCTGAGAGGTGAGTTTCCGCTGCAATTCTTTTTCCTTGATGAAGGCTTTGGTACCCTTGATCAAGACTTGCTTGACACGGTCATTACCGCATTAGAGAAATTACAATCCCAAAACTTAGCTGTTGGTGTCATCAGCCATGTGGAAGAATTGAAAATGCGGCTGCCGAAGAAACTGATTGTCCATCCAGCAGATCCAAGCGGGAAAGGGACAACAGTCTCAATGGAATTAATGTAAATATTGAGGTGATGACACGGTGGCAAAGCAAACAATTGGATTATGTGAGCTGTGCGGAAGACAAGATGTCCTGCTCACAGAACATCACTTAACGCCAAGAGAAGAGGGTGGTGCTTTTTTACCGACTGCCTTCTTGTGCATCCCTTGTCATAAACAAGTACATGCCCTTTTTACAAACCAGGAGCTTGCCGCACGTTTGAACACAATTGATGCACTGAGGCAGGATGAAAAGCTTGCTTCGTACATCAAATGGATTCGGAAACAGCCGGCAAGCAAGCTGGTTAAAACAAAAAAATCGAGACAGCGCAGAAAGAAATAAGCATAAAAAAGCGCTCCTCTATTTGAAATGGGTGTAGAGGAGCTGCTTCATGCATTGCCTACCATATTCTGATCATTTAAGTCAGGATCCACATAGTTGGTGGCGCTAATGCCATTATTTAATATCAAGAAATCTCCGGTATTCCCCGCTCCAGAGCCTAAAGCAGATTTTGACGAACTTTTAGGCGACAGGTAGAATGAGTCACCGACGTTTACGACGCCTCCAGAAATAGAGTTAATGTAAATGGGTCCGACAATTGCTGGCATAATCGACATCCTTTATTCGAAGTCATATCACCATCATATGCGCAGGTAGGTCCATTTGTGAGTTTTGCGGACTTTCATCATTGCTAAATAGCTCCCTAATATGCTTCACTCGCGCAACGCCATTCATTCGACAAGTAGAGCCGATTTGATAGACAGAGGACGATGATACCCCTTCTACATGGATGGAAGACACTTTAATCACAGGCTTTTCGTGGTAAAAGGCTGTTCTCACTGATCGTTCTGGCAGCATCAATGGAATAGGCTCATAATACACTTCAAATTCTTTCGCATCTAAATTTTCTGCTTCATAGCCATAAAACAAACTAATGGTTCGTTGAACAGCTAACACCTTGACTTTCGGGCATAGCTCCTGAGTATCACCGATTTGAACCACACTCGAAATCCCGACAGAATTCACCTTTGAGAACTTCACTTGAGATGTGCGCTTGATCATTATCGAGGTGCTAGAGGAACAAACGGGCCAATAATCAGAGATTCTGGCGGTGTATCGAAAATTGAGGATAATTGTACATGATCTGTGTCCCCGATGATAAATAAGGAAGAAGATGATACCCCGACTACTTTAATGCTTCCGGTCTCAATATTGCGGTTGACAACTGTGAAATTCATCCGTTTTCCTCTCCTTTCGTTTCACTTGGAATATGGGCTAAAAAGTGCTCAATCGCCCGCTTTACATCATGCTTCACATATTCAGCAATTTGCTCTGAACGCTGCAACGGTGTCATATCTTCCCGGTGTGGCAGCTGTCCCGCATAGTATTTGATCCTGCTGTCAATTTGCTTGCGAATGTCCTCAATGATATGGTGTTTGTTGCTTTCATCGAGGGACCCTTCATATCGCTGCTCTAGTTCTTCAAGAAGTTCTGGAGCTTCTTCATTTAGAAATGCATCGACAAGCTGCCGTGTTTGATTGAAAAATTGATCAGCCATTTCTTGCTGCATCATTCCAATTCCCGGGGTTGTTGTTTGGCCCACTTCAAAGTTTTGAACACTGTTTGGATCAGATGGGTTGAGGCCGATATTCAGCGTCCCTTCCAGCCGTTCGATTTTCAGTTGATCAAATTGATAATCAATCCGTTCTATATTCGTTGTCGGTTTATCTTTGATCATTTGCATTTCCTGCTGAAGCTCGTTAAGCCTTTTTTCAAGCATCATGATTTGTTGCGATTGTTTTTGAATGATGCCATATACTTGTGAAGCGTTGCTCTGATAATCATACATTTACCTACACCTCCGGGGATTGCAGATGACTTAAGTTGTTGGTGACTGAAGCGGTACAAAAGGTGCTGTGCTTGCGCCTTGAGATTCTTCAATTCCTTGTGTACCTGCTGCGGCAGGCGCTGCTTCTACGTAGCTTCCCGTGTTATACAGGTTGGAAAGGGCTTTGATGGATCCAGCACTCCCAATTTGCAGAACAGAGGAGTTACTTACAGACTCCACACGTAAATAATTAATTTGTATCGCTTGATTAATATAGAAGTTCAACGGATCCTCACTCCTTACAAGTTACCAACAAGCGGTTGATCTATGACATCACTGTCGTACGTATTTGTCACACTTTTGTAGTTGCTAATTTGCAATTGATCACCTGTATTAAAACTGCCTGCGCCAGCAAACGTTTTAACCTGACTATTTGGAGAAATGGTGATACAGTCTCCAACATGAACGACTCCGCTCGTTCCGACGGCATTTACTTTAAAGGCTCCCACAATAGCCGGCATAGCGGTGCACATCCTTTATAAAATTAGGGCACTTTGTTTTTGGGCGTTTCACCATAGCTTATGATGGGTCTTTTAATGTGTGATTGTCTTTTTGAAAGCTTTTCATGAGAGGAATTAGATGTATGGCTTACCCTTTTTTTGAGCAATCTTTAGAGGTGGATTTGATGCCTTTATTTAAGAGCATGTCAAGCTCTTGACTGCATCTGATGGTTTCTTCGGCATTCATCCCGAATTTTTTTGCAGTCTCAATTAAATGTAATCTTTTTTGTTCAATTTCATAATTGATCATAACGGACGCCAACTCTCACATTTTTTATCAAATAGAAGGATATGGTTAGTATACCCTATTTTTCTATAAAAAAAGCTGTTTCGTCAATATGAGTAATAAAGTGACAAAATTCGAAAGTGTTCTTACGTGCCAAATTTCTCTTTTCTGATCTCAGCCTGTAAATAACGTCGTCTTTTGTTGATATACTGCCGGATTAAGTCTCGTTCAGATGGCAGGATGTCTTTTCGATCTTTCGTATATGGATCATCTCCAATTCGGTCCTCAATCGATTCATGCCATTTCTCGATGATTGGGCAGAGCCGGTCTTCTACAAAATGTGTATCGAGTACATGCTGGAAAAGTGTGTAATAGGCTTCTTTAAACGAAGGGATATCTAGTAATCTAGCAGTTAATGTATTAAAGCCGTTTACTGGGATGTAATCAAACGCCATTTCTTCACCATGAATGTCACGACCCCATGTTGCATCATAATCCCAAGGAAGTACTTGAAACCGTCCTTGTTCATTCACATAAAGAGCGTAGTTATGAACAAAACCATCAAAGTTTTGTGTGCATACCACACCGATGAGCCAGCGGAAATATTGTGTCACATCTAGGTATTGTTCAATTTTTTCTGCAAAAGTGTCATCTCTTGCTGTGTTGAGAAAGTAAATAAATTCACTCAGCTGCTGATCATGTTGAGACATCCCCGTTTTTTTCTCGTATCCGAGAAGAAGGTGCTTTTTTGGCTTTTTATCAAAAGAACTCAAAAGGGAGAAGTTCGCGTCGTCATCAACCGCATAATAAATGCCGCCTCCTGAAAGCTGCCGTTTTTGAAGAAAGAACTCATCGACGGATTCTATTTTCAAATAAATGCCTTCTTTTCTTCCGTTTATGGTGAGAAACACATGAGAAGCGGCTGGACTAAGCACCCCCATCTGCTCAAAGAAATAAAAAGATAGTCTGTTTCGGATAAACGAAGGGTCATTGTACTCTGCATTTAAATGAAAGATGGATTCGCCTTGTCTTTGTTTTGGCTTTCGGTATTCAATTTGATAGGATTTTTTCTTAAGCTTTCTAATGTGTGAACCGCGGTATGAAGCATAAATATGTGATTTGGTTTGGCCTGTTTTCAGAATAGCTTCAACAGGTTCATCGTTCCAAATGTCTTTTTTTAGTTCAATCAGGTCCTTTGGATGAATCCACATATCAAGTTGTTTTAAAGGTTCCGTGTTCATACGTTCATCAGCCTCCTATATGCTCTTCTTTACAATATGAAAGTGAAGGAATGTCCTGTACCGGCTGGTAGGTATTCATGGAGTTTTAAAGGAAAGAGGCATTCGTCACGAACACTTGTCTACCGAGTCTCGTAACATAAAGCAGAGAAGATAAACAGCTTTGTCTGTTTGTTTTGTCGAAGCATAGACTGGAGGGGAATTGTTCGTGAGTACATTTGATCATTCGCACATTGAACATGCAGTGGCTTCACTTCGAAGTGAGGGACGTGATCATCACTTAGATCGTGAACCAGAATCGAAACGTTCGCATAAGTCAGCTCGTTCTCGTCATTCAAATCGCGGTCATTGGTTCTTTGGCGGTGGTGGACGCCGTAAATCACGCCGTAGTAAAAAAAGCTACAGAAGCTATCGTTCAAAGAAAAGTTATCGCTCTAAGAAAAGCATGAAGAGTAAAAAGTCATATAAAAGCAAAAAATCTTGCAGAAGCAAAAAGAGCGAACCGAAAAAGTCATGTCGCAGCAAACACAGATCGCATCATAAGAAGAGCTGCCGCAAATCACATCGCAGTAAGCACAGATCGCATCATAAGAAAAGCTGCCGCAAGTCACATCGCAGCAAGCACAGATCGCATCATAAGAAAAGCTGCCGCAAGTCACATCGCAGCAAGCACAGATCCCATCATAAGAAGAGCCGCAAGTCACGCCGCAGTCATCGATCTAAACGTTCTCATCACCATAAACGCAGCCGATCTTGCCATAGATGTGGAAAGAAAAAGCATCGTTCTCAAAGAACAGGAAATGTTGAGCGTAAATGGGACCAAGGAAATATGTGGGAATACCGCCGTTTCCGCTAGGCATTCAATCATCATTTTTGAAACCCTTTTTAAAAGAGAGTATGATAAAAAAGGGTTTTTTTTATTTCATAGAGAAATAAAATGAGACATCATAACTTAGCGAAATGAAGATTGTGAGGGGAAGACATGAAGTTTTTTACAGGTGAGATACATAGCAGCATGTTTATTGGGGTAGTCATTGATGATGAATGGGTGATGGACGTCAAAAAGGCAGAAGCCAAATTATTTGAGCTTGAGACACTGCCAAACTCTTTATCTGAGTGCATCAAAATGGGGGACAAGTTTGTAGAACATGTGGGGCAGCTTCTTGATTGGGCTGAGAAAAAAGAAGAAGACCGCGGCTCTTATGTATATCCGCTTTCGGACGTGAAACTCCATGCCCCGATTCCAAAGCCGTCTAAAAACATCATGTGTGTCGGAAAGAATTATCAAGATCATGTTATGGAAATGGGAAGTGCGGCGGATATTCCTAAAGACGTGATGATTTTTACAAAGGCACCTACTTCTGTCATTGGACACGAAGATGAGATTCTTCTTCATGAAGATGTGACAAGTGAATTGGATTATGAAGGAGAGCTTGCTATCGTGATGGGCAAATCAGGGAAAAACATTGCTCCTGAAGAGGTACAAGATTATATATTCGGTTACACCATTTTAAATGATGTGACGGCAAGAGATTTGCAGAAAAAACACAAACAATTTTTCATTGGCAAAAGCTTAGATACAACCTGCCCGATAGGACCTTATATCGTTCATAAATCAATGATCGAGGATCATGGTGCGCTCCATGTGGAAACAAAGGTAAACGGAGAGGTTCGTCAGTCTGCCAGTACGGAATTAATGATCTTCACAATTGAGAACATCGTCTCCACTCTTTCAAAAGGGATGACGCTAGAAGCTGGTGACATCATTGCAACAGGTACACCTTCTGGGGTAGGGAAGGGCTTTGAACCGCCTAAGTTTTTAGCTTCTGGAGATCGAATTGACATCACGATTGAACCGATTGGGACGCTGACAAATCACGTCAAATAAAGCACATGATGACACAGGATTGTCGCTTTGTGTTCGACTTATTTCGTGGTACGATGAGAAGGTACTTGTTCTGATAAAGGGGGAAATCACAAATGGGAACACATTTACATATCACAGCATGGGTGCTGGGGATTATTTTATTCTTCGTAGCCTTTGCTCTAGCAGGTAAAAACGACAAAGGCGCTAAAATTGTGCACATGATCGTTCGCTTATTCTACTTGATCATTATCGCAACAGGCGTAGAGCTGTATGTTCGCACAGGAATGAAAATTCCAGGTTTCGGGGGCGAGTATATCGGAAAAATGATTCTCGGTATCCTAGTGATCGGTTTCATGGAAATGGTCCTAGTGCGCAAGAAAAAAGGAAAATCGGTGACTGGTGTGTTGATTGGTTTTATCGTATTTGCGATTGTGACCATTCTTCTCGGTTTACGTCTGCCGATCGGTTTCCATATCTTTTAATATAAAAAGGACATTGCTTATACGAAGCAGTGTCCTTTTTATGTGGCATCAAATTGTGAAACGATCCGTTGTCCATCTGAAGTGGTCCATTCAAAACGAATGTGACTGGAGGCAGGGTCATGGTGACATTGAAGTGCAAGTGATTGCGTATCTGCCGAAAACTGAAAGAAAGAGACGCGCTGCAATGAATGAAAGGAAGAGAAGACACAATCATAGACGGAAAAACCAAGCTGCTCTACCTGCTCAAGGATGTGATCAAAGACGTTCTCCGGTACGAACATGAGAAGATCGAGCCAGCCTTTGGCAAGGGACGCCGTATATTGAATTTTTTCTCCTCCTTGTACTTCTATTAGCTGCCCGTTTTCATGAAGAACCATGGAACCAAGCAATTCTCCTTTTGTCCATCGGTCATTTTCCTTCAAACAGATCATTGTGCTTTGAAGACTTTCTGGCAGCATGATCTCTCCTTCTTCATCTTCAATCAGACAATGTCCGTTTTCAATGAGCAAATACCCGTTACACCATCTTCTGCTGCAGCGTTCAAGCTGCTTCATTCGATTCTCCATTTGCAAAAGCTCCTTTCCTCTTTCTTTTCTTACCAAATCAAGCCTGTCCTATACGCCGGGAAAAAAGGACAAATCAACTATCAAGGAGACGATGCATAAACTAAGAAAGGCTGAATGAGAACACTTGAGGAAAAACGGATGGGAGCTGATGATGATGTGTGGAATTACAGGCTGGGCAGACTTTAAAAAGCAGCTCATCCAACAGGATCATGTAATCAATCAAATGACAGATACATTATCTAAAAGAGGGCCAGATGATACAAATACGTGGAAAAGTGAGCATGTTCTTTTCGGGCATAAAAGGTTAGCGGTGGTAGATGTAGAAGGCGGAAAGCAGCCGATGACATATACACATCAAAACCATGCTTATACGATTGTATACAATGGAGAGCTCTATAACACGGAGGATATAAGAAAAGAATTGTTAAAAAGGGGGCACCGCTTTCTTGGGCATTCTGATACAGAAGTTCTTCTTCATGCCTATACAGAATGGAAGGAAGAGTGTGTCTCCCATTTTAATGGCATTTTTGCATTTGTGATCTGGGATAGTGAGCGTGAATTGTTATTTGCAGGGAGAGATCGGCTCGGTGTCAAGCCATTTTTCTATACAGAACGTCATCATTCCTTCTTATTTGGTTCAGAGATTAAAGCACTTCTTGCTCACCCTGATATCAAAGCAAAAGTCGATCATGAAGGGCTGTCGGAGATCTTTGGCTTAGGGCCGTCAAGAACACCAGGCCAAGGAGTGTTTAAAGGGGTAAAAGAGCTGAGACCTGCACATGCCTTGACCTTTTCAAAAGACGGCCTGCGCGTGTGGAGATACTGGAATGTCAAAAGCAAGGAGCATACTGACTCACTTGATGACACCGCACAGCACATTAAGCATCTCTTTACAGATGCTGTGACAAGACAGCTTGTCTCTGATGTGCCTGTATGTACATTTTTATCTGGCGGCGTCGATTCTAGTGCCATTACTGCCATTGCCGCTAAGCACTTTGAGAAAATAGGGAAAGCACCGCTTCATACGTATTCCATTGACTACGAAGAAAATGATCAATTCTTTGAAGCAAGTCAATTCCAGCCGAATGCTGATGGCCCATGGATTGATCAAATGACCAAAGCGTTTCAAACGAATCATCACAACTGTATCATCGGTCAAAAAGAGCTGGCTGCTTATTTGAAGGAAGCTGTTGAGGTTCGAGATTTACCTGGGATGGCAGATATCGATTCTTCTTTACTTATATTCTGCCGAGAAATTAAAAAGGATTTCGTTGTTGGTTTATCAGGTGAGTGTGCTGATGAGATTTTTGGCGGCTATCCTTGGTTTCACATGGCAAATGAAACAAATAGTTTCCCTTGGATGAGATCGACAGAAGCAAGAACGCAGCTCCTGCAAGACTCTTGGCAAAAAAAGCTGTCACTTAAGGAATACGCACAAAGCAAATATGAAGAAACGGTGGCAGAAACGCCTCTTTTAGATGGAGAAACTGGAGTCGATAAAGCCCGGAGAGAACTTTTTTACTTAAATATGATCTGGTTTATGACAACACTGCTTGATCGAAAAGATCGAATGAGTATGGGTGCTAGTCTTGAGGTACGTGTGCCATTTGCAGATCATCGCCTTGTCGAATATGTGTGGAATATTCCTTGGGAAATGAAAATGCATGGAAATCGTGAAAAAGGGGTTTTGCGAAAAGCATTAGAGGGAATTTTACCGAATGAAGTGCTTTATCGAAAGAAGAGTCCTTACCCGAAAACACATCATCCAGCCTATACTCAGGCTGTGAAAGAGATGCTAACAAACTGTCTCGTGCAAAAAGATTCTGTACTTCACGAATTTTTAGATCCACATCAATTAAAGCAGCTGATTGAAACGGAAGGAGCTTCCTTTCATGTGCCTTGGTATGGCCAGCTCATGAAGGGCCCGCAGTTGATTGCCCATCTAGCACAGATTCATCATTGGTTTGAAACGTATCGAATTGATATAGAAGCGTAATAAAGGGTCGGCTTTCTTGTACTTGTTGAAAGGAAGCCGGCTTTTTTGATACATAACATGAGACTTTTTGAGCACATCAAAAGTTGATCTAGTCTTTCTAATTTGTATAATTAACTTAAAGTGAATTAATTTGGAGGAAAAAGGATAATGAAAATCATTGTGATCGGAGCGGGACCAGGGGGACTTGCGGCAGCTATGATGCTTCAAAGCAAAGGATATGAAGTTCATGTATACGAAAAACAGTCCTTTGTCGGCGGACGTAATGCTAAGTTTCAGCTTGGTGATTTCACGTTTGATACAGGTCCTACCTTTCTCAGCATGATTCATATTGCAGAGGAGCTGTTCACCTTTGCTGGTAAAAATCTTTATGATTATATCGATGTGATTGAATTAAAAGAGATGTATAGATTAATTTTTCAAGACAATCAGCTGGATATGATTCGAGATCGCGATGAAATGTACAAACGATTAGAAGCCTTTGCACCTGGTGAGGGCGAAGGATATCTAAGATTTATGAAGGATACAAAGCGCAAAATGGATCGGCTCACACCAATTTTACAAAGTAAAATGGACCGCTTTCATCATTACCTTCGCCCGAAGGTAATCAAAGCACTTCCACAGCTTTCGCTAAATAAAAGTTTGTATGATGTACTGTCAGACTATTTCTCGAATGAATCAGTGAAATATGCCTTTACATTTCAATCAAAGTACTTAGGAATGTCGCCGTGGGAATGCCCTGGTGCGTTCTCGATCCTTTCGTTTATGGAACATGACTCAGGTGTTTTCCATCCGAAGGGCGGTGTCAATCAGCTATCAGAAGCGATGGCAAAGGCGGCGGTTGAAGCTGGAGCAGAGATTCATCTGTCAGCTGGCGTCGACAAGCTGCTCACGGAGGGAAGGAAAGTAAAAGGCATTCGTTTAGAATCTGGGGAAGAAATACAAGCAGATGAGGTTGTCGTCAATGGAGACTTTGCACATGTGATGACAAGGCTTGTCGAGCCAGGTCTTTTAAAGAAATACAGTGAGAAAAAACTAAAAAAGAAAAAATTCTCATGCTCTACCTTTATGCTCTATTTAGGATTGGATACCATGTACGATGAACCGCATCATACCATTGTTTTTTCCGATGATTATGCTAGATTCGTCAAAGGCATTACGAAAACATATGAGCTGCCAGATGATCCGTCTATTTATATTCAAAATGCAAGTGTAACCGATGACTCACTTGCTCCAAAAGGAAAATCAGCTCTTTATGTGCTTGCTCCAGTTGCCAATAACCAAAGCGGTATTGACTGGGAAGCGCATCAAGATGAATTTAGAGAGCTTGTGCTGGATACATTGGAGCGGAAAACCGGCTTTCAGAATGTGAGACAGCATATAGAAGTTGAGCGGATGATCACACCGAAGCAATGGGAGGAAGACCTTTACGTATATGAAGGAGCTACATTTAACCTTGGCCACCAGCTGACGCAGATGATGGTTCTAAGGCCGCACAATGAATTTGATGAATTAAAGCACTGCTGGCTCGTTGGAGGAGGAACACATCCAGGAAGCGGACTGCCAACCATTTTAGAATCAGCGCGTATCACGACAAATGCCATTCTTTCAAAAGAGAAACATTCACACAAAACAATGCGGCATCAAGAAAAGGGGAGCGCCTCATGAAACAACATATATTGATTGCAGGTGGCGGTATTGGCGGAATGATCTCAGCGCTTTATTTGAAAAAAGCGGGACATGATGTCACCCTTGTCGAAAAAAATGAACGGCTTGGCGGGAGACTTGCTTTTGTACGTGAGAAAGGATATAAAGTAGATGAAGGTCCGACCATTGTCCTACTTCCTGACATGTTAAAAGGCATTTTACATGAGGTAGGTATTGACGAATCATCTCTTGATCTGTTGCAGCTTGATCCGCTGTACACAGTTCAATATCAAGATGGAACCTCCTATACGAAATACTCTGATGCACGTCGTCAGCTAGATGAAATCAGACGTGTATTTCCAAAAGAAGATCAAGGGTTCCAGAGGTTTATGGAAGAAATGACGGACCGGTTTCAAGAAGGGCAGAAAGCTTTTCTAGAAAAATCATTTCACGAAAAACGTACATTTTTTACAAAAGCCAATATGAAGATTTTAATGAAATTAAAGGCATATCGAACGGTACAAAGCGCTCTGAAAAAATATTTCTCAGACGAACGCCTGCGAGATGCATACGCACTTCAAACCCTCTATGTTGGGGGAAACCCGTATGAAGCATCGGCCATTTATTCGCTTGTTTCATATAGTGAGCACGCACATGGAATTTACTATTTAAAAGGCGGTTATGCAAGTTTAGTAGATATATTGGAAGGGCAGCTCATCAAAATGGGTGTGCATGTAAGAAAAAATGAAGAAGTCACGCAATTTGAGTTTGAGGGAAAACGGGCAGTCAAAGCAAAAGTGAATGATGAACATGTTGCCGCTGATGCATTTGTGATCAATGGAGATTATCCAGCTGCGCTAAAACAGTTTGGTTTAGACGAACAAGATCGCCGAAAATACGTACCGTCCTCTGGCTGTGTGATGGTGTATCTTGGTTTAAACAAGATGTATCATGAAGCACCTGTTCATCAATTTTTTATGGGAGAACACTTTGATCAGCATATGAAAGAGGTTTTTCAAACGAAAACGATTCCTCAAGACCCGTCATTTTATACATTTAATCCATCGATCATTGATCCATCTCTTGCCCCAGATGGCTGCAGTGTTCTATACATGCTCGTTCCCGTTCCTTCAGGAGATCATATCAACTGGGAAGAGGAGACAGATTTTGTCGAGAACATGGTGGGTGTCCTTGAAAAAAGAGGTTTTCCGGGATTGCGAGAGTCGATTGTCTGGCAAAAGGTCAGGACACCAAATGATTCCTTGCGAGAAGGATTGTTTGAAGGCGGCAGCTTTGGACTTGCGCCTAATTTGTTTCAATCAGGTGTCTTCCGCCCGCAAGTGAAGGTCAGTGAGACAGACAATCTTTATGCGGCAGGTGCTTCCATCCATCCGGGCGGCGGGGTGCCGATCGTGATGCAAAGTGCGAAGCTCATGACTTCTGTACTACTAAAAGATTTGAATGATAGAAAGGAAGTGAAACTAAGTGGTTGATGTACAAACAGCATTAAAAGTGTGTGAGGAAACCATTCAAACCCATTCAAAAACGTTTTACCGGGCCTTTTCCATGCTGCCTAAAAAGAAAAGACAGGCCGTCTGGGCCGTGTATTCCTTTTGCCGGAGAGCAGATGACATTGTAGATGAGTCGCCTTCGCCACAAGAGGACCTTGCATCCTTTCGGAAGACGTTTGATCAATTTTTAAAAGGTGAGGTAGACCGGAATGATCCGATATGGGTGGCGCTAGAGCATACATTTCAAGAGTTTCGGATGGATGAAGCCCCGTTTCGTGACCTGCTCCAAGGACAGGAGATGGATTTAGAGCAGCAGCGATACGAAACGTTAGATGAACTGCTCATCTATTCCTACCATGTTGCTAGTACCGTTGGACTCATGCTCCTTCCCATTATTGCACCGCGTAAAAAAGAGCAGCTAAAAGAAGCAGCCATTTCGTTAGGGATCGCTATGCAGCTAACCAACATTCTTCGAGATATCGGCGAAGATCAGGCTGAAAGAGACCGCATTTATTTGCCAAAGCAAGTGATGGATCAATTCGGGTACACAGAGCAAGAATTGAAGGAAGGGATTGTCAATCAAGCTTTTCAGCACGTCTGGGAGTACATTGCTTTTGAGGCAGAGGCATACTACGAGGAGTTTTTTGACCATCTTCATGAATTCCCGCTATATTCACGTATACCGGTGAAAGCAGCAGCCCACTTTTATAAAGCCATCTTAGATAAAACAAGAGAAAACGAATACCGCGTCTTTACAGAGCGAGCATTTATTTCAAAACAGGAAAAAGCACTTATTTTAGAAGATATTACGTAAAAAAGGACTGCACCCCGCAGTCCTTTCAGCGTGTAGACAAACCCTCGCATTCGTTGTCAGGTCTGCGCTCCGGTGCTCACGAATGTTAAATTCGCTCCACTCCGGTACTCGCCCTTCCTAGATTGCAAAGGTTTTCTATCACGCTGAAAAGAAGACAAAGGGCTAAAATCAAAATCATTTTAGCCCTTTGTCAACAATCTAAAAAGGACTGCACCCCGCAGTCCTTTTTATGTGGAAGAAAAACGATACTCCGTCCATACTCTGGAACGCCAGCGCCTATACATAAAGATGCCTCTGACCCATTCATCCACGATAAAAGAAATCCAAATCCCGATGAGCCCCATTTCAAGCTGAATGCCTAACAAGTAAGCGATCGGAAGCCCAATTCCCCACATTGAAATCATCGCCATATACACTGGAAACTTCGCGTCACCAGCAGCCCGCAATGAATTAATAATGACCATATTAAAAGAGCGTCCCGGCTCTAAAATGATCGTCAATAGGAGAAGTGTGGCGGCGATTTGAATGATTTCATGATTGCTAGTGAAAAACGTAAGCAAATGCGTCGATGATAAAGATAAAGCAGTGGAAGAAAGAAGAGAGATCGCAATGGCCCAGTATAAGCTTTTCATACATCTGCGGTAGGCCGCATCGAATTCTTTCGCTCCAATATGGCGCCCAATTAAAATCTGTGTCCCTTGGCTAATCGCTGCACCAAATAACATAATGAACATCATCAAATTTTGAGTGTAGACCTTTGCTGCTAAAGCCTGCGTCCCCATAAATGTAATAAACAATGTAATGATCATTTGAGAGCCGTTATAAGAAAGCTGCTCTCCAGCAGATGGAATGCCAATTTTCAGCAGCTTTTTTAAATGCGTCCGCTGGATGTGAAACATGCTCTTCAGCGAAAAACGCAATCCAATTCGGCGTCGGACAATGAGAATCATCGCCATCAATCCGATCAATCGAGCCAGCGAGGTTGAAAAGGCAACACCCATGACACCTAATACCGGAAAGCCAAACGGACCAAAGATGACCAAATAATTGCCGGCAACGTTTAGCAAATTCATTCCGATGGTGACATACATCGTGTCTCTTGTATATCCGTAGCTTTTTAAAATAGCACTATACGTCATAATAAGTGCTTGAATAAAAGAAAGCAGCCCGACAATTTGTAAAAAGACCGCCGCATCCGGCATGAGTTCACTTGATAAGCCCATCATGTGCAGAATTGGAACAGCTAACATAAACATGAGGAGACTAATGACAAAGCTGATCAAGAAGTTGGTCCCTAGTGAGACATAGGCGACTTGAGTCGCTTCCTGCTTGCGGTCAGCTCCTAGAAGCTGCGCAATCACAATGGTCGTTCCTGTTGTAATGAAGCTGAACATGACAATTAATAAATTCAGGAGCTGGTTGCTTACACCTACTGCGGCCACACTGTTATCAGAGTATTGGCTGAGCATAAGTGTATCAGCGCTTCCCATGAGCATATATAAAGAGATTTCGATAAAAATAGGCCAAGTTAATGCAAATAATGAAGGGTGCGTTTTCTCATCTTTGGCTTGAACCTTTTCATATGACAGGGTTTGAGATTTCATCACATAGCCCCCTTTCGTATAAATCCGATTTATAGTGTACCTTGCATCGACTATAATAAGAAGAGATGAAACCGAAACTTATTGGAGAAATACGACTTCATAAGGGGATGAATATGAATCGATTTATTACATTTACTGTACCGCCGTTTCCTATTTATATAGCTTCAGGTAAAGGGATATTTCATCAAGGAGAAAGACATATCTCAAGAACCTTCACTGTATTTGATCTTCTCTATGTCACAAAAGGTGAACTATGGATGACAGAGGACGAGGAGGCTTTTCACGTAAAAGAAGGTGAATATATGATTCTCTCACCGGGCCTGTCTCATGGCGGACATCTGCCATGTGAAGAGGATACCTACTATGAGTGGCTGCATTTCTCAATTGACCGATTTGAGCTGACGAACCGGCCAAGAGAACACTGGATTGATATGAAACAAAACCAAGCCACCTTCGAAAAGCCGGCAACATATGAATTTAGCCTGCCTCGTTTAGGAAAAGTGAAGGGACGAAGTGTGTTAGAAAAACACCTTTCAGCGATGAGCGCATTAAATCATGATGCATCTGAACTTCCGCTGAAAAAACAGCTTCTATTTGAGGAACTGCTCATTCACCTGCAAAAGGAAGCATTTCATATTCCAAGTGCAAAGGAGACTGTCGCATCAGAAGTGGTTCACTATCTTGAGCATCACTTTATGGAGAAATTGCATATGGAGCAGCTTGCAGAGAAACTGCACTATCATCCTGACTACATGACAAGGTGTATGCAGACGGTGTACGGATTGACGCCAAACCAGTACAGCCATCGTCTCAAGATCGAAAAAGCTAAAAGCATGCTCGCCTCAACAAATGAAAAAATCGCATCCATTGCAGAGCATGTAGGCATTGACGACCCTACTTATTTTTCTAAGCTGTTTCGGCAAAATGAAGGCATGACGCCGATTGAGTACCGTCATCTAGCAAAAAGAACGACAAAGTAAAGGAACGTGAACAGATGAAAAGAGAAAAGGAAGAGCTTGTAAACATACGTCCATTAACCGAAACGGATTTAGAGGCAGTGTGGCATTTAAAATTTAAAGCACCAGACCAGTCCTATCGAAAATGGAATGCCCCTTATTTTTATGAACACGAAATCCCGCTTTCTGCATTTAAGAAACGTTACTTACAGGATGAATCCATTCCCCAAAAGCTATATGGCATTGAAATAGACGGTGATATCAAAGGTACCGTATCATATTATTGGGAGAATGAACGTACACGGTGGCTTGAATGCGGCATTGTCATTTATGACTCACGCTTTTGGAGCGGGGGCATTGGGACAAAGGCATTAAATCTATGGATTGATGTATTATTTACGCATATTGATATCCCTCGAATTGGTCTAACCACTTGGTCAGGGAATGAACGGATGATGCGGTGCGCAGAGAAATGCGGATTTGTCCTTGAGGGGAGACTGAGAAAGGTCCGTTATTATCAAGGAGAGTATTATGATTCGATGCGCTACGGAATGCTGAGAGAAGAATGGCGAAGCCTCCCGCGCAATATCCTCTGAATCATTATTTTTTAGGAAAAAAGCATCGTATAATGGAATGAACTGAAGAAGAAGGGTGGCAGATGAATGTGGGCTGGATCACTGGATGGTTTGTTTCTATTTTAGTCGCAATCTATCTATTGATAGATGCACCAAAACATGGGAAAAATAAATGGTTATGGTCTATTTTAGGTCTTTTATTCGGGCTCTTTGCATTTGGGATATACCTCATCAAAACAGGAAGAAAAGGATTGGGCTGGACAGTTCTGATCGTGTCCATCATCATCTATTCTATTGTTATGCTAGTCTATGTCTTTTACTTCCTGTTGCTGATCATCGGATACTCAAACGCATCATAGAGAGCGCGTATACATAATAAGGGGGAGTTTAATCTTGAGAATAACGGGTCTATTCGTTTCACTTGCTGTTGCTATCTATTTATGGTTTGATGCGCCAAAGCATCACAAAGACAAATGGCTGTGGGCCATTTTAGGCGTGCTTTTTAGTACCATCGTACTCGGTATTTATTTGATCAAGACAGAGAGGAAGGGGCTGGGCTGGACGATCTTGATTTTAACCATCTTGTTTTATCTCATGCTGCTCATCTCTGTTTTAATCGGTGTAATTCTTTTTTATCAGGCGCCTTCATGAAGAAGGGCCTTTTTCTTTTACCTTTTGAGCCGGCACACCAGCAATAACGATCTGCTCTTCATGAAAGGAATGATTCACCACGGCATTTGCTCCAATTGAGATATGATTTGCGATATAAATGTCTCCAAACAGCTTAGCACCGGGCCCAATCCATACGTGATCTCCAATGGTTGGTACATCCTTTTCGGAATGGTTTTGACCAATATTCACCCCTTGATGAATATCACAAAATGCCCCAATTTTTGCGTGCTTATTCACAATTAAGAGGCCAGTATGATTGATTCTAAGGCCGGGGCCAAAGACGCCAATCGGGATATCAAAGCCAAGCTGCATCCCTTTCTTTTTATGTAAATAGCGGTAAAACCATTTGCGCAATGTAGCACCGCTATTAGAATAGTATTCATATTTTCGTAAATACCTTTGATATTTCCATATATCGTCCCCAAACCATTTTGGCCTTCTGTGCGTGATAGCTAATGCTTTCTTATCCTGCGTTAAGTAATGGTGAAGATCTTGCTTTGTTAAAATCATCAAAATTCCCCTCTCCATCCCCTTATGTTTCAGAGAAATTATACCATCCAAACCATTTATATCAAGAAAAAATAGTGTGATTTCTTCAATTTTCTACCTTCATTTCATCCAAATTTCTGCATAAAATGAGTGCTTTGAATTGAATAGAACAAATGAACCAGGAAAAATGATTTGTAATTTTTTTCAATGTCAATCCGTCTCATGCGTTCCATTTCCTTATGGCAGTAAGGTTTGTAAAAATTACTCGAAAATACTCATTAAAAAGAGAATATTGTATTCATATGCTTTTCGAATCATCTTTTTGAATACAATTGACTTTCCTATCTCACATCCTCTAGGCTAGTAAATGAAAATGATAATCTTTATCAATTGGAGGAGTGTTTTATTATGTCCATCAAAACCGTTTCTAAAAATCAGCAATTTTTAGAGCAGCAAAGTCAAAGAGAATCTAATGCAAGGTCTTACCCGAGACGGTTCCCATTAGCCATGCAAAAAGCCGAGGGCATGATCGTGACAGATGCGGATGGCAGAGAGTTTTATGACTGTCTAGCAGGCGCAGGAACACTTGCACTTGGCCACAATCATCCGGTTGTGATAGAAGCGATTGAACGTATGCTTCATGAAAAAAGGCCATTGCATACGTTGGACATAACCTCAGAAATTAAAGAAGAGTTTGTGAATGAAATTTTTTCTCACCTGCCAGAAGAGTTTGCAAAGAGAGCAAAAATTCAATTTTGTGGACCAACTGGCGGTGATGCCATAGAAGCTGCGATTAAATTAGTCAAGACAGCGACAGGAAATCGTTCCATTCTTTCTTTCCACGGTGCTTATCACGGTGCGACACATGGAACGATGTCATTAAGCGGGAATTTGTCTCCAAAGGAAAGAGTGCAAGGGTTAATCCCAGATGTGCATTTCATGCCTTATCCATATGAATATCGCTGCCCATTCGGAATTGGCGGGAAAGATTCACACCGCATTTCCAGCTCTTATATTGAGCGTGTATTAAATGATCCTGAAAGTGGAATTCTTCCGCCAGCAGGTATGATCTTTGAAGCAGTACAAGGTGAGGGAGGCTCAATTCCAGCATCTATTGAATGGATGCAAGAAATGAGAAGAATCACAAATGAAAAAGGCATTCCGCTCATTATCGATGAGGTTCAATCAGGCATTGGCCGAACTGGTAAGATGTTTGCTTTTGAACATGCAGGAATTGTGCCAGACGTCATTGTATTATCTAAAGCCATTGGTGGAAGCCTGCCGCTTTCAGTTGTGATTTATGATAAAGATTTGGATCAATGGAATCCAGGGGCACACATTGGCACATTTAGAGGAAATCAAATGGCAATGGCTGCAGGAACCGCTACGCTTAAATTTATAAAAGAAACGAATCTGCTTGATCATGTTGACCAGTTAGGGAATCGCATGCAGGCTCATCTAAAAGACATTCAAAAAAATGTACCTGCTATCGGTGATGTTCGAGGAAGAGGATTAATGATTGGTGCTGAAATAGTTAATCCAAATGAAAAGCAGGATGTGGATGGAAGTTATCCAGCAAATCCTGAGCTAGCCAGTCTCATTCAAAAGAATTGCTTCGATAAAGGCTTAATTGTAGAGACAGGAGGCCGTTTCGGCAGCGTCATTCGATTCTTACCGCCATTGATCATGACAGAAGAACAGCTTGAACAAGTTATCGCTATTTTCAAAGAGGCCGTATACGATGCAATCAACTAAAGCTTCTGTGGATTCATTATTTATCAATCAAAGCCAGCTTGGAAGAGAGTCCTTCCAAGCGGCTCTTCATACATCTCTCGACAGCTTACTGGACCAATGGCAAAAAGACCAAGGACCATACAGTGGAATATTGCCTGGGAAATTAGCGGCTAGTGTCGAATCATTATTTCAGTTTCAACCGTCTGGCGAATCAATTGAATCTGTCTTTCAAGATATAAAGCAGCACCTTTTGCCACATCTGGTTGATGTATCGCATCCTAAATGCTTGGCACATTTGCATTGCCCGCCGCTTATACCTGCGCTTGCCGCAGAGGTGATAGTAAGTTCATTTAACCAATCAATGGATTCCTTCGATCAAAGCGGTATTGCATCTTTGGTTGAGGAGGAAATTCTAAAGTGGCTATGTGCGAAGTTTTCTTATGGAAATCTAGCAGATGGGACATTTACGAGCGGTGGAACCCAATCTAACTACATGGGGCTGCTTCTTGCAAGAGATGCTTTTTGTGAAAACACATGGCAATGGAATGTTCAGCAGAAAGGCTTGCCGAGTGAGGCTCACCGCATGAGAATTCTTTGCTCTAAGAATGCTCACTTCACTGTGAAAAAATCTGCATCCCAGCTAGGCTTAGGGGAGCAGGCGGTTGTTCTGATAGAGACAGATGAGCATCACCGCATGGACCTCAACGATTTGAAGAAGAAACTTGTTGAGTTAAAGGAACAGGATCTCCTGCCTTTTGCGCTAGTGGCGACTTGCGGGACGACTGATTTTGGAAGTATTGACCCGGTTCGAGATGTGTATGACATCGTCAAACCATACGGTCTGTGGATACACGCAGATGCTGCCTATGGTGGAGCGCTTGTATTAAGTGAAAACTACCGACATAAATTAGACGGTATTGAGCTGGCTGATTCCATCACGATCGACTTTCATAAACAATTTTATCAGCCGATCTCCTGCGGAGCATTTCTGCTGAAGGATAAAAGGCATTTCGGCTTGATCAATTATCATGCAGATTATCTTAATCCAAAAGAAGATGAACTGGATGGAATACTACATCTCGTCCATAAATCTGTCCAAACGACGCGCCGTTTTGATGCACTGAAATTGCTTCTTTCTCTTCGTCTGATTGGGGAGGAAGGGTTTGGTGACATGATTGACCATACCATTGATTTTGCGAAGGATGTGGCTGCGCTTATCGAGAGCAATGATCACCTTGAAGTGATCAATCCTGAGCCAGAAATCAATGCAGTAGTGTTTCGATTTAAGGGTGCGGGTGACATCAATAAAATCATCCATCGAACGCTATTCACATCAGGAACTGCTGTCATTGCAAAAACAGTGGTGGATGGTCAAACATGCTTGAAATTCACTTTGTTAAATCCGAGAACGACAATTACACATATTGAGGAAATCCTTTCTGACATCGTTGATATCGGGATCGCTCATATTCAATCCGGGAGGGTACTACGTTGAGTCAATATAAACAAATGGCTGAAAATGCAACTATGCAAAGCTTTTTAAACTGTTTTTTACGTGAAACAGGAATCGATCGATCTGCAAAAAAAGAGACGAAAGCAGATGGTTCGCTTGTATTCGTGGCAAAACTAGCAAAGCAAGACCTTGAGCTTGTGATTCCGATCCGATACTTTTCATCTGTAGGCCGCCATCTCTTTGATTTTCCGATTCGCTTTCGTCCGAGTGGAAGCGAGCAAGAGGGGACGATCGTCGATTACACGACACTTGTTGCTTTATGTTCAAAGGAGCTTCTCATTGCATATGGCCGCACAGATGCAGAGGATGAATTCATGCTTCGCATCATTTTAAGCTGCAGAAATATTGAACGATTCTTAAGGGAGAGAGAAAGTGATCAAGCTGCTTTATCTCAAGCTGATTTTGAGTACATCGAGGCTGAACAGTCACTTCTCCTTGGACATTTAACACATCCAACACCAAAAAGCAGACAAGGGATGACAGAAGAGGAGGAAGCCGTCTATTCACCTGAGCTGAAAGGGGCTTTCCAGCTTCATTACTTTAAAGCGCACCATTCGATTGTGCTTCAGGATTCATCTATTTCACAACCTGCGGCAAGTCTCATGTTAGAAGAGCTTTCGCGTCAAGTGCCAGAAGAAACAGAGAGACTGAATAGGTTAACAGAAAACGGAGAATATGTGCTCATTCCAATTCATCCGCTGCAAGTCAAAGTGGTCATGGAGAAGACATTCGTGAAGCGGTATATAGAGGAGGGGAAACTGACTTATTTAGGACCGCTGGGGTCTGAATACACAGCGACCTCATCCTTTAGAACGGTCTATCAAAAGGATTCTGCTTACATGCTCAAATTCTCTGTTCCTGTGAAAATTACGAACTCGTTACGCATCAATAAACAAAAGGAACTGGATCGAGGAGTAGAGATGTCCCGCATCTTAAAAACAGAATTAGGCGTTTCTTTATATGAAAAATTCTCTGGATTCCGGGTCATTGAAGATCCTGCATATCTATCTATTCGAGGAGATGAAGCGGAATCTGGCTTTGAAGTGGTCATTCGTCAAAATCCATTCTTGCATCGTGAAAAAGGCGCAAGCTTAATTGCTGGGCTATGTCAGGATCATGCGTACGGAGGAAAATCAAGATTAGCAGGAATTATTCATAAACTTGCAGATGCAGAAGGCCGGTCAACAGAAGCGGTCAGCCAAGATTGGTTTAAACAATACTTAACCATTTCGTTAAAGCCGATGCTCTGGCTATTTGAAACGTATGGTCTTGCACTCGAGGCCCATCAGCAAAATGCTGTTGTGCAAATGAAGGATGGTTATCCAGACACCTTCTATTACCGTGATAACCAAGGCTACTATTATAGTGAATCAAAAAAAGATAAGCTCGCAAATCTAGTTCAAAACTTGAGCGTAAGAAGTGAAACCATTTGTGCGGATGATGTAGCCGTTGAGAGACTCCGTTATTATTTCTTCTTTAATCATTTATTTGGTCTCATTAATGGCTTTGGCACAGAAGGACTAGCAAAGGAAGAAGACTTGCTGGCACTCGTGAGAGATGCATTGATTGCTCATGAGGAGAAGTACGGAGCTTCTGATCTGACAAACAGCCTTCTCCGTTCAAAAGAACTTCCTTCAAAAGCGAATTTGCTGACACGATTTGAAGATATGGATGAGCTGACAGGTTCTTTGGAAACACAGTCTCGTTACACAGCTGTCTTGAATCCGCTCTTTTTACATAAGGAGGCGCTGATTGGATGAGGCATCGTATTAGGTTTATTCGTGCTGAATATGAAAGAGACGTCCAGCTTGTTCATAAGTGGATGCAAGAAGAGTATGTTCACCCATTTTGGCATTTGAATATTCCGTTTACTGATTTTGAAAAGCATTTTTATCAGGCAATACATGATCCGCATCAAACCCTTTATTTAGGCACGATTGATGGGACGCCAATGAGTTATTTTGAGGCTTATAACGTCAAAGGGGATGTCATTGAATTCTACTATGAGCCTTCTCCGCATGATCAAGGCATTCACCTGTTAATAGGGGAGCCGGATTATGTGGGAAAAGGATTTGCTGCGCCGCTCCTTCAGGCAATGACAGCATTTCAATTTGAGCAGAACAAACGAACAGAAAAAATCGTCGCTGAGCCGGATATTCGCAATGAAAAAATGATTCATGTATTTGAAAAATGCGGCTTTGAACGTGTAAAACCAGTCACTTTACCGGATAAAACAGGTCTTTTGATGTTTTGTGATCGAGAACGATTCGAAAGGAAGTATAACCATGACGCGGTTCAACAAGCAAAATAATATAGTGGATGTAATTGGGATCGGCATTGGCCCGTTTAATCTCGGACTTGCCGCATTATCTGAAGAGGTAAATGAAATAGACGCTTTGTTTTTTGAAAGAAGTGAAGCCTTTCACTGGCACCCAGGGATGCTCATTGAAGGAACGACACTGCAAGTCCCATTTTTAGCGGACCTTGTCAGTATGGTAGATGTGAAAAGCAAATATAGCTTTCTCAACTATTTGCAGGAACAAAACCGTTTGTATTCATTTTACTTTCTAGAGGACTTCCATATCCCGCGCAAGGAATACAGTCATTATTGCCGCTGGGTCGCTGATCAGTTAGACTCTTGCCGATTTGGCATGAACGTCGAATCTGTCTCACTGATTGAAAAGGCAGGGGAAAAGCGGTATGAAGTGCATGTCCGTCATGTGAAGGACCAAACTGTAGAGGTGTTTGAAAGCAAACATCTTGTCTTAGGAATTGGCACGCAGCCCGCAGTGCCAGCATCGCTCCAGCCAGCATTAGGAGAGAAGGTTTTTCACTCAGCTGACTATTTAAAACGAAAGAAAGAAGGCTGTTTCAAAGGGAAATCTGTCACAGTTATCGGCTCTGGTCAAAGTGCAGCAGAAGTGTTTTATGACATTTTATCAGATGATGAAGCGAAGGATATTCACTGGTTCACACGGTCAAAAGGATTTTTCCCAATGGAATATTCAAACCTAGGGCTTGAGTATTTCTCCCCTGACTATATTGATTTCTTTTATGAGCTTCCGCAAACAAAAAAGGATGCGTTATTAAAACAGCAAGACTTGCTGTATAAAGGCATCAGTTCGGCGATGATTCGTGATATTTATCATTTGCTTTATGAACGTTCTGCCTGCGGAACGCAGTTGAACACAGTGCTTCAAGCCATGACGGAGGTCAACTTGATTGAGGAAACAGCGGGCGGATTATCACTTTCCTGCACGCAATGGGTCAAGGAAGAATCATTTACGCATGAGACGAATATTGTTGTATTGGCGACTGGCTATCAATCCGTTCTGCCGCCATTTATCAACCCTATTTCTCACCACATTCAATGGGATGATCAAGGACGTTTCCAAGTTGAACGTGAATATCGTTTGAAAACAAATACGATGGGTGAAAATGATATTTTTGTACAAAATGCAGAGCTTCATACACATGGGGTCGGCGCTCCAGATTTGGGGCTGGGGGCTTATCGAAACAGTGTGATCATCAATGAACTTGCTCGTCAAACCGTGTATCCACTTTATCAAAAGCACGTCTTCCAGACATTTGGTACACACAAGAACGCACACACATTTGAAGAAATCAAAGGTTAAGGAGGATGAAGCGATGAGTGTACAAGACGAATTGAAAAAAGCGGTGAATCCTGCTGCTTGGAAAAAGGCAAACCAGCGTATGGTGGCAAAAATGCTGTCCGAATACATGTATGAGGACATGCTTCATCCTGTCGAGCTGGATCGTAAGGATGGCATTGCCCAGTATGAATTAATCATTCATGAACATAAGAAATATCGTTATCTGGCAAAACCTCGGTTGTTTGATAGTTTTGATACAATCGCTGAATCAATTGAGTGCTGTCAGGATGGAAAGTGGTCAAAGGATGTCAGTGCCATTGTGTTTTTACTAGACATTCAGCCGATCATTCCAATGTCCTCTGACACAACAGGCCATCTTATCAAAGAGCTTCACCATACTTTGTTAGCCGATGTCCATTTGCTGTCGAAAAAAGCGCTTCGTGCGGATGAGCTGACAGATACGGATTATGCATGGATTGAAGGAGAAATGACAGGCCATCCTTGGATTGTGTATAACAAAGGACGTATAGGATTCAGCTACGATGATTACTTAGCCTATGCACCAGAACGTCAAGAATGTGTGCAGCTGTCTTGGATTGCTGTTCACAGGGAACTTGCGACATTCCATGCAGTCGATCATGAAAAGTATGAGCAGGTGATCGCCAAAGAATTAGATGAAGTCACGATTCGTCAATTTCAACGTGTGTTAAAGGATGAAGGACTGAATGCAGCTGACTATTATATGATGCCTGTCCATCAGTGGCAGTGGACGCATATGATTATTCAGCATTTTCCGGAAGATTTGGCCTTGCGCCGGATTGTGTATTTAGGAGAGGGGCTGGATCAATATATCCCGCAGCAGTCGATCAGAACCTTTACAAATATCTCAAACAAAGGCAAGCATCATATTAAACTCCCAATGAGCATTTTAAATACACTTGTGTACCGTGGACTTCCATCAGAACGTACGGTCATTGCCCCGCGCATTACAGCGCATATTAAAGGGATTGCCGATCAAGACTCATTTTTATCTGATGTGTGCCGCGTCATTTTACCAGGTGAGAATGCAAGTATCAATGTCGATCATCCATACTACAGCAAACTGCCTGGTGCGCCGTATCAATATCTTGAGATGCTCGGTGTCATTTTTAGAGAAAGCATTTATACGTACTTAGAAGAAGGGGAGAGCCCTGTTACACTTGCGGCACTCACATATGAGGATCATGAAGGTGAGCCGTATATCAAGCAGTTGATTGAAAAATCAGGTCTCTCCGCAAAAGAATGGATGGCGAAGTTTTTCCATGTCGTGATGCCGCCGCTTTTGCACTTTATGTATCGATACGGCACAGTCTTTTCACCGCATGGTCAAAATACGATTCTTGTGTTAAAAAATCATCAGCCGCATCGTTTAGCGATCAAAGATTTCGTGGATGATGTGAATATAAGTGACCAGCCGCTGCCTGAATTAGCTTCACTAGAAGAAGATTTAAAAGAAGTGCTGCGCAGTGAGCCGCCAGAAGGTCTAGTACAATTTATCTTTACAGGATTATTTATTTGCAATCTGCGCTATGTATCCAACGTATTAGACAATCACGATCTGTTAGATGAAACGACTCTTTGGCGTTTGCTTGCTGAAGAAATTCAGCAGTATCAAAATCAATTCCCACAGCTAAAAGATCGTTTTGAATTATTTGATCTATTCCAGCCGAAGCTGACAAAGCTTTGCTTAAATCGTAATCGAATGATTGATTATGGCTATGGAGATGGAGATGACCGCCCGCATGCATCAGAGCATGGGAAGGTCACAAATGCACTCGCTCATGTTCTTTCGTCAGTTGGAGAGAAGTAATAGAAAAGCTGTAGACAAACCCTCGCATTCGGTGTCAGGTCTGCGTGCCGGTGCTCACGAATGTCACATTCGCTCCGCGCCGGTACTCGCCCTTCCTAGACTGCAAAGGTTTTCTATCACGCTGAAAAGAAGACAAAGGGCTAAAATAAAGATCATTTTAGCCCTTTGTCAACAATCTGAAGCTGTAGACATCAAGTGTCTACAGCTTGTTTGTTTTTTAAGAAAATGCTTGAGAGGCAAGGAAATAGAAAAGGGCGGGATCATTTAGTTTTTCTTTTCCGCGAATCATCATAAAATGAGCTACGTTTGTTTTTGTAAATCCTGCTTCAACAAGTGTTTCATGCAGGCGTTCAGCTGTTTCTTGCTGCATATCTAAACGAATTGCCCCTGAATAAGACGAGATGAGTGATTGGATGAGCGAGAGAGCGGTTTGTTCATCGTTTGCTGTAAGCGGTCCAATCATGAGATTAGCAGGGGTTTCGATGCCAAATGCAAAGCCAATTGTTTCATGATGTTCATTCTGTGCGATCAGCCGGAACGATGCTCGATCCATTCGCTTTCTTATAAAGCTTGATCGATTGGTACCTGCACCTTTTTCGTCAAGTGCTTCAATAGACGGGAGATGAGTTTCATCAGCGGGAGACAGATGAATCTTATCTGACACCTGAAGCGCAGTAGGATTTGTTTTCTGTGCTTTGTATGTATGAATGTAGCCGGCCGTTTGAAATCCGATTTTTTCATAAACGGGCTGTCCTTGTACAGTAGCGGTTAAAACGACAGGAACGCTTTGATCGCTCCGGCGAAGCAGGGTGTCAATCATTTTCCGCGCAAGGCCTAAGCCGCGATGCGTCTCAGATACAATAACTGCACCAATTGATGCTGCTTTTTCATATTGGAAAAGTCCCGCACATGAGATGACTTGTCCATCCGTTGTTGAAAAACCAGTAAAATATCCGTTTGTTAAAAGAGATGTAAGCTCATCCGCATTGTAATCAGGCCAGTCGACCTCTTTTGACAATTCGATAAGATCGGGTATGTCATCAAGTGTTAATGTTCGTTGTACAACGTTTTCCAATACACGCAACTCCTTCTTAGCTGATTTCATCTATATGTATCGTACCATAAGAAAGCATAAGAAAAAGGAAAAGGGAGATCCTTTTCCTCTCAGCGTGTATCAAAAAAGAACCCCCAATCACGGAGGTTCTAGACTTAATGAACATTAAAATATCGAGCTTCAGGGTGGGAGACGACGATCGCTGAAACAGATGCTTCAGGTTCCATCATGAATCCTTCTGTCAGGTGGATGCCGATTTTTTCAGGCTGAAGCAGCTTGAACAGCTTTTCTTGGTCCTCAAGATTTGGACACGCTGGATAACCAAAGGAATAGCGCTGCCCTTGATATTTCGCTTGAAATCGTTTTTCCATTGTAAAATCAACTGGGTCAGGGAAGCCCCATTTGTCACGAATCAATTGGTGGGTTCTTTCAGCTAATCCTTCTGCAAGCTCAAGTGCCAGAGCTTGGACAGCATGCATTTTTAAATAATCTCCTTCCTGCTTAAATTGCTGCGCGACTTTACTTATACGCGCGCCGGCTGTGACGGCGAATAAGGCAATATAATCTTTCTCGTTTTCATCACTTTTCCATACATAATCAGAAATGGAGCGGTACGGGAGCTTCTCCTGCCTTGGAAATTGGAACGTTTCAATGATGCGGTCAGGCTTTTCGGGATCATAAATATGCAAATCATTTCCGTCTGAACCGGCAGGGAAGAATTGATACACAAATGCTGGCGCAAACCAGTTTTTCTCTCTGCCTTCGTTTAGAAGATCTGTGACAAGCTGTTTTAATTCCAATGCTTTTGGATGCTGTTCAGCTAATAAGGTTTTGACCTTTCCCTTTAAGCCGAGATGATGACCAATGAGCATTTGTTCATTCACATAAGGCATAATATGATGCAAATCGATGTCCCTCACATAATGGCGTGCGGTATCTTCTGGCGTAAATACCGGTGCCTGAGGAAGGGCTGCGCGTTTTTCTAGTAATTCAATGACAGCTTTCGGCTGCTTTCCTTCTTTCTCCTTGAAAGGTGCCACTGGCTCCTCTTCGGGCTTTGTTTGAAATTGCAGTGGATTCACTTTTAACTCATTAGCTAATGACAGACCGTCCATGGCATCTTTTGCATAAAGAACAGGTCCATCATAATGAGGCGAAATTTTCATTTTCGTAAATTTGCGAGACAGGGCAGCACCGCCGACCAAAATAGGAACAGAAATATTGGCCTTTTGTAAATCCTGAGCGGTTAATACCATTTGCTGTGCGGACTTTACAAGTAAGCCTGATAATCCGATCATATCTGGTTTTTCCTTTTGCACAGCTTCAACCAATGTTTGAGGTGTCACCTTGATGCCGAGGTCGACTACTTGAAAGCCGTTATTGCTCAAAATGATGTCGACAAGGTTTTTCCCGATATCATGGACATCTCCTTTTACGGTCGCAAGAAGAATCTTTCCTTTCCCGCTGGCATGCTGCTTTTCCATATATTGCTCAAGGAACGAAACAGATGCTTTCATGACCTCTGCTGATTGAAGCACCTCGGCGACAATCAGTTCGTTTTGATTAAAAAGACGACCAACCTCAGCCATTCCCTGCATTAACGGACCATTGATAATATGAAGCGGCGATTCATATTGCTCCAAAGCAAGGGATAAATCATCGATGAGACCTTCTTTCGTTCCTTCGACGACGTAGAGCGCCAGCCTTTCATCAAGTGATAAGGAGACCTTTGGTTTTTTCTCCGTTTTCTTTTTGCCGCGGTAAAATTGGGTGAATTCAGCCAGTGTTTGGTCATTTGTTTCATAAAGTAAGGTTTCAGCTAGTTTGATTTCTTCCTTTGGAATGGAAGCGAAGCGTTCAAGCTTTTCTGTATTCACAATGGCATAATCAAGCCCTGCTTGCACGCAATGATATAAATAGACGGCATTTAAGATTTCTCTGCCTACAGGCGGAAGTCCGAAAGATACGTTGCTGATGCCTAAAATGGTGAGGCACTCAGGCAGGGTTTCCTTGATCATTTTAATGCCTTTGATCGTTTCTTCAGCGGCGCCAATATATTGCTCGTCTCCAGTGCCTACGGGAAAGACAAGCGGATCAAAAATGATGTCACTTGCAGGAATTCCATATTCCTTCGTTAACAAATCATGCGAACGTATAGCAATTTCAAGCTTTCGTTCTGCGGTCACAGCCATTCCTATTTCATCAATTGTGCCAACAACAAGTGCACCGCCATATAGCTTCACAAGAGGAAGAATCTCTTCAAAACGTTCCACGCCATCCTCAAGATTAATAGAATTGATGATGGCTTTCCCTTGAGAATAGGTGAGTGCCTTTTCGATCACGTGTTTATCCGTTGAATCAATGACAAAAGGGGCTTTCACCTTTTTCATGGCTTCTTGTAAAAAGCCTTCCATGTCTGCTGCCTCATCACGGTCTGGATCGGCGAGACACACATCAACGACGTGAGCGCCATTTTTCACCTGAGCACGAGCAATTTCTGCTGCTTCTTCAAACTTTTGTTCCGCAATGAGCCGTTTGAATTTGCGAGAACCAATGACATTGGTCCGTTCGCCTACAAAAAGAGGACGCATTGAATCCTCATAAATAAGAGGCTCAATTCCTGATACGGTATGCTGCGGTGATTCTCGAGTGATATGACGCGGCTGAATCGTGCGTACTTCATCTGACAATGCTTGAATATGTGCAGGTGTCGTTCCACAGCAGCCGCCGACAATATTTAACCAGCCTTCCTTAGCAAAGGCGGCGATTTTTTTAGCAAGAGAAGCAGGGGATTCATGATATTGGCCTTCTTCATCTGGGAGACCAGCATTCGGATAGCAGCTCACCGCTGACTTTGCGATGGAGGAGAGCGTGCGGATGTGGTCTGTCATAAATTCTGGACCAGTCGCACAGTTCAGGCCCACACTGATGGGTTTCATATGCTCAAGAGAGATATAAAAGGCTTCGATATCCTGACCAGCAAGGGTGGTGCCCATCGGTTCAATCGTTCCTGATACCATGAGTGGTAATTGAATGCCTGCCTTCTGAAAGGCTTCCTGAATTCCTTTGAAACCAGCTTTTACATTCAGCATGTCTTGGCTTGTTTCTAAAAGAAGGGCATCACACTTTCCGTCAATTAGAGCGCGGGCCTGTTCTTCATAGTTTCTGACGAGCTCACTGAAGGTTGTGCCGCCTGTTACAGATAATGTTTTCGTTGTTGGGCCCATTGCGCCTACAACAAAACGTGGCTTATCCGGTGTGGAGAAACGGTCTGCTTCAGCCTTTGCCAGCTGTGCAGCTCGAACATTGAGTTCATAGGCAAGGTGGCCAAGCCCATATTCATCAAGGACGAGCTTTGTCGCGCCGAACGTATTTGTTTCAATGAGATCGGCACTTGCTTCGAGGTATTCCCTATGGATCGCACGGATGATGTGAGGGGCTGTCACATTCAAATACTCGTTACAGCCCTCATACTCTTCTCCGCCAAAGTCCTCTGCTGTCAGGTTGGCGTTTTGAATCATTGTGCCCATTGCACCATCAAGGACGAGGATGCGTTTTTTGAGCTGTTCAGTGATAGTTGACATGGATGTTAGACTCCTTTTCTTTCTGATGGATGTAGGTGGTCAGTTCTGCTGTTAAATCTGATCGAAGGAAAGGAGTAATTAAATAAATGCCATTAAACAATTCGCAGGCTGTATCTAATAAAGAGCGGGCAATCGCTAAACCTTCTGCTCGCTGCTTTTCTTTATCCTCGCCAGCCTTAGCCATAATGTCACGAATAGAATCAGATAATTTGATGCCGGGAATTTCGTGATGAATAAACTCTGCATTTCGGCTGCTTGTTAACGGCATAATGCCGATGTAAATAGGTTTATCCAAGTGGCGGCTTTCCTCATGAATTTTCACAAGCTGTTCTTCAGAATAAACAGGCTGTGAAATAAAATAATCAGCGCCGTATTCGATTTTTTTCTCAAGACGTTTGACCGCTTTATCTATATGACGCACATTTGGGTTAAACGCGCCAGCCACTGAAAAATTGGTCTTTTTGCCAAGAGGCTTTCCTGAGAAAGAAAGGCCTTCATTAAATTGCTTGATGAGACGAATCAAATCAAAGGAGGTTAAATCATACACAGATGTTGCACCTGGGAAGTCTCCAATTTTAGATGGATCGCCTGTGATCGCTAAAATATCGGTTAATCCAAGAGTGTCGAGCCCCATTAAATGGGATTGTAGCCCAATCAAATTACGGTCGCGGCATGTGATATGAACAAGAGAACGCATATCAAGCTGCTGCTTTAATAATGCGCCGCAAGCGACATTGCTAATGCGCGGAGTTGCAAGAGAATTATCGGCTAACGTTAACGCATCAATGCCAGCATTCTTTAATTCATTTGCAGCGACGAGAAATCTTTCGAAGTTCAGCTTCTTCGGTGGATCGAGCTCTACGATAATCGATCGTTTTTTCACAGCCAGCTCATCAAGACCTGGTTCAGTGCGCTGATCTTGGATGGAAATGATTTCTTCTTTTAACACTTTCACTTCTTTTTCAGTGATCGGTGCTAAACCTTTGACCGCTTCAGCCATTGCGCTAATATGCTGAGGTGTTGTTCCACAGCAGCCGCCGATAATGCGTGCACCCTGATTTCTAAATTCAAGTGCACTTTTTCGGAAATAATCGTTATCTGTATCATAGACGAGTCTGCCTTCTTCAAGAGAGGGGAGACTGCTGTTAGGATAGACTGATAAATGCGAATTTTCTAAAAGTGGAACACCTTCGAGTGCCTGAATCATGTGATAAGGGCCCAGCCTGCAGTTGATGCCGACGACATCTGCACCAAGAGATGATAACTCAGATAAACCATCCTTCAGCGGGGTACCATCCTGCAAAACGCCTTGTTCATGCATAGAGACATTCATGACAATCGGGAGAGTCGTTTCTTTGCGAGCAATTTGGAGAACAGCCTTCGCTTCTTCTATGTCATAATACGTTTCAAGCAATAATCCGTCAGGCTCTTCATTTAATAGGATGTACAGCTGCTCTCTAAAGCTTCGTTTGATTTCTTCTATAGAGTAGGCATTTTTGTTAAACGTTCGAATGCCGCCAATTGTTCCGAGAACATAGGCAGAGCCAGCGGCTGCTTTTGCAATTTGTACCGCTTTTGTATTGATGCGTTTCGTTTCTTCCTCTAAGCCGTAGCGGGATAGTTTAATATAATTCGCACCGTATGTGTTCGTTTGGATGATGTCAGCGCCTGCCTGCACATATGCTTCGTGTACGCGTTTCACTTCATCCTCTTTCGATAAATTTAATTCTTCAAAACAGCGGTCAATGCCGTAAGAGTATAAAAGTGTTCCCATCGCTCCATCAGCTATCAGTACGCGATTTTGTAAGTCTTGTAATAGGCCCATTGTATTCCTCCTTATTTCTATGTAACAAAAAAAGCCTTCTGATAAGAAGAAGACTTTTTGGCTGTATCGTAATTCTTCTCCTTATCTTCCAAGCAGTTGCTTGCTGGATTTAGCACCTTGGTCATAGAAAATATATTTCTACTACACCGGTTGCTGAGGCTTCACAGGGCCAGTCCCTCTGCCTCTCTTGATAAGAAAGCAATATGAACATGTCAATGAATTGAACTTCCATCAACTGTAACGAAAAATGCAAAAATAATCAATGGAAAATTTGAAATTTATCGAAAATTTATAAATTGGACATCGATCGGCAAATCAGCCTTACGCATAAGAGAAATCACCTCTTGTAAATCATCTTTATTTTTCCCTGTCACACGCACTTGGTCATCCTGAAATTGTGATTTCACTTTGATGCCAGACTGCTTGATGAGTGCGTTGATCTTTTTAGCGTTGTCTTGATCAATCCCGCTGATCAGCTTCGCACGCTGGCGTACTGTACCGCCAAGAGCATGCTCGGTTTTTCCGTAATCGATATTTTTAGTTGGTACATTTCGTTTGATAAGCTTTGTCACAAGTACATCTTTTAGCTGCTCAAGCTTGAAGTCATCATCAGAAATGAGAACAAGTTCTTCTTTTTCGAGAGAAATGTCACTTTTACTTCCTTTAAAATCATAACGGTTTTTAATTTCTTTCAGCGCTGCTTGAACAGCGTTTTGCACCTCAGGCAGTTCGACTTTCGATACAATGTCAAATGAGCTTTCTTTTGCCATCACACATGACCTCCAAGTATTGATATTGCGTCTATTTTATCATGCCAATAGGCGAAGAAGAAACTTTATCGAAGAGATGAGGCAAAGAGTTCAGCCGGCTGCGGTATAAATCGTGTTCAGTTTGTCCACTTTAGCTAACAGAACTAGAGATGTTCATGCGGGGAGAAGTATAGTAGAATAAAGTGAATCAAAAGATGAACGAACGCTCTTTTATGGGCAGATAGGAAGGAAGAGAACATGAGACCAGGTGAGCAACTGACCTTGCAAATAGAGAACGAAATGGAATACGGCTACTTTTTGACAGATGGTGAAGATTCGGTCCTCCTGCACCGCAGTGAAATGACAGAGGATCTTGATGACCGAGATGAAGTAGAGGTCTATTTATATGTAGATCATGAAGAAAGACTAGCTGCCACAATGAAAATCCCTACAATTAACGCACATACATACGGCTGGGTAGAAGTTGTAGACGTGGTAGAAGACATGGGCGCATTTGTCGATGTTGGACTGTCAAAGGATGCACTTGTAGCAACAGAACACCTCCCGCCATTTGAGGAAGCATGGCCGAAAAAAGGAGACAAACTCTACTGTATGCTGAAAGTCACAAGTTACGGCAGAATGTTCGCAAAACCAGCCACAGAAGACGTGATCAGTGAATTGTTTACTGAGGCACCAGAAACCTTAATGAACAAAGAAATTACTGGAACAATCTATCGTTTAATTGCGACAGGTTCTTTTATGCTGACAGATACAGGCGTGCGAGGGTTTATTCACCGCACGGAACGAAAAGAAGAGCCAAGACTAGGATCGACCGTTACGGGACGAGTTATTGCAGTGAAAGAGGATGGAACCGTGAACGTTTCTCTGCTTCCTAGAAAACAGGATGCATTATCTGTCGATGCAGAAGAAATTTTAACCTATATGAGAACAAGAAACGGCGCCATGCCTTACGGAGACAAAAGTGATCCAGAGGATATCCGCGAAAGATTTCAAATGAGCAAAGCAGCCTTTAAACGAGCACTAGGTCATCTGATGAAAAATGATCTCGTTTATCAAAAAGAAGGCTGGACATACGAGAAAAAGTGAGCATTTGCTCACTTCAGCGTGCAGACAAACCCTCGCATTCGGTGTCAGTCCTGCGTGCCGGTGCTCACGAATGTCAAATTCGCTCCGCTCCGGTACTCGTCCTTCCTAGGGCTGCAAAGGTTTTCAGGTCACGCTGAAAAGAAGACAAAGTTCTAAAATAAAGTTCATTTTAGCCCTTTGTCAATGATCTAAAAGTGAGCATTTGCTCACTTTTTTATTTTTGTCTTAAATAATGGATTTTTTCTATGAAAAAAGTCATGAAAACCTTCACTATATCATTGAAACAACGCCCCTCAAATCCGATAAAAAAGGAGTAAGGATGATAAAAGGAGTGTGTTTTTGGATGAAAGTGAAGATTTCATTGCTTCTGATGGCAGCTATGCTTATGGTGCTCGCCGCATGCGGTAATCAACAGGAGGGGGCGCCAAAATCAACTGCGAAGCATATTGGCGTTATGCTCACAGATGATGGTCTTGGTGATCAATCATTTAACGATTCATCATTTAAAGGATTAGAAAAAGCACGTGATGAGCTTGGCATTGAATTTGATTATAGAGAAATTGCAGAAACTGATACATATGAAAAAGGGCTGACAGAACTCGTAAAAGATGGTAATGATCTCATTATCGGTGTAGGTTTTAGTATGCAAGAAGACCTAGAAAAAGTCGCGAAAAAATATCCGAAGAAGCAGTTCCTTCTGATTGATGCCGTATCTGAGCTGAAAAATGTGACTTCTGTGACGTTTAAAGAAGAGGAAGGCAGCTATTTAGCAGGTGCACTTGCTGCGATGACAACAAAAAGCGATGTCATTGGATTTGTTGGCGGTGTTGATGCAGACGTCATTCATCGTTTTGAAAAAGGGTTTCAAAAAGGCGCCAAATCAGTCAATCCCAAAATCAAAATCTTATCTACCTATGCCGGTACATTTAGTGATGCAGGCAAGGGCGGTAAAATAGCCAAAGATATGATCAAAAAGAAAGCAGACGTTTTATATGCTGCAGCCGGTTATTCAGGTGTTGGTGTATTAAAAGAAGCGCAATCGCAAGGCAAATATGCCATTGGTGTTGACAGCGATCAGTATTATACTGCGGAAAAAGCGGTCATTTCATCTATGGTGAAAAAAGTCGATGAAGTGGTTTATCAATTCAGCGAACAGGTCGTCAAGAACAATCAAATTAAAAGCGGACATGTTGTCTATGACTTAAGCAATGATGGAATCGATATGGCAAAAATCCGGATCTTGAAAAATGCTGAGACACTGACCAAAAAATTAAATGGTCTGAAGCAGACGCTTCTAAAAGAAGAGGGGGGCGCATCATGAGTTTACGCGTCAAAATTTTACTCAACTCACTTATCTCACTTCTTTTAGCAGTTGGCGTTATCGCCTTTATCATTGTCAGCATGACAAAGATCCAATCATCAAATGAAGCAGATGTCCAAACCTTATTAAACGTACAAAAAACGAAGGCAAGTTTTGAAAGTGTCGAGCAAGCGATGACCAATTATTCGATGACACTTTCAGATGAACAGCTAGAGATCGTTCAAAACGATATTTCTACAGCAAAAAAACAGCTGCAAACGTTAAACAAGCATGCAGGAAATTTGAACAAAGAGGCATTAACAAGGTTAAATTCAAAATATGACACATGGACCAAAGAAGCCAACAATGCCATTGGCGAAAAAAACGCCTCGGATGCAAGACGTGTGGCAGCAAGAATTGATGGCGTTTTAAATGATGTGCATACGATGAATAAAAGAGCAGAAGAAGCGTATAAACAAAATCTAGAGGATGCAGCAGACAATGTTCAATGGATTATTACAAGTGCACTCGTCTCAGCCCTCACACTGATTGTCATTGCCGTCTTTTTGAATATTGGACTAACGCGATCCATCGTGACACCTATCAAATCAATATCCTACAGAGCAAAGCAGATCGCAGAAGGAAATCTTGCTGTGGAGCGGACGGATATTCAGCGTAAGGATGAAATCGGAGGCTTGAATGAATCCTTTAATCAAATGACAGATCAGTTGATTAGTTTGATTAAAGAAATCAGCCATGTCTCAAGCCGAGTAGAGACATTCTCGATCCACCTGAATGATGAAAATAAAAAGATGATGGAATCTGCCAATCAAGTATCTGTCTCAACAGACGAAATGGCCAATGGGTCACAAGCGATTTCAGAAGATCTCCAGCATGGCGTCAGCTTGATTGAGAAAATGGACCAGCATGGACGTAAAAATTCCGAACGATCACAAACGGTCATCCGCAGTACAGAGGATGCCATCGAAGCCGTAGAAAGCGGAAAGCACACGTTAACAGAAACAAAATCAGCGATTGAAAAAAATACACATGCCACGAGACAAATCGAAGAATCAGCAGGAGAATTCACGCAATACGCCAGCGGAATCTCAGCCATGGCCAAAACGGTTTCTGACATTGCGGACCAAACAAACTTACTTTCCTTAAACGCAGCCATTGAAGCGGCAAGAGCAGGCGAAGCTGGAAAAGGCTTTGCCGTTGTAGCAGATGAAATTCGCAAGCTTGCCGATGAATCGTCTAATGCAACAAGACAAATTTTTGACATGGTCAGTCATATTGAAAGAGGGATTCAATCCATTAGTCAAACGGTTCAAGAAGGGGTCAAGCTTTCACTTCAGCAGCAGGATGCGATGGACAAAACCTCACACTCCTTTGAAGATATAGAAACAAAAGCGCAGCATATTAAACAAGAAATGGCGGTCTTAAATGACCAAATTATCCAATCAACAGAACTTGGCGGACAAGTACTGCACTCGATTGAAAATATTAGTGCAGTAGTAGAAGAAACAGCAGCTGGCAGCGAAGAAATTTCTGCCTCAGCCAATGAACAGCTGCAATCGTTCCATCAGATGAACAAACAGGTCGAAGAATTGATGAGTATGACGGCAAGGTTAAATGAAACCGTCCAGCGATTTAAACTTTCATAAGAAAAACACCCTTCCCGTGTTGTGTCAGGGAAGGGTGCTTTTTATGATCATTTGCCTGTAAAAAAGATCGCAAGCGTGCTAGGTCCTGAATGCGACCCAACAGCGGCGCCGATGATATGAATATCAATTTCTTTAGGATGAAATTCGTCTTCAATCAGTTGTTTCATGTCTTCTGCAAGTGCAGGATCATCACCATGACTAATGCCCACCGTTTGATTAGGCCAATCCGTTCCGCGTTCTTTCATTAGTTCGATAATGCGTTTCAGCAGCTTTTTACGTCCGCGGATTTTTTCTAGCGGGATGAGTTTTCCATCTTCGACATGTAAAATGGGTTTAATGCTTAACAAACCGCCCACAAATGCGGACGCTTTACTGATTCTTCCGCCTCTTGCTAAATACGTTAAATCGTCTACAGTAAAAATATGTTGTAAAGATTCACAAAAATGCTTTACAGACGTTTCAATTTCTTGTATTGTATTTCCGTCAATGGCAAGTGACTGAGCGTGTTTGACAGCAAGCCCATAGCCGAGTGAAGCGCATTTAGAATCAATGATTCGTAAATCAAAATCAGGATATTCTTCCTTCACTTCATTTGCCATCATCATAGCTGTCTGATATGTACCTGAAAGCTCTGATGAAAAAGCGACATAGATGGCAGATGTATGGGTTTGAGCGGCAGAGACAAAGGCTTCCTTGATTCGGTTTGGTGAAGCCTGTGACGTTTTTGGACTGGCTCCTTGTCTCATCGCATCAAATACTTGTTTTGGTTCAATGGTGATCAAATCCTCAAATTCCTGCTCGCCAAGCAACACGCGGAGCGGAATGAGTGTTATGTTATGTTCATCATAATAAGAAAGAGGCAGATCAGCAGCACTGTCTGCTATGATATGAACAGTCATATAAATCCCTTCTTTCTAAAAAATAAGCCATATTTTACATCTTTTTAGCCTAACTATATCATAGAAATCATCTTTTCGTGTTCAAATTCTAAATTTTAGGGAAAACCATAGAGAGAATGGTAAGTGGAGGAATGACAACATGTTCATTGGAGAAGCAAAAAAACTCATTGTCGTCGTTATTGGTGCATTACTCAATGCGATTGGACTGAATTTATTCTTAATCCCAGCTGACGTATATGCGAGCGGTTTTACAGGGGTAGCCCAGCTGCTATCCAGCTTAATCGATCAATATGCGCCATTTTATGTATCAACAGGGATTCTATTATTTATTTTAAACATTCCAGTCGGCATTTTAGGCTGGATGAAAGTTGGCCGTTCCTTTACTTTGTACAGCATCATCAGTGTTGCACTAACAACCATTTTCCTTGGCGTTTTACCAGAAACGAGTGTTTCCCATGATATTTTATTAAATGCTGTGTTTGGCGGTGTCATATCCGCCGTAGGGATTGGGATCACGCTCAAATACGGGGCATCGACAGGTGGACTCGACATCGTTGCTATGGTATTAGCAAAATGGAAAGACAAACCAGTTGGCACGTATTTCTTCATTTTAAATGGAATCATCATTTTTACAGCAGGATTATTACAAGGTTGGGAGAAAGCATTATATACGCTTGTCACATTATATGTGACCACAAGGGTCATTGATGCCATCCATACAAGACATGAGAAGCTGACCGCGATGATTGTGACGAAAAAAGCAGATGAAATCAAAGAAGCCATTTACGGAAAAATGGTCAGAGGTATTACAACTGTACCTGCAAAAGGCGCATTCACCAACGAGCAAAAGGAAATGATGGTGATCGTCATTACAAGGTATGAGCTGTATGAACTTGAACAAATTATTAAAGAAGTCGATCCAAAAGCCTTTACAAATATTGTGCAGACAACCAATATTCTTGGATTTTTCAGACGAGATTAAAAGGTGGGTAGCAGATGAAAAAAGGGTTGGTACTTCTTCTCATTCTATTGTTTTTAGCCGCTTGTGGACAACAAAAAAAGGATGAACCAGACAAGGAGGTTTCCGGTCAAATGGGAGAAAAAACGGTTGTACTCACAGTAGACCCCGTCCAGAAAGGTTCTTCAGTTCAATTTAACATGTCACTGAAAAATGAATCAGATCGAGATATTGAATTTACCTTTAACACAAGCCAAAAATTCGAGCTCAGTGTGTATGACGAAAACGGGAACGAACAATATCGCTATTCGAAAGACCGTATGTTCACACAGGCCATCCAAACTTTTGTGCTGAAAAAAGGCGAGGCCTATGATTTTCAAGACACGTGGTCAAACGGTGTAAAGCCCGGAACATACGAAGCGGTTGTAACGTTTAAAGGAAAAGCAGAAGGGCTGAAACAAATCACGGAGAAGAAAACATTCCAAGTCAAATAAGCAAGGGAATTAGAAAAAGCTGTCCATCAAATGTGGACAGCTTTTTTATGTCAGAGATCATCAAGCAAGTCTTGGAAGGTATGCAGCTGGTTTCTTTCTGCATCTGTCGAATTGGCAAATGCAGAGGATACGGCATTTTTCGCTCGTTTGACTGCCTGTTGACGCTCTAACCCAGATGAAAATGAAGAAGTAAGAGCTTCTTCAGTAAATGATTTGGCTTGATCAAAAAGTTCGTTTCTCACAATGAACCTCCAGAAGCATCAGTCTTCATATTTCCTCTGTCTGACGCTTCTTCAAGTGTCGAACGGTAAGGAAAACGTGCGTCATGAAGACTGACTGAATCTTTACCTTGTTGTATAAAGCGTTTCGATTTGCTTCTTTTACCCATTCGGAATCCGCCCCTTTACACAAGCTGACAGGACAACCTGTCTAACGGTAGTATGCCCGCTTCCATCTGCTATGTATGAATGGAAAAATTAAAGCGAGAAGTAATTCGTTAGAAACTTTGCAATCCCGTCTTGTTCATTTGTATCAGTGACTTCATTTGAGACATGTTTCACGGCATCAATTCCGTTGCCCATTGCCACACCGCATCCAGCAAATTCAAGCATTTCTAAATCGTTGTCTTCATCTCCGAATGCCACAATCCGCTCCTTAGGAACATCGTAATAATCACTGATCTTTTGCAGTCCAACAGCTTTGTTCATGCCTGTTTTAATGATTTCAATCACGTGCCACGGGGCAGCCCAGCGCCTGTGATCAATCACTTCTGCATGAACATCTGATAAATAGCTTCGAATAGCTCCGACGTCCTCTTCTTTTGCATGAATTAACACGCTCGTCACATTCTCTCCAAGGTTGTCCCTTAGGTCCCCAACAGTGACTTTGTTTGCATTCATATTAAAGATATCAATGAGTTTTTCATCATGATAATGGAAATACAAATCGTCTAACACTTCAGCTAACACATTGTGCACTTTATACTCTTCACTAATGTCTACAAGCTGTTTGACCACTTGAAGATCAAGTGACGTATGAAATCTGCCCCATTTCTCATCAAGAGGATGATGGACAAACGCTCCGTTAAAATTCACAATTGGTGAATCAAGCTGTAATTGCTGATAATAAGGAGAGCTGGATCGAAATGGCCGGCCTGTTGATATACAGACGTGATGCCCGCTGTCTCTCACTTTTTGAATGACGTCAAGTGTGTGCGCAGAAATGGTTTTATCATCTTTTAATAATGTGCCATCCAGGTCAAGTGCGATTAGATAAGGTTTAGTCTCCATAAAATCTCCTTTGATCTGTAAGTGATAGGAGGCAATTCATGTTAGCGCCTCTTTCTATAGTGTATCTTTATCACATCTTTGTTGTCTACATGTTAAAATAAACAAAGACGGGAATGATAAAGGAGGATTCATAGGCTGTGATCACCATTGATGAGCAAATTACGCGCGATATTCCATTTTTACATATCGTAAAAGCTGAAAATAAAGACAAACCGCTGCCGCTTGTATTTTTTATTCACGGATTTACAAGTGCACGAGAGCATAATTTACACTTCGCCTTCCATCTGGCGGAAAAAGGCATGAGAGTCATTTTGCCTGACTGTGCTTATCATGGTGTAAGATCAGAAAACCTCAGCTTAGAGGAACTGGCATCAAAGTTCTGGGAAATTGTCCTGAACGAAATTCGTGAAATCGATATACTCAAAACATACTTTCAAGAAAAACAATTGATTGAAGCCGATTTGATAGGCGTTGCAGGTACTTCCATGGGCGGCATCACTACCTTTGGTGCACTTGCCAAACATGACTGGATCAAAGCCGCTGTCAGCCTGATGGGGAGTCCGAACTATACGACGTTTCTAAAAGCACAGATCATGGACATGCGTCACAAAGGGTTGATGAAAGACATTACAGACGAAGAGGTTCATCTGCAATTAGACGCCCTGCGCCCATATGATTTAACGCTGCAAACGGATCGATTAAACAAAAGACCGCTGTTATTCTGGCATGCAGAAAATGATCCTGTGGTCCCGTACAGGCACGCAAAATCCCTATACGATGAGTTAGCGTCCACACAATATAAGCAGGATCCGCACCTGATTCGCTTTATCACTGATGGACAAGCTGGCCATAAGGTCTCAAGACAAGCGATGTTTGAAACGATTGACTGGTTTGTGACTCATCTGAAAAGCACAAACGTTTAGTCATAACAAAAAGTACGTTATACTAATGGAAAAAGGAGTGGATATCATGGATGAAGCATTGAAAGAAAATATTTTAGGCGCCCTAGAACAGGTGATTGACCCTGAGCTGAATGTCGACATCGTCAACCTTGGACTTGTCTATGATGTCGATCTTGATGAGAATGGAAAAGCGGATATCACCATGACCTTAACATCAATGGGTTGTCCTCTTGCACCAATTATTGTGGATGAAGTCAAAAAAGCATTAAGTGATCTTCCAGAAGTAAAAGAAACAGAAGTTCACATCGTATGGAATCCGCCTTGGACACGAGACAAAATGTCAAGATACGCAAAAATCGCGCTCGGTATTCAATAAGCACAAAATGAAAAATGCCTGGTATGAGATAAACTCATGCCAGGTTTTTTTATGAAAAATTAAGGTGGAGGAAGAGAATGGCTTGATATAATGGATGTAATTTTATAGAACGGAGTACCTATCATGAAACGAAAATGGCTATGGGTCGTTCTTTTGATCGTATATGCTACTGCATTTTTTGTATCAATCACTATACGAGAAGGCCAAACACACAAAAAACAGGATCTTGAGGCTTTTACTGATGTTAGTCATCTCATGCCTGTCAAAATCAAAAAAGTTGTTCAAGGGAAAGAAATAGACACGTTAAAAGAAGTATTGAAAGAAGCAAAAGCAAAACACCTGCCGATTTCTATTGCCGGTAAACAGCATAGTATGGGCGGCCACACATATTATGAAAACGGCATCGTGCTCGATATGACGGAATTCCGCCAGATTTTAGCGTTTGATCCTAAAAAGAAAACGATTCGGGTTCAAAGCGGCGCTACATGGGATGATATACAAAAATATGTGAATCCATATGGTCTTGCTGTGAAGGTAATGCAATCGCAGAATATCTTTACAATTGGCGGATCTTTAAGTGCAAATGCACATGGACGTGACATTCGTTACGGGTCACTCATTGACACAGTTCGTTCCTTCAGGCTGTTAAAAGCAGATGGTGAGATCGTCACAGTAAAGCCAGGCGATGATTTATTTACTGCCGTCATTGGGGGATACGGTTTGTTCGGCGTCATTTTAGATGTGGAGCTTTCTTTAACAAAAGATGAACTATATAAAATGGAGACAACCTCTCTGGGTTACGATGAGTATACGGATTATTTTCAAAAGCATGTCAAACACAATAAAGAAGTACGCATGCATCTTGCCAGAATCTCAACAGCGAAATCAAACTTTTTGAAAGAGATGTATGTGACGAATTATTCACTCACTTCACAACAAGGGATCGCATCATATCAAGAGCTGAAAGAAGACCAACTCGTCATGCCTTTGAAATTTATGCTCGGCCTTTCAAGAAGATTTGATATGGGAAAAGATCTGCTCTGGAATTTGCAAAAAAAGTATTTCTTAAGTCAAAATGATCAGTTGATCACAAGAAACAATGTGATGCGTTCTGACTCTGCCTTTTTAGAATATGAAAATGAATCTGACACAGATGTGCTGCAGGAATATTTCGTCCCAGTTGACCGTTTTCGTTCGTACATTGATGACATGAGATCCTTTTTACAACAAGAAGATTTGAATCTAATGAATATCACAATACGTTATGTACAAAAAAATGAAAAAGCGGATCTCTCCTATGCGAAACAAGATATGTTTGCACTTGTGCTTTTAGTGAATTACGGGTTCGAAAAAGAAGAGAAGGCGAAAGCCGAGCGAATCATTCGGAAAATGACAGATATCACGCTGCAGCACGATGGAAGCTATTACTTACCGTATATGCCTTATCAAACGAAAGCGCAAATGAAGCGGGCGTATCCTAAAACCGATGTATTCTTCCAAAAGAAAAAACAAGCAGATCCAGATGGCACGTTCACCAACTACTTTTATGAGAGGTACAATACACAATGAATGCAAAAGCAATGAAATGGTTCGTTTACTCACAAAGTCTGCTGTTTTTCGCCAGCAGTTTGATTTTCCCTTTTTACATTCTTTTTATTAAAAATGTTGGGTCAAGCTATTCACAGTTTGGTCTTGCCTACGGCCTGTTTGGTTTAAGCGGAGCATTTATTCATTTACTCTTAGGGAAACTACCCGAAACCACCGACAGGCGGCTCTTTTTAATCATTCATTCGTTCGGTATGGCGTTTCTTTTGCTGCTTTTTCCGCATATAACAGAAGTGGAGCAAGTGTATATGATTCAGCTGGCACTTGGTGCGCTAGGCGGCTTTCAAAAGCACGGAGAGAAACTGCTCGTCACTGATCTGACAACAGAGAACAAAAGAATGAAAGAAGTCGGTCACTATCATTTTTGGACAGCCCTTTTTTCATCCATCGCCATTATGCTTGGAGGCCTGTTCGCTGATTTCTTTACCGTTTACTTCATTTTTTATGCAAGCTCTATATTATATTTATGCAGTGCGCTCATGGTCATCTATATCAAAAACGAAAGATAAATCCGCATGTCTCATGAAGATATGCGGTTTTTTTGTTGAAAAAAAATGAAAACAAATATTAAATATACAATTGAATTAATTTTTATACATGTTATAATGTTAAATAATTTCACAAAGATCAAGAGGGTGTATTGACGTTGAAAATAGGTATTATAGGTGCTACAGGGTACGGTGGTGCGGAATTGGTTCGTATCTTCAAGCATCACCCGCATGTGGAGGAATGTATATTGTATTCATCAAGTGGTGATGGGCAATCATACAGTCAATCTTATCCGCATCTAACAACGATTACTGACCAAACATTAAAAGCCATTGACCCGGCTGCTATTGTGCAAGAGACAGATGCTGTGTTTTTAGCGACGCCAGCAGGCGTATCAAGTGAACTGACGCCCAAGCTTATGAATCAAGGAGTGCCGATCATTGATTTATCAGGTGACTTGCGCATTCAAGATGGAGCCACCTATGAAGCTTGGTATAAACGAAGGGCAGCGGATGAAGCATCTGTTCAACAAGCGGTGTACGGTTTATCCGAACTGAATCGTGACAAAATTCAACAAGCTGAAGTGATTGCCAATCCGGGCTGCTTTCCTACCGCAGTTCTTCTCGGTTTAGCACCGCTCATCAAACAGAATGTCATCGATGAATCTATGATTATAATAGATGCAAAAACAGGGGTGTCCGGTGCCGGACGATCTGCCTCACTTGGAACGCATTTTTCAGAACTAAACGATAACTTTAAAATTTATAAGGTGAATGAGCATCAGCATACGCCAGAAATAGAGCAAATATTAAGAGAATGGAATCCGCAGACGGCGAACGTCACATTTTCTACGCATCTTGTCCCGATGACAAGAGGGATTATGGCGACGATGTATACACAGTTAAAAACGGATGTCACAAAAGAAGAATTGATGAAGCGAATGAAAGGCTTTTACGAAGATTCCTATTTTGTCAGAGTGAGAGATCACGGCGTTTATCCACAAACGAAAGAAGTATATGGCAGTAACTTCTGTGATATTGGCTTTCATTTAGATGAGCGAACAGGGAGACTTACAATCGTGTCGGTCATAGACAATCTCATGAAAGGCGCGGCCGGCCAAGCGGTTCAAAACTTCAACATCATCAAAGGCTTACATGAAGAGGCGGGCCTCACAATGACACCTCTTTATCCATAAGAGAACAGGGGAGACAACAAACATGATCGAATTGAATGAAAAAAGCATTGTCAAAATAGACGGTGACGTATCATCACCAAAAGGCTTTGAAGCGAAGGGGATTCACATTGGCTTGCGCTATTCAAAAAAAGACCTTGGCCTCATCGTCAGCGAAGTACCAGCAGCAAGTGCAGCGGTCTACACACAAAGTCACTTTCAAGCTGCGCCTCTCAAAGTCACACAACAAAGCTTAAAAAAGACAGGACAATTAAAAGGTGTCATTGTCAATAGTGCCATCGCCAATGCATGTACTGGTGAGCAGGGATTAAAAGACGCATACGACATGCAGGCAGCCTGTGCAGATATGTTAGGTGTAGCACCTGATTACATTGCTGTTTCTTCTACTGGTGTCATTGGGGAATGTCTGGAGATGGATAAAATCAAAAAGGGCATCGCCGAGTTAAAAGAAGCAAAAGCCGAAAAAGGCCATTTTGAAGAAGCGATCTTAACGACAGATACTGTCATTAAAAATACAACATACACCCTTACGATAGACGGAAAAGAGATCATCATTTCAGGCGCAGCAAAAGGCTCTGGCATGATTCACCCGAACATGGCGACAATGCTTGGCTTTGTCACAACAGATGCAAATGTCGAACAGGAAGCCTTACAGCAAGCGCTTCGTGACATTACGGATGTGACCTTTAATCAAATTACCGTCGATGGAGAAACGTCGACAAACGATATGGTGCTCGTGATGGCAAATGGCATGGCAGAAAACGATGTACTCAATGAAGAGCATCCAGAATGGCCATTGTTTAAAGAAGGATTAAAACTAGCTTGTGAGGATTTAGCCAAAGAGATTGCGAGAGATGGAGAAGGTGCAACGAAATTAATTGAAGCGAAAGTCGCTGGTGCTAAAAATAATTTGGAAGCCGGCATCATTGCGAAAAAAATCGTTGGTTCAAGTCTTGTCAAAACCGCCGTATATGGTACGGATGCTAACTGGGGCCGAATCGTTGGAGCCATTGGTCATAGCGCAGCTTCCGTCACTCCGGAAGAGGTAGAAGTTTATTTAGGCGGACAATGTTTATTCAAACACAATGAACCGCAGCCATTCTCAGAAGAGGAAGCAAAAGCATATCTAGAGCAGGATGAGATTACGATTTTCATTCAAATGAGTGAGGGAAATGGTGAAGCAGCAGCTTGGGGCTGTGATCTCACCTATGATTATGTGAAAATTAACGCGAGCTATCGCACATAAAGAAGGAGATAGGCATGGATAAAACGATCGTGTTCAAGTGTGGAGGCAGTGTCATTCGAGAACTTTCAGATACATTTTATGAAAATGTCCGCTCACTTCAAGCTGCTGGATTTAAGCTGGCTATCGTGCATGGCGGAGGACCTGAAATCACCGACATGCTGCAAAAATTAGAAGTGAAAACAGAATTTGTTGACGGTCAGCGTAAAACAACGAAGCCTGTGTTAGAAGTAGCCGAAATGGTTCTCTCGGGAACAGTCAATAAATACTTTGTGTCAGAGCTCGCAAAGCATGATATATCATCTGTCGGCGTATCCGGTAAAGATGGGCAGATGTTAGTCGCCGATTTCCTTGATCAAGAGGTTTATGGGTACGTTGGCGAAATCAAAGAAGTTCATCCAGAGATGGCGGAAGCACTCATGGAGAAACAATTCATTCCTGTAATTGCGCCGCTGTCTATGACGGAAGAATGCCAAACCTTAAATGTGAATGCTGATTTAGCAGCATCAGCTGTCGCCGGAGCCATGAAAGCTGATAAGCTCATGTTTGTCACAGATGTTGAAGGCATTTTAAAAAATGGTGAACTATTAGATGTCGTCACCGAACAAGAAGCCCTTTCACTCATTGATGAAGGCATTATTTCCGGGGGAATGATTCCAAAAGTACAATCAGCTTTGAGTGCTTTATCAGGTGATGTGGATGAAGTGATGATCGTAAATGGCAAAGGCAGTATCTTTACAGGAGAAACCTTTAAAGGCACAAGAATCGTAAAACAAAAGGAGGCGGTCCTGTGAGTCATCTTTTTCAAAACTATGGACGGTGGAATGTTGAGATTAAAGAGGCAGCAGGTTCTTGGGCAGTCGATACAAATGGAAAAAAATATTTAGACTTTATCCAAGGCATTGCAGTAACAAATTTAGGCCACAATCATCCAAAGGTCAATCAAGCCATTAAGGAACAGCTTGATCACGTCTGGCATGTGTCGAATCTGTTTGAAAATGGTCTGCAAGAAAAAGCAGCAGAAAAGCTGGCAGCAAACAGTTCAGGGGATCTCGTATTTTTCTGCAATAGCGGAGCAGAGGCAAATGAAGGTGCCATTAAATTAGCACGTAAAGCGACAGGGAAAACAAATATCGTCACATTTTTGCACTCTTTCCATGGGCGCACGTATGCTGGTATGGCTGCTACGGGTCAAGATAAAATCAAAACTGGCTTTGGTCCTATGCTAGAAGGCTTTCACTATGTACCGTTTAATGATCCAGACGCTATGTCAGCCTGTGCAGTCGATGATGTGGCAGCGGTGATGCTGGAGGTTGTGCAGGGTGAAGGTGGAGTGAATCCAGCGACACCAGAATTTCTAGAAGCAGTTCAAGCATTTTGCACAAAGCATGAAGCACTGCTGATTGTAGATGAAATTCAAACGGGCATTGGTCGTACAGGAACAGCATTTGCGTACGAAGAGACGTGTCTTGATCCTGATATTATCTCTGCGGCAAAAGGGTTAGGAAACGGCTTTCCAGTTGGTGCAGTTATAGGGAAAAAAGCTCTAGGAGATGCATTCTCCCCAGGTTCACATGGTACAACATTTGGTGGAAATATGCTTGCCATGGCTGCTGTGAATGCGACACTCGATGTAATTTTCCAAGAAGAGTTTCTTTCAGAAGTGAAAGAAAAGGGCGATTACTTGTTAGAAAAGCTGCAAAATGTCAAACAGCTGAATATTGTAAAAGAAGTGCGGGGAAAAGGATTGATGGCAGGTATTGAATGTGATCAGCCAGTTGGTGATTATATCACAGCTCTTAGAGAACAAGGGTTGCTGGTGCTTCCAGCTGGTCCAAATGTCATTCGTTTATTACCTCCGCTGAATGTGAAGAAAGCAGAGCTGGATCAAGCGATCGAAGCAATTGTTCAAGTATTAGCCAATAAAACAGTTTCGGTGTAAATTTTTTTACAAAGAAACGTATAAAAATACATTTATATCATTAATTATTCAATTTTGGGGTGACATAAGCATGAAAGGTTATTTAAATTTAGAAGATGGAGCCTCTTTTGAAGGAGATCTGACAGGAGAAGCTGGCATCACAGGTGAAGTGGTCTTTTTTACAGGTATGACAGGTTATCAAGAGGTGCTCACAGATCCTTCCTATAAAGGTCAGATCATTGTTTTCACATATCCGCTGATCGGAAATTACGGCATTAATCATGAAGACTTTGAGAGCAAAAAGCCTCAAGTAAAAGCGGTGGTTGTTTACGAGGCAGCAGAGCATTTTTCACATCATCTTGCAGCGGTCAGCTTAAAAGATTATTTACAAAAGTGGAATATTCCGCTTCTGACACATACAGATACGCGTGCAGTCGTGCAAAACATCCGGGCAAATGGAACGATGAACGCTGTGCTTAGTGTAGACGAAAACGAAACGCCGCCTGCAATGAAACAAGACAATGTCGTCGCACAGGTGACAGATAGCGAGATCTACACACAAGGCAGCGGTGAGGAACATGTGGCGCTCATTGATTTTGGCTTTAAAAAATCAATTGCAGATTCGCTTGCAGCGCGCGGCTGTAAAGTAACCGTCATTCCATATAAACAAATGGAAAAGGTGTTTGAGATCAAACCAGATGCCATCCTGCTGTCAAACGGACCTGGAGATCCGAAAACCATGACACCGTATTTAAAAACGATTCATGACATCATGATGACATTTCCGACACTTGGAATCTGCTTAGGTCACCAATTAATCGCTCTTGCACTTGGCGGAGATACGTATAAGCTGCCATTTGGCCACAGGGGAGCGAATCATCCTGTACAGGATACAGAATCCAAACGTGTCTTTATGACAAGTCAGAACCACAGCTATGTGGTGAATGAAAAAAGCATGAATGATAAAGAAGTGGATGTGAAATTCCTTCATGTCAATGATGGATCTGTAGAAGGGTTCATTCATAAAGAAAAGCTGATTATGTCAGTTCAATTTCATCCAGAAGCACACCCAGGGCCTGCTGAAAGTGAATGGGTATTCGATGATTTTATTGAGAAAGTGAAACAAGCAAGGAGAGAAGTCGCACATGCCTAAAGATCAAAGCATACAAACCATTCTAGTCATCGGGTCTGGTCCAATCATCATTGGTCAGGCAGCAGAATTTGATTACTCAGGAACACAAGGATGTATGGCCTTAAAAGAAGAAGGCTACAAAGTCATCTTAGTGAATAATAACCCAGCAACCATTATGACAGACGAGTCATTTGCTGATGAAATCTATTTTGAACCGCTTTCAGTTGATTCAGTGACAAGAATCATTGAAAAGGAAAAACCAGATGGTCTTTTAGCCAACCTTGGCGGACAGACGGCTTTAAACCTTGCTGTCGAGCTAGAAAAAGCCGGTGTGCTGAAAAAGCATGGGGTAACTCTGCTCGGAACGTCAGTTGAAACAATTGAAAACGGTGAAGATCGAGAGAAATTCCGTGCTCTCATGAAGCATTTGAACGAACCTGTGCCAGATAGTGAAATTGTGGATAATGCGGAAGATGCCCTTCAATTTGCAAAAGAAGTCGGCTTCCCAGTCATCCTAAGACCAGCATACACACTTGGCGGTAAAGGCGGCGGAATCGCTCTAACAGAAGAGGCATTTAAGCCGCTCATTGAAGGAGCTCTTTTAGCGAGTCCAATTCACCAGTGTTTAGTTGAAAAAAGCATAGCTGGCTTTAAAGAAGTCGAATATGAGGTCATGAGAGACCGTCAAAATACGTGTATCACGGTATGCAACATGGAAAATATCGATCCAGTTGGTGTGCATACAGGAGACTCAATTGTCGTTGCACCTTCCCAAACACTAACGGATCAGGATTATCAAATGCTCCGTTCAGCGAGCCTGAAAATCATTTCAGCGCTGGATGTAGTCGGCGGCTGTAACATCCAATTTGCCCTTGATCCACTCAGTAAAGAATACTTTGTCATTGAGGTGAATCCTCGGGTCAGCCGTTCATCCGCTCTTGCATCAAAAGCAACAGGCTACCCGATTGCGAAAATGGCAGCTAAGCTTGCGGTGGGGTATACGCTAGACGAATTGAAAAACCCGCTCACAGGCACAACCTATGCTAGTTTTGAGCCGGCACTCGATTATGTTGTCGTGAAATTCCCGCGCTGGCCGTTTGATAAATTTAAACAGGCAGACCGTCAATTAGGCACAAAAATGAAGGCTACTGGCGAAGTCATGGCGATTGATCGGAATTTAGAATCAGCCATCCAAAAAGCAGTTGCATCCCTTGAAATTAAAACGAAGGGCTTCCACCTGCCAGAACTGAAAGAGCAATCGACAGAACAATTATTTGAACTCATCAAAACACCAGACGATCGCCGATTTTTCGCAGTTATGGAGCTTCTTTCAAGACAAGAAACGGTTGAAACGATTCATCAAACGACGAAAATCGATCGATTCTTCTTACATGTGTTCCAGAATATGATTACGCTCGAGCAAGAATTGAACGATCATAAGGGGACGCTATCAAAAGATACCTTGAAAAAGGTAAAAGAAAAAGGATTCCTTGATGAAACGATTGCTCTTCTTACGGGTCAAACGGAAGAGTCAATCAGGCAGCTCCGTCAAGAGTACGGGATTGCTGCTTCATTTAAAATTGTCGACACATGTGCGGCGGAATTTGATGCAAAAACGAATTACTTCTATTCCACCTACTTTGGAAAAAGTGATGGTGAGCATCAAGAAAAAACAAAGCAGCGTGCTCTTATCATTGGCTCAGGTCCGATTCGAATCGGGCAGGGGGTCGAATTTGATTATAGTGCCGTTCATGGCGTTCTTACCTTGCAAAAGCTTGGATTTGAAACCATCATGATGAACAACAATCCAGAAACAGTCAGTACTGATTATGAGATTGCAGATCGTTTATATTTTGAGCCGATTACATTAGAGCACATCCTAAACGTTGTGGAAGCAGAACAAATTGATTTTGTCATTGTCCAATTTGGCGGACAGACTGCGATCAACGTCGCAGAAGGCTTAGAAAAAGCCGGTGTCACGTTGTTAGGTACATCCTTTGCTACGCTGGATGCACTTGAAGACCGTGATTTATTCTATCAGCTTCTTGATGAACTGAACCTTCCTCACGCAAAAGGAGATACAGCTCATTCAAAAGAAGAAGCACTCGTACATGCGAAAAGCATCGGTTACCCTGTATTAATTCGCCCATCGTATGTCATTGGCGGAATGGGAATGATCGTTGTTCAGTCAGAAGCACATTTGGCATCACTGCTCGATCAGCCAGATCATTTGCCATACCCAATCTTAATTGATGAGTACGTCACTGGAAAAGAAGTTGAAGTGGATCTTATTTCTGACGGAAAAACAGCCTTCATTCCAACGATCGTAGAACATATTGAGAAAGCGGGCGTGCACTCAGGTGACAGCTTTGCCATTTTACCAAGCATCTCAATCAGTGAAGATATCAAACAGCAGGTGCATACTGCGTCTGAACAAATAGCGAAGAAATTAGCGTTCAAGGGCATTATGAATATCCAATTTGTCATCAAAGGTGATCAGGCGCTTGTATTAGAGGTGAATCCGCGGGCAAGCCGGACTGTTCCAGTCGTCAGTAAGGTAATGGGCATTGATATGATCCCAATGGCCACTCAATTATTAGCTGGTGCGGCGCTTGAAGAGCTAAACCCTGCAACGAAAAACAAAGGGGGGACAGCGGTCAAATTCCCAGTGTTCTCATCCCATGCCATTCAAGATATCGACCTCAAGCTGACACCTGAAATGAAAGCGACAGGAGAAGGAATGTGTGTAGGCAAGAACGCCGAAAGCGCCTTGAAAAAAGTGTTTGCACCGATCTGGAAGAAAAAAGGAAGCCTCTTTATACAAGGCAGTGAGCAATTGATCGATGAAGCGAAACATGCAGGCTTTGACGTCTGGACTGGCAGCTTTGAATCCTGGCTGCAGAATGAAGATAAATCCCTTCATATTCATTTAGGAGAAGATGAAGAGGCAAAAGAGCAGCGTGTAAAAGCACTCACACACGGCGTTCAAGTTCTAACTGAATATGAAACAGTTCAAGCATTCCTGCAAGGGAAAAATGGAGATGTATCACCAGTATCACTCCATGAATTATATAAAAAGGAAGTGACGGCATGAGTCAAATCGACGTGCAACCGGCATTATACGGAAAAGACTTTTTATCGTTAAAAGATTTCTCAATCCATGAGATTGCTTATTTAATTGAAAAAGCGGAAGAAATGAAACAAAACCCATATCAAGATTTATTCAAAGGGAAAACGTTAGCAATGATTTTTGAAAAATCTTCGACTAGAACCCGTGTCTCGTTTGAAGCGGGGATGACGCAGCTAGGAGGACATGCGCTCTTCCTCAGCTCAAATGATTTGCAAATTGGCAGAGGGGAAACCATCAGTGATACAGCGCAGGTGCTGTCTGGCTATGTCAACGGTATTATGATTCGAACCTTTGAGCATGAGAAGGTTGAAGAGCTTGCACAATACGCGTCTATTCCAGTCATTAATGGATTAACGGACTACTCACATCCATGTCAGGCACTTGCTGATTTATTAACGATTAAAGAAACAAAAGGCACGTTAAAAGGAATCAAAGTCGCCTATATCGGTGACGGAAATAACGTGGCGCACTCCTTGATGGTCGGCTGTGCGCAGCTAGGCTGTGACATTGCGGTTGCATCACCAAAAGGCTATGAACCACTTCAAGAAGTAACAGACACTGCCCGTGAGTTTGCGAAACAATCAGGTGCAGAAGTGACCGTGACGACAGATCCTGTCGCAGCTGTAAAAGATGCAGATGTTATTTATTCAGATGTGTTTACAAGCATGGGACAGGAAGCAGAAACAGAGAAACGTCTTGCTGAATTTAAAGAATATCAAATCAATGACGAACTGATGAGTCATGCGGCAAAGGACTATATTTTCCTTCATTGTCTCCCGGCACATCGCGGCGAAGAAGTGACGGCAGATATTATTGACGGGCCGCACTCAAAAGTATTTCAGCAGGCAGAAAACCGCCTGCATGTGCAAAAAGCGTTAATGAAAGAACTTATGTATCAACCATCCAAATAAATCAAAGTGTCCCTGACTCGTATGAGCAGGGACTTTTTGCATAAAGGATTGGAGTGGCAAGGGACGGGACATAATAACATCAATCGAGAAAGGAGGATGAAAATGGGTCAGCAGCATCAATTTAAATCAGGGAATAAGGCACCGAATAATGGTGTATATATCGAGATCGGTGAAACTGGCAGTATGGTGAAAGATCCTTTAAAGATTAAGCTTAAAGCAGGCGATGTCTTTCCTGATAACTCGAACCATAATCGTGTTTGGACTTACCAAAGAAAGCCGTAAGCAATTGACTAAGAGTCATAAGGAATAAGTCTTTAGAGGCATGTGTCATGCCTCTTTTTTCTTTATAATAAAAAACAATTAAGTTCCAATTTTCAAATAAATAGTATGAAAAAAAGAGAACTTAAGGTAAAATATGTAATATATTGTTGAAAGGATTTGTGTGATGGAAAAGATGAATCTCAGTGAAAGTGTTTGGAATAAACGCTTCACCTCATTATTCATATCAAGACTCATTAAAAACACAGGGGAAAGTTTTGCTTTTACATCCGTCCTTTGGCTATTGATTTTAAGAGGGGATGGAGCGCTCGGTACAGGACTTCTTCTAGCAGTAACTGTTCTCCCTTCATCTTTGTTAGCCCCAATATTAGGACCTCTTATGAAAAAGCATCATTTGTCTAAATGGATGTTCGCTTCAGATGTTGTTCGAGCAACAATTGTACTCATTATTCCACTTCTGCACTTTTCGCATCTATTGCCTCTATGGTTATTGATCTCATTAATGGTTATTCAATCGGCAACAGGTGCAGCATATAATCCAGCTTCGGTGGCCATCTTACCGCAGATTGTTCCAAAGCATCTCATTCAAAAAGCAAATGCGATCCTGCAATCTTCTTTTGAGATTGTTGCACTTGCAGCAGTCATGGTGGCTGGTCTTTTGGTTAAATTAATTGGACCTGCTGATACCCTGCTGATCACCACTGCTTTATTTGTTATTTCTGGTCTGTTTATTATCGGGGTTAAGCTGAAGAAAACCGATGAAGAAAAAGCAGCAGGCATTAAACAAGCGAAGAATACATATTTGTATAACTTAAAAAGAGGGTTTCTCGTTGTCAAAAACCATCACACTTTATTTGCACTCACACTGTATTGTATCTTAATGAATGTCGCAGCAGCTCCGTGGCAGGCGCTCTCAGCAGTATACGTAGCAGAAGCGCTGCAAAGCGACTCCATGGTGTATTCCATTTTAAGAGGCGTTGCTGCAGTTGGCGCGTTTATGATGGGCTTTGCTCTAGCGAAGGTCAAAATTAAGAGATTTGGTTTGTTCTTTATTGTCGCTGGCATGATTGAAGGGGCTGCGTTCTTTATTACAGGGATGAGTACATGGCTGCCGGTCGTTCTGCTTGCTTCCTTTATTTTTGGAGCTGCTGTCAGTGCGATCAATGTACCGGAAATGGTCATTATTCAAACGTCTGTTGATCAAGAGGATCAGCCGCAAGTATATGCTGTGATCAATGCGTCATCAAATGTCTTTCTCCCGCTTGCAGCTGTCGTATCAGGCGTTCTGGCAGAAAGATTTGGAGCGGGACCTGTCATTGCTGGCGGAGGAATCCTTGAAATTTTATCAGGTATCGCGATCTTCCTGTTTACAGGGCTTGCGAAAAGCCATTTGACAGCGGACAAACAAAAGTCCGAAACTGTCGAGGTGTGAACAATAAAAACCCCCTGTATGTTATAGACAGGGGGTTTTAGCATGCCGCTTTTCAATCACGCAGAAAAAAAGAAAAAAGAGCTAAACATCATTTTAGCTCTTTTTCACAAATCGTTTTCTTGCATATTAAGAGTGTTTTGTTGAACTTTCCGTTTCTTTCATTGGACTTACTTCAGCAAAGATGAATAAAATAACCGTAAACACAACTGCAAGAATGGAAGTGAGCGTAAAATCATAAGCAGCTCCATTCATAGAGGCAACGATGTAACCAGCCATATGTGTCAGCAGAAAAGTCCAAATGAGGGTGATAATATAATGCATAATCCCACCGTCCTTTATGTAACAATCTATTGATTATCATACCATAGATGCAAGTGAAGGGAAAAGACTGTTTTCCGCCTTTATGTGACCATTTTTAGACCTTCTGCTATAAAAATAAAAAGAATTCTTCTGTCTTTAGGGGATTTCCTTATTCCTACAAGAGTTGTTGTTCATATCATAGAAAGCAGAATCACTGAAAGGAGGCTGGCCATATGGGTGTAAGCGAACGTTTTTTCCAGCTTGGTTCCCAGTGGAACATCATTCACCTTCCTCAAAAACCAAATGGCTTTGGCATTCTAATCCTCGGTGACCGAAATCACTTTGTGCAGGAAAATACATCATTCTGGCTTCAGCATTATGGAAGAAACCAGCTTTTAACTGCCTTAAAGGATGAAGGATATACATTGTTTAATAGTCAACTTCATGGGAATCACTGGGGATGCGAAGATGCTGTTTTTAGTGCCAAGCAGCTCGTGCATCACACATTAAAACAAGAAATATTAAACCGGGAAATTCATGTGCTCGCAGAGGGAATGGGCGCACTTGTTGCCATGAGCCTTGCTAAGGAGATGCCTGAAGTGTTAAGGTCCATTGCGATGATGAATCCATGTCTGAATCTGGATGCACAACGAGAAAGAGAAAAGGAACACAAATTCTTTTACAAGCAGCTGATCAAAGAGTTAGCAGAGAGCTATGGCTGTTCTGAAAAGGAAGCTGAAACGTATCCACTGCCTTCTTGCCCTGTTCATTCTGCTCATGTGCCGATTCATATATGGCAAAGACTAAACGGTGCACCTTATGCATATGAACTTCACGCAAAACCTTTTATTGATCAGCATATGAAAAATCCAGAACATTGTCAGATCGATCTCACACTGCATATGTTTGATCATCCGAGAAGAATCTTTCAATCCATTCACAAGTTTTATAAATCGCATGAAAGAGAATTGTGATGAATAGGATGATAACAGCCCTTCATAGAAAGGGCTCTTCTTTTTATTCGATATTAAAAAAGGGGACATGAACATGGAAACAGGACTGATCATAGGGGCAGATGAGTTTTTTGGCCTGACACTTTGTGAATATATGATGAAAGAGGGCATTCAAGTGGATATCACGCGTCCTCATGATCTTAAAGAAGAACAAAAAGGACTGTTAGAAGAGCGGATGATGTGGCTGGGCAGAAATGATCTCGTTCGTGTCATTGACCTTCAGGATAGCAAAGACACGTATGATCTCATTTTTATTCAATCAGAGGAACCGCATAACAGGCAGGAAGACATCAAAGCAAAGCATGGCATGTACCGGATTCTTTTTGATAAACCTGAAAACGAATCAGCAAAACAGAATGTGCCGGCAGTGATTCTTCCTCACATGTTCGGACCATGGACACTCAATGAAGATCAAACAAAGCGTGCAGATTCATTTTTTGTAGAAGATGTGGCGAAGAACTTGTTACAATGGGCATCAGACACAGGTCAAAGACAGGACATGACGTATGAATTGAAGGTAGAAAGCGAAACAGATGACAAAAAAGCAGAAGATATGATAGCTGAATGGAAAAGACAAAACTCAACATTTTTCGACAAAAAGCAAGAATGATCTTCCATCTTATCTTTTTTCAGTATAAAATAAACCTATATTTAACATACAGGTTCATCACTGCATGTTGCAAAAGGGAGTTGAACATGGCATGAAGTACCAGCGGCTTGTCATGATCTTTTCGTTCCTTCTTCTATTATCTGCCTGCTCGCAGGCGCCTTTAAAAGGAAAAATTGAGAAGGTGGGTTTACTCGTCCCCGATACGATCAATGATCAAGTTTGGGGAACGAAAGGTTATAAAGGCTTATTAAGTATCCAATCAACATTTGGTGTAGATGTTTATTATAAGGAAGGAATGGTCGACAAGGAGAAAATCGTTGATGCCATTGAAGAATTCCATAAAAAAGGAGTCAATTTGATTATTGGCCATGGCAATGAATACAGTGAAATTTTCAACTTGATCAGTGAAGATTATCCAAACATACAATTTATTACGGTCAATGGAAACAAGCCTCAGGCGGACAATGTCACAAACGTGACATTTAAAGGTGAAGCGATGGGCTTTTTCGGAGGCATGACAGCTGCACATATGTCTAAAACAAAAAAGATTGGTATTCTTGCTACATATGATTGGCAAAGTGAGGTAGACGGCTTTATCAAAGGGGCAAAATATCAAGATGAACATGTACAAGTGTTAGCAGAGTTTGTCGAAAACTGGGATGATGCTGACAAAGCGGTGGAGCTCTATCAAAAATTAAAAAAGCAGGGCGTAGATGTTGTGTATCCCGCAGGTGATGGTTATAATATCCCTGTCATTGAACAAATCAAAGCCGATAATTTATCAGCGATCGGGTACGTGACCGATCAATCCAACCTCGGAAGTCATACGGTTTTAACGAGCACTGTCCAGCATGTTGATAAAGCGTACAGCATCATTGCAAAGAAATTTAATGAAGGCAAGCTAAATGAACAAGGTGAGTACTCCTTTGATTTTAAAGAAGGAGTGATCGAGATGGGGAAATTTAGCACCACCATTGACGACGCTTTTGTGAAAGACATTGAAAGTGATATTGCGTCTTACAAAAAAACTGGCAAACTGCCAAATGAAAAGTGAGGAGACGACGATCATGCAGCACGAAAAATCGATGGAATTTTTACAAATTGCCATGAAGTATTTTCCGCAGGCAAAGGAAGAATTAGATAAAGCAGGGATTCAGCTTGAGCCTGAAGCGCTTCAGCCGCTGCTAACATTATTTACATCTGTCATGCAGGAAGCATACGAGCTTGGAAAAGCAGATGCAGAATCAGAAAAAGCCACAGAATAGTGGCTTTTTTTTATGATAATTTTTTCTTGAAGGCACTAATCATAGGACCAACATCTTTAAACACAGGCTTCAGCTCATCGATGGAGTTCATAATGTTCCCAATTTGATTCATGACATGCATGTAGTCAATTGAGTCATCACTTGAAGATGTCTCCGCACGTTCCTCCTTTGCCTCTGACTTGGTTTTCTCCTTTTCAATCGGCTGTCCAAACATCATTGCTGAGAAAATATCTTTTTGCGCCATATCACATGTTCCTTTCTACTATTGGTATATATCATTAATCTATGAAAAAAGTGAGAGGAAAGGTTAGACGTTTGTATTGCCAAGAAGAAAAAAATAAGGTAAAATTAGTACCAGATACTAATATAAGATCACAATATCACATGCTCGTATGAGTAAAAGGAGTCTTATTCAATGAATGCTGGAATTATTGGCCTTGGCCGCTATATACCTGAAAAAGTATTAACAAATCATGATTTAGAAAAAATGGTTGAAACTTCTGACGAGTGGATTCGTACTAGAACAGGTATAGAAGAAAGAAGAATTGCATCTGATGATGTCAATACATCTCATATGGCGCTTGCTGCTGCAAAAAAAGCATTAGCTGACGCAGATGTGGCTGCAGAAGATATCGATATGATTCTTGTGGCGACAGTCACGCCAGATCAAGCATTTCCGACAGTCGCTTGTATGATTCAAGAGCAGCTCGGTGCACATAAAGCATGTGCAATGGATATTAGCGCTGCGTGTGCTGGCTTTATGTATGGGCTTGTTACTGGAAAACAATTTATCGAATCAGGAACTTACAAACACGTGCTTGTCGTCGGTGTTGAAAAACTTTCTCGCATTACCGACTGGGATGACCGCAATACAGCTGTTTTGTTTGGAGATGGAGCTGGCGCTGCTGTGCTGGGAGAAGTCAGCGAAGGCAAAGGAATTCTATCATTTGAACTCGGAGCAGATGGAAGCGGCGGGAAGCACTTGTACTTAGATGAAAAAGATCATACAATCATGAATGGACGAGAAGTATTTAAATTTGCTGTAAGACAAATGGGCGAGTCAAGTGTAAACGTCATTGAAAAAGCTGGACTATCAAAAGAAGACGTTGACTTCTTGATCCCGCATCAAGCAAATATTCGCATTATGGAAGCAGCACGCGAACGCTTAGAGCTGCCAGTTGAAAAAATGTCGAAGACTGTCCATAAATATGGAAACACATCAGCAGCTTCTATTCCAATTTCACTATGTGAAGAAATCGAAGCCGGAAAAATTCATGACGGCGATGTGATTGTAATGGTTGGTTTTGGCGGCGGATTAACTTGGGGCGCAATCGCTATGCGATGGGGCCGATAAAAGAGTGGGGTGCACAAATTAATGGATAAGAAACGAGTAGTTGTTACAGGATTAGGTGCTTTGACACCACTTGGCAACGATGTAGAGTCAACATGGAAAAATGCTTTAGCGGGTGTATCAGGGGTTGGACCGATTACACGTGTCGATTCAAGTGAATATACCGCAAAAGTAGCAGCAGAACTAAAAGATTTTAACATTGAAGATTACATGGAGAAAAAAGAAGCGCGAAAAATGGCACGCTTTACGCAATATGCAGTCGTTGCTGCTCAAAAGGCGCTCGAAGATTCACGTCTTGAAATCACAGATGAAATCGCACCGCGTGTTGGTGTATGGGTTGGGTCTGGTATTGGCGGACTTGAAACATTTGAAGAGCAGTTCGAAGTGTATTCAAATAAAGGGGCAAGACGCGTAAGTCCATTCTTCGTCCCAATGATGATTCCTGATATGGCGACAGGTCAAATCTCTATTGCACTTGGTGCAAAAGGAGTTAACTCTTGTACAGTGACAGCATGTGCAACAGGTACAAACTCAATTGGTGATGCATTTAAAGTCATTCAGCGCGGAGATGCAGATGCAATGATCACAGGCGGAACAGAAGCGCCGTTAACAAAAATGTCGTTTGCGGGTTTCTGTGCGAACAAAGCCCTTTCGACAAATCCTGATCCAAAGACAGCAAGCCGTCCGTTCGACAAAAACCGTGACGGATTTGTCATGGGTGAAGGTGCAGGGATTATTGTTCTTGAAGAACTTGAGCATGCGTTAAAACGTGGTGCGACCATTTATGCTGAAATCGTTGGTTATGGTTCAACTGGAGATGCCTACCATATTACGGCGCCAGCTCCAAACGGTGAAGGCGGCGTCCGTGCAATGCAAGAAGCGATTCGAGATGCAGGTTTGTCTGTGGAAGACATTGATTATATCAATGCCCACGGAACAAGCACACCTTACAATGATAAATTTGAAACAATGGCGATTAAAGAAGTGTTCGGAGAGCATGCGAACCAGCTTGCAATCAGTTCAACAAAATCAATGACAGGTCACTTACTTGGCGCAGCAGGCGGAGTAGAAGCTATTTTCTCTGTTCTTGCGATTAAAGACAGCGTCATTCCTCCGACCATTAATCTTGAAACACCGGATGAAGAATGTGATCTTGATTATGTAGCAAATGAAGCACGTTCAAAAGAAGTACAAGTTGCTTTAAGTAACTCACTTGGTTTTGGCGGGCATAATGCGACAATTATTTTCAAAAAATACGAAGCGTAATACTTCCTGAGAAAGCGGCGGTCGATAAACAGATCGCCGCTTTTTTGCATATGATGAAAATGGAGGTGTTCAGCGGTATGGGTCTGATCAATACACAATATCTCATTCATCAATCATCATCATTTCAGGAGCTTGCGGCGCGCTTTGTTCCTTATTTTAAAGGGGCAGAGGAAAAAGAATGGTCGTCTATCCTCGCTCACCTGCAGCATCACGGTATGGTTCGGTCTTGGAGCTCGTGTAAAAACATGATCGACAAGCTCAAAGAAAAAGGGTACTTCAAGCTTGTCATGAAAGAATACCAAACGCTTCAAAAAGAGTGGGAAGGTCCTGACATCCCTGTGTTTATTTTACCTGTCAACGAGAGCAGCAGAGAAATCAGAGAGCAATTTTATTATCAATCCGGCATGGCATTTGATGACAAGGTCTTTCTTTTTTTGTCTCCAAATACCCCGAAGGAGCGAATTGGTACATTGCTGACTCACGAGTATCACCATGTATGCAGGCTGCATTTTCTCTCAAAAGAAGAAAAAGACTTTACATTCCTCGATACAATCATGATGGAGGGGCTCGCTGAATATGCTGTGTATCATAGATATGGTGAAAGCTATACAGCGAAATGGACCACCTTCTATAGCGAATCCCAGCTTCAGCGCATGTACAAGAAATGGGTATCCAGTCATCTTGATCAAAAAGTCCAGGACGACGAAAGGCTGATACAGAATCTTCTTTATGGAAAAGGGAACTACCCTAAAATGCTTGGTTACGCCACTGGGTTCTATATCGTGAAAAAATATTTTAATGAGCACCGAATCAGCGAGGAGTCTATGATTGCAGAGCCGTCAGAAACTTTTTTAAAGGCGATAGAATCAAAAAGTGAGTAATTAACATAAAAAGAGACATATTACAAATTTACTAAATACTTCTTGATTTCGTCATAGCGATGTAATAATATACAAATAATTCTTTTTATTTTAAAAAGACGGAATATTCAGGTTCAATTCTATTGATCTATGGAGAAAGGGGCGAATGAATGAGCACGCTGCTTGAAGTGCAAAACTTAAAAACATATTTTTTTCGAAAAAAGGAACCGATACCTGCTGTTGATGGCGTTGATTTCAGCATCAACAGAGGAGAAACTGTCGCGTTAGTCGGTGAGTCTGGATCTGGCAAAAGCATTACGTCCTTATCCATTATGGGTCTGATTCATGGAACTGGTGGGAAAATTATGGACGGTTCTATCAAACTTGATGGAAAGGACCTTGTTACATATAGTGAAAAGGAATTATGCAGCATCCGCGGTAATGAAGTATCTATGATCTTTCAGGAACCCATGACCTCACTTAATCCCGTCTTAACCATCGGAGAACAAATAACAGAAATCCTCATCTATCACAAAAAATTTTCAAAAAAAGAAGCGGTCAAAAAAGCGGTTGATCTGCTGAAGCTTGTTGGTTTTTCCCGTCCGGAGCAAATCATGAAAGATTATCCGCATCGATTATCAGGCGGCATGCGGCAAAGAGTAATGATTGCCATAGCGCTCAGCTGTGATCCGAAGCTTCTCATTGCAGATGAACCGACAACTGCCCTGGATGTGACCATTCAAGCACAGGTACTCACATTAATGAAAGATTTATGCTCTACCTTTGGTACTTCTATTCTTCTTATCACACATGATTTAGGTGTCGTGTCTGAAGTAGCAGATCGAGTGATTGTCATGTACTGCGGACAGGTTGTTGAAAATGGAACCGTGGAAGAGTTGTTTGAACAGCCGCTTCATCCTTACACAGAAGGGCTGCTTGAATCAATTCCTGTCATTGATGGAGACATCCAGCCGTTAACAGCCATCAAAGGAAATGTTCCTGCGCCAGATCAGCTTCCAGTCGGCTGCCGCTTTGCTCCTAGATGTCCGCAAGTGAAGGAACGCTGCCTGGGTGAACTGCCTAAGCTGAGAACATTTGAAGATGGCAGAAGCGTCAGATGTTTCTTATATGAGGAGGCAGATCAAACATGACCCTTGCTCAAAATCAAACACAAATAACGGAATTACCAGAGAAAGAAACGATTCTTGAACTGAAACAGATTCGAAAACATTTTCCGATTAAAGCGGGTGTCTTTCAGAAAAAAGTCGGTGCAGTAAAAGCTGTTGACGGCATAGACTTGAAGATTTATAAAGGTGAAACGTTAGGTATTGTCGGGGAGTCAGGATGCGGTAAATCCACATTAGGACGGACGATGATTCGTCTATATGAACCAACTGACGGTCAAATCTTTTTTAAAGGGCAAGACATCACGCGCGTATCAGAATCAAAGCTAAGACAATCTACACGAAAAAACATCCAAATGGTTTTTCAAGATCCCTTTGCATCACTCAACCCTAGAAAAACACTTCGAAGCATCATCAAAGAACCCTACAAAACACATCACTTATATTCCTTAAAAGAAAGAAATGAAAAAGTAGAACAGCTTTTATCAAAGGTAGGTCTACATCCAAGCTTTGCGAACCGCTATCCCCATGAATTTTCAGGCGGGCAGAGGCAGCGAATCGGCATCGCTCGTGCGCTTGCCATGAATCCCGACATGATCATCGCAGATGAGCCTGTATCGGCACTTGATGTATCCATTCAGGCGCAGGTCATTAATCTAATGGAGGAGCTTCAGGAGGAATTTGACCTTACCTATCTATTTATCTCTCACGATTTAAGTGTGGTCAGGCATATTAGCGATAGAGTCGGCGTCATGTATCTCGGCAAAATGATGGAGCTTGCCGATAAACATAGTCTGTACGATGAACCGCTCCATCCATATACACAGGCTCTGCTTTCTTCCGTTCCTGTCACCCGTAAAAAAGGGCAGGTGAAAAGAGAACGCATTATGCTGCAAGGCGACCTGCCGAGTCCTGCAAATCCGCCAAAAGGCTGCGTATTTCACACAAGATGCCCGCATGCGAAAGAAATCTGTAAAGAAAAAGTACCAGCATTTCAGGAGTTAAAAACGAACCACTTTGTTGCCTGCCACCTCTACAACGCTTGATCAAGCTTGTATGATCTCATCTTTGAGAGGGGGGATGAAACAGGATTCTGTCATGATTTTTAAAAAAGAATAGGGGGAATTGTCTATGAAAGTTAGAAATAGAAAGTCCATTTTGGTCAGTTTACTGCTGATTTTTACATTAATCCTAGCTGCTTGTTCTGGTGGAAATAAAACATCTGGAGACAGTGAAAAGAAATCCACTGGTAAACCGGTACAAGGCGGAGATCTTGTCATCGGTTCAATTGCAGAGCCAACATTATTTAACTCTCTGTATTCTACAGATGTGGCAAGCTCTGATATTGAAGAAAGAATCTACAGCTTCTTACTTCAAACAGACGGAAAGCTGAACCCTCAGCTATCGCTGGCAGAGGATATTAAAGAATCGGATGACGGCAAGCAGTTTGATGTCACCATTAAAAAAGGTGTGAAGTTTCATGATGGTGAAGAACTGACTGCTGATGATGTTGTGTTTACATACAGCATTCCAATCAATAAGGACTACAATGGGGAGCGCGGATCAGGCTTTGAAGTATTAGAGTCTGTTAAAAAGACAGGGGACTACTCGATCGAATTCAAGCTCAATAAAAAAGATCCTTATTTTTATAATGTTACATTAGGAAGCTACGGCATTTTACCTAAGCATATTTTAGGTGATGTGCCTATAAAGGATCTCGGTGAAAACGAATTTAACCGAAAAAAACCAATCGGTTCTGGTCCATTTAAATTTGCAGAGTGGAAAGAAGGAGACTACGTCAAACTAGAAGCCTTTGACGATTATTGGGATGGACGCCCATACCTTGATACCGTCACGATTAAAACGATTCCTGACCAAAATGCAGCCATTGCTCAGCTGTCAGCAGGCGATATTGATTTCTTTGCTGTACCAGGAGCAGAGCTGCAAACAGCTGAAAAAGTCAGCAACATTAAAATTGAATCTGACCTAGGCCTGAATTATTCATACATTGGCTGGAACCAGAAAAATGAACTTTTTAAGAGTAAAAAGGTTCGCCAAGCGCTGACACATGCCATTGATCGTCAAACGATTGTTGACCAAGTGTTAGATGGAGACGGCAAAGTAGCTAACATTCCAGAAAGTCCGCTGTCCTGGAACTATCCAAAGGATGAAAGTGTTCCAGTATTTGAATTTGATCAAGAAAAAGCGAAAAAGATGCTGAAAGAAGAGGGCTGGGAGGATACAGATGGAGACGGCTATCTTGATAAGGATGGCAAGAAATTCTCCTTTGTCATAAAGACCAACCAAGGAAATAAAGTTCGTGAAGATATCGCTGTCGTTGTCCAGCAGCAGCTCAAAGAAATTGGTGTGGAAGCGAAGCCGCAAATTGTGGAATTCAGTGCACTCATTGAGCAGACGACACCGCCTAAATGGGATTATGATGCACTGCTGCTCGGCTGGAGCCTTGCGACATTCCCTGATCAATTTAGCATCTTCCACTCAAGCCAGTCAGAAAAAGGCTTAAATAACATCTGGTATAAAAATAAAGAGGTCGATAAGCTGTTAGTCGATGCTAAAAAATTAAGCGATCGAAAAGATTATTCAAAGGCATATGAAAAAATTTATAAACTGATCGCAGAGGATCAGCCATATACGTTCCTTTACTATGCTAACTCACATCGCGCTATGCCATCTAATCTTCAAGGCTATTCTTACCACCCGAAAGATGAGTATTACAAAATCGAAAAATGGTGGCTTGAACAGTAGGCTGATAGTGAAGAGGGGGAGGATTCTCCCCTTTCACCGTGAGAACAATCCCTTGCATTTGGTGTCCGGTCTTAGCGTGGTGCTAATCGCGCTCTGCATCAGCACGAGAATTCAAGGGGGGTTATATCACGCTGAAAAGAAGACAAAGGGCTAAAATAACTTCATTTTAGCCTTTTTTTCACAGAATGGCGATCCGATGAAAAAGGAGTTGTGCATATGGTTACATATATCATTAGAAGGACATTGCTCTCTATTCCTATTTTATTAGGGATTACCATTTTGTCCTTTGCCATTATGAAAGCAGCACCAGGTGATCCGATGTCACTCATGATGGACCCTACCATTAGTGCGGCAGACCGGGAAGCCTTTATTGATAAGTACGGCTTGAATGATCCGGAATATGTGCAATATATGAAATGGCTTGGCAATATGCTTCAAGGTGACTTTGGCACATCCATTGTCAAAAAGGGAACGCCCGTGGCTGATTTGATTTTTGCCCGGCTGCCAAATACCCTCATCCTCATGATTTTTTCTACATTAGTTGCCCTGCTGATTGCCATCCCATTTGGTGTTCTTTCAGCAAAACGTCCGTATACAAAGCTTGACTATGGGATTACGGTTACATCTTTTATCGGACTGGCTATTCCAAACTTTTGGTTTGGTCTTATCCTCATTATGGTTTTATCCGTGAACCTAGGGTGGTTTCCGACTGGCGGAGTCTCTACCTTGAATGCTGATTTTAATGTGTTTGATCGGCTCCATCACATTATTTTACCTGCCTTTGTTTTAGCAACGGCTGATATGGCAGGGCTGACCCGGTACACAAGGTCGAGTATGCTTGATGTCATGAGGCAGGATTACATTCGCACCGCAAGAGCGAAAGGCTTTAGAGAAAACAAAGTTATTTTTAAGCATGGTTTACGAAACGGTCTTATGCCTGTCATAACGATTTTCGGATTGATGATACCATCCTTTATTGGCGGCGCAGTCGTGGTGGAACAAATCTTCACCTGGCCTGGACTTGGAAAGCTGTTCATTGATTCTGCCTTTTCGAGAGATTATCCGGTCATTATGGCGATGACCGTTATTTCCGCAGTGCTTGTCGTGGTGGGAAATTTAATAGCGGATATTTTATATGCGATCGTTGATCCGCGTATTGAATATTAGAAGGGAGCTGAAGGACAATTGGCACAGCCTAATATGGGAACACCTCCTGTTGATATCAAATTAAAGGAGGGCCTTCCGCCAAAGCCAGAGACAATGCTGCGTTTATTTTGCGAGAAATTTTTCAAAAATAAATTGGCAGTTGCCGGCTCCGTGATCTTATTGGTCATTATTTTTTCTGCCATTTTTGCTCCAGTGATCGCTCCATATGCACCAGAGCATCAAGATTTATTGAAGCGGCTCCAGCCGCCAAGTGCTGAGCATTTTATGGGCACAGACAAGTTTGGCCGCGATATCTTCTCAAGGGTGCTATATGGCGCGCGCGTTTCTTTATTGGTCGGTTTCGTCTCGGTGGTTGGTGCAATCACTATTGGAACTGTCGTTGGCGCGGTCGCGGGGTATTTCAAAGGGTTTGTTGATTCCTTGTTAATGAGGTTTGTGGATGTCGTGTTGTCGATTCCAGATATTTTTCTATTGATCACGCTCGTCACCATTTTCAAACCGGGCATTGATAAATTGATTTTAATCTTTGCTTTGACTGGCTGGACAACAACCGCTAGGCTCATTCGCAGTGAATTCTTATCACTTCGAACAAGAGAATTCGTACTCGCGGCAAGAACCATTGGAACGAAAAATCATGTCATCATCTTTTCGCATATTTTACCGAACTGTATCGGTCCTATTATTGTGTCAGCTACATTAAAAGTAGGCTCTGTCATTTTAGCTGAATCAACGCTCAGCTACCTTGGCTTTGGTATTCAGCCACCAACGGCAAGCTGGGGCAACATGCTGCAAGATGCACAAAATTTCTCGATTATGGTGCAAGCGTGGTGGTACCCGCTTTTCCCAGGCTTACTCATTTTGCTGACTGTTTTATGCTTTAATTTTTTAGGAGATGGGCTGAGAGATGCGCTTGATCCTAAAAAGCTGAAGTAAGGTTTAAAGGGGCTCTGCGTGCGCTCTCCGTTTCCTGAATGAAATAAAGACACGAAGCCGTCATTCATCCAGCTTGAAGTTTTGATAAAGTTGGAATAATTTCTCTATCCCTTGCCCATACTGTGGACAACAGTTTTTATAAAGTGAGGGATTGGTTATGTTATTTCTTCATGACGTATGGGTGAATTGGTTTGAAGGGGAAGAAAATGGCTACAATGTGTGTCATTTTCATGAGTGGCGAAAGGAGGACAGCGTTGAGCTGTTAGATCAAGTGCCTTTACTTAAGGTCCAGAGTCCTTTGTTTGATTACATAGAGAATGATCTTTCAGAGCTTCCAAAGACGCTGCTAGAGTCTGTTTTTGAGAAATCATATATTCGAAAAAATCATGAGCGCCGTAAATTAGAGTATTGCTTTGTAGTCACAGACGGCATACGAATCATTGCCGTGGATACGATTGGGTATTCCATTCCTGTGAGAAAAAGCCGCTTGATCCCAAGGCAGGAGCAATTGGTCTATGAAATGGTGAAAGATGTGAAAGCAGAAGAATATGAATTCTCTAAGGACAGTCTTGAATCGACGAAGGAGTACCACATTCTATCACTGCCGCCGCAGCATATCAGCGGATTAACGAGAAAAGAAAGACAGCTGAAACAGTTGATGTTTATGGCGCTCGATCAATTAAAGGGGCTCCAAAACAGGGCGGAGATTGCGTATTGGTATACGGAATGGAACCCGCGCATGTACAACCAAATCAAACGAATGTCATTCGAAGAGATTTGGAACATGCTTTACAATGAAACGATTGATGGATGGTCAGAGAATCATTTAGCCTTCTGTGAAAAAATGATTAAAGGACAGCCATTTTTCGAAAAACTTTGGGAAATGGAAAACGAATCAAAAGTAAATTAGAAAAAGCTTGCAGCGAGTAGTGCTGCAAGCTTTTTTTATTTGCGTTTTCTGCCAAGACCCATCGCATTCTCCATTTTTTTCAGCATTTTGTTTGCTGCGCGGTTTGCTTTTTCAGCACCTTCGTCTAGAATACGATCAAGCTCGTCTGATTCAATGAGTTCATAGTAACGATCTTGAATTGGTTTTAAAGCATCTACGACAACGTTCGCAAGATCTCCTTTAAACTCACCATATCCTTTGCCTTCGTACTTTTGCTCCAGCTCTGCAATCGATATGTTGCCTAATACAGAATAAATCGTCAGCAAGTTGGCAATTCCAGGCTTGTTCTCTTTGTCATACTTGACGATGCCTTCTGAATCCGTCACAGCACTTTTGATTTTCTTTTCAAGCTGCTTTGGTTCATCTAATAGGGTAATGAAGGATTTTTGGTTTGGATCGGATTTGCTCATTTTTTTCGTTGGATCTGTTAAAGACATAATCCGAGCGCCTTCTTTTGGAATTTTTACTTCAGGCACAGTGAAGATGTCATTGTATTTTCGGTTAAAGCGTTCAGCAAGCGTTCTAGTCAATTCAAGATGCTGCTTTTGGTCTTCTCCAACAGGGACTAAATCAGTACCATATAATAAGATATCGCCAGCCATTAATGGGGGATACGTTAATAGGCCTGAAACAACTGCTTCCTTACCAGCGGATTTGTCCTTGAATTGGGTCATTCTTTCTAATTCCCCAATATAAGCAACACATTGCAGCATCCATCCTGCCTGGGCGTGAGCAGGTACCTCTGATTGGATAAACAATGTCGCCTTCTCTGGATCAAGTCCAACAGCTAAATAAAGAGCTGCTAAGCTTCTAATATTTTGGCGGAGAGCTAATCGGTCCTGACTCACTGTAATCGCATGCTGATCTACGACACAAAAATAGCCATTATAGTCATGCTGCAAATCGACAAATTGCTTCATTGCTCCAATATAGTTCCCTAATGTGACAGAACCGCTCGGCTGAATGCCTGAAAAAATTGTCTTCTTTGTCATACTAAAACCTCTTTTCTTCAATATAAAAAGGCCCACCCATCACTTTTCAACAGAAAAGGGACGAATGAACCGTGGTACCACCCTTGTTATTTCACATAGAAATCACTCAAGACGTTGATAACGGAGACTGCTCCGTCTAAGCCTACTCACTTTTTTAGAAGTGTTCGGTTAGCTGCTCCAAAGCCCATTCCATACATGCCATTATCTGCTCACACCGGCCGCAGACTCTCTGTAAATGGTGAATATATGTACTCTTCTTTTTCATCGCAACAATATGTCTATCTATTATAAAGGATGCCCATGAAAAAGTCACGAAGCCATTATGTGACCTTCTCATCATGCCTATTGACACTTAAAATTTTAGATAAAATAACAAATATCTGTCAGAATTTTTTAAAAAAGGATGATTAATTATATGTATAAAACATTATTCCTGCTCAATTTGTTAAATTATTTTAATCAATTTACGCTTTAATTTGTTGAAGTGATTGAGACTTTAGTTTATAAAAATCCCTCTTTATCCCCATTTACGTTTTTAAAAAATATATGAAATTGATATTGCAATAAATTATTCTATTCATTATAATGAATTTGTTCACACGTTTGTGCTAGGCTCTTTACATAGTGAAAATTCAGAAAAAACAAAAGAAATAGAAAGTAAGCTATTCAGGGACTTTTTTACGCTATTTCTTAAATCTGAATCTCATCTTCTATCGAGACCTTTGAACTAAAAACATATTATAAGGGGGAATACAGTTGAAAAAGCGTTGGTCTGTTGTTACTTTAATGCTTATTTTCACACTTGTATTAAGCGCTTGTGGTTTCAGCGGAAACAAATCAGGCGACAGCACGAGCAGTTCTGGAGAGGCTAAAACAACATTAAATGTGAATATCTCCACTGAGCCTTTTTCTCTACATCCGGGATTGGCAAATGATTCAACTTCAGGTAGTGTCATCCGTCAGACTTTTGAAGGATTAACAAGAATTAACGCTGAAGGAAAGCCAGAAAATGCAATGGCTTCTGATATCAAAACAAGTGCTGATGGTAAAACATACACATTCACACTTCGTGATGCAAAATGGTCTAATGGTGACCCTGTTACAGCTAAAGATTTCGAATATGCTTGGAAATGGGCATTAGATCCTAAAAATGAATCTCAATATGCTTACCAGCTTTACTATATTAAAGGTGCTGAAGCAGCGAACAAAGGGAAAGCGAAAGTTGCTGATGTTGGCATTAAAGCTAAAGACGACAAAACGCTTGTAGTTGAGCTAGAGAACCCAACACCGTTCTTTACTGAACTAACTGCATTCTATACGTATATGCCAATCAACAAAAAAGTGGCTGAAAAGAATAAAAACTGGTACACAAATGCTGGTGAAAACTACGTATCTAACGGACCATTCGTTCTTTCTAAATGGAAACATGGCGGTTCTATCACGCTTGAAAAGAACAATGAATACTGGGATAAAGATACTGTGAAATTGAAAAAAATCAACATGTCTATGATCAAAGATACAAACACTGAACTTAGCATGTTCAAAAAAGGCGAGCTTGACTGGGCTGGTTCTCCAACTGGAAGCCTTCCAACTGAGTCTTTAAAAACATTGAAAAAAGAAGGCGGTCTGAAAATCCAAACGATCGCTGGTATCTATAACTACAAATTCAACACAAAAGTAAAACCTTTAAACAATGCAAATATCCGTAAGGCCCTGACATACTCAATCAACCGTCAAGCGATCGTTGACAAAATTACGCAAGGTGAGCAAGTGCCAGCAATGGCAATCGTTCCTCCAACAATGGAAGGATTCACTGATAACAAAACTGGCTACTTCAAAGATCACGATGTAGCAACTGCTAAAGAGCTTCTTGAAAAAGGTGTGAAAGAATTAGGTTATAAGTCTGTTTCTGATCTTCCAACATTGAAACTTTCTTACAACACTGATGAAGGCCACCAAAAGATTGCACAAGCAATTCAAGAAATGTGGAAAAAAGATTTAGGTGTGAAAGTTGAACTTGATAACTCTGAGTGGAACGTATACATCGACAAAATCCACAGCGGAGACTACCAAATCGGACGTATGGGCTGGTTAGGTGACTTCAACGATCCAGTGAACTTCCTTGAGCTTTACAAAGATAAAGACGGTGGAAACAACGACACTGGATGGGAAAGCAAAGAGTACAAACAATTGTTGAATGATTCTGCTAAAGAAACAGATAAAACAAAGCGTGAAGAAATGCTGAAAAAAGCAGAAGAAATCATCATCAACGATATGCCTGTAGCACCAATTTACTTCTACACTCAGCTTTGGGTACAAGATCCTAAACTAAAAGGTGTAGTTGTATCTGGACTAGGTGATGTTCAATACAAATGGGCACATTTCGAAAAGTAAGAGTCATAGTGTAAGAGATCTACGGCAAGGATCTTAAGGTATATGGAGGATGTCTCTCCATATACCTTTCTTGCTGATTAGAGAAATTGTTGTAAAATCATGGAGGTGCAATTCCGTTGCTTAAATATATCGGTAAGCGATTAATATATATTTTAATCACACTGTTTGTTATTGTAACTGCAACTTTCTTTCTCATGCAGGCAGCACCTGGTGGTCCATTCTCTGGTGAGAAGAAACTTCCTGCTGAAATTGAAGCAAACCTAAACGAGCACTACGGATTGGACAAGCCTTTATTTGTTCAATATGTAAGCTACTTAGGTTCAGTTGCAAAATTAGATTTTGGTCCCTCATTTAAATATAAAGGACAAACCGTAAATGACTTAATCAGTTCTGGATTCCCCGTTTCCTTTACCCTCGGAATTGAGGCAATTCTCCTCGCATTAGCATTTGGTGTATTGTTTGGGGTCCTTGCAGCGCTCTATCATAACAAGTGGCAAGACTATACGATTGCCATTTTAACGATCTTTGGAATCTCAGTTCCAAGTTTCATTTTAGCGGCGCTACTACAATATGTATTTGCATCTGAGGCAAGCATTATAGCGATCTTCCCAGTTGCAGGATGGGAGTCTTGGGCCAGCACCGTACTACCTTCTATTGCACTTTCCTTCATGCCAATGGCATTTATCGCTAGACTTGCACGGTCAAGTATGCTTGAAGTACTAAATAGTGACTACATTAGAACGGCTAGAGCGAAAGGATTAACAAAATCAGCTGTGACGATCAAACACGCCATCCGAAACGCATTGTTGCCTGTTATCACATACATGGGACCAATGGCTGCTTCAGTTTTAACAGGTAGTTTTGTCGTTGAGAAGATATTTGGTATTCCTGGATTAGGCTCTCACTTTGTCACAAGCATTACAAACCGTGATTACACCGTCATCATGGGTGTTACAGTCTTCTACAGTATTATTCTATTAGTCAGTATTCTAATCGTTGACGTTCTATACGGTATTATCGATCCTAGAATTAAACTGACGAAGGCGAAGAAAGGGGTCTAACACATGGAAGAGATGAGAAAAGATTTATTTGTGCCTGCGACAGCTGACGCAGCAGAATCTGAAAAAATTTCTAAACCTAGTCTATCTTTATGGAAGGATGCCATGCTTCGCTTCCGTGCCAATAAACTAGCAATGGTTGGACTCACAATCATTTTTATTATTGTGATGCTGGCCATCTTTGTTCCGATTTTTTCTAAATATGATTACTCCACGACTGATTTGCTGAATGCTGACCAGCCGCCTTCAAAAGAGCACTGGTTTGGTACAGATGACTTAGGACGTGACATGTTTGTCCGTACATGGGTCGGGGCAAGAATTTCGATCTTCATCGGTCTTGCTGCAGCGCTCCTTGACGTAATCATCGGTATTATCTGGGGAAGTATTGCTGCATTCAAAGGCGGCCGTACAGATGAAGTGATGATGCGTATTGCAGACGTTTTATGGGCAATTCCAACACTATTAATGGTCATCTTAATGATGGTTGTTCTTCCTAAAGGATTATTAACGATTATCCTTGCCATGACAGTCGTAGGCTGGATTAACATGGCACGTATTGTTCGGGGACAGGTTTTACAATTAAAGAGTCAAGAATACGTTCTTGCAGCACAAACATTAGGTGCGAAAACATCTAGACTTTTATTTAAACACTTAATTCCAAACTCAATGGGACCGATTCTTGTGACAATGACATTAACGATTCCTTCTGCTATTTTCACAGAGGCGTTCCTAAGCTATCTAGGGCTTGGTGTACCGGCTCCATTAGCGAGCTGGGGAACAATGGCGTCTGACGGAATTCCAGCCATGACGTACTACCCTTGGAGATTATGGTTCCCAGCCGCATTTATCTGTATTACAATGTTTGGTTTTAACGTGGTTGGAGACGGACTAAGAGACGCTTTAGATCCGAAGTTGCGTAAATAAGGAGTGATTAGGATGGAACGTGAACGTATTCTAGAGGTGAAAGACCTTGCAATCTCATTTAAAACATATGGTGGAGAAGTTCAAGCCATTCGTGGTGTGAACTTCCACTTAAATAAAGGCGAGACACTTGCTATTGTAGGTGAATCTGGCTCTGGTAAAAGTGTGACATCACAAGCGATCATGAGACTAATTCCGATGCCGCCGGGTTATTTCAAGCGCGGACAGATCCTGTTTGATGGCCAAGATATTGTCAAGAAAACCGAGAAACAAATGCAAACCATTCGAGGAAAAGACATCTCAATGATCTTCCAAGATCCGATGACGTCTTTGAATCCAACGATGAAAGTCGGGAAGCAAATTACAGAAGTGCTGTTCAAGCATGAACAAATTTCAAAAGAAGCGGCTGAAAAAAGAGCCATTGAACTATTGGAGCTTGTAGGAATTCCAATGCCTGAAAAAAGAATCAAACAATATCCGCACGAATTTAGTGGCGGGATGAGACAAAGGGTTGTCATCGCCATGGCGCTTGCAGCAGATCCAAAGCTGTTGATTGCTGATGAGCCGACGACTGCACTTGATGTAACAATTCAAGCACAAATTTTAGAATTAATGAAAGAAATTCAGAAAAAGGTTGACACTTCGATTATCTTTATTACGCATGATCTAGGTGTTGTGGCCAACGTCGCTGATCGTGTAGCTGTTATGTATGCAGGACAGATTGTGGAGACAGGGACTGTTGATGAAATTTTCTACAATCCAAAGCATCCGTATACATGGGGACTTTTAGCATCAATGCCGAGTCTTGACACTGATGGTGGAGAAGAAGGAAAGCTGACTGCCATTCCAGGAACACCACCAGATCTGACAAACCCGCCGAAAGGAGATGCATTTGCACTCCGCAGCGATTATGCAATGAAAATTGACTTCGAACAAGAACCGCCAATGTTCAAAGTATCAGATACGCATTATGTGAAATCATGGCTACTTCATCCGAATGCACCTAAAGTTGAACCGCCTGCTTCTGTAAAGGCGAGAATGCGTGAACTAGAAGGTAGCTACGAAAAACCTGTATTAGTAAAAGAGGGTGAATAGCATGGCAGAAAAACTGTTAGAAATCAAAAATTTGAAGCAGCATTTCCATACAGCAAGAGGAACTGTGAAAGCAGTTGATGGGGTTTCATTTGATATTTACAAAGGTGAAACGCTTGGTCTTGTAGGTGAGTCTGGTTGTGGTAAATCCACTACGGGTCGTTCAATCATTAGACTTTATGATGCGACAGATGGTGAAGTTCTTTATAAAGGGGAAAATGTACACGGGAAGAAATCAAGACAAAAAATGCTTGAATTCAACCGTCAAATGCAGATGATCTTCCAAGATCCATATGCTTCACTCAATCCTAGAATGACAGTGCTTGATATCATTGCAGAGGGCATCGACATTCATGGTCTTGCGAAAACAAAACAGGCGCGTAAAGAGCGTGTGTATCAATTACTTGAAACTGTTGGATTGAACAAAGAGCATGCGAACAGATACCCACATGAATTCTCAGGCGGTCAAAGACAGCGTATCGGAATTGCACGTGCATTAGCAGTAGAGCCTGATTTCATCATCGCCGATGAACCAATCTCTGCATTAGACGTGTCGATCCAAGCGCAGGTCGTCAACTTATTGAAAGAGCTTCAAGAGGAAAAAGGTTTAACGTACTTATTCATTGCCCATGACCTGTCCATGGTAAAATACATCAGCGATCGTATCGGCGTGATGTATTTCGGAAAATTGGTTGAGCTGGCACCAGCGAATGAATTATACGAAAACCCGCTTCACCCATACACAAAATCATTATTGTCTGCGATTCCGCTTCCAGATCCTGATTATGAGCGTAACCGTAAACGAATCAAGTATGATCCATCTGTTCACAAAGGAACAAACACCGAGTTCCGTGAAGTAAAGCCAGGTCACTTTGTGAGCTGCACAGAGGAAGAATTCAAAGAGCTTCAGGCGAAACAATCATAAGAAGAGAGAAGCACTGCTAATGCAGTGCTTCTTTTTTTATTTTACAAAAAAACAAGGTGATGGTAATTTTTAGTTAAGTACAAGCAGAACCGGAGGAAATCAAATGTCCAATTGGAAAACCTATCGTTATTCAATGCTTCATGTTCTCATTGTATTCATACTATTTTCAACGTCTTTTTTCAGGAAGCCAAACGGAGGCAAGTGGATGCTCTTGTTTATGGCGCTCATTGGGATTGTGTCTTTTTCAGTGGAATATATGCTTAACCGAAAGACAAGGGGGCAGAAGCAAGAAGCACGGCGCGTAAAATATCTTTATTTCATCATGTTTCAAATCACGATGACACTGATCTTGTTTGTCTGTATACAACTCGTCATGAATCGTTCGTTATAAAACTTTTTTTACGTTAATTGAAAAAAAGTGAAACTACTGAAGACTTTGCTGCGTCTTACTAGTACAGGCGTTTAAATAGCAGGAAATCGGGAATATCTAAGGAAGTGGTTCTTAACTATAGCATAAGGAGCAGATCCATGAATTGGTATGAAAAGCTCAGTGAATACTTCCCGATAGAAGAAATGAAGTCAAAAGAGCATATGGAAGCTTTATTAAAGGAAAGAAGTGATATTTATCATAAGGAGGAAGGACCTCATCATGTGATGATGTACGCCGAATTTGATTCTTTCATCTTTATTGATTATTTATTTGTTTCCAAAGATGCAAGAGGTGAAGGCCTCGGATCAAAGCTGATCCATAAACTGAAGGAAAAAAAGAAACCGATCTTGCTTGAAGTCGAGCCTGTAGATGAAGATGATGCAGATACTGCAAAACGCCTAAAGTTTTACCAAAGAGAGCACTTCAAGCATGCAGAATCAATCGGTTATAAACGCAGGTCACTTGCAACAAATGAAGTGAACCGCATGGAAATTCTTTATTGGTCGCCTCTTACAAACCATGAGGAAGAGATCATGGAAGCTATGAGGAAGACCTATGAACGAATCCATACGTATAAAGATGAAGAATGGTATGGACAATCGTATGAGGATGTTGATGATGTATTGAAGATCATTGAAAATAGAAAGCAAAAAAATATTTTCGATCATCTCGACTAAATGAGAATGTTCTGACATCAAGCAGCACCACAAAATGAATGAAATTGTCTAGTTTTTGTCACAAAAATTGCAAGAAAATCTGTTCACACTTACTTTTTTATAGTATAATCACTATAAAGATTACTTATTTAGAACAATTTTAATTTAAGAATACAGATCAATATTCATTCTACAAATTGAGGAGTGAAGATTTATGGTAACATTATACACATCACCAAGCTGTACATCATGTAGAAAAGCAAGAGCGTGGTTAGAAGAGCACAATATCCCGTATCAAGAGAGAAATATTTTTTCTGAGCCTCTTTCAATCGATGAAATCAAAGAAATTCTTCGAATGACAGAAGACGGTACAGACGAAATTATCTCAACACGTTCAAAAGTATTCCAAAAACTAAATGTCAATGTTGAGACAATGCCGCTTCAACAATTGTATAAACTAATCAATGAGCATCCAGGTCTTTTACGTCGTCCAATTATCTTGGATGAAAAAAGATTACAAGTTGGGTACAATGAAGATGAAATTAGACGTTTCTTGCCAAGAACCGTTCGTACATTCCAACTTAGAGAAGCTCAGCGACTTGCTAACTAATATAAACACGAAAAGCTGCCGATCATTTGGCAGCTTTTTTTATTTGGTTTCAGCCGTTTGTTCGTAAAAGAGACTGGCTAATATGACCACTATGACGGTTAAGAACGGAAGCAACAATTCAAGCGTGGCATGCTGTGACATAAATTCAGTCAATTTCACATCACGCACAATCATTTCTCCGCCAGTAAAGGCCAAAAGCGCACTTCCTCCGTATAAAAGAAACGGAAATTTGGTCAAAGCTGCATGAATCAGCTTGCTTCCCCAAATAATAATCGGTACAGAAATCATGAGACCAAAAGCGGTCAGAAGCATGTTGCCTTTTGCCGCACCTGCAACTGCGATGACATTATCAAGTGACATAAAGAGGTCGGCAATCACAATGGTTTGCACCGCACGCCAAAGGGAGCCGCTGCTCTTAATCCGAATCGATTCCTTCTTTTGTTCAATTAACAGATTGTATCCTATATAAAGGAGAAAAAGACCGCCAATAAACTGCAAATAAGGGATAGTCAATAAATAAACGGCGGCACCAGTCATTGTAATTCTCATCAGCACGGCTAAAAGTGTGCCGATCCAAATGGCTTTATTGCGTTTATCATGTGATAAATTTCGACTGGCCATTGCAATGATGAGCGCATTATCTCCGCCTAAAATCAGGTCTATGCCAATAATCATCAGTAAGGATACGATCCACTCTGTTTCCATCCATTTCACCTCATGTCCCAAATAGAGCTCGTACAACCAATATATGAAGACAATTCAAATATATGTTTCTGCAAGTTTTCTCTGCAAAAAATGCGTTTTTATTTCTTTTATTCATGTTTTATCATAAAATAGATGATCAAATGTTTTCGATAAATGCTTATAATGCTTAATTTTATAGGGGTTTATGGCTTTAAGAGCGCAAAAAAATCACAGAAAAATAACATTTCTTATTAAGATATCCCTAGATCAAGAAGTTTGCCGAAAGTGGTGCTTACTTTATTGACGGAGTTCTCTTTCATTTTTTTGGTTACGTGCGTGTATACTTGCATTGTAGTTTTCATATCACTATGTCCAACTCTCTCCATTATTGTTGGAATATCAACACCGGCTTCTGTAAGCATACTAATGTGTGTATGTCTAAATATATGAGGACTAGCCTTTTTTGTGATGTTTGTCATTATTAGTATTCGATTCATTCTGGTGCCAATGGTCTGCGGTAAATAGGGGTATCCATTGTCATCACAAAAAAGAAAATTATCATCATTATACATAGAAGAATCTATAGGTGATTCTAATCTTTTTTTGTTTTTTCTCTTTATTAAGGCTTTTAATAGATCAAGTATCTTGTCGTCTAAAGGGATAGTGCGTACTGATCCTGATGTTTTTGGGGGAGTAAGAATGTAATTCTTTCTATTCCCATTATCTGAATAAATTGTTTTCGTGATTCTAATTTCCTTGGTCTCAAACAATACATCATTGACTTTTAAAGCACATAATTCGCCGGACCTCATGCCAGTGAATGCCATTAAAAAAAATCGTTCGACATCCAATTCTAGTCCATACTTTTTTACAGCTCCTAAAAAATCCTCTAGTTCTGCATTTTCAAGGTATTTTTCATCAATGCTGTTATTTTCAATAGCTTCCACTGTCAACCGCTGCTTTTGTATGGCGGCTCTTTTTACGGGGTTATCTTTCAAGAACTGTACTCTTACAGCATAATCAAATATCATACCAGCTGCGGCATGTACTCCTTTAAGTGTATTTAAAGAAAGCTCCTCAGATAATTCATTTAACCCTTTTTGATATAGCCTAGTTGTCAATTTAGCAATATTTAATTTAGCAAATTTCCTATTAAGAATTTTAATTTCAGTTTTTCGGATTCTAAATGTATTATCTTTATTTCCAGATACTCTCATGTAATCTTCTAACCACTCGTTCGCAAGTTTATCAAAAGTCATCTTTTTTACAACAGATTCATCAATTCCGTCTTCTTCTAATGCTGCTATGGCTTTCAGAACTCTTTGTTCTGCTTCTTTTTTTGTTTTCCCTCGTCTGGGTATTTGTTTACGTTTACCGGTGACGGGATCAGGTGGGCCATCCCCAACAGCGAGCCATTTTTTCCCCTTGACTAACTCTTTGAAATGCATCGTTTTACCTCCTAGACAGTTTGTTAAAGTAAATTTTAAGTCTATGCTTAGCAAATTCACAAGTAACTTTGAAAATATCGGCGACAAGTAGCGCTGCTTTGTTTTGATCAGCGGGGAGGCTTAAATTTTTCAGCATGAATGTTGGAATGCAGAAGTGATATGAAAAATAATTCGCCTTGTACTCTTGGTATTGCTTCCATTGAATCGGCATTTCGGCATTGTTGCCGCCTTCAATTAAAATGTGCCATAGTTCATGTGCCAGTTCACATCTTTGTTGAAACGAGTCTGATCTACTATCAATGCTTACAACATAGACACCGCATATCTCAGTCATACAGGTTCGTTTTTCATGTTGCACGATGAAAATATTCATTTTTCGGCATAGTTCTATTAGTTCTAAGTCTGATGGAGAAGTAATCTGTTTACCTCTTAAAAACCTTTCGATCCAGTCTTCTAAATGGCTTTGAGTATATGTGTTTATCATGTGAAGCATCCCCTCCAAATTTACTGCATTAATACTGGATAAAAGTATGGTTTGAAAAACATTTATTGAGGCTGACGACTTATTTTCCAATCATAAAAAGAACGTGTGTTCTGTTTTTTGTTCTAAAAAATAGCCCAGAGTTAAAGGGCTTATTCAGCTTTTTTTAAATCTATGTCTTTAAAAAAGAAGATTGCTGTAAAACTTATGATGATTATTAGAAGAACAATACTTTCTCTTATGTCTGGTCTGTAGAGATATTGATGATAAATCCAGAAGACCGCACCAATGATCAAAAAGAAAAACTGCAAGAAGAAACCAAACATTTTTCATTCTCCTGTTCTGAATAAATTCTTCTAAAAAACCATAATTTGTTTATCTTTTATGATATTTTAATTTCAGTATAAAATCAATATAGAGAATGTACGTTCTTGTTTTTGTTTTAAAAAAGAAGCCCGAAGGCTTACTTAGATAATTTAATTGTACCGGTCTGAGTTCCAAAAACGCCAGTCTGTACTTCTAACTTTAAGTCATTTGCTTCAGCTACTTTTGCTGGGACATCAAAAACAACTTTCCCTTTCATTTCAACATCTGGGTTTAAATCTTGCATTAAAAAACTGTTATCAATAGATCCATCTTCTTTTTGATTAGCAGATATGCTTGCAGTTGAATCAGCTTCATATGTCTTTTCCCCGCGTTTCAACTTGAAGAACGAAGCATCGACCATGATTTTTTCATTTCCTGTATTTTTTAAATCAGCTTCAATGATTAGGTATTTTCCATTCGCTGTTTCTGGAGCAATTGAAGGACCCACTTTTTCAGAAGTTGATTTTGATTTAATGTTGTAGACCATATCACCAACTTTAACATTGGTGTTCATTTTAGCTTCTTTGTTTTTCTTTTTGTCTTCTTTTTTCGTTTCTTTAGATGATTCGCTGTTATTAGTAGACGAAGTGTCTTCTGATCCGCATGCTGCAAGTGCAAATGTTAAACCTAATGCTAAAAACAATACAAGTAATTTTTTCAAAACAAATTCCCCTTTTAACATAATTTTTATATAAACGATCTTTGTCTCTATTTACAGATCGGTATATACTCATTCAATTTTAAACAAATATCGAAAATTTTTACATCCTTACGCAAGATTTATCCTGTAAAAATTACAGCACAACCTTCAGTTGAGAAAAAAAGATTGTAGACTTTACTGTAATTTTTACAGTTGAATGGTCGTTCAATTGAAGGTATTACTGTAATTTTTACAGCAGAACCTTCAGCATTAATTAAACTAAACTAAACATTAATAATAAATATTCCATGTAAGCATTTTTGAATTATTTGTTGCGTTCATTGCTTTTTTTTTCAAGGTGTTCTTTGATGATCTTTTCAAGACCGTCAATCTGTTTTAAAGCATTCACTAGAATTTCATCTTTTTCTTCATCTTCAAAGTCATGTCCGTCAATGGCAGCATAACGAGTGTCAGGTCTTTTATTTATTTCACTTGCTAATTCTTTATAGTGTTCTTCGCCTCTCAATAAGTAATCAATAGAAACATTAAAAAAATCAGCTATTTTAACTAGCATTTCATGATCTGGTTCTCTGCTCCCTTGTTCATAAGAGGCATATGTTGTTCGTGCTATACCCAATTTAGAAGCTACATCTTCTTGATAAAGCTTCTTTGATTTGCGGAGTTCTTTTAAACGGGTTTTAAAATCCATTGATAATCGCCTCACGATTGTTGAGATACCTATATTATAACTACACAATTTGCGTAATTAAACATATGACACAAAAAGAGTAATATATTTAAAAAAGGGGTTTACAATACTCGAAATGCGTAGTATAGTTTATTTAACGACTCATTAAGTGTCATGGAGGTGTTGAAATGAATGTCCAGCCTAGAGAGTGGTTAAGGAAAAAAAGAACTGATAAACAAATGACTCAAGAAGATGTTGCATTGGAAGCAGGAATTGCTAGAACAACCTATGCATCTATTGAACAAGGTGAAAGAAATGCTGGAGTAAAAACAGCAAAGTCTATTTCTAAAGTTCTTGAGTTTGATTGGACTCTTTTTTTTGAAGAGTCATTACACATAACGCGTAGCGGTGACGAACAACACACCGCATAGGAGGTGAAGACAATGTTCACGATGCAGTATGACGAAAAATTCATTGATGCTGTTGCCAACAAGATTGCCGATCGTGCAACAGAAATTCTGACTGAAAGACTATCATCGCTTAACGAGCTTCCAAAAATTCTCACAAGAGAAGAAGCAATGAAGGTTTTACGATGCGGTCCAACTAAAATGGCTGAATTAATGGCTAGACCTGATTTCCCTGTGAATCATGAGTTCGGGAAAAAAATCCCGACCGCCATGTTATTTAAATGGATTGAGAACAACACAAGATGGGTTGAGGACAACACCAAGTATTTCAAGAAAGGAGTTACAGCATGAGCGAACTCGTTTTCGTTGAAGGAAATCAAGTTGTTACAGACAGCCTCACGATCTCAAAAGTTTTTGATAAAAGACATGACTTTGTTTTACGAGACATTGAGGTCCAAATCGAGAAGTTGAAACAAGCTGGTGAAACAGATTTTTCACTCCTCAATTTTGAGGAGTCAACTTATGAGAATGAACGAAAGCGAAAATACCGCAAATACAACTTAACAGAAGATGCTTTTGCTTTGGTTGCTATGTCATATACAACGCCAGCAGCTATGAAAATGAAAATAAGATTCATCAATGAATTTAAGAAAATGAAAAACTACATCCAAGAAATGAATGCTCCTTCTTACATGATTGAAGATCCTGTCAGCCGTGCAAAGCGTTGGATCGCCGAACAAGAAGAGAAGCAACAGTTACAACGAACACTGCAAATTCAAGAACCGCTCGTTAACTTCGCTGAAAGCTGTATGGCCTCAGAAAAGTCGCTATTAGTTCGTGAGGTTGCAAAGCTGGCATCAAAGCAAGGCATCGTCATAGGCGAAAGAAAGCTGTTTCAAAAACTGCGAGATTGGAAAATGATTTTCAGCCAAAAGAACGAGCCTTATCAAGAGTATGTAAACCGTGGTTACTTCGAAATTGCTCAAGGTGTCCGAGAAGTAAATGGTTCATCGAAAGCATGGCTCACAATGAAGATCACGCCAAAGGGACAAGCTTACATCATCAACCGTTTGAAAAAGCAGCAGGCCAGTTGAGCCTGTCCCTTCATTAATATTTTACCAATAAAAATCGAATAAAGAAGGATGGGAACAAATGCAGAACAGCCCGTATAATCAGCGGAATTTACCTGAAATTCTTAGAAAAGTAAGGAAGGAAGCTGGATATTCACAGTATCAGCTAGGCAAATTAATTGGGGGGCGTGATCAGAGAAATGTATCAGACATTGAAAATGGTTATGTCAGACCTACACCTGAATTGTGTATCAACTGGTTCAAAGCATGTGGAGCCTATGAACATATCGATCTCGTACACTACATCTTTAAAATGCATCCGCTTGCTGCAGCACCGATTGATCCCGCCTTGAATAATTGCGCTCATAAGGCCCTGATCAACTTGGTGCAGGAAATGAAAGACGCACAAAAGGCTATCGGTGAGCTTGCAGAGTGGTTAAACAATACCCGCCCGGGCAAGCATGGCGAGCTTCCAATGCAGGCGATAAAACAGATTTATGATCTAACACAGGCAAATAAAACACTCATGTACTCTATGGCGCGTGAATTTGACTTAAAGATTCAAGACCTAACAGAAAAATGGTCGAAAAAAGCCATTGTCGCAGAGGTGGCAATGCACAAAAGACAGGATAGGGAGGCTGTACTAGCATGAGCATGATTGAAAAACAGTTTTTAAGTGATGACGTTTCGAGAGCAAAGACGAAAATTGATTGTGTGAAAGAGCTTTTATATCTTGCTCATCAAGAATTACGTGACGGCAATTACGAAGAAGTGGCAAGTATGGCTGGCAGTATTAGAAACATTAGCGAGGATCTTGTACGGATGAATAACAAGGGGCGCTTAATCAGAACGGCTGAGGAAATACAGAAAAAACACGGTGCACGGCTTGAAGTTGTCACACGTACTGAAAGGACTGAAACCATTGAATATTGAGCATCCGATGGTAACACAGATTAATAGCTTTGGTTATCCGAAAGACTACTGGAAGGACGAAGCGGAGCGCAATGGATATGAAGATGAAGAAGATGAAGACAAATAAAAAAACCCGCTTGGCATAGCGAGTTTTGAAAAGGTGTACTGCTTCGATTAGGTACCGACAGTATACCAAATAATCACATGAAAATCAATGGAGGTATACATGATGGAATTATCAAAAAATCATCTGCAAGTAATGAAAGACATTGGAGAAGGCGCAATAATTTGGGGTTTCATGGAAGCTCACTTATTAAGAGAGGTTCAAGCGTTTGATCCATCATTTGTTAAATTGGTACCGCTTGACGAACTGGAGCAATATGATCCGAGCATTGCTGGCTTAACAGGGGCAGACCAACTTCCTTATTTCGGAGCCGTTCTGACAAGTGATGGTTTTGCCTACCTTGATAGAAATAAAAACAAACTATCTGAAGAAGGTGATTCAGATGAGTAAATTTCAAATCAGCTTTGACCACAGAAGAGAAGCGCAGGAGCGTTTAGAGAAAACAGGCGGTTGGATCGACTACAAAAAAGGGAAGCCGATGTTTAATTTCCCAAATGCTCAAGCAAAACAAAAATACATCCAATTGGGGCAGGCGGCATATCGCAGAAAGGTGGAAATGTAATGAATGGTTTAACCAATATTGATTACTCGAATTATATGCCTCAAGCAAATACAGCACCTTCCGTCACAACAGAAGCAATGGTGAGCAGGCAGGCGCAAGAGGTACAGGCGGCGATGGTGATAGCAAAAAAATTTCCAAGAGACGTCTATGCTGCATTTGAGCGAATTAAGAAAGCATGTGAAAGAAAGCTGTTAGCTGAGAGTGCCGTTTACGAATACCCGAGAGGCGGATCGAAAGTTTCAGGCCCTTCCATTCGTCTTGCTGAGGCATTAGCGCAAAACTGGGGGAACATTGATTACGGAATCATGGAACTCGAACAAAAAGCCGGTGAATCGTCAGTGATGGCGTATGCGTGGGATCTTGAAACGAATACTCGTCAAACAAAAATTTTCACAGTCAAGCACGAGCGGAAGGCAAAGGGAACAATAAATAAGCTTAATGATCCAAGAGATATTTATGAGCTTGTGGCTAATCAGGGTGCCCGCCGTGTTCGTGCCTGCATTCTTGGAGTAATACCGGGAGACATTGTTGATGCAGCAGTCGATATGTGCCAAAAAACGTTGATTAATGGTCACAAAGAGCCTTTAGAAGACCGACTCAGAAATGCCTTCTCTTTATTTAAAAAAGAGTTTGGTGTCACTAAAGAAATGATTGAGGAATATGTCGGCAGTAATGTTGATGCTTTCACTGAACAAGACTTTTTGAAAATCGGAAGGATTTACACTTCCTTACGTGATGGTATGGCAAAGAAGGAAGATTACTTCAATGTCAAAGTCAGCAGCGCAACCAAGTCAAAAGCAGAAGAAGATTTCCAAAAACAGAAAGAACAAAAAGAAAGCAATAAAAAGGCGGGTGATCCTGTAAATGGGGATTCCGGTGATCAATCAAGATAACTATTACTCTAACGAGATAGATAAAGTCTACATGTCTAATTCTCAATATAAAAGTTTCTTAGAGTGTGAGGCGGCTACTATTGCAAAGATTAACGGAGAATGGAAGCCGCCGTCTTCTGAGGCTCTTCTCTTCGGCCAATATGTTCATGCGTGGTTAGAAGGTGAAAAGGCATTCGATTCCTTCAAGATGAATACACCATCATTGTTCACTCAAAAGGGCCAGTTGTACAAGCAATATCAATTGGCTGATCTCATGATTGAATCAATTCAAAATGATGATCTGTGTATGTTTGTTCTTCAAGGAGATAAAGAAGTGATAATCACAGGTGAACTGTTCGGAGTGCCTTGGAAAGGAAAGCTTGATGTGTACAATCCAGCAGGTGGACGCTTTGCTGATCTTAAAACAACACGTTCCCTTCGTGAAAAAGTTTGGGATCAAGAGCTAGGCTATTGTTCATTTGTAGAGGCTTACGGATATATAGGACAAATGGCAATTTATGCAGAGTTAGAAAGGCAAATGTCTAAAAGGGATGAGTGGCTTGAGCCTCTTATCGTTGCCATTTCAAAAGAAGATCCACCAGACAAAGCTGTTATCAACATAGACAATTCCAGAATGGAAGTCGAGCTTGAAGATATTGAGAAGCATATGGAGCGAATCATTCAAGTGAAACATGGCGGTGAGCCGCCAAACCGGTGCGAAAAATGTAAGTATTGCCGTTCCACAAATCAACTAAACAGGATCATTCATTTTTCGGAGCTGATCAGTTGATGGAAAAGGATTTTTTGATAAAGGTCCCTATTCCTTATGCTTACTTGTCTTTATCAGAATCAAGCAAAGATCAAGCCAGTTTGTTTAGGTCATATGTAAAAGACTTCATTAAGAGAAACGAAACTGGGCTTACTTATATCAAAATTAGCGGTATGTATGCCCTATGTAAGTTGAAAGGGCGTGAATAGATGAACTACCTAAAAGAAATAAACGGCTTCATGAGGTTTCTCGAAACAACAGAATTAAAACCTACCACTCAAGCACTGTGGTTTCATCTGATGGACATAAACAACGGTTGCACATGGAAAGAATGGTTCACGGTGCCAAACAGTCGGCTTTATTCTCGGTTAGGAGTTAGCGAAAAGACTATGATTGAACACCGGAAAATCTTGATAGAACATGGCCGTATCGAGTACAAGCCTAGAGGCACTGGGGCGGGCAGTTATCGCATCGTAAGTCTTGAGACTAAAGCAAGCATTGCCCCTGTACCTGATGAAGAACCTGAAAAGCCAAAAGAAGAAAAACCATCACGACAGGAGGACGAGCAACCTATGAACCCATTCGTTTTTTTTGAAAGTCATTTTGGGGGCACATTAAGCCCAATTAATGCCCAAAAAATTGGTCAATTCATTGATGACCACGGAGAAGAAAAAGTGATTGAAGTCATGAAAGAAGCTGTTGAGAAGAACAAAAAATCAATAGGTTGGGTGTCTGCGGTGTTGTACAACCCTATCAACAAAGGAGGCAAGCAAGATGCCAAAGGCAACGCTGGACGAAGTGTTTCAAAGAATGAAGGCAAATCTAAAGTCACGCCAATCTTCGGCACCGGTCGTCTCAGAAGAAACGTATGAATGCGATGAATGCAAGGACAAGGGCATCATCGTGTATCGGATTCACAAAAGTACGGAAGAGCGCATGAAAAAAGAAGGGAAACGCTTTGATCTAGCAGCTCATGAAATGGTGCGAGAAGATGACTTTCTTGCTGGGCGTGTGTGTTCTCCTCAAGAAGCAAAGGAATGGAAGACAACCTTTTCCCGCCAGTGTCCTTGTGTTGCTGAAAGAGCGGCACGAAAGAAGCAAATGAAGCTGATGAGCGCCAGCAACATTTCAGAAGGATTCAGGAAACTAACCTTTAAAAACTTCTCTCTTGAAAAAAAGCCGGATGAGATTAAAGAGCTGTATGACTGTGCTTTTGAATATGCTCAGAAGTTTAAAGAGATCAGAGACACGAGACAAAATAGCATCGCCCTACTTGGGCAGTCAGGTGTGGGGAAAACTCATCTTCTCACAAGTATTTCAAATGGATTCATAGAACGATTTAAATTGTCTGTTATGTATTTCCCTTATCTGGAGGGGATGACCGATTTACGAAAAGATTTTGATGAATTAGCAGCCAAGCTGGAGCTTCTAAAGACCGTAGATGTTTTGTTCATTGATGACCTATTCAAACCCAAAGCGGGCGTACCTCAAGTGACACCGTGGCAGTTCACACAGATACAAGAGATCGTCAACTTTCGTTATTTGAATTATAAGCCAATCATGGTTTCATCTGAACTTGATTTAAACCAGCTCTTGGAGATAGATGAAGCATTTGCAACAAGAATCTATGAAATGGCAAAAAACTACACGGTCACTATCGAAAAGAATATAAAGCTGAATCATCGGCTAGAAGGAGCGGTTTAAATGTGTGAAACATGCAACGGCGAGAAAGTCGTCATAAACGAAAATACTTTTATGGCTGGCTACTATCCATGTCCTGATTGTAACACCACAGGACGTAAGCAAAGCCTAAAGCCAGTCATCGAAATGCTAGATCAAATGTTGGTGAAAGCAAGAGCACTAGAAGGAAAGACAGCATGAAGACGATGGCAGCACTAATCACTATCGCTTTCACGGCATCATCAAGAGAAAGGAAGCTCCTGCAATGGATGCGGGATGACGGGAGGTAAGCGAATGAAGCAGGTAAAGTTTAAATTTGGTGACATCATCGAAAATGGATGGGCTGGCACAATGAACCCAACCAAAATAGGAATTTTTGTGAGGCATAAACGGAGAACAATTGAGTTAACAGACGGGGAAGGAAAGTTTTGGGAAGTCTATCACAATTCAGACCACAGAAACACCAGAATCGGAAGCATCTATGAAAACCCGGAGTTGTTAACAGAAAAATAATGAATCCTAGCATCACTGAACTACTGAAACGAACCAATCTAAACGAATCTGAAAAAGAAAAACTCGTTGCCGAACTGAAAAAGCACTTCCAGCAACGGAAAGCGAGGATCAACAAAACATGTCCAATAAATACGGCGCACGCAAAACGTTAGTAGACGGCATCACCTTCGACAGCAAGGCAGAAGCCAAATACTATGAGCAGCTTAAATGGCTCAAGCAAGCCAAGCAGATAAAAGATTTTTCATTACAACCACGCTTCGAGCTTCAAGAAGCATTCAAAAAGAACGACAAGACTTTTCGGAAGATTGAATATATTGCAGACTTCGAGATCACTCATCTCGATGGATCAAAAGAGATAGTTGACATCAAGGGCATGGAAACAAAGGATTTTGCAATTAAACGAAAGCTGTACGAACGCAAATTCGATACGCCATTAAAGGTTATTGCTTTTGATCGGTCGCTAGGTTTTATCGAACTGGACAAACTCAAAAAGCTGAAAAGGAAGGCGGGGAAACCAACTGTTAAACGTGGTAATAGCAGACGATCGTCCGTTGTGGGTAAGGCAGGAAGATAAGCTTATGGCCTGTATGACACGTTGTTCGCAGTTCAAACAATGCTCAAGCCGCTTCGGAGCAGATTGCAAGCGAATGGGCGGAGCAGAAATACCGAGGATCGGAGGTGGAAAGCATGAGCGGAAAGCCTAACAATCCATATGCAGCTGGGCCAGTCATCGAGTGGAAGATGACTAAAGAAGAGCTTGAGGCATATCTAGCCAAGCATCCCATCGTGTATCGGGAAGAACTAAAACCATCACCATCATATCAGATGGATAAATGGGCATAAAAAAACACCGAAGCCGCTGCTCCAGTGCTAATTAAATCTGACACTTTAATTATAACACATGGGGGCATGAAGCGGATGAAACCAACTGAAATTAAAGACTTTGATACAACGATTCAAAACGCAATAGAACCCGGTAAGGTCCGCATCATCGTGATTGACGGCAATGAAGGAACTGCCCATATTACTGACGCACCTGAACACGGGAAAACAATCATTCAAACGGCCAAAGGCGCTTTTGCTAGGGTCGATCATGAAATAGGATTCAAGATCAAATAATCGGAGGTTGAAAGAGTATGAATCTACCAAAACACGTTGAACTGTCACAGGCCGTCAAAGCCTGCAAAAACAAAGCGATGACGATTGATGATGCAGCTGCATTTCTAGGTGTACCCACATTTTTTGTACCAGTGCTTGCTGACTACTGCCCTGACCTAATCATAGAGGGCAATGTAGTCATGGCTAAAAGGGAATCAAACGGACCTGTCATATTCACCCTGCTGTTTTTCATGGGGATTATTGCTGTCGCTGGGTTGATGCAATGAAACAGATTGATCTATTTAGAGAAATCATAGTAGACAACTTTGCAGGTGGCGGGGGAGCAAGCACAGGCATTGAGCTTGCGACAGGCTTATCAGTTGATATTGCTATCAACCATGATCCTGCTGCCATTGCAATGCATGAGGTGAACCATCCTGACACAGAACATTATTGTGAATCTGTGTGGGATGTTGATCCGAAAGAAGCTGTTAAAGGTCGAAAAGTCGGTCTAGCATGGTTTTCTCCTGACTGTACACACCATTCAAAGGCAAAAGGCGGCAAGCCTGTAAAACAGAGTATCAGAGGGCTTGCGTGGATTGCTGTTAGATGGGCGATAGCGGTAAAACCACGCGTCATCATGCTTGAGAACGTTGAGGAATTCAAAGATTGGGGGCCTGTCTCTAAAGAAGGTAAACCGATCAAGGAACAAAAGGGACAGACATTTCAATCATTCGTCAAAACGCTGGAATCACTTGGGTATGAAGTGCAGTTCAGAGAGTTAACAGCCTGCGACTATGGAGCGCCAACCATAAGAAAAAGATTCTTCATGGTTGCAAGATGTGACGGAAAAGAAATCGTATGGCCGAAGCCAACACATGGTGATCCTAAAAGTCTTCTTGTTCAAACGGGAAAGCTCAAGCCGTGGCGATCGTCTTACGAAATTATAGATTGGTCCATAGGGGTGCCTAGTATATTCATCAGAAAACGGCCCCTTGTTGAAAATACGATGAAACGAATCAAACGAGGCATTGATAAATTCATTGTGAACAATCCAAGTCCTGTAATGGTACCGGATAAGAGCAAAGCCGCTTTCTTGATTAGCTATTACACTGAACAGTCAGATAAAGAGGTAAGAGGTCTTTCGCTTGATCGTCCATTACACACAATCACAGCTGGCGGCAATAGATTTGGATTAGTGACAGTTGCATTTTTGACTAAGTATTACGGTCAAGGAGTAGGACAGCGATTAGACGAGCCATTGCATACCATTACAACCAAAGATCGTTTCGCATTAACAACTGTTTGCACAAATGGTCAGAGGATCGCAGACATCGGATTGCGTATGTTGCAACCAAACGAACTATTTGCAGGGCAGGGGTTCCCACCTGGATATACATTCAACATCGGTAATAAATCTGACCAAATACGCAGGGTGGGAAATAGCGTTCCACCGCAATTTGCAGAGCAGCTGGTGCGGGCGAATTTACCTGAGTTATGTGTACCTGAACATATGAACAAATATTATAGTAAAGCAAATTAGGCAGCCTAGCGGCTTAGGAGGAAAAAATAATGAACCTTGAAAAAATGTTTAAAATGCAAGCGGAGTTAGACCGCCGAATCATCCGAGAAAAAGGGCTGGAAGGTCGAGACCTTCTTCCCGGCCTTATCTTGGCTTTGCAGGTGGAACTAGCGGAATGCGCTAACGAGTGGCGAGGCTTTAAATTCTGGAGCAATGACCAGCAGCCGAGGGAAGAAAAGTTACTCGAAGAATATGTGGACTGCCTGCACTTCATATTGAGCATTGGAAATCAGATTGGATATTTAAATGCTAATGATGTTAATGATTTGCAATTTGTAGTTGTTGAGAACAAGGGTGTGTCTGCTTTCGGGGATTTGTTCAATTCCATTTCATCACTTAGCGGAGAATTAAGGGATGAATCAATATATTTGTCTTCACATGATAAATATTTCAAACGGAAATTTATTGAGCGTCATTATCAAGAAATCTTTCTGAGATTTAATGCGTTGGGAGATTATCTTGGCTTCACACCTGAACAAATAGAACAAGCATACACGGAAAAAAACGCCGTCAATCATAAGCGGCAGCAGGAGGGTTACTAGGTTATGAACTACTCACTATATTTGATTGACGATAGACTCGTTATTGATCTTGGAGCAGGCGAAAAGAGTCAGCATAAAGCGTTTAGCGGGGTTCCTGAATTAGTAGAAACACACACTTTCTATCAAGAACCAATCGGACAAGTTGAAATAAGTGATGAGCAACTAGCAAAGATCGAGCTTGATTTTCATAATGGCGGCTTGTGTGATTACTGCGATGAACTTTCAAACAAAGTACGTCCTTCTCCTTTTATGGGTGACATCGGCTCAAGCATGTGTAAAGACTGCTGGGACATGACAAAGAAAGAGTATGCGGCTTCACATGATGAGTATATAGGGGATTTTGAGGATTACCCTCACTGGAAGGAGCAAGCCTGATGGATATTGTAATCAGATATGTCTTTAAACACCGAGCCACCGGAAACATTGAAACTAAGGTATATTCAATCAGCCAATTAGAAGAGCGGGCAGCACAAAAGCTGTCGCCATGCTTCAATGAGACCGATTACGAATTGATTGCACGGAACTTGTTTACTGGATTGAAAGATTCAGAAGGAAATGAAATTTATGGGGGGGATGTCATCTTAATCACTTATGACGAAGCCTTTTCAGAACTCCCTTACTATATTGGAGAAGTTAATTTTAGAGCCGATGACAATTATCCTGCATTTGATTTGTTACCGTGGATTGATTGCGAAATGAACGCATTAAGCTGGCTGAAAAGCGAGAGCGATCCTTCTGTGAAAAGCTATGAAGTCATCGGGAACATCTATCAAAATCCTGATCTATTGGAGGAAACACAATGAACGAAAACAACCCGATTATCTCATCTGTAATTACAAAGCTGCACCAACAGCAGGAAAAGGGCCTGAAAAAGTACGGGGTTGAGGTTGAAACCTCTTCCCACGACTTAAAAGGATGGTTACGACATGCGCAGGAAGAAGCAATTGATTTTGCGACATACCTTGAAACGGCCATTCAGTTACTGGAGGAACAGGTTAAAAGCAAAAAAGAAGAAATGAAGTTTTATGAGACGCACGAGCCTTATTATGCATTAATCAAAGCGCGGAATATCGAACGTGCAATGCAAATTTACAATAATGACGTTGCAGATGACGGAGACGAATTGAAAATTTCCGAAGTCACTCAAACCTATGCAGCAATCAGACACAGTCGAACAGTTGGCGAGGACGGAAAACCGTTATCGGTTAAAGAAGTGCTAGAGGACATAACTAACGATAATGAAATGGTTCTAGGAAGAGACGGTAACTTGATATGAGAAAGGAAAATGGAAATGATAGAACAAAATAAAATATATAATTTTGACGCAATAACGTTTCTGGAACAGGTATATGAGGAGTTTGGGGATGAGTCCATAGATATGTTTTTGGTGGATTTTCCTTATACCTTTAGAGGTAAGAATCGAGTGACAGCTAATAAATGGGATTTACCTGTAGATACGGATAGATTCTTTAAATTGGCGGCAAAAATGCTTACTAAAACAGGAGTAATTGCTTTGACAGCTACAAACCCCTTTGCAAGTTACTTGGTATCAAATCACCAAGATATGTACAAGTACGAGTGGATTTGGGAAAAAGATAACGGTAGTAATTTTACTCATGTCAAATACCAGCCGTTTAAGGTACATGAACAAATATTGATATTTGGAAAGAGCGCAACTACCTATACAAAAAAAGGGATAAATATGACATACAACCCTCAATATTCGAAAGGAAAACCCTACAAGGTTAATCGTAGTGGTATGACTAGCAATCTTGCAACCTCTGTTGGGTATGAGCGCACAAGCGGAGATTACGAAGGGAAAAGATACCCAAGAAGTGTTCAAAAATTTAATATGGAAAAAGGTTTACACCCAACCCAAAAACCTGTTGCTTTATTTGAATATTTGATAAAGACATACACGAGTGATAACGGTATTGTAATCGACTGTTGTGCAGGTAGTGGAACTACTGGTGTAGCGGCTGTGAACACTGGACGTAGATTTATATTAAATGATATTGATCCAAAATCAATTTCGACTATGGAGCGCAGAGGACTTTCAAAGGAGGTTTTTGTATGAAAAAACTACTAATCACACTAACTATTATTTTTGCGGCGGTCCTTTATGCGCCGTCTGCTCAAGCTGTTTGGTCAAATTGGCAAACGGAGGGATATGGTCATCAAGTGCGAGTCTTTACCGATGACACCAATTATTATGCAGGTGCTTCTACCGTTGACTGGCGAGCTGAAAAGAAGGGATCAAGCACGCTTTATTACACTGCTGGCGTTTACAAAAAGCGAAGCGGTGGTGGTTTAACAGATACTAATTTAGTGCAAAGGGGCAGTTTCAAAGCGTCAACGCCTCTAAAGTCGTTTAGTGTTAAAGAAATTCGCAAGCGTACCGGCAAAGGAACATACGTGATCCAGCTAGACTGCTACACTGATTCAGCAAAGACAAAATATATCGGAACCTTTGAATCCGTTAAATTTAATATCCGATAAGGGGGAGCGAAAATGATAATCAAATTTGATAGATCAGAACTAGCGGCCATCAAGGACAACATTAAAATGCACGGCCATAAGCTAACGGAAACAGAAAAATGGATTTTAGCAAAGATGGGAGCTGCTTTATCAGAATTGGAGGTAGCGGAATGAAATTCTTAGAATTAACTAAACCAAATGGTAAAAAAATTATGATTAATTCCAATAAAATCATATTTTTTGAAGATCTGCTTAATGAAACTGGATGTAGGATTTTTGATGATAAAGGCTTCATTGATGTTGTTGAAAGTTATGATTATGTTCAAAGAATGGTAATGGTATTGGGTAGAGATAGAGTAACTAAATAAGTCCAAGACGGAGAGCCTGCGGACACTGATCAACACCTTTTACGGGTGCTGGTTGGTGTCCGTTTTCTTTTTGTCTGAAAGGAGCAGCCATGAAGAAGGAAAAGCCGAAAAAACAGCCGCAGGAGCTTACAGAAAGAGAGATACGTGAACTCATGGGGCAAAACATGCAAAGACTGAAAAGAGCCAAAGGCGGGGCGTACAAGCGTAAATAACAGAGAGGGGAAACAACATGAACAAAAAAGAGATTGAAGGACTCATTCACAATTATCACTGGATGGCGAAAGAGGTTCAGCGTCTCCAGCGTGTTTTATATGGTACTGACATTCCTATGCGCAGCTGGGGCGTTGCTCAATACGGCATCGAGGCAACTTTACCAAAAGGGAGCAAAGGAAAAAGCCAAGCTGAATTGCGTGATATGGATATGAGGGAAGAAAGATTATTTAAACGTCTTCGGAAATTCGAAGAACGTGTATACGCAATAGAGGCAGCAGCAAGCAAAATTGAAGGCGAAAAGCACAGAGTGGTCTATGACTGCATGATGGAAGGTATGAGTTATCGAGCCATCGGACTTCACTTGGGCCTGTCTCGTGAAAAGGTACGGCAGATGAAAGATAATATCATCGACCAATTATGCCAATATTGCCACTTTGTGCACTTGTTGAATGATGAAAAATCCGTAGTGTAAAATGGAAGGCAGGACGGGGAGGCACAATTTTCCCGCGTCACCACAAATTAATATATTTTCTCTTGCTCTTGCTCTTGCGAGCTTGGGATTCGTTCGACAAATTTCGCGAAAAGTTCCATGTGCTCACTTTCTGCCGATATAAATGCGGGAGGGGATAATATGTGGAACAAAAATCACTTGAGCATTCACAATCAAGCGGAAAAACCTTTTTTTACGATATTACAACAGAATGGAAATGTCGATATTCTTAATAAACAAGGTGACGAAAAAAGAATCGGTGTAAACACTGACGGCATGTATGTATTAATGCAAGCATGGCTTAAAACTAACCATATGCTTGATCGAGAAAAAAGAGATAAATTAATAGAACTATTGAAATAGCATCCTGCGGGGTGCTTTTTTTGTTCCCTGTAAACTGCTTCCGGTGAAGAATCTCTATAAAAAGCATCGGCTTAAAGGTAGAGTGCGGCGGCAGTTTAGAGCGAACAAATTAAAAGGGGGTAGGGTGATATGCAATGAAACTGACAGAAAAACAGAAGCGCTTTGCTGACTACTACATCGAACTAGGAAATGCTACAGAAGCCGCTAGGAAAGCAGGGTACAGCTCTAAGACCGCTAAATCAATCGGTCAAGAGAACCTGACTAAACCTGACATTAAATCCTATATTAAAGAGCGGTTGAATGAAAAGGATGCTGAAAGGATAGCTTCACAGGACGAGATCCTTGAGTTTCTAACAGCTGTCATGCGTGGAGAGAAAACAGAGCAAATACCTGTTGGCTTAGGTGAAGGCGCACAGCAACTAGAAGACAAAGACCCTTACTTGAAAGACCGAGTGAAAGCCGCTGAACTATTAGGGAAGCGTCATTCCATGTGGACAGATAAAGTTGATATGGTGGGGAATGTTGGCGTTCGTATTGTTGATGATATAGGTGATGACGATGACCATGATTAAAATATCAGAAGTGTTGGCACCTGCCTTTCATGAGTTTTGGAGGTACAGGAGAGCAAAAGAGCATCTTCATTACGTTATGAAGGGCGGCCGTGCTTCTGGTAAATCATTCAGCGTGGGCGTTGGTGTGGTAACAGACATCATTGAGTACCCTGTTTCCGCTCTCGTGCTGCGTAAAGTACAGAATACGCTTGTTAAATCAGTTTTTGCACAGATAAAGCAAGCAACGGTAACGCTGGGTGTCTCTCATCTATTCAAGTTTGTTCCTTCCAGGTTAGAGATCACATACAAGCCAAGAGGGAACAAGATTTACTTTGCTGGTGCTGACGATCCTGACAAGCTCAAATCAATCAAAGACGCTGATTTTCCAATAGGTGTTATGTGGATTGAAGAGCTTGCAGAATTTAAATCAGATGAAGAAGTAAGCACAATTATGAACTCGGTTCTACGTGAAGAACTAACACACAAAATAAAGCCGGACAACCCACGTAAACGGGCAGGGAAGTTTGATTATACGTTCTATTACACTTATAACCCGCCAAAGCGTAAGCAAAATTGGGTTAATAAGAAGTATGAAACGGCATTCCCTGCTGAGAACACGTATATTCATCATTCAACATACCTAGACAACCCTCATCTATCAAAAGCGTTTATCAATGAGGCTGAGGAAACAAAAGCCAAAAATGAAAAGAAATATAGATGGGAATATCTTGGTGAAGCGATTGGAACTGGTGTTGTTCCGTTTGATAACCTTCAAATCAAGAAAGGCAGCATAACTGATGATATGGTCCGCTCCTTCGACAATATACGACAAGGCGTTGACTTTGGTTATGGTCCAGATCCGCTCGCTTTCGTCAGATGGCACTATGATAAGAAACGAAGCAAAATATATGCACTTGATGAATTATATGATCACAAAGTTTCTAACAGAGAACTAGCGAAGTGGATTAAATCAAAAGGCTATGAAAGCAATGAGATTACAGCCGATAGCGCTGAGCCAAAAAGTATAGACGAGCTTAAAAAGGAACACGGCATTAGAAGGGTTTCAGGAGCAAAGAAAGGCCCTGACTCGGTTCAATATGGTGAGGAATGGCTTGGTGATTTAGATGAAATAGTCATTGATCCGTTGAGAACACCAAATCTAGCCCGTGAATTTGAGAACATTGATTATCAAACAGATAAAGACGGCAACCCTAAACCACGCCTTGAGGATAAAGAAAATCACTCTATTGATGCGACTAGATACGCATTTGAGCGTGATATGAAACAATCGGGGGTGAGGGTATTAACGTGAAAAAGATTAGCTTTGAAACTGAAAAACCGAATGATTGGCGCAAAAAGAATCGTGTGCAGCTTAATGAAGATCAGAAAAGCATAGTGGAATCATTAGAAAAGATGCTTGCTGATGCAAAAAGCGGAAAGATACACAAAATGATTGCTGTTTCTGAGGTTGAACAAGATCAGTACACATTGTTTTATCGAGGCGCAACCTATCAAGAGGCGTTAAACATGACACATACGCTCATGAATCACATGTTTGAACAATGGTATGGAGAGGAGGAATGACCATGTACCCAACATCGCCAACACACACAGAAGAGTTGATAAAAGTCATCGAAGACAGCGCAGAAACATCTGACAAGCTACCCGATACAACCATTCTTCAAAAGATGATTGATAAACACGCTGTAGAGCGGGATCAGATGCTCGAAGGTGTCGCTTATTATCTTAACCAAGCGGACATTAAGAAACGCGTTCGCTATTACTATAAACATGGCGTTAAAATGGTTGATACAGATAAACCGAACAATCGAATTTCTCATAACTGGCATAAGCTGCTGGTGCAACAGAAGGTCCAGTATCTTCTAGGCAAGCCAATCACCTTTAACGCAGAAGATGAAACGTTCCTTGAAGTTGTAAACGACTTTATAGACGAAGATTTTGATGATTGTATGCAAGAATTGCTCAAAAATGCTAGTAACAAGGGTAAAGAATGGCTTCATCCATTTGTTGATGAAGAAGGTAATTTTGATTATCTTCGCATTCCAGCAGAGGAAGTCATACCGGTTTATGATTCAACAAAAAAACGCAGCCTGCTTTATGCTATCCGTTACTATGATGTTAAAAACATTGATGATGAGATCACTCGCAAAGTGGAATTATACACAGATGAACAGATTTTCTACTATGTTGAGCACAACGGGTCTTTGATTCAAGATTTCGACTATAAAAACAACCCTGAAAGCCATTTCTACGACAAACGAGGGAAAGGGTATGGCTGGGGTAAGGTACCGATGATCGAGTTTAGAAACAATGAAGAGGGTGTCAGTGACCTTATCTTCTATAAAGACTTGATCGATCAATATAATAACAACATTTCAAATAACGCAAATACGTTTGATGAAATGCAAGACTTAATCTATGTCCTGAGAAACTTCGCAGGGCAAGATTTAAGCGAGTTTACAACAAATCTACGTCACTATAAAGCTGTGGAAGTGTCTGGTGATGGAGGACTAGAAATGAAGAGTGCTGAAATTCCAATGGATAGCGCAAATTCACATCTAGACCGATTAGAAGAGAATATTTACCGCTTTGGACAGGGAGTAAACAACAACCCTGACAAAGTGGGGAATTCACCTACCAATGTTGCAATTAAAAATCTATATTCATTGCTTGATCTAAAGGCGAATGAAGCAGAGCGGAAATTCCGGCCAGCTTTAAGCGCCTTTTTTTGGTTCTTCACCGAATATCTAAAAATGACAGGTCAAGGCGAATACGATCCCACGCTTTTACAGATGACATTTAACCGCTCCCGAATGACAAACGAGCTTGAGCAGGTTCAAATGTCGAATCAGAGCACAGATTTAAGCCGTGAAACACGCCTTGCGAATCATCCGTGGGTAGATGACGTGGAAGCGGAATTAAAGCGTATCGAGGCAGAGGAAGCCGAATACAGAAACAGCATGCCGCCGTTAACTGATATTGAACCAGAAACGGACGGTGAGGAAGATGAACCAAAACGAGATTGATAAACTGCTCGACGACATGATCACAGAGGATGCCAAGAAAATTGATGCTGTCTTTGCTAAGAGATTGAAAGAAATCAATCAACAAATCGCGGCACTTTATGCGAAATACAGCATAGATGGCAAGTTGTCCATGGCTGATCTCAACAAATACAACCGCTTCAAAAAAGAAATGGAGCGGATGACAGAGGAATCAAGCAAAGCATTTAAAACGGTTCTTATAATTGTAGAGGCGTTGGCTGCCAAGCAGTTTCTTGAGAACTATATGCGTTCTGCCTATCTCTACGAGATAGAAGCAGCCGTGAAAATGGGTTATACGTTGCCAACCACTGCGATGATTCAGCAGGCAATATTAAACCCGATAGCTGAATTGACTTTATCCGCTTTATATAAGCGTCACCGTGATGATTATGTCCGTCAGATTCAAATTTCCATTGCTCAAGGCATTCAAGCGGGTGAGGATTATAGCAAAATAGCCAAGCGAATTGAGAGAAGCACAGAATTCGCGAGAAAAAAAGCCCGTGACGTAGCGAGAACGGAAGTTCATAGGGTACAAGTCTCGGCGAGGATGAAAAGCGCTGAAAAGGCTTCTAAGCACGCCAATTTAGAAAAGGTGTGGAATTCTACCCTTGATCTAAAAACAAGGCTGGGGCACAGAAAGCTAGATGGGAAGACCGCTAAAAATGGATTGTTCGTTTCTATTTATGGCGGTGTTGGCCCCGCTCCCGGTCAAATGAACAACGCCAAAGATGATATAAACTGCCGCTGCACAATCTCATTTAAGGTAAATGGCAAAATGCCGGACACGAGAAGAGCGAGAAAGGGCGGTTCTGGAGCGGGCGAGGTTATCCCATACCAAACCTATGAAGAGTGGTACAAAACAATAGAGAACAAATAATCAACTGTCCTGAGCATGACATAAAAAGGCTCTTTTGCTCATTCTAAAGGCTTGGAGCCAAACTAAGCGTAAATCCTGTGCGTGAGGTGGACACGCAAAAAAACATCAAAGGAGAGGTTGAAATGAGTTTAAAAGAATTACTTGGTGATGATCTGTATGCGCAAGTCATTGAAAAAGCAGGAGATCAAAAAATTGATATTGTTAGTAACGGTCAATGGTTCCCTAAAGAGCGGTTTGACGCAGTGAACAATGAAAAGAAGGAATTGAAAAGCCAGCTTGACGAGCGGGATCAGCAGTTAAGCACACTGCAAAAGCAAGCAAAAGGGAACGAAGAATTACAATCAGTGATCGAGCAGCTGCAAGAAGAAAATAAAAAAGCGTCTGAGGAATACCAGCAAAAGCTGGACAAGCAAGCCTTTGACTTTGCTCTCGAAAGTGCTTTACGTGATGCAAAGGCGCGAAACATTAAGTCTGTGAAAGCTAATTTAAACGTTGAAGAACTTAAATTGGCTGGCGATAAGGTCATTGGTCTTGATGAACAGTTAACCGCTCTTAAAGAGAGTGACAGCTATCTATTTGAAACCGAAAATGAAAGCCCCCCGGGTTTAGCTGGAAGACAGCCACATGGAACAGGAAATTCAGTGGCTAATTTGCCAACAGCTAAAAATCCATTCAGTCAGGACCATTTAAACCTAACTGAACAGGGTCAAATTTTAAGTAATGATCCAGAGCAAGCTAAAAAATTAATCATCCAAGCAGGCGGGAATCCTGCAATCTATGGATTATAAAGGAGAATTTAAATGGCAGTAACTAGAGTTCAGGATGTTATCATCCCGGAAATTTTTAACCAGTACACAATGAACAACACTGTTGAACAAACAGCAGTATATCGAAGTGGAATTATTCAGCCTGTACCGGGCCTAATTGTTCCGAATGGCGGAGATACAGTGAATATGCCTTTCTGGAATGACCTTGAAGGAGATCCAGAAGCTATTCAATCAGACTTTGCTTTAACTCCAGAGAAAATCAAATCAGGTAAAGACGTCGCCCGGGTATTTGAGTATGGAAAGGCTTGGAGTGCGGAAGATTTAGCAGGAGAGCTTGCAGGATCAGATCCAATGAGAGCAATTGGGGATCGTGTGAACTACTATTGGGATAGACAGTTTCAAAGAATGATCTTCCTTATGTTGGATGGTGTCTTTGGTAGCAACATCACTAATAACGAAGGTGATCTAGTATTAGATATTTCGAGCGGCGACGGGAAAAAGTACACAACTTACCTATTTGCTGGCGGTGCTGTTGGTTATGCTCCAGGAATGCCTAAAACACCAACGGAAACAGATCGAAATTCATTAAAAGGTGAGGACATTCTGATCAATCGTAAGAAGTTTATTATGCATCCACGTGGTTTCAAATGGACTGAAGTTGATGTTGCTAAAGAAATGCCTACATTCAAAGAGTTGGCGAGTGCAAAGAACTATGAACGTGTTTATGACAAAAAGAAAGTCCGAATTGTGAAGATTATTTCCAATGAAGGACCAGATGCAGCAGCTAAATCAAAATTAAGCGGTGAAGTGATTCTTGATGCAGCTCAATTACTTGGGGATGCTAAAGGGAAATTCACTTCAATTGCAATGCATTCAGTAACGCATACAAATTTACAGAAACAAAACTTGATTGAGTTCATTCCTAACAACAGAGCTGATGTAGGTTTCGGAACATACCTTCAAAAATCTATTATTGTTGATGATTCACTTCCAGTGGTAGAGCCTATTCCTACGCCCTAATGCGCCCCAAAATCTACGGTTTACAAGCACAAGTAAATCTGTGACTGTTAATTGGGATGCCGTAGCTGGGGCGGATTCATACAATGTTTATCGGGGAGCAGACAAACGTCTTGATAAGAATGTAACCAAGCCTGAATACAGCACGGACGGTCTAACGCCTGATACTAAGTTAACAATCAATGTCACTTCTGTTAATGAGAGCGGCGAATCTGCAATGTCAGAAATCGCAACTAAAACGGAAGCAGAAGGGGGCACCGAGTAAATGGGAGCAACAACCTTTTGGCTCTTGGAACAAGAATTGAAAAGGCGCGCGAAGATTGAAGAAAATGCTCAAGACGACCTGTCTTATGAAGAAATGACTGTTGAGCAGCTAAAGCAGGAAGCGAAAGATAAAGGTATTGCTGGTTATTACAACATGAAGCGTGAAACACTGCTTGAAAAATTGAAAGGGTGATCCAATGGACATCCAACAGATTAAAAGAATGATAGGAATGACCACAGATAAGCACGATGATTACTTGTCTGAGGTTGTTCCTATTTTTGTTGAATATGCTTCTGATTTTTGTAAGAACAAGTTTGATGCAGATGACCTGCCGGCGGGTGTAAAATTCTTTGTTGCGAAAGCCGCTGAGTACAACTTAAAGCCAGCAGGTTTGGCAAGTCGAAGTATGGGTGATGTGTCGTACTCTTATGACACTGATTTTCCTGAAACGGTCACTAAGTACCTGTACCCGTATAGGAGGGCTTATTGGTGAGTTATGTATTTGAAGAGTTCCCACATAAAATCACGTTTCAAAAATTTGAAAAAGTGCCGGACGGTGGCGGTGGATTCACAGAAAAGTATGTGGACTATCTGACAATACCTGCTAGGGTCACGAGTGTTTCATCAAGAGAATTTTACCAAGCTCAACAACTACAATATCCAGTTGACCACAATGTGTATTTTGAATATAGGGAAGACATTGAAAAGACCATGCGAATTAAACACCAAAATAAAATACTCACATTGAAGTCAGATCCTATCGACCAAGGCGGGGAAAATGAAATCATGTGTCTCAAATGCCAAGTTTCTGAGGTGCTCAATGGCTGAGGTATCCGGGAAATGGGCTAAACAAATGGCGAAAACGGTTGAGAAATTCGAGCGAAAAGTCATAGATCGAGCAAAACAAATTGTCACAGAAACAGCAGAACTGATTTACAGTCATGCTGTCATTAATGCGCCAACAGCAATGATCGATGGTGGGAACCTTAAAAACTCGATTGAGGTTGAATATCGAGACGAAGGGTTAAAAGCCATCATCACCGTTGGTGCTGATTATGCGATATATGTTGAGTACGGAACGGGTATTTATGCAGAGGAAGGCGGCGGCCGTCAAACACCGTGGGTTTATTATGATGAAAAGCTAGGCCGATGGGTGATGACTAGAGGTATGAGGGCGCAGCCATTCTTTAACCCAGCTGTCGAAGAGGGTATGAGGCACTTTGCCCGTGAAACGCAATAGAAAGGAGCTGCTCAAATGCGCTCATCATTGTGGCCGTTACAGGCTGCTATATTTGAAAGGCTATCTATGGATAAGCGGTTAAACGAACGTGTCACAGGCGTTTTTGATGCGGTTTCCAAAGATACTAAAAAGCCTTATGTCTCTATGGGTGATGACGATGTAGCCTTATTCGAGACCAAAACGTCTGCTGGCGAGGTTGTAAACGTGGTTTTACACTGTTGGTCAGATTACAACGGAAAAAAAGAAGCACAGCAGGTCATAGACCTTATGTTGCAAGCATTAACGAAAAGGCCCCTAGAAATAGAGGGCTTTTCTTTATGCCGTTCTGAGCTGAGAGGGATGCAGGTCATCACAGACATAGACGGATATACAAAACACGGTATCTTGCGAATGAGATACACGATAAACAATTGAGAGGATGGTTTTAGTGGTAAACCTATTGAATGGTAAAGATGAAATCTATTTTGTTCAATCGATGGATGCGGCAGATGATGAGGGTTTATTTATTGCATTCCAGACGGAAGGCTCTCACACAAAAGAGCAGGACACGCTGGATGAAAGTACAAAGTCAGGCCGTATCGTTGGGTATGGCACAAAAAGTGAATCTGTTGAATTATCTTTCTACGCCGCGGACAATGATCCGGGTCAAAAAGCCATTGAAGCGGCATTTGATAATGAAGAAGCTATCCAGGTTTGGAAAGTGAATCTCAACTTAAATAAAAATGGGAAGCATGATTCGGAATATGGTCATGCCATTATTGAAAACCTTGAGAAAAGCGCGCCACAGGATGGATTTATTGAGGTTTCAACAACGTTACCTGTATTGGGTAAAACGCAAAAAGGTGAGCTAAATGCGTTAGATCCTGCTTTCATTGCTCAAATCCGCTCTACCGCTGGAGCTGACAGCTTCAAGCAGTTCGGCGAGCTTAACAAGAAAGTTGAGACACCCTAAGGAGCCCCAAAATCTATCGTTTACCGCCACGTCAGACAGTATTTCAGTAAAGTGGGATGCGGTAGAAGGGGCGACTTCATATAACGTATACAGAGGCGCAGACAAGCGTCTTGATAAAAACGTCACTGACACAAGTTATGTCGCAACAGGTATGAATCCTGATACCAAACTAACAGTGAATGTGACAGCAGTGAATGAAGCTGGCGAGTCTCCAATGAGTGAAATCGTTACACAGACGGCACCAGCTGAAACAGGAGAATAACACTTGAAGGGCCTCTATTATCTGGAGGCTCTTTTCTATTACAAAAAACAAATCGGGGGTTTTTATAAATGGCTACTTTAACAATTGGAGATAAGGAATATGCAGCAAGATGTGACTTTGCATTTGATCGTACAGCAAACGAGAAATACACAACGAAAGAGGAAGACAAAGCAGGCGGCACAATGAACATTTATATGGGTTTACTCAATGAAGATGCTTTAATGCTTTCAGCTTTTTGGGATTGTGCTCTCTCTCATTTGAAGAGTGGTAAACCAACAGCAGATCAAATTGAGGAAGCAATCATGAAAATCATTGACGAAGACACTAAAGGTGATGCTACTGACCGTTTGATTAACGAAGCATTCCAGACGCTTGAGAATGCCGGTTTTTTCAAAGGCAAGATCCGTCAGCAATGGACCATGATGGAGAAAATGGGGGCACCGAAGAAAGCGGCACCGAACGAGACACCAGAAATGGCGGCGAAACGGATCGAGGAACAGGAACAAGCGAAAGAGTACATGGAAATGCTCAAGCAAGCCCGCAAAGAGCGGATGGGATCGACTACCTCAAAGTCATAGAAGATGCAGCTCGTTGGATGGGTGTCTATGACAACGATCTTATCATGTCATGGACTCCAAACGAGTATAAACGCAAGTTAAAGGCAGCTAAGATGCGAGAAATTGATGAAATAGAGCGAATGACAATTAACGCAATGTTTCATCGGTATGCGAATAACGCCAAAAAAGTTAAACCGTCACAAATGTTTGATGCACAAAAAGCTAGGGCAGAGCTTGAGCGTGATGTCACTAGCAACCGTTTCAAAAATCAAGTGGATGCCAAACGCTTGAACGATCTCAACATTGGTTTACGGAACATACTTAGAAAATCAAAAGAAGAGGGGTGAGGGTTTGATCGAAAAATTAACGGCGGTTGTCGAGGCGCAAACACGTAAATTCAAAAAGCAAATGGACAAAGTGAATGATATGATGCGTCGGATGCGTGATCATCATACGGTTGAAGTAGATGCTGAAATTGCTGACTTCCAAAGGCGTGTAAGGGAAGCTGAACAGCAAATGGATAGTTTCTTACGCCGACACGAACGCAACCGGGTTGACCTAGACGCAGATGCAGATCCTTTAATAAGGGCGGTTCGTATTGCCCGTCAAAAATTGCGAGAAATACCGCAACGGATCAATACTTACTTTACGGGTGATAACAATCCATTAACCAGTTCAATAGCTCGTGCTAAAGCGGGGCTGAGGTCTATCGCTCAACGAGTGACGACCGTCATTGCCGGAAATCCTACTCCTTTAGGACGTGCTGTTATCGTAGCTCGAACGGCATTATCTACTATTTCTCAAAGGGTAACGTCAATCATTGCAGGGAATGCAAGCCCGCTAGTTTCAACGGTTGCTGTTGCTCGTACCGCTCTTTCTTCGATAGCGCAGAGAGTGACGACAATGATTGCTGGAAACGCAAGTAACTTAAATTCATCTGTCGCCGCTGCTCGTGCTGCATTAGCAAGCATTCCGAACAGAGTTACAACAATTATAAATGCAAGTTCTGCGGCTTTGATTCGATCTGTAGCGATTGCAAGGGCGGCTTTAGCAAGTCTTCCTAATACTGTTGTTATTAAAATAAAGGATGTATGGAAGGGTTTTGAGGAACGGCTAGATAAATTCGAGAATGCCATGAACAGGCTTTCAAAGATCACAAATTCAATCTCAAATGTCATGGGGAATGCTTTGCGTGGTGGATTGCTTGCTTTACTACCTGCTATCGCTCCTGCTTTATCTGGTGCTGTGGGGGTAATTGGGGCAATTGGTCCAATGATTGGATCGGCTACGAGTGGATTAATGGGGCTTGTCAGCGCTTTTTCTACTGCTGGTACTGGCGCAGTGGCTTTTGGTGCATTGGCTGTTACGTCAATCGGTAGTGTTATCAAAACAGGTCAAGACTTAGACAAGCTACAAGCGAAACTCGATGATGCTACAAACGCAAAAGAACGCGCTAAAATCATGGAGAAAATCAAAGTTTTGCAAGAGTCTCTAGGGAAAGAGGAGAAGAAAGCCCTTGCTACTTTAGAAGATTTTAAAGATAACTGGCAGGACATTGCGAAGATCACGCAAAAACCCATCTTGAAATCGTTCACTAACTCACTTACAACGTTTAAAGCAGTTCTGAATAGTCTTAGACCTATGTTTGTTAACGTGGCAAATGGAGCGGTTACATTAACGAAAAACCTTGATAATGCATTCAAAGCAAAAGATATGCAAAACTTTATCAAATGGATGAACAACAACGCTGGTAAAGCATTTGTTACATTCGGAAATATCGCGGGAAATGTCTTGAGAACAGTCATGAACCTAATTGTAGCTTTTGGTCCTCTAGGAAATGATATGGGTGCAAGCATGGAAAAAGCTACAGCTTCATGGGCTAAATGGGCGGCAGGTCTAAGCTCATCACAACGATTCCAAGACTTCATTGCATACACTCGTGAAAACGGTCCGAAGCTCTTACAAGTGATTACAAACTTTTCTGGTGCATTACGCCGTTTATTTGCTGCGTTTGGTCCAATGTCAGCTGATATGCTTACATCTTTGGTTGATATGACTGCTAGATTCAGAGAATGGGCCGGAACGGTTCAACACACAGAAGGATTTAAGAACTTCATCGCCTATATTGAAAAAACAGGCCCAACAGTGTGGAGCACACTTGGTCAAATTTCTCGGACTATTATAAATCTACTTGTTGGAATGGCACCATTAGGGAAAACGATTTTAGAAACTGTAAACAGCTTCTTGAAATTTTCTAATGCTGCAATGGAAGCAAATCCGGCAATTGGACAATTTATCGCAACTGGTTTATCTCTTATTGGTGTCGTTAGAGCGATTGTTCCGGCAATGGTAGCTGTCAGTTCATTAACTAACGGATTTAAAGATTTTAAAGCAGCGGCATTGTATATAAGAAACTTTAAAGAAACAGCAGCCGGAGTTAAATTAATTAGTTTAGTGGGCCAGTTGAAATTAGGGATCATATGGATTTCTAAATTCATAGCAAAGTATGCAGTTATGACGGCTCAAGCTATAGCAAACAGCGCAAAAATGGCGGTTTCTTGGACAGCAATGAAAATTTCGGCGTTTGTCACTGCTCTAAAGAACGGAATCGTTCAAATGTCTCTATGGATAAGAAACATGGCTGTTATGGCTGCTCAGTCAATTGTTCAAGCGACAAGAACAGCAACGGCATGGACGATCATGAACATAAATTCATTTATCATGATGTTGCAAAACGGCATTAGACAAATGATTCTATGGGTCACACAAATGGCGTTGATGGCTACACAATCCATTGCGAATGCCACAAGAATGGCAGCGGCGTGGACAGCAACGAAGATGAGTTCATTCATTCTTATGTTACAAAATGGAATAAAACAAATGGCTTTATTCATTGCACGAATGGCTGTTATGGCCGCTCAAGCGATGGCGAATGCAGTGCGTATGGCCGCAGCTTGGGTTGTTGCGATGGGTCCTATTGGTTGGATCACAGCAGCAGTCATTGGGATTGTTGCTTTAATTATTGCCAATTGGGATAAAGTCAAAGCCTTTACAATCAAAGCATGGGGAGCTATTTCTGAGTTCCTAAAAGGATTATGGGAAGGAATAAAAAAAGCGGCTGTGTTTGTGTGGGATTTCCTGAAAACTTACTATACAACGATGTTCAAAATATACAAAACAATCTTCACAACGGTTTGGAATGCCATTTCTAAAGTGGTTAAAGCTGTGTGGAATGGATTGAAGAAAGCCGCAATGACCATATGGAACGGGATAAAAGCGTATTTTACGACATTATTTAAGATTTATAAAACTATCTTCACGACAGCTTGGAACACTATCAAGAAGATTGTTACAACAGTTTGGAACGCTTTAAAAAATACTGCATCTAAAGTTTGGAATGGGATTAAATCATTCTTTAGCAGCGTTTTGTCTGGAATTAAGAACTTCTTCGTGAACAACTGGAACAAAATCAAAAGTACGACAACGACTGTTTTCAACACAGTAAAGACTTTTATCGGGAGTGTGTGGAATAAGATCAAATCGACAGTCGCAAATGTTGTCGGCGGTATATGGAAGGCTGTTTCAGGCAAGTTCAACGATATAAAAAATACTGTTGGAACCAAGATGAATGACGTAAGAAGTAAGATTAAAAGCATTTGGGATAAAGTGATGTCTTTCTTCAAAGGAATTAACCTTTACAACATCGGAAAGAACATCATTCAAGGTTTAATTCGCGGTGTTGGCGGGATGGCATCGAGCTTATACAAAAAAGCATCTGATATTGTGGGTAACGTCAAAAACACCTTTACCAAACTATTCAAGATACATTCCCCTTCACGGTGGATGCGTGATGAGATCGGTTATAACTTGGGTGCTGGTATGGCTGTAGGTCTTGATAGATCAACAAATACTGTGGTTTCTTCTGCTAAAAAGACAACACAAGCAGCGCAGAGAGCTTCGCAGGCTGAAATGAAAAAAGCGCAAAAGCAAGCGCAAAAACAAGCGGCAGCATTGAAGAAAAAACAAGCTGCTGCGGCACGTAAAGCGAATGCGAGAAGAAAAACAGGCATTGATAACAAGATTAGAGCTGTAGAAACCAAGTTTGACACAGGTAAGATCAGCTCAAAGACATACATCAAACAATTAAACGCGATTAAAAAGAAAAACAAGCTAACATCCACGCAAAATGCAAAGATTCAGCGGGAAATTTACAATGCGCAAAAGAAAACACAGAGTCAACAGAAGAAGAAGGCACTTGAGGCGCAGCGCAAAAAGGCAAAAGCGCAGCTGGCTTATCAAAAGAAAGTGTCTCAAAAAATTGCTAATGCAGAAGTTAAATATGACACCAAGAAAATAAGCGGTCAGACATACATCAAGCAGCTTGAAAAGATTAAAAAGAAGGAAAAACTGACAGCTGACCAGCGTAATAAAATTCAACGGGAAATCTATGCAACACAGAATAATCTAACTAGAGAAGCGCTGAAGAAGAAAGCAGATGAGAGAAAAGCAGCTGATAAGCTGAATAAAGGTCTTCTATCTGCAAACAACAGCTATTTGTCCAAGTTTAAGAGCATTAACGACAAGCTAACCAGCGACATCAAGAAAGCTAATGAAGAGTATAAGAACGCTCTTAAAGATCGTACTGATTCCATTTACAATGCAATGGGATTGTTTGATAGTGTCACCACAGAAAAAGTCAGTGGTTCCAAGCTGTTAAATAACCTGCAAGCGCAAATTGATAGAATGAAAGGTTTCCAGTCTGACCTATCAAAACTAACAGGCAGCGCACCAAAAGAATTTGTTGATGAATTAAGACAAATGGGCGTGGGATCAGCTGATCAAATAAAAGCGATTGCTTCCATGTCTGCTCCAGAGCTAGATAAATATATCTCACTATGGAAACAAAAACACAGCATGGCAAGCGAACAAGCGACCAAAGAGCTTGCGGATCTTAAGAACGCAACAACTAAAAAGATCACTGAATTGAGAAATGCGGCAAACTCAGAGCTGAACAAACTGAAAAATGATTACATGAATAAAATTGCTGAATTGACTGTCAATGTTAAGCAGCTTGGATCGCTTAAAAAGAGCGGGAAAGCGATTGGATATAACACGATGTCAGGCATTATATCCGGCATGAAAGGAATGAAAGGCGAGCTTGCGAAGGAAGCCAACAATATTGCTTCCACAATTGAAAAAACGATCAAGAAGAAGCTGAAAATTCATTCGCCTTCACGTTTAATGCGTGATCAAGTGGGTGTCATGGTGCCAGCGGGTATTGCTGTGGGGATTCAGCAAGGCGTGGGTACTGTGAGTAAAGCAATGAATGCTGTTACTGACGCTATGTATATCAAACAAGAAGATTTAAACATTGCTTACGATGCTTCTATTACAAACAGTAAAATAGGAGCGGTTAAACACGAGTTAAGCGCAGAGCTGCAAAACATTGAATTGCCCGAGCAAATGATTGTTATTGAAATGGACGGCAAAAAGGTTGGTCAAGGTGTTGCGAAGCCGGTTGAGAATGAGCAAAAACGAGCTAACGCAAGGAGGACGAGGATCACATGATCAATTATCAACAACTTGTCCCCAATGAATGGAAGATTACTTTTAACGGAACCGACATATCACAATATTTTTACCTTAAAGAGACACCAAGCGGCAGGGGTGTTGTAGGTCGAGAAGTGAAAATTGACACGATAGGGAACCGCGCAGGCGGTTTTCTTCGTGGTACTAGGTTACCCGTTAGAGTGATAACCCTAGAAGTGCTATTCGCATTCAGTAGTGAAAGTGAATTGAAGAAAAAACAAGAGGAATTGAACTATATTCTGCATACGGATGATGAAAAGCCGCTTGTTTTTTTCGATGAACCAGACAGGACATATAACGCCATATTTGAGAGTTTGACAGAAGGCGAGACAAAAGGAGGCTTACAGCATGCCACACTAACTTTTCTTTGTTCAGATCCTAAGAAATATGGAGCTGCGGCAGCGTATGAATTAGGGAAAGGAGTTCAAACATTCACAAACCCTAGTCTAGCGTCGATCGAACCGCAAATTGAATGCATTTTTACAGCAGCAGCCACTTCATATGAGGTGGCTCTTTTACATTCAGATGAGAGTGTCAACAAAGTCATAAAGATCGTACACAACTTTATTGAAGGAGATACGTTGATCATAGATATTGCAAAGCGAAAGGTCATGAATAATGGAAAAGCAATCATGAATGGATTGCAAATTCAATCCGAATTTTTTAGTTTTCCTGCTCAAAAACCAGTCAAATTAAAATTCAGTCACAAAAGCAGTATCAAATTTAAAGAAGCCTATCTATAGAAGGGGGTCCGTCATATGGCTGAGATATTCATTTTATCGCCAGAAGATGAACTTTTGGCTGTTCTGTCCAGTGACGGACAGGACTCATGTAATTTTTGGGATGCTAAATACAAAGAAGAACTCAACTTGGGTTCTTCTTTTTCTTTTATTGCGGATGCTTCCCATCATGACGCACGTTATCTATTTGAAGAGAATCAAGTCGTGTTCCGAGATAAGGACAGTGAATTGCGGGCGTTTGTTATAAAAGAGCTTGATGATACGGATGATGGTTCCGAGATTAATACGCTTGTAACCTGTGAGGCTGCAATGATGGAACTAGCGGAAACAATCATCAAAGAAAAGCGGCCAAAAGACAGAACTGCACAAGAAGTCCTTGATCAAGTATTCGAGCGCACTCGCTGGACCGCAGAAGTGACCGCCGAGCTAGGACTAAACTCGACATCATTCTATAAAATGACTGCTCTTGAATGTTTAAGCGATGTCTTGAACAAATGGGGCGGCGAATTCAAAGACGTTGTGGAGTTTGACGGGAATACCATCACCAAACGAACAATCAAGGTCTTGTCGCGCAGAGGAAAAGACAGCGGCAAGCGTTTTGAAATTGATAAGGACACTGAAAGTATCAGACGTACCGTGATCAGCTATCCTAAAACAGCTTTGTATGGTTATGGTGCTTCATTACAAACAACTGATGAAGACGGAGAGGAGACAGGTGGTTATTCTCGTTTCATCGACTTCGCAGATGTTGAGTGGAAAAAATCAAATGGTGATCCAGTAGACAAACCAAAGGGACAAGAGTGGGTAGGTGATCCTGCTCTATTACAAAAATACGGCCGCTTGAAAAATGGGGAATTAATTCATAGAGAAGATATTTTCAGCGATGAAGATATTGAAGATCCCGAAGAATTGTTGAAAGCAACTTACAATCATTTACTCACTGTGGCATCAAAAACAGAGGTCAATTATGAGCTATCAGTGAAGCTGCTTGAAGGTGTTGAGGGGTATGAGCACGAGCATGTCGATCTTGGAGATACAACCATTGCTATAGATCGCTTTTTCGCAATACCGATCGAAACTTCACAGCGAATTATAACGATGGAATACGACATCACCGATCCTGAAAATACGTGTGTCGTTGAGATAGGACAGTTCTTGTCAGTCTTACAGGGTGATGACCGAGTAAAGCAGTTGCAAAAGATAATTGATAGTAATCGTGGTACATGGGAAAGAAAACCGGAAGCGGGCAACGTGACGGATGGCAGTTTTCCGAATACAAAGCCACCCCGTCCATCAAATATCAAAGCAGAAGGTTTGTTCAAAACGGTATCTCTTACTTGGGATTACAACCCTAGTTCATACATTGCAGCATACGAAGTGTATGCATCACAAAATAAAGGATTTACGCCAACAGCAGCACAGCTTATTTTCAGAGGTAAAACAGGAGGCTGGCACCACCAAGACGGCGTAGATGTTGATCAAGTATGGTATTACCGTTTCAGAACAATTAACACGCATGGAACGGCCAGTGATTGGTCGAGTGAGTATGAGGCAAAGACTGTAAGAGTTCTTAATAATGACATTATGTTTGGTGCTGTCACAGCAGATAAACTGGCAGCTCTATCAGTGACAGCAGACAAACTGTATACGGATATTTCAAACTCGAATATCTTACCGGGTTCATTATTAAGGTCTAGTGATCTAGCTGGACTTAATTCTGCTGAATTAACTGTAAATGAACTGGATTACAATGAAGTTACTGTTACAAAAAAACTTACAGATAATATACTTTTTGGAATTTCAACATCCCCACGTAAATCGTTAAAACTTGTAAATGGAGAAACTTATACTTTTTCAATAGAAGTTAAACGAGGCAATTTGAAGAATTTCAATTACTTGAATTTCCGTTATTACGTTACACCCAGCAATCTTAAGAGACAAACCGTTGAAACTTCTTTTGGCGATATTTCTAGCTTGCCATCAGATGAGTTTGTACGATTGAACTGTACTTTTACTTACACTGGCGATACTGCAAGTAACTATTATTTGCTATTCGGCGCATATACAGAGAACGCTTCAGATGAAGGCTCATTTGTCTTTAGAAATCTCCAGTTAAGAATGGGTGAAACTATTAAAGAATGGTCTGCCAGTCCTTATGATGTAATGCTCACAGAAAAATCTGTGACAGCACTTCATGTGAATGATGCTGCGATTGGAACGGCAGCCATTCAAAACGCTGCTATCCAAAAAGCACATTTAGGCACAGCGATAATTGACACAGTGCATATAACAGATGGAGCCATCACAAATGCTAAAATAGCCAATTTATCTGCGGACAAAATTAATGCTGGCACGATTAAAGGAATCACGATTGAAGGCTCGCTTATAAAAGGTGCGAGGATAGAACCTGTTTCTCAAAATTCGAGATATAAATCCTATATAACGGCAGATGAGATCTATCAAGAGTATTTTGATGGAAACACAAATGTATTAACGATTAAAGATGGTGTATTTAAACAGTTTTATAAAGATGATAATTCAAAAGTTGTCGTTGGAGGAACCACAATTGATAAAGGTTTTATAACTCTTGAAGGTGGTACGGGAACAGTAGTTACAAATGGTGATATTTATAGAACTCATATTTATTCTGATTGGATAGAAGGATCTGTACTGAAAATGACTTCGGGCAACAGAAATGGTGAAACCGAAATCTTTTCTTTGAAAACTGAGGATAGGGAAGTTCAAATGTCCTCTAAATATGAAACTATAATGAAAAATTTAGGTGCCAAAATAGAGGTGAAAGGTAACGGATCATACATTGAATCTTTTAATGATCTTAGCTCAGAAGGCAATTTTTTAACCGATATAAACAACGGTTATTTTGCTGTACGTGCTTATAAGGGCTTTCTTATACACACAGTTGATGGATTCGGAGATCTAAGAGCTCATACCATAAAGATGTACAGCGGAAATCAAACAAATACCCTGCTGAGAGCAGCTGGTGTTTGGCATGAGCGGTATATGAATTCACTACAAACAAACTGTCAAATAATTTTTGATAACGTTACCGTCAGAATGTCTGGCAATTCGGGGAGATATGATTACAATTTTGGAGCAACTCTAAGTATCGAAAATGTTTTTAATGTCTTTTTGCAGGTGGAAGGTTCCAACTCAAGTGCTGTCGTAGCAGCATTTGAAAATAAAACTACTTCCGGTTTCAGAATCTATATTAGAAATGCTGCTGGGATAGCTAATGCCAATGACCGGGATTACACTGTTAACATTATGATGATTACTGAAGCAGTGTAGATAGGGGGATTCACTTTGATTGAAATTAGAGAGGATGAGAGATTCAATCCTTTTTTTCGCTCACTTAAAGCAAAAGAAACAGATCAAGGAATCGAATTAAGCGCTGGCACCATTCATCACATGTACGAGGGAGAATTAGTTACTGGTGATCTTCCAGCAGCTTTGATAAAGCTTGATGCGGATGAAGAAAGAAAATATCCAGTGCTGTATGACCTTTATATAACAATGGATGAGGAAAAGAAACATACTTATCATTTGGACAAAAGTTACATGTCACCTGATCAAATGCCATGTTATGCCGGGTCTGACTATCTCGTTTTAACTCTATTAAGTATCAGAGTAGATGTTAAAGGTGAAAGAGAGGGTTATATAAATGCTTTTACAGAAAGGGTGATTGAAGATGAAGGAACTGATACCCAACGTAATTAGAGGTGCCACTCCTACAAAATCACTGGAAGAAAGATTGAAAGAAGCCGAAAAAACACTTCAAGAGATTAAAGAAGAAATAAAGGTACAGGAGGAAATAATACATGGATAATGAAATGACAAAAGAACAGCTGCAAACAGAGCTAAGGGCAACACAGTTAAAAGTAATCAGTCTAAGCGAGCTGCTTAATGAAGCAAACAATAAATTTGCAGAGGTCAGGGCGACATATACGATGTTGTCAGATGAACATAAGAAGCTTAAAGAAGCTTTATTAAATCAACAAGGGAATGACACAAACGCAAACGCTGAATAGGCGTTTTTATTTTGCCTTCTTTAAGGGGGTGAGGTAACTTGATTTAGGAATGGGGGGGGCTTACTGATGTCAGGAATGACGGAGGTTAACGATGTGAACATAATTCAAAAAGATGTATCGGAATTAAAGACCAGTCAAAAAGCTTTGGAGCAGCGTGTTTCTGTACTTGAAAGAGGGTATGACCGACACGATCAGCAAATTATAAGTCTTGATCAGAAGCTAAACAAGATTGAAGAAAACACGACATGGATTAAAAGGACAATCACAGGTGCAATGATAACAGCTGTTATTACGGGTGTAATTGGTGGTGTGATTGCACTTGCATTCACATTCTTACAAAAATAAATGAAATGGGGAAATGAATTATGAAGAATTTAGACAAAGGCACTGTGATTCGCACGGTGCTTCTTTTAGTTGCTTTGATCAATCAGTTCTTAGTTATGTTCGGTAAAACGCCTTTACCATTGGATGAAGAGTCCGTAAACAATTTAGCGAACGTTTTATATGTTGCTGGCTCCACAATCTTTACAACGATTATGACGCTCATCACATGGTTTAAAAACAACTATGTGACATCAAAAGGACAAAAGCAGAAGGAAATATTAAAACAAAAAGGATTAACAAAATAGAGCTGCCTTCGGGTGGCTTTTTCTATTTCAAATATATATAAAGGGGAAGATAACATGGTGAAAGTCATTCAAGACTTCATACCGAGAAGTAATAAGAACCGCCCATGCAACTATATGAAGCCTTTATACATTACTGTTCATAACACCGCAAATACATCCAAAGGCGCTAATGCAGCAAGTCACGCAGCATTTGTTAAACACTCATCTACAGGTGTAAGCTGGCACTATACGGTGGATGAAAATTGCATCTATCAACATTTACCGTTAAACGAAAACGGATGGCACGCAGGAGACGGTAGAGGCACGGGCAATATGAAGTCGATAGGCATTGAAATTTGTGAAAATGCAGACGGCAATTTTGAGAAGGCAGTCGAGAACGCTCAATGGTTAATTCGCCAATTGATGACGGATAAAGGCATTCCATTGTCAAACGTTGTGCCGCATAAGCATTGGAGCGGGAAAGAATGTCCCCGCAGGTTGCTTGATCGTTGGGACAGCTTCAAAGCCGGGATCGCCGTTGCTAACACAAGTAAAAAGCCGTCTGCTAAACCAACAAAAGCAGAACCATCCAAAACAGCAGCTTCCAAGCCTTCTAAAAAGTCATATGGCTTGCCAGCAGGTATTTTAAAAGTTACAAAGCCTCTTACAAAAGGCGTAGGCGTGAAAGCCGTACAACTAGCCCTAGCCGCTCTTTTCTTCTATCCTGATAAGGGCGCGAAAAACAACGGGATTGATGGCTATTATGGACCGAAAACAGCGGATGCAGTCAAGCGGTTCCAGTTGATGCATGGACTTGCTGCTGACGGTATTTATGGACCAAAAACAAAGAAAGCGATTGAAAAAGCATTGAAATAAATATAAAGCCTTCTCTTTTTTTTAAAATTGAGGAGGCTATCCTCTTTACTATTAACAAATTGCAAAAGGGTATTCTTGTAATATTTCTGAAAATATAATACTATGAAAAATAAGAAAACTTTTACAGGGTGATTAAATTGTTCTACATAGATGAATCAGGTAGCATTCCAAAATTCTATCCCAAAAAATATAAAAATCGTTTTTTTGTTATAGCTTTTGTTCATACTGACAATCCTAAAAAATTAAAAAATACATATAAGAGAGCAATTAGTCGATTGAGAAAAGATTTTCCTGACTTTTTCAATAGTCTGCCTAATCCGAAAGAACTTAAAGGGTCGGAGACACCACCTTTCATGAAGTTATTTATATTTCAAAAATTGTTTAAATCAACGGATATCAGGATCGGCCATATGGTTGTTTTTAATCAAAAAATTGACCAGCGTTTTAGAGAAAATCCGGCGCGTTCATTTAATTATTTAGTTTCAATAATTATGAAAAATTTCCCATTGAGTGATGAAGACCGAAAGTTATTAAATTTGCAAATCGACAATAGGAATGCAGCCTTACCATCTTTGAAAGAACTTGAAGGTTATCTTTTCCCAGACTTAGTTCTAGAAAAGCAGATTACGAAAAAAGTTAATGTGGATTACTTATTATCAGATCAATCAATTAATATACAAGTGGCTGATATGGTTGCCAATACAATTTATCAATATTACCGATCCATTGGTTGTTCTTTCCCTCAATTTGATCAAGTGAATGAAAATACTAATCAAGTTTATTTTGAAGGATGTAATTATCTATACGAATTTTTAGAACAAAGGATATGTACACCTTACGTTTTTCCTCCATATGAAAATGCTTTCGAGGAAGTTGCTTCTTCTAAAGAATAAAGTGTTGACATACATTATACTAACATGTTATATTATATGAACAATAACAAGTGAGTCCAAGAAACACGCGACTAATTCAACGTAAGCTGCCTGTGTGGTAGCCGTGTTATGGCAAGTTATTGTGCTTAAAAAAGCCATTATTAAGGAATGCTGTATCCTTAATAATGGCTTTTTTTATTTGCCCTAAAGTACATACTTTATTACTAATACCCTTTTGAATATGGAAATTACTGTATATTTTAAGTTATGCTTAATCTGTATTTAAAGGGAATTTTATTCGTTGAAAATTAAGCTAAAGCAGCTAACGCTTCGACGACATCTAGCAGACTTACCGAAATACTCCCTCCAGGGGTCTGAATAGTATAACTTAACTTATCAGGATCAGGATTTTTCACATCAAAATCCCCCTCTACATCTGTTGTCAAACTATATATCACTATTCTTCTTCCTAAGATTTTTTGTGTATGGCGATGAACAATTTTAACACGGAATTGAACTTTTGTACCCTCGATAACTAATCTTTCAACATCTGCGTGCCCTTCGTTACCATGTGCAGTGCTGTCAAAAAAACGATCTAAAGCCTCTCTTACTACTGTTTCTGTTAACATTACTTTTCCTCCTTGTAATAATATACAATGTTATTTGTTTGTCAAAATCAAAAGAATATGTATAGAAAAAACACCCTGTTTATCAGAGTGTTTTTACAAAGACAATATCTTTAAAATTGATCAAATTTGTATCAGTTTGACTGTCTTTTACATGAAACAGCTTCTTTACGTGATCGACATATACAACTCGTCCGGATACCTCTCGAACAAACCCATTGTCAAATAGCTCGAAATTCAGAGCCAAGTCTTCGCTCATAGCAGTCGCTATTGTAAACTCAAATTCTTCAATTTGTTCCGGGCTTAATGTTGGCCGCTCGATCTTATGTTTTGCAAGATGAAGTTGCCGTAATGCTTCGTTATGCTCGGGCAATATAAACTTCATCTTCCAGCGATTTTGATCTTTTTCCTCATTCCACATTTCATACACCTCATTAGAGATTATAACCGAATATTTGTTCGGTGTCTAAATGTGATGTATAATTAGAGTATACGGTTTTACCCGCGGAAACGGGGATTTAAAAAATTCGTATATTTCAATGATGAACTTCTTCTTATATTACTCACAATTGCGACTGTCTTGTGAAAGACAGTTCTTTTTTGTTATTTTGTTATCTTTTCTGAAAAAATAACACGAAAATAACAAAAGTTGCGTTCAAATGCGAAAATGCATGATTTATCTTGATGTTAAAAGATAATTCAATTTGTTGCTTCCTTAAGGAAAAGAAAGGTCTTAAAATTGCACGAAAACAATATATATCATAAAATAGAGAATACGAAGCAATACCTCAATTCTTTAAACGGTTAACATGTAGACGGAACGGGTAAAGTGTAGTAAAGTACTATTAATTGGGAGCTTGTATGTCCCTTCAACATCTTATATAGAAGGGAAGGTTGGCAAAATGGAAATCGAAAGAATAAATGAACATACAGTCAAATTTTATATTTCCTACGGTGATATTGAAGATCGCGGATTTGACCGTGAAGAGATTTGGTATAATCGTGAGCGCAGTGAAGAGCTGTTTTGGGAAGTAATGGACGAAGTGCACGAAGAAGAAGAATTTGCAGTAGAGGGACCGCTTTGGATTCAAGTACAGGCACTTGACAAAGGTCTTGAAATTGTCGTGACAAAAGCCCAACTTTCTAAAGATGGACAAAAGCTCGAATTGCCGATTCCAGAAAATAAAAAAGATCAAACAGATGAAGAAAGCTTAGACGCACTGCTTGATGATTTTCATAAAGAAGAGCAAGATCAAGAAGACCATAATGAGAAGGACAAAAAACTTCAACTTCAATTCGTGTTGAAAATGGATGATTTTGAAGATTTGATTGCACTTTCTCAATTAAATATGCAGGATTTTACCACAAGTTTATATTCGTTTGAAAACCGTTATTATCTATATGTTGACTTCCACGAGGATTTGTCAGATGAGCAAGTGGAGAATAAGCTCAGCATTTTGCTTGAATATGCTCATGAATCAGTTGTCAGCATCTACAGACTGAAAGAATACGGTCAGCTGATTATCGAAGGGAATGCCCTTGAAACGATTCAACAGCACTTCTCGTAACTAACAAAAAGTCGATTTCTATAGAGGAATCGGCTTTTTTATCTGAATGAATAGGTAAATAAAGAGATCGGCAAGGAGAAAATGAAATGAGAAATTTAGTCAAAGTTCTATTTTTTCTAATCATTACGATAGGTGCTTATTTAATCGTCCAATTGATTGCCGGTGATTTAGCGGTAAGTGTATTAAGTTCAGTCAGTGTTCTATTTACTTTATCGATTATTTTCATCGGATTTGTTATTTTCTTGGAGAACCGGAATCCGTCTCACACGATTACATGGCTTGTCCTGCTGGGCAGCTTTCCGTTATTCGGCTTTTTGTTCTACATTTTCTTTGGACGCAATATCAAAAAGCGCCGGCTGTTTGAAAAGAAAGCGGTATTGGATGAGCAGTTAATCCAGGAAGATGAACGTATTCATAGAGAAGCAATTGAAAAAATGACGCATATGGGTGATCATCAGCAGCTCTTATTTAAGCTGGCCCACAGACTTGGACATACTCCTATTACATATCGCACGTCCTCTAAAGTCTTAACCAATGGTGAAGAAACATTCTCTCATATTTTTGAAGAGATCAAAAAAGCAACACATCACATTCATTTAGAATATTACATTCTCCGCCACGATGACCTTGGCCAAGAATTAAAGGACATTCTAATTGAAAAAGCGAAAAATGGCGTGATTGTCCGCTTTTTATATGACGATGTAGGAAGCTTAAAGCTTTCTCGTCAATATATTGCTGACCTAGAAAAGGCTGGCGTTCAGATCGTTCCATTTTTACCAGTAAGGCTCCCCCTTTTAAATAATAAAATTAACTTCCGAAATCATAGGAAAATTGTTGTTATTGATGGAGAAGTGGGATTTGTCGGCGGGCTTAATATCGGAGACGAATACATGGGCAGAAGTAGACAATATGGATTCTGGCGTGATACACATCTGATGATTAAGGGCGAAGCTGTTCGTGACCTCCAGCAGATTTTCATGCAGGATTGGTATTATATGACGAATGAAAGATGCTCAGGTGTGGACTATTTCAAAGATTTCAGCCACATTGAGAGTACAACAGAAGGCGTACAAATGATTGCTGGCGGGCCTGACAAGCAGTGGGAGGTCATTAAAAATCTCTTTTTCTCTATGATCATCTCCGCTAAAAAGTCCATCTGGATCGCTTCACCGTATTTTGTCCCGGATGATGATATTTTGTCCGCATTGAAAATTGCCGCATTGAGCGGAGTAGATGTCCGGATTATTGCTCCAAAGAATCCAGATAAACGGATTGTGTTCCATGCGTCTCGTTCATACTTCCCAGAGCTTCTTGATGCAGGGGCGAAGGTGTATGAGTATGATCAAGGCTTTATGCATAGTAAATTTATTATTGTGGATAATGAACTGGCGTCAATTGGAACGGCAAACATGGATATGAGAAGCTTTCATTTGAACTTTGAAGTGAATGCCTTCCTCTATAAAACGAAAAGCACAGAGAAGCTTGTCAACGATTTCTTAGGTGATTTAGAGCAGTCACATGAAATTGTGTCAGAAGAGTTCGCAAAGAGACCTTTGAGGGTCAGACTGTTTGAATCAACTGCAAGATTATTATCACCACTTTTATAAAGATTGTATTTTCCCTCTTTTCTATAAGGGGGATTTTTTATTTTACGGAAATATGATCAGTAAAATCATTTTTTGACACGGTGAAAATTCATTTTCCCTTTTCGCTTTCTTATAGACGAACAAGCTATAATACGGGCATCAAAGAGCGAGGGGCGAACTGAATGAATACAGCAATGATGGATAACGGTAAGCTTATCCGAATTACACATCATCTATCGAAAAGCCGGCTGGAGCATGTAAGAACGACGTGCAAATTTTATTGTCCTGAATGTAGGGAAGAGGTGCAATTAAAGCTAGGGGAGCATCGTGTCTATCATTTTGCGCATAAACAGCTGACAGCATGTTCGTTAGCCTCAGGCGAGACGGCTTATCATCAGGCGGGAAAGGAAGCCATTATGAATTGGCTGAAGCGGCTTGGACATAAACCAGCGCTGGAAAAGTATATGTCAAAGGTTCATCAGCGTCCTGATGTGACCGTCTCTATAGGAAATGAAACCTATGCAATCGAATTTCAATGTGCTAATATTTCCCGGCAGGAGCTGCGCAGAAGAACAGCAGGTCTCCGTGAAGCAGGTCTCTTTCCAATATGGATGATAGGGGCAAATCGTTTGAAACGAAAATCTGCCCAGCTTTTTTCTTTCTCATCCATTCATTGGGGAATTTTAAGGGAATCAGAGAAAAGGCGGTTGATTTTTTTCTGCCCGCTTCAAAATAAGTTCATCCATCTTGATCAATTTCTCGTGTTTCAACCAACGAAAATATGTGCGGCAATTACTGTCAGACCACCTTCCGCATACAGCAAAATTCCTTCACTCCTATCTGCGAGCTCAAGCAAGTGTCAAGTAAACCAACAATGGCTTAAATGTATACAGCAATTTAGGCAGCGTCCTCCTCGCATTTTATCAAATGAAAGCAAACGTTTGAGAGATATTTTTTATGAGCATCATCAAACGGCATTCCCTTTTTTGCCGACTGCATTATTTATCCCGGTGCAAGAAGCGTATATCTTTACAAGTCCCGTATATGTTTGGCAAGGTTGCCTCTATGATTGGATGATGAGGAAAAAGGGAAGCAGGCGAGTAACGATTCAACAGCTCATGAAAGAAATCAACCGTTGTGTGCAGATGAAAGAAGTGAAACTCCGATATAGTGATGTGTCAAGAGAAGAAATAAAAGGGGTGGTCACTGCATATGTAAAGGCGCTTGTAAGACAAGGGTTTTTACATATGACGAAAGAGGGTAATTATGAAGTATCGTCGAATCAAATGCCAATACAAACACTTGATGAAGTGCTAAAACGAGATGCTTTCTTATTTCATTAGCATGTTTCATGACCACTTTGATCATGATAAGAAAAAGGTGGTGCTGCTATTGAATCGAAAGAAACGCTTTTTTCTCATTTTTTTAGTCTGTTTGGTATTTATTTCTGCATATGATTTGACAAATATAGTTCAAAACAAAGAAGATAAATACAACACCAATTTCTTTCACTTTCCGAAAGGTTGGTTCAACACAACTCATGCAAGGGGGATTCATATGACTTCACAAAACAAAAACAATCATCTACCAGACAGAAGCGAAGTAAAAGAAGAAAACAAATGGCGCCTTGAAGATATTTTTGAAAGCGTCGATGCATGGAACAAGGAATTCGAAGCGGTCAAAAAAGAAATTCCGAAGCTGGCACAATTTAAAGGCAAGCTGGCCCATTCTGCTGATGTCCTGTATGAAGCCCTAACCTTTCAGGATCAACTTTCTGAAAAGCTTGGCAAGCTTTATACATATGCGCACATGAAATACGATGAAGATACAACGAACTCATCCTTTCAGGCGTTAAATGATAAAGCCTCGAATCTATTTACACAGCTGTCTAGTACATCTGCTTATATTGTTCCAGAGATTTTATCAATTCAAGAAGATAAATTGCAGCAATTTATTCTGGAAAAAGAAGAATTAAAACTGTATTCTCATGCTCTCGAAGAAATTAATAAAGAGCGTCCACATATTTTAAGTGAGGAACAAGAAGCTTTATTAGCTGAGGCCTCTGAACCACTTTCATCTGCATCTACTACTTTTAGTATGTTTAACAACGCCGATATTTCGTTCCCTTCTGTAAAGGATGAGAATGGGGAGGAAAAGAAAATTACCCACGGCAACTTTATTACATTTTTAAATAGTGATGATCGTGAAGTGAGAAAGAATGCCTTTAAAGCTGTGTATAAAACGTATGATCAGTATAAGAACACACTTGCTTCTACACTAAGCGGTTCAATTAAAAAGGATAATTTTTATGCAAAAGTACGAAATTACAAATCGGCAAGAGAAGCAGCACTATCACGAAACAGCATCCCAGAAGAAGTGTATGACAATCTAATTGATACAGTTCATCAATATTTACCGTTGTTACACCGCTATATTGAATTACGCAAAAAGGTATTAAAGCTTGATGAAGTGCACAATTACGACTTGTATACACCACTTGTGAAAGATGCTGGCATGAAGCTCACCTACGATGAAGCAAAGGATTATATGCTGAAAGGGTTAGCGCCATTAGGAGAAGAATATGTGTCCGTGTTAAAAGAAGGACTCGAAAATCGCTGGGTAGACGTTTATGAGAATAAAGGGAAACGAAGCGGTGCTTATTCATCAGGAAGCTATGGTACAAATCCATATATCCTCATGAACTGGCAGAATAACATTGATAATTTGTTTACGCTGGCTCATGAATTTGGGCACTCTGTCCACAGCTACTACACGAGAAAACACCAGCCATATCCGTATGGAAACTATAGTATCTTTGTAGCTGAAGTGGCTTCCACTACAAATGAAGCGTTACTAGGCGAATACCTGCTTAATCATTTAGACGATAAAAAACAGCGCTTGTATGTATTAAACCACTTGTTAGAAGGATTTAGAGGAACAGTATTCAGACAAACGATGTTTGCTGAGTTTGAGCATCTTATTCATGTGAAAGCACAGGAAGGAGAGGCTTTAACGCCAGAATTTATGACGAACCTTTATTATGACCTGAACAAGAAGTATTTTGGTGACGGCATGGTGGTTGATAAGGAAATTGGATTAGAGTGGACGAGAATTCCTCATTTCTATTACAACTATTATGTGTATCAATATGCGACAGGCTATAGTGCGGCGCAGGCATTAAGCAAGCAAATCTTACAAGAAGGAAAACCAGCGGTAGAGCGCTATACAGATTTCCTTAAAGCAGGAAGCTCTGATTATCCAATCAATGTGCTGAAAAAAGCTGGTGTTGATATGGCTTCTAAAGAACCAATTGAAGCAGCATGCCAATTGTTTGAAGAAAAACTAAAAGAAATGGAAGAGCTCATCTCCAAAACAGGTGAGTAATGAAAAGACTTCTGTCAGACGTGTGAGTGCCAGCTCATCTTTTGACAGGAGTTTTTTTCTCATAAAAAAGACCTCTTCAGATGGAGAGGCCAATCCTTTTTAATGATCAACCTTTAAAACCTCTAAAGGTCTTACGATGATTCATTCGATAAAGCGTAAAAAGAATCGCAGCAAATAAGAGTGGAGACGTCAAATAAAGAGGAAGCATTTTCATTAAGCCTAATATATTTAAAAAGAAACATAAGCCAATGGCAACAAGTCCAATAGTTGTGCTGCGCATGCAGATCCCCCCATTTTTTTGTTACTTTTACTATATGAAAGTGACAACCCTCTTATGTTTTGTGACAAAAATATGAACATATAGTATATCTGTTGTCATAAGTCGACAAAATTTGATATACTACAGATGTGAAATTAATCACATACAAACATTACCCCTTTGTTTGACCGTGAAAAATTTCTCCCATCCCCTTTGTTGTCGTTAAGACATAGTGAAACCGCGCTTATCCCGGCGCGGTTTCTTCGTGTCTATAAATAGAACAAATGTTCCTTTTTGAAGTAAAGAAAAAACATGGGTCAGCACCCATGTTCATTTTCACAGCGATATACATCAAGATCTGTATGGTTGTCATTCTCTTTATAGCGCCAAAACATTTCTTGCTGCACTTGTACACGTTCTACCTTTTGAGCGAAAGCTAGCTTCTTCATTTCTCGTTCAACTTCTTCAAGCGTCAGGTCATAAACAACGGCTATCTCTTTTGCGGATGCAAATTGAAAGTATGCAATAAACCATTCAATTGGAGGCCGTTCAGATGGTGTTGGTTTTTCACCAATCATTTCAAAAAGAATTTCCTCGTATATATCATAAGAGTAGGCACCTGAAATTTTTAATCCTTCATCTCCATTTACGGTATTAAAAAAGGCGAAGGTCGGAAGCTCAGATACGTCCATTTCAGCTGCAATTTTCATATCACATTGCAGTGCTTTCACCGCACTTTGAGAATGAATGTCGCGCTGGAATTCCTCGATGTCCAGACCAGCACTTTTTGCATTTTCTATCAGCACCTGCTCACTTGTGACATCTTGCTGATGGCAAAAAAGCGATTCTTGAATGAGACGCAAAAATTTCATTCCGCATTTTCTTCCTTGAAGCTCCGCTGCTTTTAATGCGAGTGAGGCGAGGTAGGGTGATGTCACAATTTGTTCAGACAGCATTTGTTCTTTTTTGGTCTGCGTTTTAGTGGCAAATTTCCCCCATGCTTCAGTCAGTAAATGTTTCTTTCTTTTCCGATTCAATGCATTAATACTAGAACTTGTTACTGTTCGTAAAGTGAAAAAACGGCCATATTTCATTTTCAATTTTTTAATGGATGGCTCTAATAACCAGCAGTCTGGGCTTAGCGGATCAATGAATACATAGATTTCAATCGGCTTTTGAGGATGTCCGTGACAGTGTGAGAAATATTGATCGTGCGAATTGCAGCTCAAGATCGTCCATCCTTTTCAGGTGTTTGGTTGACCATATGACGAGCCGTCAGAGAAAGCCGTTCAAATAAAAAGTCACGAATATCGCCGGTTAGTCCTACTTGATCCATTGCATCCTCCATGCATTCAAGCCAAGCGTCCGCCCGCTCCTCAGTAATCGGAAAAGGGAGATGTCTCGCCCGCAGCATTGGGTGGCCATGCTCCTCTGTATAGAGCGGTGGTCCGCCTAAATATTGCGTTAAAAACTGTTTTTGTTTTCTTGCTGTTTCTTTTAAGTCATCCGGGAAAATAGGATGAAGCAAAGGATGACACTTTACATTTTCATAAAAAGTATCAACAAGTTGCGATAGAAGTTCCTCTCCAACCGCTTCGTAAGGTGCGTTAAACGATTGTACCATGTTGACTACTCCTTTTACTCGTAGTTAATAGGATGACTCACCCTATTGCGCATTTTATTTATTTCAAAAGTGATATTCAGTTTGTTCTATTTTATTGTTTCTATTCTTGTACTTATTTTAACAACCTCATCTCAATTCCACAAACAAACAGCTTTGGTCTGCTCGAAATAAAGAGTGGGGCGGGTTCCGTGATCAATTGACCATATCATAACACATTCAGTCAAAAAAGGGGGGAAAGCGACATACAAAAAACCGAAGAGGTTATTCTCTTCGGTTTAAGCGAAATATTGAGCTGTGATTTTCTTTACATAATTTTGTGTTTCTTTAAATGGAGGGATGCCCCCGTATTTATCTACATTTCCTGAACCTGCATTATAGGCAGCTAAGGCGAGTGAGATATTTCCGTTATATTTCTGAAGCATTTGTTTTATATACTTCGTACCGCCTTCAATGTTTTGGGCAGCATCAAAGGCATTGTTGACGCCAAGTGACTTAGCCGTAGATGGCATGAGCTGCATGAGACCAAGCGCACCTGCATGGCTGACAGCATTCGTGCGATAGCCGGATTCCTGCTTAATGACTGCGTGAATCAGCTTTTCAGGAACGCCATGCTTTTGAGCCATTTGTGACACGATTTGATTAATCTCTTTTGATGATGAGCCGCTGGAGACAGCCTTTTGAAGCGGCGGTGTGTAGCTGTTGTTTAAAACATTTCCAATGCCATTCGCTGTATTTAATTGATTGTCATTTGCATACAAAGATTGAGCCTCAAGCTGATCACTGCCGGCAATCGCAGATAAATATGGGTTTGTACGCGCATATTGCGTGTTCGGAGCCGTTGATGGGTCCGTGCCCATAAAAGCAGAGATGGAAAGCGGGAGACGTGATAATTCTGATCCGCCTAAAAAATCTTGCAGCAGCGACTGAAATGAAGCTTGGGCATTCGATTCTTGACCCGCAGACATTTGCGTTTGTGCTGGGTCTGTTTGTAACGTTTTAAGCGCTTGAAGCTGCATAAAGGATTGAAGTTGATTAACGTTCATCATGTTCCTCCTTCAAGGAATTCATCTATTCTGTGATTTCATTTTTTCTTCATAAAAACGAACGACTTTGTTTTTCGTGTTTCGTACTGGGATATGAAATTTGCGGAGCAATGCGGAGAAAGCGGTTTGTCCGATTTCCAGGTCGCTCACTTCAAATTCAAGTTCATAGTCCTCTACTGTTAAATATCGGCTGTGATCCAAAACAATTAAGCCTTCTTGGATCATTTTTTCTGCTCTTGACGTTTCAAGTGAACCAAAGTACACAATTTGATCCTTTTGAATGTTCAGGTGGGCTAATCTGTCCGCAACTTCACCTTCTGGCAGCTCAAAATCGTTAAGTTGTGATGGGGGAGCGATCGTTTGGTGGGTTTCAAGCAAGCCTATCTCGTGCGGTTCCTTTAATGTGAGCACCCACTGACCGTTTTTTTCTCTCATTCTTAATGCAGCCAATTGAGATTTTATATCAAATTGAGGTGTATCAAAATAATAGTTGGTTTGCGTGTGGAAATCCGCATCCTTCAATTGAAAATGCTGTTTCAGCTGATCAAATTCTTCTTTCATTAATAATTGTTTTAGTTCTATTTCAATTTCCTGTGCCATTTTGACATCAACCTTTCATTTAGAGGAAATATGATTATTGTACATGAAGTGTGTTCACCATGTAAAAGACTGTTTTTTTCTCTTTATTTTCTTTAGGCGTGGACCAAAATGAATGAAGAATCGTGGGAAAGGATCATTTAAAAGAGAAAAACAGGATTTTCTCCAAAAGTTCGGTTTATCAATATTGAACTTGATATGATAAAATAAAGCTGTACTTTGTTGTAAAGGAGATCATGATGCAAAACAGAATTGAAATCACAGAAGCAACTTTAAAAGAAGACAGGCTGATTTTGACAATCCAGTCAGAAGAGCAAATCCAAAAAGCAAAAGCATCAGGACAAATGCTTGTTGATTCTGATCACTTTGCGTTCGTTTACATACTTGAAACCGAGGAGTCCTTTTCGTATCTTATTTTAGGGGAACATACATGGGCTCCATTAAAAGAAGCAATGAATCGTGACATCCCTGTCTATTTGGCATCGGATGAATATTCGCTGGAACTCATTCAGCTTCAACAGGAATTACATTATTTAATCGACAATATTAAAGACAATGCCAATTACGGAGATATGGAAGAGAAAGTGAAAAGCACATTCCTCTGAAATAATTAGGTATATGGAATTGGGGGAAGTTTCATGGACAAAAAACAATGGGATCAATTCCTCGCACCGTATAAACAAGCAGTCGAAGAATTAAAAGTGAAACTAAAAGGCATTCGAAAGCTGTATGAATTCGAGGATGACCATTCACCAGTAGAATTTGTCACAGGCCGAGTGAAACCCGTTGCCAGCATATTAGAAAAGGCAAAGCGTAAAAACATCCCGATGCATGAGATTGAAACGATGCAGGATATTGCTGGGCTTCGCATTATGTGCCAGTTTGTAGAAGATATACAAGTCGTGAAAAAAATGCTCCAGTCACGTAAAGATTTTGTGGTTGTAGATAAACGCGACTATATTGCAGAACATAAAGAAAGCGGATACCGCTCTTACCACCTTGTTGTGTTATATCCGCTGCAAACGATCAACGGAGAGAAGCAGCTCCTTGTCGAAATCCAAATTCGTACGCTTGCGATGAACTTTTGGGCGACCATTGAGCATTCTCTGAATTATAAATATAGCGGGAATATCCCGGAGAAGGTTAAGCTGCGCCTTCAAAGAGCATCTGAGGCAGCATCTCGTCTCGATGAAGAGATGTCCGAAATTAGAGGGGAAATTCAAGAAGCACAAGTGGCATTTTCCCGGAAAAAGAAAAACGACAGCTGAGCCAGTTTGATCAAATATGATGCTGCCCTCTCATAGCAGCAAGGTGAAAAAGGAGAAGAATTCATGAAATTTGCAGTTTCTTCAAAAGGGAATTCTGTATCTGACACGCTCAAAAGTAAAATTCAGACCTACTTATTGGATTTTGGCATGGAACTAAATGAAGAGGAACCGGATCTTGTCATTACGGTTGGTGGAGACGGCACCCTTCTTTATGCCTTTCACCGCTACAGCAACCGTCTGAATGAAACAGCCTTTGTCGGTGTTCATACAGGTCATCTTGGCTTCTATGCTGACTGGGTGCCGAGTGAGATTGAAAAACTCGTCTTAGCCATTGCGAAAACGCCTTATCATATTGTGGAATATCCGATCTTAGAGGTCATTGTCAGATACAACGACGGCGGCAGAGAAGAGAAATATTTAGCAATGAATGAATGTACGATTAAAAGCATGGAAGGGACACTTGTGGCAGATGTTGAAATCAGAGGACAGCTGTTTGAAACATTCAGAGGTGACGGCCTTTGTTTGTCTACTCCATCAGGCAGTACGGCCTATAATAAGGCACTTGGAGGCGCCATTATTCATCCTTCCATTAGAGCCATTCAGCTGGCAGAAATGGCTTCAATCAACAACAGAGTGTTCCGGACGGTCGGTTCACCGCTTATTTTGCCTGACCACCATACTTGTGTGATTAAGCCGAGGAATGATGTCGATTTTCAGGTGACGATTGATCATTTGACGCTGCTTCATAAAGACGTCAAATCCATTCAATGCCGGGTGGCAGATGAGAATGTCCGTTTTGCTAGATTTAGACCGTTTCCGTTTTGGAAAAGGGTGCAAGATTCCTTTATCGGAAAAGGAGAATAAGAAAGAGGTTGTTCTCGCTGGAATACTTTACGTTAAACAAAACCATGACAGCCAAAGAAGAAGGGCTGCTTTTAAAGGAATATTTAATTGATCTTGGTATTTCGAAAAGAATGTTGACGGATATTAAGTTTGATGGCGGTGACCTCCTCATTAATGGAGAGCATGTTACCGTGAGATATGAGCTGCATGAAGGGGACAGGCTCACCATTTTATTTCCCGAGGAAAAAGTGAGTGAAGGGCTGAAGCCTGCACCGATTCCGCTTGATATTATATTTGAGGACGAGCATGTCCTTGTGCTGAATAAAAGGCCGTATATTCCTTCGATCCCTTCTCGGGAGCACCCCGAGCACAGTATTGCGAATGGATTACTGCACCATTATGCAAAGCAGTCTGTTCGGCATACGGTTCATTTAGTGAACCGTCTTGATCGTGATACATCTGGCGTTATGCTTGTGGCGAAGCATCGCTTTGCCCATAGCCTTTTATCTAAGGCGCAAAAGAGTGGAGCGGTTAAGCGAACATACAGAGCGTTTACACATGGCATGATCACAGAAAAACATGGAACCATCGCTGCAAAAATTGCCCGAAAAGGGGATAGTATCATCGAGCGGATGGTTGATGATACTGGGCAGGAGGCAGTGACGCATTATACCTTGCGAGCGGTAATCGCTGAGTTAAATATGTCGGATGTGTCTCTCTCGCTTGAAACCGGGAGAACACATCAAATTCGTGTGCATATGCAATTTCTTGGGCATCCGCTCATCGGAGATACGCTGTATGGCGGAAGGGCCGAGCGAATAGACAGGCAGGCACTGCATAGTGAAACCCTTGTGTTTCCTCATCCGATGACAGGTGAGCAAATGACATTTTCAGCTCCGCTTCCTGACGATATGAAATCCTTGCTTTTTTAAATAGAGAAATCCGGTCACCTGCAGCGCAGGGCCGGGTTTTTTTATAATGTGAAATGCTGAAATCTTGACTCGTCATAAGGCATAGATGAGGGAACGGAGACCGTTTTAAGCTCAGGGTATGTGAGGGCAGACAGTTTGTTGCCAAATACGCAGCCTGTATCAATATTGACGGTTCTGCCAACGAATCTAGGCTCTTTCACAGGTGTATGGCCGTACACAATCCACGGTTTTCCGTGATATTCTTTTGCCCAGTCCTTGCGAACAGGCCGTCCATCTGGCCATGTTTCTCCTGTGACGGCACCAAATAATAAATAGGACCGCATCTGTTTATTCGGCTTTTTTCCAATATCCTTTTCCTTCATCGCTGCGTGTGCAATGATCAGCTCATCAGGAATGAGTACATCATAAAGCGGAGCCTTCTCGAATAACTGCTTAAATTCATGTGACAATTTGTTTTGTTCATGAATTGGCAGTTTTTTTATTTCGTTCACTGTCGTTTCGATGCCATGAAGCAATTTGACGGGATTTCCTTTTAAATAGCGATAAAGCTTAAAGCAATGGTTGCCAGGTACATAGCGGATTGCGCCGTGTGAATAGGCATGAATGACAAATCGCATGACGTCTACTGACTGAGGCCCTCGATCTGTTAAATCACCAACAAGGGCCAGCGTTCTCTTATCAGGATGGACGGGTAATCCATGTTTGAGTTCGTATCCTAGTTTGTGTATGAGGGTAAGCAGCTCTTCGTAGCAGCCGTGGATATCGCCAATGATATCGAATTTCATAAGGTTTCCTCCTGATTTTTTTCATCCATTCGTCGGATATAAAGAAGTTTGAATTTTAGAAAATATAACGAATGGCTTTCATTTCATTTAGGCAATTGTTAGAATCAATGCTTTAACGTAAGACTTATAAAATTAAACATGAATGTTAGGAGGCTTTAGCCAATGGAGCATACATCTGTTTCATCACTCGTTGTCGTTATTATTGTCGCCTTTTTCACCCCTATTTTATTGCACCGATTTAAGCTGACCATCCCGGTCGTTGTAGCTGAAATCATCATGGGGCTCATCATTGGGAAAAGCGGTCTTCAACTGGTTGTCGAACATGATGCGTGGTTAGATACATTATCCATGCTCGGTTTTATTTTTCTGATGTTTTTAAGTGGACTTGAAATAGATTTTTCTTCTTTTGAGTCAAAGAAGAAAGCACGAGAACTTCCAAATGGTTTAAAAGAACCAAATACATTTAAAGCAGCCACCATTATTTTTCTTGGGGTATTTTGTATTTCTTTTATCCTGTCCTATGCGTTTGTACTCGCAGGGTTTATCCAAAATGCCTTTTTAATGACGCTCATTATCTCTACCATCTCATTAGGCGTAGTGGTTCCAACCTTAAAAGAGGAAAAGTTGATGCAGACGAATATCGGTCAAATCATTCTGCTTGTAGCTGTCATTGCTGATTTGGTCACGATGATTTTACTTGCTGTGTTTTCCTCCATTTATGGAGATGGAACAGGGAACATGTGGCTTCTGCTCTTATTATTTGCTGCAGGCATTCTTCTTTATTTATTTGGCCGCGTATTTAAGACAAAGTCAATTTTTCAGTCGATGTCAAAAGGAACCGTGCAAATTGGGACAAGGGCAATCTTTACTCTCATTATAGTCTTAGTTGCCTTATCTGAATCACTCGGGGCTGAAAATATTCTTGGGGCGTTTTTAGCTGGCGTACTTGTGTCCCTTCTTTCGCCAAATAAAGAGCTCGTTCAGCAGCTGGATTCATTTGGCTACGGATTTTTAATCCCGATCTTTTTTGTGATGGTCGGAGTGGATCTGAATATATGGGCACTGTTTAAGGATCCGACGATTATGATCATGATTCCGCTGCTGTTTATTGCGTTGCTTATCAGTAAGCTCATCCCAATTCTTTATTTGAAAAAATGGTATGACATGAATAAGGTCATCGGCTCCGGCTTTTTATTAACTTCAACGTTATCTCTCGTCATTGCAGCTGCGACGATTGGTGAGCGGCTCGGTGTCATTGATCATAAAATGTCTGGAGCGCTGATTTTAGTTGCTGTGCTAACGAGTATTTTAACACCTGTTTGGTTTAAAGCGCTCTTTAAAAAAGAACAAGCGGCGAGCCATAAGAAGCGTGTGACCTTTATTGGTGCAAATCAGCTGACCTTACCTGTCACACTTGATTTGCATCAGGATGAATATGACATTCGGATTTTGCATGTGTTTCAAGAAAATAAGGAAGCACTGCTGGCAGACTCTATCTTTGAAGTCGAATCAATTGAACAATACGACGATGAGACGCTGAGAAAGGCTGGCGTCGGCCAAGAGGATGTCCTTGTCGTCGCAACAGGCAGTGAGACAAAAAATAAGGAAATTGCTTTATTTGCAAAAGAAGAAGGTTCAAAACAAGTCATTGCAAGTGTCAACAAAGCTGAGGCAGAGCTGACATTGAAGGAAGCGGGCATTGATACGTTTTCTACTTTCCTTTCATCTAAAACGGTGCTAAGAGCTTTGATTGAAGCACCTGATGCGATTCGATTGCTAACAAATGAGGATTCTTCTTTGTATCAAATTCAAATGAACAATCATCGTTATCATAATGTCATGCTGAGAGAATTTCCTTTCACCGGTGACTTGGTATTTGTCCGTATTTTCAGAGGAGTAGACAGCTTAGTACCGCATGGAGATACGACACTTAGAAGCGGCGACCGTGTGCTTGTATCGGGCTCCAGGGAGTATGTGGCAGGACTAAGAGCGCAATTAGAATGACAATGAACGCTTGACCAATGAACAATTCCTGATTAAGATAGAGGTACAACATCATATATTTGATCCACTAGGGGAGTCCTTTAAAAGGGCTGAGATAAAAGTGTCGACTTTTAGACCCTCATTACCTGAACAGGTTCATACCTGCGTAGGGAAGTGGTGCGGTTTTTGACTATGCTTTTTACAAATTCCAAGCCACTTTCCACGCGGAAAGTGGCTTTTTTATATGGAAAAACAGGAGGAGAGGAACATGACGTTTTCAACAGAATGTAAAGAGGCTGCAGCAACATGGTGGAATGGAAGCTTTACGCATCCTTTTGTCAAAGGGATTGGGGATGGCACACTTTCACTCGATCGTTTCACTTATTACGTGATGCAGGATTCGTATTATTTAACTCATTTTGCAAAGGTGCAGGCATATGGAGCGGCGATTAGTGAGGACTTACATACGACGGGCAGAATGGCGTATCATGCCCAGGGCACGTATGAAGCAGAGCTGTCCCTGCATAGGAAATTTACAGAGCTTCTGCAAATTTCTGATGAAGCCATTGAGAACTTTAAGCCTTCCCCGACTGCTTATGCGTATACCTCTCATATGTACCGGTCTGTAAAAAGCGGACGGTTTGAAGAGATTTTAGCCGCGTTATTACCGTGTTACTGGCTCTATTATGAGGTAGGTGAAAAGCTGAAACAAACAACACCTGACCATCCAATTTACCAAGAATGGATTTTGACATATGGAGGCGATTGGTTTAAGGAACTCGTTTTCGAACAGGTGAACCGCTTTGATGAACTAGCAGAAAAAGCACCAGAACATGTACGCGCCAATATGAAAGAAAATTTTGTGATTTCAAGCTATTACGAATATCACTTTTGGGAGATGGCGTATCAAAAAGAATTGTGGCAAACAGCATGCTTAGATGGGGTTGGTGCAAATGGAACTCCACGCAGTGACAAATGATTCGCTTCCTGCGGGTGAACTGATCAAACAAATAAAAGCCATTGCGTCTGAAGTGGATTTTATTCATATTCGGGAACGGTCTAAAACAGCAGGTGAGCTTGTTGATCTCGTGAAGAATCTCCTTTTAGAAGGTGTACCGAAAGAAAAGCTCGTGATCAATGACCGAGTAGACGTGGCGCTGCTAACCAATATTCACAGGGTGCATCTTCCGGGCCATAGCTTTTCGCCGAAGGAGCTGCGAAGAAAATTCCCTCACCTTCATGCAGGGGTGTCCGTCCATTCGATAGAAGAAGCGAAAGCAGCAGAGAAAAATGGAGCAGAGTATGTCATGTTTGGGCACGTATATGACACCTCTTGTAAACCAGGACTCCAGGCAAGAGGTGTACAGCTTGTGAAAGAACTGACTTCTGCACTAACAATTCCAGTGGTGGCCATCGGCGGGATGACCCCAGAACGAGTTCCAGAATTGAAACATGCTCATGTGAAAGGAATCGCTGTCATGTCTGGGATATTTACTCATCATCAGCCGCGTATGATGGCACAAGCATTTTCTGAAAAGGTAAAGGAGAATCCTTATGAAAAAGCATTATGACGTTGCAATCATTGGTGGTGGAATCATAGGGATGTCAATCGCCTATCACCTTGCAAAAGCAGGAAAACAGGTGGTCTTATTTGAAGCGAATGAGATAGGGAAGCAAACGACAAGTGCGGCTGCCGGGATGCTCGGTGCACATGCTGAAGGAGAGGGGCATGAGGATATTTTCTTTCAGGCAGGCAGAGCAAGCCAGGCATTATACGAAAAATTAAAGGTCGATCTTTTGCATGAATCAGGCATTGATATTCGGACTTCAGCAGGCGGCATTATGAAGGTCGCCTTTACTGAAGAAGAGAAGCAGGCCCTTTGCCGGATGCAGCATTTGTCTACATTTAAGTGGCTTGACGCAAGCAGCGTAAAAAAATGCATGCCTCAAGTAACAGATCACATGCTGGGAGCAGGTTTGATTGAAGAGGATGTGCATGTGGAGCCTTACGCTGTATGCAGGGCTTTGTGGCAGGCGGCGGTCCGGTACGGAGCAGATGTGAAAGAGTGTACACCTGTGATCGAAGTGAAGCGGGACAAAGAAGTGTTAACTGTCAGAACAACGAAGGGCACATTCACATGTGATGACCTGACAGTTGCAAGTGGTGTATGGTCTGGCCGTTTTTTTGAAGAGCTCGGATTATCGCATTCTCTTTATCCAGTAAAAGGAGAATGTGTGTCTGTATGGAATAACGGTCCAGCGCTCGCACACACCATTTATCATGATCATTGTTATATCGTTCAGCGAGATAGCGGAAAGCTTGTTATCGGTGCAACGATGAAGCCAAACGAGTGGCAGGCTGTTCCAACGCTTGGCGGAGTGGAAACTGTGATTCAAAAGGCGTCTCAGCTTATGCCTTCTATTAAAGAGATGCCGATTGAAGAGTGCTGGGCAGGCCTTCGTCCGGCGACAAACGACCGGCATCCCTATATCGGAAGACATCCAGAAGACAAGCGTATTCTTTTTGCTGCAGGGCATTACAGGAATGGCATTTTACTTGCGCCGATTACTGGAGAAATCATTCGTGACCTCATATTAGACAAACCGGTCAAAGAGGAATGGCTTCACGCATTTCGTATTGGACGAAAGGAGGCACTATTCGTATGAAGATTCAATTGAATGGCAGAATCGTTGACTTCGATCAAGAGAATGGAACGATCTATGATCTGCTATCAGCCTATCAGCTTGAAAACCGTGTGGTGATCGTTGAAAAGAACCAAGAAATTATTGATAAAGAAGCGTTTCAACAAGTAGTCATTCAACCAAATGACACGATTGAAATCGTTCATTTTGTAGGAGGAGGATGATCCAATGCTGCACATTGGCGGAAAAACATTCACATCAAGACTATTACTCGGAACAGGGAAGTACCCATCATTTGAGGTTCAAAAAGAAGCGGTGAACGTATCGGAAGCCGAAATTTTAACCTTTGCTGTCAGAAGAATGAACATATTCGAAGCATCTCAGCCTAATTTTCTGGAGCAGCTTGATTTATCAAGATATACACTGCTTCCGAATACAGCTGGTGCAAGTACAGCAGAAGAGGCAGTGCGTATTGCCCGTTTAGCAAAGGCTTCTGGTCTGTGTGACATGATCAAGGTAGAAGTCATTGGCTGTTCAAGGTCTCTTTTGCCAGATCCAGTTGAAACATTAAAAGCATCTGAAATGCTGCTCGAAGAAGGGTTTATCGTGCTGCCATATACATCTGATGATGTGGTGCTCGCAAGAAAATTAGAAGAACTCGGTGTCCACGCCATCATGCCAGGTGCTTCTCCGATTGGTTCAGGCCAAGGCTTACTAAATCCTTTGAATCTCTCATTTATTATCGAACAGGCGAAGGTGCCGGTCATTATTGATGCTGGCGTAGGCTCTCCAAAGGATGCAGCTTATGCGATGGAGCTTGGAGCTGACGCAGTATTACTAAATACCGCTGTCTCTGGTGCAAAGGATCCTGTGAAAATGGCAAAAGCAATGAAACTGGCGATTGAATCAGGAAGACTAGGCTATGAGGCAGGACGTATTCCCCTGAAAAACTATGGGACAGCGAGCAGTCCACAGGAAGGAATGCCGTCATTTTGAGCACTCGTTATTCACGCCAAGAGCTTTTTCAGCCAATTGGAACAGAGGGACAAAAGCGGCTAAATGAATCAAAGGCGGTCATTATTGGAGCGGGGGCACTTGGAACGGCTAGTGCAGAAATGCTCGTTCGTGCCGGCGTTGGATCTGTCACCATTTTGGACCGAGATTATATTGAATGGAGCAACCTTCAGCGCCAGCAGCTTTACACGGAGCAAGACGTGAAGGATCGGCTGCCAAAGGCTGTGGCGGCTGAAAAAAGACTCAAGCAAGTAAACAGTGACGTGTACGTCAAAGGAATCGTGATTGATGTGACTGCTCACAATATTGACGAACTGGTCAGCGGGGCTTCGATCATTGTCGATGCAGCGGATAATTTTGAGGTAAGAATGATTGCAAATGATGCCGCTGTCAAACATCAAATTCCGTTCCTTTATGGGGCCTGTGTAGCCAGTTATGGCATTCAATTTACTGTGATTCCTGGTGAGACGCCGTGTTTACACTGTCTGCTTGAACATTTACCTGCACAAGGCATGACATGTGATACAGCAGGTATCATTAGTCCAGTTGTGCAGCAGGTGGCCGCATATCAAGTGGCAGATGCACTTAAATATTTAACAGGACATCAAGTCACGCCAATATTAAAATCCTTCGATTTATGGAAAAATGAACGGTCTGACATTCGGTCGGCCGCATCTTTAAAGAAGAAGCAATGTCCAAGCTGTGGACTGAAGACGTATCCATTTCTTTCATATGATGACAAGAGAGCGAAGGCAGATGTACTATGCGGCCGCAATACGGTACAAATCCGCAGTGCAGCAGAAACCCCGCCGCCTTTACATGAAGTAGCTCTTCGGTTAAAGAAAGCAGGGATGGATGTGCTTGAAAATCCATATTTGCTTTCATGTCAAAAGGATGAATTTAAGCTTGTCTTATTTAAAGATGGCAGAGCGCTTGTTCATGGAACCAATGATATTGCCAAAGCAAGAACTATTTATCATCAATGGATTGGCTAATGAGAGGTGTGAAGAAATGACGATCAAAAAAGCATTCACAATCGCAGGTTCTGATTCTGGCGGCGGAGCAGGCATTCAGGCAGATTTGAAAACTTTTCAGGAGCTCGGTGTGTATGGAATGTCTGCAATCACAGCGATTACTGCGCAAAACACACTAGGTGTTCACGGGATTTACCCGCTTTCAATTGAGGCGTTAGAGCGTCAAATAGATGCAGTGGCAGAAGATTTACTGCCAGATGCCGTCAAAACAGGGATGCTGTGGAGTGCAGACATGATCAAGATCGTAGCTGAAAAAACGGTTCAATATGATATGAAGCTGATTGTAGATCCAGTCATGATTGCAAAAGGAGGAGCCTCTTTATTAAATGAAGATGCGGTCTCTGCGATGAAAACACACTTGCTGCCTGTGAGCTATGCTGTAACGCCGAATCTTCCTGAGGCAGAAGTACTGTCAGGTATACGTATTCAGACGAAAGAGGATCGCTATCTGGCAGCAGAGCGCCTTTATGAGCTCGGTACGAAACATGTCGTGATCAAAGGCGGACATGGTCCATCTGATGGGATGATTACAGACCTGCTGTATGATGGAAAAGGCTTTATTGAAATCACAAATGAACATATCGATACACCACATACACATGGCACAGGCTGCACGTTTGCAGCAGCATTAACAGCTGAAATTGCGAAAGGTTATTCGATAAAGGAAGCCTTTGAAACAGCAGAAAGCTTTGTCCATGAAGCGATCAAATTCCCTTTACGAATTGGATCTGGACACGGGCCTACGAACCATTTTGCTTATCAGCAAAACAGAATCAAACGTTAAGGGAATCGAACCGCCTTCCTTGTGAGGGCGGTTTTTTTGCGAAAATGAAACTTTCTTTCAGAGGAAATTGTCATTCTCTTATGATCTGTGATAATATTATGATCAGGTACTAATACTATGTCTTGAAAAAATAGGAGGCTTTATTACATATGAACTTTTCTTTAGAAGGCCGTAATATCGTGGTGATGGGTGTTGCCAATAAACGAAGCATCGCTTGGGGAATTGCCCGTTCACTTCATGAAGCTGGAGCTCGTTTGATTTTTACTTATGTTGGAGATCGTCTTGCTGAATCGGTAAAAGAGCTTGCAAGCACACTTGAGCGTGATGATTCAATTATTCTTCCGTGTGATGTGACAAGTGATGAAGAAATCGAAAAATGTTTTGCTGAAATTAAAGAAAAAGTACAAGTCATTCATGGCGTTGCGCATGCCATTGCATTTGCAAATAAGGAAGAGCTTGTTGGCGAATACTTGAACACGAATCGTGAAGGTTTCCTTTTGGCGCACAACATTAGTGCATACTCATTAACTGCTGTAGCAAAAGCAGCACGTCCATTAATGACAGAGGGTGGAAGCATTGTGACGCTTACATACCTAGGCGGAGAGCGTGTTGTATCTAACTACAACGTAATGGGTGTAGCGAAAGCATCACTTGAAGCAAGTGTGAAATATTTAGCAGCTGATTTAGGCGCAGAAGGCATCCGCGTGAACAGTATTTCTGCTGGTCCAATTCGTACGTTATCTGCAAAAGGCATCAGCGGCTTTAATACCATTCTGAAGGATATTGAAGAGCGTGCACCGCTTCGTCGTACAACAACTCCTGAAGAGGTTGGCGATACAGCTCTATTCTTATTCAGTGATCTATCTCGCGGCATGACAGGTGAGAATCTGCATGTTGATTCTGGCTTCCATATCATTGCCCGCTAAACGAATACATGATTTGCAGCATACCGAAGAAGGGTATGCTGTTTTTTTATTTTTCTTCTGATTTGAGCCCTCCGTTCATATATATAAGGAATGAATCATTCGGGAGGGATTAGTATGTCAAATAAAGGTGATGAGAATCAAAAGCCGCTGATGTATATTGTTCAGCCGAGCTATCATGAATCAAAGCCGGCCATGCAAAATATTGTGAGAAAGCGAAAAAAATCAGAAAAACAGCCAGAAAGTGATCACAATGCAAAAGGCGAGATCGAAGAAAGCACGCAGCAGGAGCCTGCGATTCAAGAAATAGAGCAGAAAAAAGAAGTCGAGCCGCCTGAACACCAGCAAGATCGAGATATAAAACAAGAAGCCGAATTTACAGAAGAACAAGATATCGCACAAGAGGCTGAGCTTGCACAGGAACAAGAGAACATACAAGAACCAGAGCTCATACAAAAGCAAGAGCTTCAGCAAGAAGAAGGAAACCAGCTAGAAGGTGTCTTTCATGAAACAAAAGAAGAACCAAGAAGAAAACGAGTGAAAAAGCCTTTAAGTCAGATGAGTATTGATGAAAAAGTCGATTTTCTCACAAGACTGCCTCATAATATGCCAAGGGCTCTTTGTCTGATTGAAGCTGATGGTAAAACATATAGAGGAATCATCATGGATCGAAAAGACGATACTGTGATCATTCGTACAGCAGGCGGGGGGAATCCAGTCGAATTAGTGATTGCTGAGATTTCTTCCATCCACCCGCTTGGTTTTTAACAAAGAAAAAAGTCCCATATAGGGACTTTTTTTTTAGCAGTTACGGTTGATGAGTCTTGGGTTTAGGCATTCGATTGCGCAGAAGCAGTCAAGGTCTACTTCAATGCAATATTTTGATTTTTCTAATCGGAACACATCACATAAGGAATCTTTATCTGTAAAATCTAAAATATGACGGTCTTTGTCAAATGCGATAAGCAAGCTGAGAGTTGCGCAGTGATCAGAGATGTGTTCGACTCTGAAAAATGCAGTGCTGAAGCAAGGGCCTGGATCTACTTCTCCGACATTTCCGAATGCGACGAATGGTTTTGATTTGGATGTAAAGAGAACAAATGGGACAGTGTCACCTAAAGAATGTGATGGAGAAAGGAGATTGCTGTAACAGCTGGTCGGGCAATCTTCTTCGACGGCATTTTGTAAGTCGTGAATGTTTTCAACAGCCTCTGCTACACAGTTCCATGAATGTTTGCGGCTCATATTCAACCCTCCTATACTAGGAAATTTGTTTGAGTGTTTGAGCACTGTTATCATCTACAAGCTATTTTTGCCGGTTCGTGCATCTACTTTTAACCAATGCGGAAGCGGCCGCTTCTTATGCTGCCTGCTCCGCATAATTGGCTGTCATTCGTAAGGAAGGGGATGCTTTGACTCATGACAAGTTAGATGATCGGCCTGTTGATTTAGCCGTGGTGATGATGCTTTTTATCTTTCGATGGCATGACTCTGTCGACAAGCTCTGGGTTTAAGCATTGGATTGCGCAGAAGCAGTTTAAATCAACCTCAATACAAAAGTCCGTTTTTTCTAGACCAAAGAAGTCAGGATCACAAGGGTGACACACGCTTAGCGTATGTCCGTGTACATCAACAGGTCTTAATACAGATAACGTAGCACAGCAGTCGTGTAATTTTTCAACCCGGAAGAAAATGGATTCGAAGCATTGGCAATCGTCAACGAATCCTCCAATGTTTCCGAAAGTAGAGAACAACCCGCCCTTTTTATCAAAAAGTAAAAACGGAATCGTATCTTTTCCAGAAACTGTTGGGCTTAATAAATTACTGTAGCAGCTCGTAGGACATTTATCTTCTACAGCTTCCTGCTCTGCTAAAATCTTATCAACCGCATCGCATACACAGTTTTCATCATGTCGGCCATGGTGTTTTCCGCAGCTCATGGATTTCAGCTCCTTTAACAAGGTATTTGACTTTAGTCCTTAACAACATATGTATGCGCCCTCTAGTTGGTGTGGGTAAATGACCATTTATATTTGTTGTATTTTTATAAAAGGAAAAGCAGAGCTTTTCGCTCTGCTTTTGGACATTAGAGGATGCCGATTGCAACGATTGTCGCAACAAGAGTTTGTGTAAGTGTTTGGATTGCGATAGAGATGTCCGCATCGATTGTAGATACTGTAACGTTTCTTGAATTTTCGATGACAAGTTTTTGGCGGTTTGTTTGTTTGTGAGTAGCAGCTTGTAAGAGATCCTGCGTGACGCGGTCTGCCAAATCACCGTCTGCGATTGAGATGTTTGTAATCGTGATGATCGCTGTTTGAATCGCTACTTGGATAGATGCTGCAACCTGTGCATCGACAGAAGATACGTTAATGTCACAAGAGTCCCTAACGATAATGACCTCTTCAGATGTCTGCTTTGTGAAGCTTACTTGATCCAAATCTTGTAAGACATTTTCGTCATCATAATAATCGTCACAAAGTGCTTTTCTTTCATAGTTGCAATCGTCGTGGTGTTCGTGGTATCTGTGGTGTCCGTGGTGTGAACAGTTACGATCTAGAGCGACCCAAGAATATGGTTTAGAATCCATTTCTATTCCTCCTTCCGTTTACTTTATTAAATGCTGGAATGCGTTGTTTTGTCTCGGGCATTTACCCTAGCAGGCAACCCATTTTTATTTAATCGTTATTACGCTGAGCATTACGACGCTGCTGAATACGATTTCGAAGTGAATTTCGATTTGGACGTACTTTTGGTTCAGGCACTACTTCTTCTGGCTGTTTTGCTGCCTCAGCCTGCCTTTTTTTCTCCTGCTGCTGTTCTACGAAATCATTTGCTTTCTTTTGTAAGTCCTCGACTAATTTCAAAATCATTCTTCTTTGATCATCTGAAATTTTTGCTTTCTGATCATCAGTGATATTGTTTTTGTTTAACACATCACTGACAAGAAGACTTGTTAATGGATCAATATCCGTATTGATTTGAAACTCCTTTTTTTCGTTCTCTTCAGCCACGATGATTTCACCTCTTTCATACGTCATGTTAGAAAAAGAAAGGGTCAAAGAATGCCGGCTTCAACTAATAGCACATTCAATGTTTGAGTGAGAATTTGGACGGAGTTCATAATGGATGCATCTGATAATGTAATCGTAATGTTATAGCAGTTGATGATTTGAATCACAGTTTTCTTTTGGACTTCCACTTGTTGCACAGCTAAAAGCTGATCTGTGATGTCAGCAGCCAATTCATCGTCTGGTACAAGAATTTGGATTAAAAGAGTAATGATTGTCGTTACGGTCGCTTGAAGGGAGAGTGCAGCTGTTACATCTGTTTTATGAATTGTGACATTTTCGGAATCTTTGATCTCAATGAAATCATCATAATTGCTGATTAATTCGTTTAACAGTTGTGTATATAATATTTCAGCACTTTCTTCAATAGACAATACTTTCACTCCTTTCTTATCTATACATTATTTAATGCAGCAAGGACTCAAGGTGGAATCGGAAAGTGTGAAAAAGTACAACCCAATTTTATTTCCCCTCGATTCATCATGACGGTCTTTTTTCTTGCATATATAAAGAAAGGACGGAAAAAGAAGAAAGAAGGAGGTGGAGGCTTCTGAGCGGTGCTTTGTCATTTGTCGTGTTTGCCCTCGCATCCTTTAGACTGACGAGACTGATTGTGTTTGATACCATTACTGCGCCATTCCGCCGTCTATTTCATGAAGAACAGGAAGAAGTAAACGAACAAGGTGAGGTCGAAACATATATCATCATTAAAGGTGAAGGACTGCGGTCTTGGGTTGGAGAACTGTTAAGCTGTTATTGGTGTACTGGCATGTGGTGCACTGCTGCCTTACTTCTGATATACATACTTTTTCCTGTCATCAGCATGTGGCTTAATTTACTATTAGCGATTGCCGCAGCAGCAGGCATCATTGAAACGGTCGTCTCGAAGCTTGTGAAATAAACAGGCATTCTGATCAGACACGCTTTCAATAAATGCATATACTATCATGGAACAGGAAAGGAAGGGTTGCGATGAAACCAACTGAAACGCCGTCACATATGCTTCAAGGTTATCCAGCGCAGTCAAATCAACAATCTGTATATACGAAAAAAATCAAGAAAACTGGCTGCGGCTGTGGAAACAAAAAGAAACCTCAATAATAGAAGAGAAAAACAAAAGCCGGATTTATCCGGTTTTTTTGTTGCCCTTTTTTTGAGTGGTGCATATGTAAGAGAGAAGGGGTGACTAGAATGGATGCATTCGAACAATTAATCGGTTCCTTGTTCACTAAACCCCATGATGGGAAAGAACAAGCGCATGAAAAGGCTGAAATGGATCTATCGGATAAAGCGCATGATCTTGAGGAGCACTTAAAAGCATTTGGCGTGAAGATGGAGGCTTTTGCAAAAGAAACAGAAGCATTCATGATGCGTCATACAGAGGCAGATTACGTCTTTAAACAGCAGAAATAAAAATTCCGCACTTTTTTATGTGATCGTCCAAACCATTTCTTGCATTTTTCATACTTTGTAAGGGAGAAGAGGAGGTGCTTAAATATGAGTTACGGTTACGGTGGCGGTTCTTGCGGCGGCTACGGTGGAGGCTACGGCGGCGGATATGGATCAACATTTGTTCTTGTTGTCGTGCTTTTCATCCTTTTAATCATCGTTGGTGCTTCTTTCTTTAACTACTAAAAAGTAAGAAGGTGAGGGAAGCAAGGGGGAAGCCTTTTGCTTTCCTTTCTCTTTGGTCAAACAAGGTTTTAGGATAGGCACATATTCCGCCTATTTTCATATAGTAAGGTGATTACTCCACAAAGAGGAGGCAAATGAATGGATAATAAATTCTTTAAAAGCGTAGAAAACAAAACCGGTGTGAATATGAATGATGTGTTTAAACTTGCAGGTTCTTTGCAAAATGCCAACTTTAAAGATGAGAATACCGTTCGAGGTGTCATTAAAAAAGTAGCGCAGCTTGCGAACAAACGTGTACCTAAAGAAATGGAAGACAAAATCGTTCAATCGATTACTAGTGGAAAAGAAAAGCTTGATTTCAATACAATCGCTAAAATGATGAATAACAAAAAATAAACAACAGGCTCTCCGTTTAAAGGGGGGCCTGTTGTTTTTTTGTAAATAATTCACGGTTTTTCTTTAGAAGAGGATACAAAAAGCGAGAACGATGAGCCGTTTTGCCTCGTCTAAATGAAGGAACAGACAGATAAAGAGATTGTTCAGCTCTTGTCATGGCCACGTATAATAAACGGCGCTCTTCTTCCAGCGCTTCTTCATCACCGTTTCTGAGTTCATCCAGTGAGAAATCATGAGGCAGTGCCCCATCGACCACACAAGTGATGTATACTGTCTGGAATTCGAGTCCCTTTGCGCGGTGGATCGTCATGAGCTGAACACCGGGTTCATCTGTTTTTTCCTTTTCGGCAGATTTCATATGTTCGGCATGTGCGAGAAAGGCTTCAATCGTTTCAAAGCGTCTGGCAGCTGTTTTCACATCACGTACATCATCTGTCCCTTTTTCAAGTACATTCGTATCGTTCACCCGTTTTTTTAAGTAATCACCGAGTCCCATCTTTTGTTCAATAAATGTCACCGCGTCCGATGGCTTTAATGTTCGTAACGTTCGGAACAAAGGAACGATTGATTGCAGCTTTTTCCGTTGAAACGGCTGTATATCTGTCAGCTTTCCGAGCGCATCTACCATTGAACAATCCTCTGTGATAGTCAGTGCCTTTAGTGTATTCAGCGTTTGCTGCTTTAAAAAGAAAACCGGCAGCAGCTGTTTCATGGCGGCCACATCATCTGCATCCTGACTTAAGGAAAGAAAGGCGAGGAGTACCCGAACAATTCGTCTGCTGTAGAAGGCTTTGACGCCAGCATCCGTTTCATACGGAATGGCCGATTGATGCAGCCGTTCATAAATCGCACGGCCGCCTGTATTCGTACGAAACAGCACGCAGAAGTCATTCGGCTTTGCGCCGTTTTTAATTTTCTCCTGAATATCTGCGACAATCATCGTCGCTTCCTCTTCTTCATCATATGGATAAAAGAGCGTCGGCGGAATTTTCTCCGCCCGAACGGCTTTTAACGTCTTCTCATAACGATGCTGATTTTTCTTAATAATCGCATCTGCACTTGCGACAATTGTATGATGAGAGCGGTAATTCGCATGTAAATGGACGATCTGAGCCGAAGGATAATCCTGTTTGAATTCAAGGATGAAAGCAGGATTGCTACCCCTAAATGCGTAAATGGCTTGATCATCATCCCCTACACAAAATAACTGCTCTGATTCTCCGGCTAAAAGCTGAATTAATTGATATTGCACTGGATTAATATCCTGAAATTCATCCACTAAAATATACTGGAATCGTTCTTGATACCGTTTTAACAGTTCAGGCTGTTCTGTCAGCATATGTAAGCAGGCAATCGCCATATCATCAAAGTCAAATTGCTGATGATCTCGTTTTTGTTGTTCATATGATTGATAGATCGTCCACATGTGTTTTTCCTTTTCATCCTTCAAATCAGGAAGTTCACCTGGTAAAAAGGCATTTTTCCAATAGCCGATGGATTGCAGCACTTGATCAGTAGGGTAGTCTTTCTCATCAAGCCCTTCATTCATTATGGCTTTTCGAATGTATTGCTCCTTTTGCCAGTCAAACTTGATCAGATGCTGGCCGTTCCATTTGTTTGCGTCATCGTGAAGCAGCATTTTATAAAAAAGACTGTGGAAGGTGCCTGTCACCACTTGGCTGGCTTGTGAAGGATGAAGTTGGTATTGCTTGCGCAGTCTTTCTTTCATCTCACTGCTCGCTTTTGTAGTAAAAGTTACGAGTAAAATATGGTGAGCAGGAATATGATGATGGGACATGAGATAAGCCGCTCTAGCCGTCAGGACTCTTGTTTTTCCGCTGCCGGCACCAGCCAGCACAAGCATCGGACCATCTAAATGTGTGACAGCTTGAAGCTGCGGTGTGCTAAAGGTGATATGCGGGAAGAGGTCGATCGTATGAACTTGTTCATTTTCTTCTAAATGTAAGGCGTCGCTAAATTGAATCGACTTTGGTTCCTGCCAGTCATATGATTCGCTAGTTTGCGAGATGATCTGTTTGCCGGTTGGAAAACGGAAGCCGCCAAGTTCTTTATAGGAAGCCTTTTCCTCCTGTTCAGCCGTTTGATTATGATCTGCTTGTTCTTCAGCTTGTTCACAAATCTCTTGCTGAGACATGTGCTGATGAATAAAGGCAGGTTCATCATGTATATTTAATCTAAAAAAGACCGGTTGTCCGCAATATGGGCAGAATAATTGTCCTTTTTTTCCCTCGTCATGGAGGAATTGATAATGTTCTCTCGAATACGTATGTAATGAGATCGTTCGATCATGTCGTCGTGCGCATTTCAAAGCTAGTCCTCCAATAGTCAATCAATCTTAAAATGAAACACATCTAATCATATCAAATGAGGCGTGTTTCAAACAGTCATAATTAGGGAATAGTAGAGTAAGAGAGAAGCAAAGGAGGCGTTCTTGATGGGATATATAGCCCCGATTCAGCCGGATCTGTATTTTCAATATATCAATCGTCCAGCTCCTCAGGATAAAGAAGACTACGCGAAAGTAACAAAGGTTACTCGCACCTTTCATGACAAGATTTACAGAGAGCTGGAGAAAAAAGAGGACTTAGTGACAGAAGCGGAAACGAAAGTACAGCAAAAAAAGCGGGAACGCTTTGTACGAGATATGTTTATGGAGGAAGGAAAAGGCGTTCATATCAATACGTATATATAAATGATTGCGCTTTCTTCCATTGGCGAACGATAATGAAAAAGAAAAAGCCAGGGCATTTTGAATGCTCTGGCTTTTCTTTTGGTCAAACAGACAGTGTTTTTGTCATTTTGACATGGGTGATTCCCGCTTCTTCAAACGGTTCAGAAACCGCTTTGTAGCCTTTCTTTTCGTAGAAAGGAAGCGCATGGACTTGGGCATGCATCACCGCTTCTTTTGCTCCATTAGCAATTGCTTCTGTTTCTAGCGCCTCTAATAGCTTGAGGCCAAGGCCGAAGGAGCGCGCCTCTTTTAACACACAAATTCTTTCTAGCTTTGCCTTTGATCCCTCAATGATCCGCAGTCTAGCGGCCGCCTGAGGCTTTTTGTCATCATTGTAAATGACAAAATGGGTGGCTTTGTCCTCTAGTTCATCTATTTCGATCTCTACTGGAACTTCTTGTTCTTTGACGAATACTTCTTTTCGAACGTAATATGCATCTTCTCGTTGTGTTTGTTCTGTTGCGATGACTGTTTTCAAATGTCTTTAACCCTCTTCTCCTAAAATAAATGTTTCATAGACGGTCCAAGATCCGTTTTCTAATTGATATAAAAGGTGGAAGCGATCCACTGTTTCTTCATGGTCAATCTTTCTCAGCTTTAATGTACCAAGTACGTCTGAATGCTCATCATCTGATAGTTTTTGAGCCACTGTGACATGCGGAACAAAGGCATATTCAGGTGTACCAGCCAGTGGCTCTGCGTACAATCTTTCATTGAGCGCCATGATGTCCTCGTTCGGTTCTACTTTCATATAAATGACGTTGTTTACAGGAGCGAATGAACTGAATTTTTTAATACGTAACGTAATAGGAGAAGCATTTTTTGCATAATCTCTTAACGTTGAGACGACCTCAGCCGCTTCTAGATCCGTTAATTCAAAAGGTGTTCTTAATGTTAAATGAGGCGGTATGAGTGCATAGTTCGGATCATAACGCTTCCGGTAAGAGTTCGCAATATCTTGCAATTTTTTTGATGGAAATATAACAACTCCGTATTTCATCATGTTCCCTCCTGAATAAGAAAGTATTTATTATTATTTATTATAACAAAATTCAGTTGATTAACGAATATGGGAGCATTCTTTTTAACGAAGGCGCAATGAGCGGCTGCCAATACGTCCATTTATGATCCCCTTCGAATGTCTCAAATAAATAATCCGCTCCAGATTGTTCAAGAAGGGCCTTTAAATCATCATTCGGCTGAACAAAATCAAGCACCTGGCCATCTGTTGTTTTCACAGCGGTTTCCTCCAGCCCAATTTGATGGATAATCGCATAATGAGAAAGGGCTGTCGACTGTTTGACGGCTTCTAGAACCGACTCGTCAACATAAGGGGACTGCAAAATCAGCCCGCCAAATAAAGAAGGATAATCAATGGCTGTCATGAGGGAAATCGTCGCACCCAGTGAATCACCAATAAACGTACGTCCTGATCCAATTTGATAGGTTGGATAGTGTTCATCAATATAAGGAACCAGTTCATTAGCTAAAAAGCGTTTATACGCTTCAAACTGTGTGCCGTCTGGATGATACGTGTTCCGTCTTTCCGTAACATTTTCATAAGGGACACCAATGATAATCGAGCGTTCCATTTCTTTGTTCTGCATCAATTCTTCTGCCTGTCTGCCTATTTTGCCTAGGCGGAAATAATCATGACCATCCTGGGCAATGATGACATGATATGTATAAAGGGGGGAGTAATTGACTGGCAAATAGATCAAAATGGTCATGTCCGCCCCAAGTTCTTTTGACTGTAAGGTTTCTTCTTGAATGATTCCTGTTTTCTTCACCATAATCCATTCCTCCAGCTAACCAAATTCATCATAAAGTGAAACGTTTCCATTCATTGTAACACGAAAAACAGCGTTGTTCCTATATGCTAACATGCAATCAAACCGTATAACATCGATTCTGTTATAAAATACAGAAAATTTTAATTAATCATGACATTTCCCCTTGAAAAATGAGATTTAATGGGTTACAGTATTAAGAATTAGAACAGACAGACAACACATTCTTATCGTGAGAGGTGGAGGGACTGGCCCTTTGAAACCTCAGCAACCGGTATGCATCACTTCATGTGATGTACCAAGGTGCTAAATCCAGCAAGCAGCTTTTTTGCTTGGAAGATAAGAGGAAGCGATTAAACCCCTTCTTCTTATGAAGAAGGGGTTTTCTGTTTTGAAATCAGATTTTTACTTAGGATGGTGTCAAATGACAGAACATGTGGAAACGAAATTAGCGCAGATTGGAAACCGTAGCGAAGAGGTGACTGGCACTGTCAGTCCTCCCGTTTACCTTTCGACAGCATACAGACATAGAGGTATAGGGGAATCTACAGGATTTGATTATATTCGAACGAAAAACCCAACAAGACAGCTCGTAGAGGATGCAATTGCTTCACTCGAAGAAGGGACGGCCGGTTTTGCCTTCAGTTCGGGAATGGCTGCGATTCAAACGATCATGGCTCTATTTGAAAGCGGAGATGAACTCATCGTCTCATCAGACCTATATGGCGGTACATACCGTTTGTTTGAAAACGAATGGAAAAAGTACGGCTTACGTTTTCTTTATGATGATTTTGCAGATGAAGACTGTTTACGCTCTAAAATTACGCCAAACACAAAAGCGGTCTTTATTGAAACACCGACAAACCCATTGATGCAGGAAGCAGATATTCAAAAAATAGCGAAGATTGCAAAAGAGCATGGCGCTTTGGTGATTGTCGATAACACCTTTTACACACCAGTCTTGCAAAAGCCAATTACGCTTGGAGCAGACATTGTCATTCATAGCGCAACCAAATATTTAGGCGGACATAATGATGTTCTTGCAGGGCTTGTGGTGACAAAAGGAGAGCAGCTGTCTGAAGAAATGTTCCAGCATCAAAACGCGATTGGAGCGGTTCTATCACCATTTGACTCATGGCTTTTAATGAGAGGAATGAAAACACTGGCTCTTAGAATGCGCCAGCACGAGGCAAATGCGAAGGAGCTGGCACAGTTTTTAGAAAAGCAGCCAGAAATTCAAGATGTCCTTTATCCAGGAAAGGGAGGCATGCTGTCATTCCGAGTAGCTAAAGAGGACTGGGTCAATCCATTTTTAAAGCAGCTAAAAACGATTTGTTTTGCTGAAAGCCTTGGCGGAGTCGAAAGCTTCATTACGTATCCTGCAACGCAAACACACATGGATATCCCAGAAGAGATTCGCATTGCAAACGGTGTATGTAACAAGCTGCTCCGTTTCTCTGTTGGCATCGAGCATGTAGATGACCTGAAAGCAGACCTGAAACAGGCACTATCACAAGTTAAAGAGGAGGTACACGTCAAATGACCACACACGATTGGACACTCGAAACACAACTCGTTCATAATGCGTTTAAAACAGACCGTTCAACAGGTGCAGTCAGTGTACCGATTCAGCATGCATCCACCTTTCATCAAAGCAGCTTCGATGAATTTGGCCAATATGACTACTCGAGATCGGGGACTCCGACACGTCAAGCATTAGAGGATACGATTGCGGCGCTGGAAGGAGGAACGAGAGGGCTTGCCTTTGCATCAGGCATGGCAGCCATTTCAACTGCTTTTCTTCTATTATCTAAGGGAGATCACGTGCTTGTCACAAGAGATGTGTATGGCGGGACTTTCCGAATGATCACTCAAGTTCTGTCGAGATTTGGAATTGAGCATACCTTTGTGGATATGACGGATTTGAATGAAGTCAAAAGAGGTATTCAATCGAATACAAAGGTCATTTACATGGAAACACCGTCAAATCCAACACTAGGTATTACAGATATTGAAGGTGTCGTACAGCTTGCGAAAGAGCATGACTGTTTGACTTTCTTAGATAATACGTTTTTAACGCCTGCCCTTCAGCGTCCGCTGGACCTTGGTGTGGATGTTGTTCTGCATAGTGCAACGAAATTTTTAAGCGGCCACAGTGATGTGCTGTCAGGCTTAGCTGTGGTGAAAGATGAGAAGCTGGGAGACGAACTCTATTCACTGCAAAACTCCTTCGGTGCGGTCCTTGGTGTGCAGGATTGCTGGCTCGTGTTAAGAGGGTTAAAAACCCTTCAAGTCAGATTAGAAAAAGCTAGTCAAACGGCCTTCGAGCTAGCTTCATTTCTTAAAGAACATCCTGCGGTCAAAAAAGTATACTATCCAGGCTTAGATGATCACCCGGGTGCAGATATTCAGCGAAAGCAAGCGAGCGGAGCAGGGGCTGTTCTCTCATTTGAACTAGAAAACCAAGCGGCAGTCAAAGAATTAGTGGATGCCGTCACATTACCTGTATTCGCCGTCAGCCTCGGCGCCGTCGAATCCATTCTGTCGTATCCAGCCAAAATGTCACATGCGGCTATGCCAAAAGAAGAAAGAGAAAAAAGAGGGATTACAGATGGGCTGCTTCGTTTAAGTGTAGGTGTCGAAAACGGAGAAGACCTCAAACGTGACTTCAAACAAGCACTCGATCAACTAAAGCCTGTTCTTGTGAACCAATCATAAAGAAGGAGAGAAAAAAGCCGGCACAGCCGCCGGCTTTTTGACCTTTTTTAAACAAAACCATTGACGCTTTATTATTATGGTTATATAATAGAGACTGTCAGTAACAGAAAGCCCAGAACTGATACATAACCCGATTCCGTAGCTCAGCTGGGAGAGCGCTACCTTGACAGGGTAGAGGTCGCTGGTTCGAGCCCAGTCGGAATCATCGTTGAAACCCTTGCTTAGCAAGGGTTTTTTGTTTTTCTGACAGCGAATATTTGTTCTGTTTATTTTGATTGGGGACGAATTGGGGACGAACTTTATCCGCCAGATTGTTTCTCAATATTTTTAGGATCAAAATGATTAAAGTGTTCTGCAGTGTTAAATTCTAATTTATTTGTGACATGACCATAAATATCTGACGTTGTTTTAGCACTAGCATGTCCGGCTCTTTTCTGAATAGCATTTATGCTCTCACCTGCCTCTATAAGGAGAGCGACCATTTTGCAAGAATCCTCCGAAATGTAATACGGACTTTAAATATTTTCATTTATAATTCTCTATTTGTCTATACTTTTCATATCGCTGTTGTATAAGCTCTTCTGAGGATAATGGTATCAATTTTTTTAGAGATGATTCGATGACAGATTCAATCATTTGTGCCTGTGATTTGATATCATTTTGTGCTCCACCTTTCATTTCAGGAATGATTTCATCAATAATTCCTAAATGTTTTAAATCTTTTGCTGAAATTTTCATATGTTCAGCAGCTTCTGGAGCATACTTAGCGTCCTTCCATAGGATAGATGCTGCTCCTTCTGGCGAAATTACTGAGTACCATGAATACTCTAACATATGGATATGGTTACCGACACTAATGCCAAGAGCTCCACCACTTGATGCCTCTCCAATTACAATACAAACAATTGGCACTTTAAGTGTAGCCATTTCCAATAGATTTCGAGCTATCGCTTCAGAAATTCCACGTTCTTCAGACCCTTTCCCTGGATAGGCGCCTATTGTATCAATAAATGTAATAATAGGGCGATTAAATTTATCAGCTTGTTTCATCAGTCTTAGCGCTTTTCTATATCCTTCTGGATGTGACATTCCAAAATTTCTTTCTATATTTTCCTTTGTACTTCTACCTCTTTGATGACCTATAACCGTAACGGGCATTCCTTTAAATTTTGCAATACCACCTATCATTGCTTTATCATCACCATATAATCGATCACCATGAAGTTCGAAAAAATTTGTAAACAATAAAGGTATATAATCCAATGTCGTGGGCCGGTTACGTAGCCTTGCAATTTGAACTCGTTGAAAAGCTGTAAGATTAGAATAAACTTCATCTTGCATTTTATTTAAACGTTTTTCTAATAAATGAATTTCTGACGATAAATCTACATTATTTTCTTTCATCATTTTCTTTAATTCATCAAATTTCTCTTTTAGTTCAATAATAGGACGTTCAAAATCCAAACTCATTTTATCCTCCAAAGGTTATGATTTACCTCACTCTAATCAAAAGACTTAGAAATAGAATCATTAAATAATTCAAAACCATCCACAACTATTTTTTGTTCTGATTCTGATAAATTATTAAGGATACGTTGATAAAATGTAAGGGATTGTTCTCTTAAGCGATTAACAGTAATGTGCCCTTTTTCTGTGAGGTGCAGAAAAAGTTCTCTTCTATTTTTTTCATTTACTTCACGATAAACAAGCCCCATTTTTACTAACTTATCTACCAACCTACTTACAGTTGAAGTCTCTAATCTAAGTTTATTGGATAGTTGCCAAACAGTTAGTTTTTCCATCTCTAGTTCCTCTAACGCCATCATTTGAGAAGTTGGTAGAGGTTTTTCAAATGGTCCATTCGGCAAATTTTGAGATTCGAAAACCCCAGTTAATATAATCATTTTCTTAATATCTGTTCTTAGTTTTAAGGCATCTTCTCTTTTCAAAAGGTCAACCTCCTACAATTCATGCATCATACATCAATTGTATTATACATCAATATGATTTTTTCACAAGCTTAACATAAGCCAATATGACAACATGGACGAGATATTTCTTCTTGTTAAATGTGTCTAATTTGTGAATTTAACAAATTCCACAAACTAAAATATATGGAAGTTCAGTCTATAGTAGGTAACATAATACTCATTGTTATGGCGGGTATCTAGTCTCGTAAAAGTGACAAGACTAATCATTTTGAATGAATAGAAGGAGGTTTCATGATTATTGCCATAACTGATGTTACATACGGTAGTAAGTAAGAGAGCCAAAAGGTGCTCTGCGTTACTACTATACACATGCCTTAGAAATCGAAAATTCTAAGGAAGAGCTTTCATCTAAATGGACTTTACAGATAAGCTCTCTAAAAAAAATTACACGGAGGTAATAGGAAATGAGAATTAACCACAATATCGCAGCACTTAACACATTAAACCGTTTATCTGCAAACAACGGTGCAAGCCAAAAGAACATGGAGAAACTTTCTTCTGGTCTTAAAATCAACCGTGCAGGAGATGACGCAGCAGGTCTTGCAATCTCTGAAAAAATGCGTGGACAAATCCGAGGATTAGAAATGGCTTCAAAAAACGCACAGGACGGTATCTCTCTTATCCAAACAGCTGAAGGTGCATTGACTGAAACTCATTCAATCCTTCAACGTGTACGTGAACTAGTCGTTCAAGCTGGAAATACTGGTACACAGCAAGGTGAAGACTTAGCTGCAATTAAAGATGAGATCACAGCACTTGTTGAAGAGGTCGATGGTATTTCTAATCGTACTGAGTTTAACGGAAAAAAATTATTAAATGGTACGTTTAATGGAGTAGGCACACCTGGCACACCTGCAGATCCAGATGCTGGAACACCAGAAATCCCAGCAACTGATGGCGATGCTTTAGTATTCCAAATTGGTGCAAATGCTACACAACAAATTAAGGTAAACATTCAAGATATGAGCGCTGCTGCTTTAGGCGTTACAGACAACAATGGTGCAGTTGAGACAGGTAAATCTGTTAAAGATATCGATGTATCTAAATTTGAAACAATTGCAGCTGGTGAAGATGGTGGATTTGATGATCAGTTAGCAATCGTTGATGGAGCTATTAAACAAGTTTCTGCACAACGTGCTAAACTTGGTGCAGTTCAAAATCGTCTAGAGCACACAATCAACAACCTTGGTGCATCTTCTGAAAACTTAACGGCTGCTGAGTCTCGTATCCGTGACGTTGACATGGCAAAAGAAATGAGTGAGTTCACGAAGAACAACATTCTTTCTCAAGCGTCTCAAGCAATGCTTGCACAAGCGAATCAACAGCCACAAAACGTACTTCAATTATTACGTTAATAAACCAAAAGCCCCTATATAAAGGGGCTTTTTTGTTTGTCTTTATTCGCTTAGATGTCTTATTTTATAGATCGTTCTAAAAATCGTTCTAAAAGACGCTTCAACGCCAATGAATACGACAAATAATAATACTATCCAACTAACCAAATATTCGAGAGTGGCTTTTGTATTTCTCAGTGTTGGTCATAATCCTGTTTTTAACAAACAGGGAGCTACATAAAGCAGCTCCCTGACAAGTAATCAATCTTTCTTTTTTTTGTAATCTTTTATTAAGCTTGAAACAGTTAAACCCATTACACCAAAAGCTACTACATAAAATAAAATATTTGTTACAGGTGTATCAATTTTTCCTAAAATCAACACAATAGCGATAATAGCGGCGGGTAAAGTAATTAACAAACCTTTGGATGCCTTATTTTCCTGTGTCACTAGCCGAGCACCTCCTTGTTGTTTTCCATTTAGGTGTGTTTTAGTTCATTTTAAAAAACGAACAACATGATGGTTTTAGCAACCCACCATGCTGCATTTTTACTTCCAGTCACTTTAAGAGCGCCTAAGTAAATACCATGTTCAAGAGCGCCTGTATAGTGTTCGAGAGTGATTAGAATGGTTTCTAACCCTGTTACACCGCCTATCATTACTTTCAGTTTAGTTGGTAATTGGTCATAAGCTCCTTTTATTGCTTTTATAGCCGAAGTGAATTTACCGTGTAAAGTAGCTTCTCCGTATGTTTTTGATTGAGCTTCTTTTATTACTTTTTTGAACTTTACTGTTTCTTCTTCATTGAGATTCCAATACTGTGCAATCTCATCTATTGTAGGCTCTTTTGATTGTTCAAAAGAAAATTTTACAGATGAATAAGAAAAGGACTGTTCTTTTTCTAGAGCTTTAGTAGCATTTGCTTCTGCAAAAGGTGTGAATATAAAAACAGAAATTCCTGCAACTGTTGATAAGATTAAACCTTTAGAAGAACTTAGTTTTTCCATAATAAACTCCTACTTTTGAATATATTTTAGACATTAGGCTTTCAAGGAATGTAAGCTTATTTAGTAATGCAATATTTTGTTTTAGCTGTTAGAAATATTCCTCCTACTCTAATGAATGTTATCATTTGTAAATAAAAGAAGTAAATAGGTTATTTGTTATAAGGTTTGAACGGTACAATATGCATGCATATTGATGAAAAACATGATTAACAAAGAATTTAAACAACAAAGATTAAGAATAAAGAGGTAACATTTTTAGTTCTTAAAAAACGAAGGAATACCGGAGGATAAAAAGCTTATGTAGTAACGGTAGAAGTGAATTAGAGGGTGTCACTAGTAATGACAGAATTCTATACCTCTACCTTGTCTGGGTAGAGGTGACGGTTCGATCCAGCTCAATTAGAGACCATCGTAAAGAACCCTTCTCTGTTAAAGATTAAAGAAGCAATAAGTAAAAAATATGAAACTATTTTATTTCCTCATCCATCACTTTCTTATATTTTTCAAATTCAGAATCCTTCATTTCTCCGTTCATTTGAAGCAGGAAGTTCCCTTTTGAATATGTGTGAGAGAAGAACATAGATCCAGCATTGCCCAACTCATCATAATAAGATTTGGCCTGGTTAAGATCAGTTTCATTTCCAAATTTAAAAATCCTTCCACCAGCATTTTCACCTAAAGAAGGAATGAGAATCCTTTTTCCTTCTTCTCTTATATTGCCAAACTCTTTTTGTTCAAGATCAGTTGGTTTTTCTGCTTCAAGTCCAGCACTTTTAAAAGCTTCAATCACGTTGTCTGTGGTGAGCTGTTTTTTAGTAGATGCTGCACTGCTACAAGCTGTTAGCAATAATAAACATGTAAAAAATAATACAAAATATTTCTTCATAGTAGATCCTCCTGATTGATAGATGCATAAGGATCTTACACTAAGTAATTACTTTTTACTATCATTTCGACAAAAGTAGACAAATATGAAAAATAAAGGAGGGATAAAATGATAACGTTCAGGTGAATACACATTTGATAAAATAATTAGCGAGGGGGAGAAAAATATGAAGTCATTTTTACTAATTGGACAATCAAATATGGCGGGGCGCGGCTTCAAACATGAAGTGCCTCCGATTTATAATGAAAGAATTATGATGCTGCGAAATGGTAGATGGCAAATGATGACTGAGCCCATTCATTTTGATAGGCCGGTAGCTGGCGTAGGACTAGCGGCTTCCTTTGCGGAGGCTTGGTGTAAGGATCATGAAGGAGAGAAGATTGGCCTTATTCCTTGTGCAGAGGGTGGAAGTTCCATTGATGAGTGGTCGCTGGATGGAGCATTATTTCGTCATGCTATAAGTGAAGCTAAATTTGCAAAGGAAAATAGCGAATTGGTCGGGATATTATGGCATCAAGGAGAAAGCGACAGCCAAGATGGGAAATACAAAGAATACTATGAAAAAATAATAAGATTATTTCATGAACTAAGAACTGAATTATCTGTACCTAACATTCCGCTTGTAATAGGAGGCTTGGGCGATTTCTTGGGAAAAACAGCATTTGGCGCAGGGTGTGTGGAATATCAACTGATGAATGAAGAACTAAAAAAATATGCACATCATCATGAAAATTGTTATTATGTTACTGCCAAAGGCCTTGCACCTAACCCAGACGGAATTCACATCAATGCGATGTCTCAGAGAATATTTGGTATAAGATATTATGAAGCATTTCGAAAAAAAGAACATATACATGAACCATTACCAAATGAATATGAGTTAGTGAATGAATGTCATAATAGAATGAATACCTCAGCGGAGAAAACATATATAGCACTAGAAAAATTCACGTTGGGCAAGATGACTTACGAAGAGTTGTTGAAGGTTTTATCGTAGGCTAAGTGATAGACCGAAACATAATATATATATCTTGAAAGGATGATCGTGGTGGTGAAAACAGATAAAGTCTCCTCCTGAATACAGTAAATCACATTCAGGAGGAGATAAAAAATGTTTAAAAAAATAGATGAAAATTATCCGAGAAAAGAATACTTCCATCATTATACGAAGGTAACCCGATGCTCATATAGCCTAGTTATCGATTTAGATATCACGAAATTGCATTCAATATTAAAAGAAAAAAAGCTAAAAGTATATCCTGTGCAAATTTATTTGTTAGCAAGAGCTGTGCAAAAAATACCGGAGTTTCGGATGGATATAGTGAACGATGAACTTGGTCACTGGGATCTTCTCCACCCTAGTTATACGATTCTAAATAAAGAAACAAAGACATTTTCAAGTATTTGGACGCCTTATGACGAAAAATTTGCTCGGTTTTATAAAAGCTGTGTAGCTGATTTTGAAGCTTATAGCGAAAGTAACAAACTATTTCCGAAACCTCATATGCCAGAAAATATGTTCAATATTTCAAGCCTGCCTTGGATTGATTTTACTTCTTTTAACCTTAATGTATCTACAGATGAAACTTATTTGCTGCCGATATTTACGTTAGGAAAATTTAAGGTGGAAGAAGGAAAAATCATCTTGCCAGTCGCCATTCAAGTACATCATGCTGTTTGTGACGGCTTTCATGTCGGTCAATATGTGGAATATTTGAGGTGGCTGATAGAACATTGTGAAGAGTGGTTAAACGAGTCATTGTATACTTAATTTTCAAGGTATAGTCATTTGATAGAAAAAGGCAGACTTAGTAGAGTCTGCTTTTTCTGTTGTGAGCAGAAATGTGTAAAGTCACGTTATGTTATGAACTGTTCTTTTTGCGGTTTCTTTTCGGTGCTTTGTCATCTCTTACATGTGATAATAAATGTAATATAAGGGAAATTAGTGGAAGGGGAATAAGGGATGGAGAAAGTGATTTCTTCACATGTTGGTGTGAAAATAAATGAATGGTATAAAATGATTCGGCAATTCAGTGTACCCGATGCAGAGATTTTGAAAGCTGAGGTAGAACAAGAAATTGAACGGATGGAAGAAGACCAGGATTTACTGATTTACTATCAACTAATGTGTTTTCGCCATCAGCTTATGCTCGATTATATTAAACCTTCAGAAAAACGATCGCCTTCTGTTTCTGATTTGGTTGATAAAATCGAAAATTCAAATCATCAACTTACTGGTATGTTGCAATACTATAATGCTTTTTTTAGAGGAATGTATGAGTTTAGTAAGAAAGAATACATACAGGCTATTCAATATTATAAGATCGCTGAAAGGCAGCTCGCATTGGTTGTAGATGATATTGAGCAAGCGGAGTTTCACTTCAAGGTAGCTGAAGCCTACTATATTATGAAACAAACTCATGTTTCTATGCATCACATCATAAAGGCCTTAGACATCTATAAGCAGCATGAACAATATAAAGTTCGCCAAATACAAAGCTTGATTGTTATTGCAGGAAATTATGATGATTTCAAGCGATATGACAAGTCATTAGAGCATCTAAATACAGCTTTTTCTATAGCAGAAGAGCTCGCCGATAATATGTTAATTGCTAAAATTCTATTGAACATAGCGAATACATATGATCGACAACAAAAGTACACTGAAGCAATCATACGCTACAGAGAAGTTTTAGACATTATTACACCACGAAGTATTGATATAAAACCAATCACCCTATTTAGTTTAAGTTGGTCGTTGTATAAGTCTAGTCACCATGAAGAAGCCGCTTCACTCGTAGAAGATGGTCTTAAGTGCTCCTTAGAGAGGAATGATTCGTTGTGTTTGATGTTATTTAAAGCTTTAAAAGCGATTTATATAAATGCTAATGAGAAAGCAATTCAGGAAGTGCTAGATTATTTTGAGGAAAAGCATCTATATGTCTATGTCGAGGCATTTGCTCAAAGTATTGGATTATCTTCTGAAAAAAAGGGGGACTTTGAAAAAGCTGCCGAATATTATAGAAAGGCTCTTAAAGCTCAAAATGATATTCAAAAAGGAGAGTGTCTGTATGATTATTAAAAAATTACTAGTCATTGTATCCATTGTATTGTTAAGTCTTTCAACAGCAGAAACTTTGAAAATTATTGGAACAAAATCAATTCGGAATACAACAATGGAGGAACAACAAAAATCAAATCGAAATACGACTATAATTGATCGAAATACAACCTCTGAAAACGTATAGACAAGATTAAAACAGACTTTAATAGTCTGTTTTTTTATGAAGTAGAATGAGCAATTGAACAGTTGGTCAATGTTATACTAACCTCAATAGATATAGGGAGGCATCCACTTTGAAATCATTCTGGGAGAAAGAAGAAGAGAGTCCTTTCACGTTAGAAAAGGTAGATGAGGAGAAAATTCGTGAAGCAGAGGGAAGACTTGGTGTCACTTTACCTGCTACATACAAAAAGCTCATTTTAGAATGGAACGGTGGCTTTACAATGCGTAATGCGTTTCCAACTGATCGGCCGAACTCATGGGCAGATGATCATGTTCAATTTGAACATCTAAGAGGAATCGCCAAAGGTAATGGAATTATGACTAGCCCTCAGTTAAGTGATGAATTGGAGCTGCCGGAGGGGCTTGTGATCATCAGCGGAGAAGAAGATACATGGATCGCAATGGATTATCGACAAACGAAAGAACACCCGCCTATTCACTATTTTGATTTAGAGATGGGAGTCGATTTTAAACTGGCGGATACTTTCGATGATTTTATTGAGCAGTTATATACAGCTGAAGATGCGATGATCGAGGTTGTAGAGATTGATGAGGAATCTTCGGATTTGTATGTCAGTAAAGAAGAGCTTGAACAAATATTTGAGAGACAAGACCTTCGTCAGCAGAACCTCTTTAAAATGGCACATTATCCAATGGAAGACATTGAAGAGATTGAATGGTTTTTCGATCGCATGAAACAAAGCATCAAACATATAAAAGATCAGAATGTTTTGTATGAGGCGGCCACGACGGTTCACTCCATTCTTTTGTTAAATCCAGATATGCCGAGGAATGACCGTATCAATAAAGAGCTGCAAGAGATTGCCGAGTTTCTAGAAAATAGTGGAGAGTCTAATACCGCTTTTTTGGGAGAAGACATTCATCCAGTGAAAAAACGATAGTGAAAGAATAAAAGCCCCTCAAAAGGGCTTTTAAAACGTGGTTTAAGACCTCTTTTTATTTAAAGTTTTCATGATGAATAATGCTACATATGAAGCAATGAATGAGCCTAAAGTGTAAATAACTGACCACCCTAAGAAAGAGACATTAAAAAGTGTAAATGTCAGGATGAGCAAAATGATAAAGCTCACAACTGGCATAAAATAAACCTTTTGTACAAACAATGTGACGATAAAAGAAGCGATGATTATACTTACTGGAAGCAAGCCGAATGCGAATTCTAAATGAGTCATACCAATTCTCCCTTTAAATAACTTAGCTACATTTGATTTGTTCTAATTGCCTCTCATACACTCAAAATTCAAAGTACATCGGGTTTTTGAGTTTAATAAATTTATTAGACAAAAGAATCAATAACCATATCTTAACACAAGTGAATACATTTATTATATTATGTGTAATTAATTGGTAATTTAGATGATTTAAAATCCTTCTTTTTGTAGTCTTATTGAAAGTCATATTTAAATAAAGTATAGTAGCTTTATATGACAAAGAGGAGGATGGTTAAAGATGATGCATGCAGGAAGATTACGCCAGCAAACTTTGAACAATCAGTAATTTCATATGTTCAAAGGCTCTGTTTTCATCAAACTGAGTAAACGGGGTAGTCTGCACATTTTTAATGATCTTCAGCGGGAAAGTATGCAATTTCACTAGAAGACAGGCAGATAATTGTTCTGTCTTTTTTGTATGTTTTTATAATACAAAGAAAGGCATAAGTCTAGCTTTGTTTACTCTGAACACATAAAGTAGCCTTTTGTGGATTTTTGTGATGATTTTCTTGATGCCTATTGATCATGACTAAATGAGCAATTGGAGGAATGAATATGAATAGACTAGAATTAAAGCAGTTAGCCAATCATCACGGATTAGAAATTTCAGAGAATACCATCGAAATAAATGAATCAGGTGTTGATTTCCGTGTCGCACATGTTGAAGATTCAAATGGTGTTAAATGGATATTAAGAGTGCCTCGCAGACCTGAATCAATGAAACATATCTTACAAGAAAAAAAGACATTAGATCATATGAGTAAGAAGGTTCAATTTCAGATCCCTCAGTGGTCAATCTTTACAGAAAGTCTGATTGCTTATAAACAATTAGAGGGGGTACCGGCGGCTAGTATTGATGTGGAGAAGCAATCGTATGTGTGGAGTTTTGACTCAACGAATGTACCGCAAGTTTATTATGAATCCTTAGGAAGAGTTTTAGCGAATGTACATTCTTTAGATCATCAGCCTTTTAAAACGATCGGTGTGGAGATGCTCAGTGCTCATGAATTAAGAGGATCAATGAAACAGCGAATGGAACGTGTCAAATCGCAATACACCATTAACAGCGGTTTATGGGAGCGCTGGCAAGAATGGCTAGCTAAAGATTCTTTATGGCCGCCTTTCGTGGGAGTGAAGCATGGAGATTTGCATCCTGGCCACATTCTGATTGATGAAAATCATTGTGTGACGGGGGTGATTGATTGGTCTGAAGTGGGGGTTGGTGATGTATCTGCAGACTTTTTGTCGCATCAACTTCTCTTTGGGACAGAAGGGTTAACAAAACTTATCCATGCGTATGAAAAAGCAGGCGGGAGAACTTGGAAGGGAATGGATGAACATATAATAGAACTTCTGACTACAAGTGCGATCACTGTGGCCGAGTACGCACAGAGATCAGGATTGAAAGATATGCATGAAGCTGCAGCGTACATGTTGGCAAACGAGAGCTAATCAATCAGAACGAATCCAAAAAAAGCCTCTGAAAAGGGCTTTTTTTTAATCTAATTCATGAAAAAACTGTTTGAGTTGATCAATGAAAACGGATTTGGATTTTCCTTTTTTATAAATGAACTCTAAATTGATGTTGAAATGAATGGATGGATCGATTGAAATTTGTTTTAATGTTCCTTGTTCTACTTCATTTCTAACACAATGATGAGGTAGAAACGATAGCCCCATTCCTTGTAGCACTAAATTTTTTGCGGTTTCCATATGATCAACCTCAATGGAAATGTTCGGAGTGATGTTGTTTTTTTGAAATAATCGGTGAAGCATCAACCAATCAAATGACCCGTAGTCAAAGAAAATAAAAGGCTGTTCTTCTAGTTCTTTCATATTGATATTGTCAAGGCTGGCAAGCGGATGATGAGTTGGGACGAACAGCCCAATCGGATCGCTGAAAATAGGAATCGATTCAATTTGAGGATGTGTTTCAGTCCTGACAATGCCAAAGTCTACTTGATTGTTAATCACTTTTTGGACAACATCCTTTGAATGCCCTGTTATAATTTTTACTTTCAGGTTTTCGTATTTTTCTTTTAGGGCTGGCAATATGTTAGGCAATAGATTATTGGAAATAGAGGATGCGCATCCAATTGTCAATTCATAAGGGATTATCGTTTGTTTGAGACTATGCTTTGCTTCTTGATAAGAATGGAGAATCTTTTTGGCATGCGGGTAAAACTGTTCACCTTTTTCCGTCAGAGATAGTTTATTTCTCTGTCTATCAAATAATTTCAGATCTAATTCCTTTTCTAACGATTGAATACGTGCCGAAACAGAAGGCTGAGTTAAATACAGTGCTTCTGCAGCTTTATTGATACTGCCTAGCTGGCATACATAAATAAACGCTTCTATATTCTCAATATTCATGTTATCCCCTTATATGACGTTCTTTAAATGTTTAGCTTTTCAAGCTCATACACTAATTTTACAGCTTCTTTCGCCAAAATGACAGTAGGGTCAATCACTTTCACAGCATTGGTTGACCTTAGAACTAAAGGGATTTCTGTACAGCCGGCAATGATAGCTTCTGCTCCTTGATTGATTAAAATTTCTGATGCTAATGCCAGTTCACTTTCGCCTTTACTCAATTTCCCAGCTTTCACTGTATATATCCCATTCATGACGTTTTTCTGAAGCTCTTCACTTGGGGTCATGACGTCAATCTTGTGATGAGCACAAGCCTTTTGGTAGAGCTTAGTTTTTAATGTGCCGTCAGTACATAGTAAGCCCACAGACGTATAGTGATGTTTGTTCAGGTGCTTTGCGGTTTCTAATGGCATATTCATAATAGGGATATGAGTGGATTGTTGTACATTTTCTAAAAAGAAGTGAGCGGTATTGCATGCAATCAGAATAAAGTCCGCTCCTGCGTGTTCTAATCTTTTAGCTGATGCAATCATATATTCTGTAGGATCTTCGCCTTTCCCAAATATGGAGTTGGTTCTATCAGGAATTTGCGGATAATTATCAGCAATCACATGGAGATGATCCTGATCTTTTATCGCTGGAGTATGAGAAATGATTTTTTTCATCAAATCAATCGTTGCTAAAGGGCCCATCCCGCCCATAATTCCAATCGTTGTAGACATATAAACCACCACATTTCTTTTTTTTCTATTATAAAAAAAGAAAGCATGGTGATCGTTATAGAAAAGTTCTATTTGTATATAGAAGGTTGATCAAAAACGCCTTTATCTGTCTTGAAGTATGAGTTACAATCTATCCAAAATCCATTAAAATAAAGAAAAACTGATAAAGGAGCAACCACATGAATTTTAATTTAAATGAAGCTTTGGATATGTTGAGTCGAACTCCTCACACGTTAGAAAGTCTTTTGTCGGGTTTATCGAAGGATTGGCTTCACAGCCGTGAAGGGGAGGGGACGTGGAATCCAGTTGAAGTCATTGAACATTTGATTGAAGCAGAGAAATTCAACTGGATTACTCGATTAAATGTGATTCTTGCTGATGGAGAGAATACGCCATTTCCTGCGTTTGACCGCTACTCTCATTTGAACCAATCTGAAAGACAGATAGAACAAGCATTATCTGAGTTTCATCATGTGCGGATGGAGAATGTGGCATACATTCAGCGTATGACACATTCAGGCCTTGATTTAGAAAAAAAGGGCGTTCACCCGGAGTTTGGAGTCGTGAAAGTGAGCGAATTACTTTCTGCGTGGGTTGTCCATGACTTCACACATATGTCCCAGATTGTTCGGGTCATGGCGGAACGATATCGAACCGATGTGGGCCCATGGAGCGCTTATTTAGGGATTTTAAATAGGAAATAAATGTTTAATGATGCTTGGCGGCCCACTCAGATTGAAGCATGGCATATTGATATTCATCGACCCAATGTCCCTTTGACATATAATTTTGCAGCAAATGTCCTTCGCGTCTCATTTCTAAACGTTCCAGCACTCGAATGGATTTTTCGTTGCGCACATCTGTAAAGGCAATGATTTTATGTTTGTTTAGTGTCATAAAAATATATTCGAAAATTGCACTCAGAGCTTCATGAATATAGCCCATTCCTTGGTATTCAGGCGCGAGTGTAAAACCTATTTCGACAATTCTCGGCTCACTGTCAAGTGTATGAATGGCGCAATCTCCTATCAGCTGATTGGATTCAGATAAGGCAATAGCGTATTGAAACCACGTCCCCGGTTGATTAGGTTTTTGTGTCATTTGATGTTGAACAAATGATTCAGCATCTTCGTACGTGTAATTTTCCCAGGATTGAAATTTTGCAATAGAGGGATTTGCTCGGTATTGATAAAATGCTTCAATATCCTGCCTGTCAAATTGGCGAATAACAACCCGGTTTGTTCTTGTGAATATGCTGTTTGCATTCTTCATGTGTTAACCTCACTTTTAGTTTGTTCTTGATTTGAAAAAGTCTATCAGCCATTCAGATAGCTGCTGTTGTGCTTTGCTGACAAATCGATCTGCATAATAAATTAATTCCAAGTGTCGGACAGGTGCTGGCTCAGCAATAGGAATCGAAACAATATTGGACCACGTCGAATGTTGTTTTAGTAATCCTCTTGGCTGAATGGTTGCACCGATCCCGGCTTCAACTAGCTGCAATAGCGAAAATGCGGATCCAACCTCCATGGCAGTGTCTAGTTCAACACCCTGTTCTTTACATACGTCATCTACTAAATCCCTTCCTAGATATCCCTTCGGATACATGACCAACGCATGCTGAGTCAGCTCTTCTAATGTTACTTCACTCTTCTTAGCTAAATCACTTTCTGAATGAACAAATAATTCGTAAGGCTCACTTCCAAGTGGAATTTGAACGAGCCGCTTATCCACAGGCCCTCGCAGCCCGATGCCGAGATCCACTTTATGCGAAAGGACTTCTTCACGCACGAAGATATTTGAATATGCCTTCAGATTGGTTTCGGGGTAAAGAGTTTTAAATTCTACAAAAAGTGGCACCAGCTGAAAATCAAGATCGGATGGGAGTACTGCGAGACGAACGGTTCCTCGTTTTTCTGATAATAGTTCTTTCATCGCATTTTTTGCATCTCTTTCAGCTTGAAGCATTTTCATGCCATATTGATAAAGCAGCGAACCGGCTTCGGTAGCCACGACTTTTTTGCCGATTCGATCAAAGAGCGGCATTCCAACTTCTGCTTCAAGCAGTCGAATTTGCTGGCTAAGTGTCGGCTGTGATATGCCTAGCTCCTCAGCAGCCTTTGTAAAATGCAAATGATGATATACAGCCATAAAATAGGTAATATGCCGGGTATCCATTTGTCCTCCTTTCATAAATGATAGCCTTTTCCTATCATCATAATACGATTTATTGTATTGATCAATGGATGCAGCAGTTTTATACTCAAAGTAACCTTAACGAGATGAAAGAAGGGTATTGATGAAAAAAATATATTATTTAGCCGCTTTATTTTTAGCGGCATTAAACTTACGTCCCATCATTACGTCCGTGGCTTCCATGATGAGCATGATTCAATCAGAGATTGGTGTAAACGCACTGACAGCAAGTCTTTTGACCACTTTGCCTGTCCTTTGTATGGGGGTATTTGCTCCTGTTGCGACGATACTCAGCCGGCGGTTTGGTTTAGAAAGAACGCTGTTTTTCTCAATTCTTCTTATCACGATTGCCACCGCACTGCGTGGTACAAGCCAATCGGTTGCTATCCTGCTCATGACTGCGTTTGCAGGAGGTGTAGGGATTAGCTTCGCGGGTCCTTTATTGTCCAGTTTTATTAAAAAATATTTCCCGAGAAATCCTGGTATCGTCAGTGTGTATTCAATTTCGATGACGATAGGTGCAGCGCTCGCATCCGGCTTCACCATTCCGATTTATCTACGCAGTCAGCATCACCTTACGTTAGCTTTGTCCTGCTGGGCGATTCTAGGGGTGATTGCACTTATTCTATGGGTCGGTTTAGTTCGCAAAAATGAGCGGAGTGATCATGTAACTTTGCCGTTAAAATTGCCGTTGAGAAACAAAAAGGCCATTCAATTCACCTTGTTCTTTGGCTTTATGTCCAGTATGTTTTATTCTTTGACGGCATGGATTTCACCGATTGCTCTTAGCTTTGGAAACAGTCCGCAATATGCTGCCATGCTGTTGACCATATTTACACTTATTCAGATTCCGGTGGCACTACTTGTTCCAGCGGTCGTTACTCGATTAGGAAAACCGAAATTATTTCTCATCTTATGCAGTCTGTCTGAACTCATTGGCCTTATCTTTCTTCTTCTGCCAATGCCGATCTTGCCAGCCGTCATTTTCCTAGGGATGGGTGCAGGTGGATTATTTCCTTTAGCGCTTATGCTCCCGATTATGGAGACGAATACTCCGGAGGAAGCAGGAACATGGTCAGCGATGTCGCAGATGGGCGGGTACATCGTGGGTGGATTCGGTCCGTTTTTCATTGGCTTGGTTTTCGATCTAAGCGGACATTTTTATGCTTCCATTGTGGCAATGCTTGTGATCGTCATGCTGATGATTGGCGTTCAGTTATCCATGAATCTTGGTAAAAAGCGCGAAGTGGGATCCAATTAAAGATCAATTGATCGGCTCTTTTATATCATTGCACAATGGAAATCGCAATAGCCTATTCCTAAATAAATAGGCTATTGCGGTTATTTTTTTAGAAGCTGCACGTGAACGAATTATCTTGCAAGATATTTTTCAACTTTACGGGTGGCCGTTTCTGCAGCTTCCATGATCATTTCACCTAATGTTGGGTGAGGGTGAATCGTCATTGCTAAATCTTCTGCTGTAGCGCCAATTTCAATAGAGAGAGCTAGTTCTGATATAAGAGTAGATGCTTCAGCACCTACGATTTGTGCCCCTAGAATAAGACCAGATTCAGCATGGGCTACAATCTTCACAAAACCTTCTGGTTCTTTTAATGCAAGCGCTCGGCCATTAATGGAGAACATTGCTTTCCCAATGACAGTCGGAATGGATTGTTGCTTGCAATCCGTTTCGCTTAGTCCAACACTCGCCAATTCTGGGCTGGAAAAAACAACAAGTGGGATCGCTTTATAATCTATAATTGAAGGTTTACCAGCGATTGCTTCTGCTGCAACTTTTGCTTCATAGGAAGCTTTATGAGCCAAAGCAGGCCCCTCTGTGATATCACCAATCGCATATATGTGCGGGATGGATGTTCTGCATTGTTCATCAATTTCAATTCGTCCGTGAGAAGGAATAGATAACCCGATAGAATCAAGACCTAATGTTCCATCTGTATTCGGTTTTCTTCCGACAGTAATCAGTGCATATTCCGCTTTCACCGTGTAGCTTTCTTTCTGTTTCTCATAATGAAGGTCAATTCCGCTCATATGCTGCTCGGCATCTGTGACGTTTGCTCCTGTAATCAGCGTGATTTTATCTTCTTTCAATTGACGAACGACAGGCGAGACAAGCTCACTTTCAAAGCCAGGCAATACTTGATTGCCGCCTTCCAAGATGGTGACTTTTGTTCCAAACCTAGCAAACATCTGTCCTAATTCAACCCCAATATAACCACCCCCAACTACGACAAGGCTTTTAGGGATCTCGGGAAGGGATAGTGCTTCAGTGGAAGACAAAATACGATCGCCGAAAGGGAGTGATTTAATTTCAATTGGACGGGAGCCGGTTGCTAGTATAAGGTGTTTGAAGTTGATTTGCTTTTCACCTTTTTCTGCATGTTGAATGACCGCTGTATGCTGATCGATCAAGCTTGCATCGCCTTCCAGTATGGTAACTCCCGCTGACTTTAATAAAAATTGTACGCCTCCCGCTTGTTTGTCCACAACCGCTTTTTTGAACGCTTGAGCTTCCTTGAAAGAGCCGCCTTCTTGAAAACCACCCCATTGTGTGCGGAGCTTGAACCGCTCTGCTTCTGCTATTAGCGCCTTAGAAGGGATACAGCCTACATGGGTGCATACTCCACCTAACTGATCACGCTCTACAATCGCTGTCTTCATGCCGAGATGAGCTGAACGTAATGCCGCCACATAGCCTCCCGGACCTGATCCAATTACTAATGTATCTACTGTGTCTAAATGAATCATTTCTTGCACCTCCAACTTCAAAATATGATGATCATAATATATTATAGTCATCATATTTTACTGAAGTCAATCCCATCTGAGTGTGGAAAGATGGATTTCAGTCAATTGACACAAGATAATATGATGAATATAATATTTTGATAAGAAGGAGGTTAGGTAGAGGGATGCCTTATCCAAAAGGTCATAAGTCAAAAGTGAGAGAGCAGATCATTGCAAGTGCTGCACGAGCATTTCGAACAAATGGTGTTCGTAATATCAGTTTGCCATTCATTATGAAAGGAGCAGGCCTAACTCATGGAGGGTTTTATGCTCACTTTAAGAACAAGGATCAGTTGGTGATAGAGACTTTTCATTTTGCTATTACTGATACGATTAAGCTGCTGCAAAGTGTTGCAGACAAGAAAGCAGACCAGCCTCGAATTCAGACGATCATTGAATTCTATTTAAGTTCGGTTCACCGTGATCAGACGGAGGTCGGCTGTATACTGCCTGCGCTGGCAGGAGAAATTGCTCAATTATCGCAAGAGGTACGGAATGCTTATACCGATGAATTGAAACGATTTATGGAGTTTATAGCTGATGCTGGAAACATAGATCTCTCTACAAGTTACGCACTAGTAAGCAGCATGATTGGTACAATTGCTCTTGCACGTGCTGTCAATGATTCGCAGTTCAGTGATCAATTGTTACTGGCAGGCATAATACAGGCAAAACGCGTTCTAGAGGCGAATTAACATTCAAATAAAAAACATAGGGGATGTTGCGATGTTGATTAGAGAAGCAAGCATAGAAGATTATCCAGAATTAAGACAAATCTATTTAGAATCCCGGCGCCAAAGCTTTCACTGGCTCAATCCAGAAGAACTCAATCTGCAAGATTTTGATCAAGATACGCAGGAAGAGCAAATTTTCTTAGCTGAGGAGAACAATAAAATCCTCGGATTCATTTCTCTATATGTACCCGATCGATTTATTCACCTCTTGTTTGTACATCCAGAAGCTGCGGGCCAGGGGGCTGGAGATCTGCTGCTCAAACAAGCGATCAACGTTTTGGGAACACCGGTCACCCTCAAATGTGTCTCCGAAAATCACAAAGCTTTATCTTTTTATCAAAAAAGAGGCTGGAAGGCTGTTATAGAAGAAGGAGAACCTGGGGCAGAGTACTGGGTGCTTATTTATGAATAGAAGTCTTTTTATCTTATCATTCGCATGATCATTCGCATGGCCCTTTATAGGGCTTTTTTGCGGTTTCTTTTCGGTGTCGAATGGTTCATAAAATGATAATATATGTCATTATAGGGAAAATAGAGGAAGGGGTAAGGGCTGATGGAGAAAGTGCTTTCTTCTCACGTCGGTTTGAAAATCAATGAATGGTATTATCATATTCAAAGATTTAACGTACCGGACGCCGAAGCATATAAAGAGGAAATCAAATCAATGCTTGATCGTATGGAAGAAAATCAAGATTTATTATTGTATTTCTCACTCATGGAGTTCAGACATAAATTAATGCTTGATTACTTGAATCCTTTAGAAAATGGGAAAGAGCGGGCCAACTTCAAGGAACTCGCAATGAAGATCAAAAGGGACCAAGAGAAATTAACAGGATTGCTCGAGTATTACTTCAATTTTTTCTACGGCATGTATGAATTTGAAAACTATGAATACCTAAATGCGATTACCTTCTATAAACGGGCAGAAAAAAAGCTGTCTCTTGTCAGTGACGATATTGAACGGGCCGAGTTCAATTACAAGATGGCTGAAATCTATTACCACATGAAACAAACCCACATGTCCATGCACCATATCGCACAGGCGATAGAATGTTATCGAGAAAAAGATACATACACAGTAAGAGAAATACAATGTTCTTTTGTGATTGGACTAAACTACATAGATATGGGCTGCCCCGAAAAAGCAATACCCCATTTTCAACACGCACTAGAAAAAGCCGCCGACAACTCAACAAAACGATTAAAAGGATCAGCACTCTACAATTTAGGGTTGAGTTATTTTCATCATAACGACCTTTCAATGGCAATTAAATATTTTAATGAATCTATTCATTCGTTTAAAGAACAAGGTTATGAGCATTTAAACAAAATTCTTGATCCGCTGGTCATGTTGACAAAATCATACTTTAAAAATGATCAGAGTGATTTAGGTTTATATGCATTAAACTATGGATTTGAATTAGCTGAAAAATTAAAGGATGATATTTTTATAAATACATTCATTATGTTGAAATCACTATATATAGATAACAATGTGAATCGTATAACAGAGTCAATGGCTTATTTGGAATCAAAGTCTTTTTTTGCAAATCTTGAAGATTTAGCGAAAGATGCAGCGAAGCATTATAATAAAGCAGGAGATATAGAACGCTCAAACGAATTTTACGAGAAGATTCTATATTTCCAACACCAAATTAAAAGGGGAGACTGTCTTTATGAAATTTAAGTCAGTAGCAACCGTATTTATAATTGTCAGTGTGTTAGGTGCTTTTAGCTATGTTTCGTCTAACGATATCCATAATGAAGCCCAAAGAGGACATACATCTAGTATCGGTTATTTTGCTTAAACTAAAAAAAGCCTTTTAAATGGCTTTTTTAGTTTCAATGTGCTAAGCCTTCAAAAAAATGAATAGTAATAGAAAGAGAGCGGCCTTTGTCCGTTCTTTTTTTAAAAGATTCAAATCTTGAAAAATATGTATTTTCCATCATACATTACATTATTTTTAATATCCTACTGCATTCTATTTTAAAGGATGTTACCGTTGTTTGTAAGGAATGATTGGCCAGTCTTCCAATACGAGTTGGAGGGAAATCATGAATTACAAAATTGAAATGTTAACGAATATGAAAATGGTGTATATGAGAAATATAGGATCATATGGCAGCAAAGAGAATTTTGAGATGATGAAGAGATTTAAGAAATGGATCAAGCAACATCAATTAAATGATGAATTAAAGGAATATGGTATATATGGTGTTCCTCAAGATGATCCTGGAAAAATTCCATCAGAAAAATGCAGATATGACCTCATGCTTATGACAAAAAGAGATTTCACAAATGATCAAATGGTTCAGACTGGTCATTTTGAAGGGGGAAAGTATGCTGTGTTTACAGTGACACATACAACCGAAAAAGTGAATTTGTTTTGGAAACAATTTCCCCAAATGATCCAACACAATCAATTGAACATGCGTCAGGCACCTATTATGGAGAGATATAGAGAAGAAGAAGGCGTGTGTGAGTTCTTACTACCTATCTTTTAAACACTTTATCAAACTTCAATGAAAACAGACCTCTTATGGTCTGTTTTCATGAATATGATATGTTTAAATATTCTACGACTCTTTCTTTTAAATATCGATATTGATCCTCATTCGTATCCTTAAATGCTTCTTCTCGATTCGAAAGTACATCCATATAAACGATTTCCTCAGAGAATTGTGAAGAAGTAAAGTCGATTCTTGTTCCATTCACTATGTTATAAAAGTGCCATCCGTTGGGTAACGCGGTCTTGTTTATTTTCCCGCCTAAAAGATCATGGACGACTAAAGAAGTGACGCCACATTGTCCGTTGGCTGGGTTGTCTTTACTCCACTTTGAACTAGAGTGAGAGGACCAGGCTTTATAAAGAGCATCAATGATTCTGTCTGTCGTGTAGAGGTTCATCATAAAAATCCTTTCTATTTAAAGAGTGAAATGAATGTAGTATCTGTTTAGTCTATAGTAGGTTTTTTCTCGATCAAAATCCAGATGCTATACTATGGCTAAACCAATATAACAATGAAGATTCATGACAGGAGGAGCTCGGTGTGGTATTCATCATAGGTATTGTAATCGCTTATATTGTTGCTATTTTAGGCTTTACTGTTTTCGTAGATGTAGGGAATGGGTTGGGGACGGCTCTCAGCATCATCGGGGGAATGGTCATTTTATTCATAGCTGGTAGATTACAAAGACAAAAAGAAAAGAATGAGCCAAACATATTATTAGATAAAATGATGATGCTTTTTCAAGAAGACGGTTTTCAGGCATCAACATACATCTTTTCACAAAATGTGGATAAAGGTTTTGCGATTGATGATGTGCGAAAGGTCATGCGCTTTATTACACATCAACCTGGCGGCTCATCTCGAAAATTCAGGTTTGATGTTACTGAGCTTTCCACGAAAGAGTTGAAACAAGTTGACATGTTAGAAGATGGTGTGCCGATTGAACAATCTGTTGAGAGTGATAATAATGAAGAGATCTCGACACTTGAATTGAGATTAACTATGAATGATCAGGAATCATCAACGATCACGCTCACCTTTCTAAAATTTGATGTGCCTGTTCGTAAGAGCACTGCCGAATATTTGACTGAACGAGAAAATCTGGCGGAGATTTATCATGAAATTGATTCAATGATGAAATCTGAGGATTAATGAAATGACTGTTCATAAAGAAGAAATCACAGTTTGAGGTGGTTTCTTTTTTTATGTCAATCAAGTCAAAGCTGGTCCAGTCATTGCGGTTGAATGTTTTTCTCAAAAATGAATAAAGATAGACTAGATAAGAAACGCACATTGATATTGAAATGACTCATGTGATGAGGAGGAAATATATATGCAAAAGCTTTGCAGGGAAGTCTGGATCGAGGTCAATCTTGACGCGATTAAAAGAAATATCGAAGCCATTCAAGCGCATATTCCAAAGAAAAGTAAGATCATGGCTGTCGTGAAGGCGAATGCATATGGGCACGGTTCCGTGGAGGTTGCGCGGCAGGCATTAGAAAGCGGTGCGACAGAGCTTGCAGTTGCCAGCTTGGAAGAAGGCATTGTATTGCGGAGAGCAAAAATTGAATCACCGATTCTCGTCCTTGGATTTACCCCGCTCGACTGTGTGAAAAGAGCTGCAACCTGGAGAATTGACCTCTCCGGCCTTCGTGAAGACTGGATTGTTCAAGCAAATGAGATTTTAGCGGAAGAAGAAAGTCTGCCCCGGCTTGGGATTCATGTCAATGTCGATACTGGGATGGGACGATTAGGTGTACGGACAAAGGAAGAGCTGTTAGAGGTGGTGAGGGCGCTTGAAGAGAGTGAAAACCTGAGATGGGATGGAATATTTACGCATTTTTCCACTGCGGATGAGCCTGACCCTGATTTCACACTGCTTCAGCACAGCATTTTTATTGATTTTCTTCGTTTCTTAAAAAAACAAGGCATTACATTGCCCACGGTACATATGAACAATACAGCAGCTGCCATCGCATTTCCTGAATTTAGTGCAGATATGATTCGGCTCGGCATCGGGCTATATGGACTGTACCCCTCGCAATACATTGAGAGTTTAGACGCTGTTAAGCTAGAGCCCGCTCTCAGTTTAAAAGCAAGGATTGCGTTCGTGAAGGAAATGGTGACAAAGCCAAGGACCGTCAGCTATGGGGCAACCTATGTAGCAAAACCTGATGAAGTTATAGCAACCATACCAATCGGTTATGCAGATGGGTATTCACGTGCTTTATCCAATAGAGGATTTATGCTTTTCCGCGGAAAACGAATGCCGATTGCTGGCCGAGTCACAATGGATATGACCATGATCAGTTTAGGAGAAATGAAAGCAAAAGAAGGCGAGGAAGTCGTTATTTACGGCCGTCAAAAGGACGGAGAAATTTCTGTCGACGAAGTCGCGGAAATGCTCAATACGATCAACTACGAGGTTGTCGCCACCTTAAGCCGCCGCGTTCCTAGATTTTATCGTCGAGGCGGGAAGATTATTAAAATATCAACGCCGGTGATGTATGTGTGAGGGTAAATAACAGTGCAATTTGAGGATATTTGTTCTGGCGTACAATGATAAAAATTAAATTTTATTACAAATATGTCGATAAAAGGAGGGATATTTAAGATATGGAGGAAAGAAACGATGAAAAAAAGTTTATGTTTAGTGCTTTTGACTATTTTTATGATGGTCACAATTCATCCGTTAAAAGCTCATGCAGCTGAGACAAATGGGTGGACGAAGCGAGCGGATTTACCGGAAGAGAGACTTCATTCTAGTTCCGCAGTAGTAGATGGGAAGATTTTTGTTTTTGGGGGAAGTAGTGAAAAGGCATATAGTAATAAAAATACCTACATGTACGATCCTCACAAAGATGAGTGGAGCTCAAAAGCTGACATGCCTAGAGAAAGAACAGATAGTACGGCAGTGGCGATAGGTAAAAAAGTATTTGTCATTGGAGGAGCATATCAAGATAGCACAAATACGATTGATATTTATGATGCAGAATTAGATACATGGGCAGAAACACCGATTAATATACCATACTATGCTGTGACAAAAGGTGACATAAGTGCAAGTGTTGTAAATGATAAGATTTATATTCTTGCAACGAATAAAAGTCCTTATCAAGAACATAATTTTTATAGTTATGATACAAAAACAGATAAATGGCAACAATTAAAAATGTTTCCTCAGCAATTTACTGGTATGTCCATGTCAGAAGTCGTTGACAACAAAATTTATGCTACAGGTGGAGAAAGAACAGTTAGTAATCACAAAAATTCCCAAGTATATGAATACAACATTGAAACAAATCAATGGGTACAAACAAAATCACAGTTAAAGTTTTATCAACTAGGGGCTGCATTTACAACATATCAGGGAAAATTGTTCATGGCTGGAGGTCAGTATGATGACAAAGACAGTACATTATCACCATACACACAGTTTTATGATGCTAAAACGAATTCTGTGAAACGAAGCTCGATTAAATTACCTGAAGCTAGAGTAGGTTCAAGTGCTGTAACGATTGAGGATACCATATATATCATAGGTGGACGAAATTTCATGCAAAATTATTATTCAAAATCGATTAAAAGTGATTACAAATCAGTGATTTCTATCTCACTAAAAGATTTGCAAATTGCTGAAGGTGAAACAAAGCCAGATGATGGCACAACCGAAGAACCAAAAGATCAGGACGGAACAAAACCAAGTGACGGCACAACCGAAGAACCAAAAGATCAAGACGGAACAAAGCCGGGTGACGGCACAACCGAAGAACCAAAAGATCAAGACGGAACAAAGCCGGGTGACGGCACAACCGAAGAACCGAAAGATCAAGACGGGACAAAGCCGGGTGATGGCACAACTGAAGAACCGAAAGATCAAGACGGGACAAAGCCGGGTGATGGCACAACCGAAGAACCGAAAGATCAAGACGGGACAAAACCTGGTGAAGAATCAACAAAAGGTATACTTTCAATTACCATGATAAACGGGCTGCAAAAGGATTATTTGCTTTCAATGAAAGAAATCAACGATTTTCTAAACTGGTATAAAGAGAGAAGTTTTGGAATTGGCATGAACTTCTATGAAATCAATGACGAACACAATAAAGGTCCTTTCACAAGTAAGAAGGATTACGTTGTGTACCAAAATATCTTAATGTTTGATATCAAGCAATACTGAAATTCATAAATGATAAAGCTGCTGATAAGAGATCAGCAGCTTTTATTTTTATAAAATTGTTGAAATTAGGATTAACGTCATGAAAATATGTGATATCTTTTAAAAAATCTGCTAAACATCCTATAACCACATCCGATAATAGAATTGTCAGGGTTGATAAGCCCTAGAATAAAGGACTTTTTTCAGACAAGGACGTCTGTCAGGTCCCACATACATGGAGGTAATAGAAAATGAGAATTAACCACAATATCGCAGCACTTAACACATTAAACCGTTTGTCTGCAAATAACGGTGCAAGCCAAAAGAACATGGAGAAACTTTCTTCTGGTCTTAAAATCAACCGTGCAGGAGATGACGCAGCAGGTCTAGCGATCTCTGAAAAAATGCGTGGTCAAATCCGCGGTTTAGAAATGGCTTCTAAAAACGCGCAGGACGGTATCTCTCTTATCCAAACAGCTGAAGGCGCATTGACTGAAACTCACTCAATCCTTCAACGTGTACGTGAGCTTGTAGTTCAAGCTGGAAATACTGGTACACAAGATGGAACTGACCTTGGTGCAATTCAAGAAGAAATTAATAACCTAGTTCAAGAAATTGGTAACGGCACTGATAAAAATGGTATCTCTGATCGTACTGAGTTCAACGGTAAAAAATTGTTGAATGGTGATTTTGCTAATGGTACAGCTACTTTAACATTCCAAATCGGTGCAAATAAAGCACAAAAATTAGATGTAAATATTGAAGCAATGTCTTCTGACAAACTAGGGGCTCTTAATAATGGAACTCTTGTAGCGGGTCAAGCAGTCTCTAATATTGATGTTACACAATTCGCTGCTGCTACACCAACACTTACATTTGATCAACAACTAGACATCGTAGATGGTGCGATCAAACAAGTTTCAGACCAACGTTCTAAACTTGGTGCAGTCCAAAACCGTCTAGAGCACACAATCAACAACCTTGGTGCATCTTCTGAAAACTTAACAGCTGCTGAGTCTCGTATCCGTGACGTTGACATGGCGAAAGAAATGAGTGAGTTCACAAAGAACAACATTCTTTCTCAAGCTTCTCAAGCAATGCTTGCACAAGCGAACCAACAGCCACAAAACGTACTTCAATTACTTCGTTAATAACAGGCCCCTTTATGGGGCTTTTTTATTTTGTTCCTATTCATTTTAATACAGGCTATGTGCTCATCACTTGAACGAATAGCATAATAGAAATTTTTGTGAAACTAAATAGTGAATAAAGATATGTAAAATTGATCAATAAATATTAAAAAATGTTAAACTTCCTATGAAATAATCCGATAAAAGAATTGTCAGGGTTGTAAAGCCCTAGAATAAAGGACTTTTTTCAGACAAGGACGTCTGTCAGGTCCCATATACATGGAGGTAATAACAAATGAGAATTAACCACAATATCGCAGCACTTAACACATTAAACCGTTTATCTGCAAACAACGGTGCAAGCCAAAAGAACATGGAGAAACTTTCTTCTGGTCTTAAAATCAACCGTGCAGGAGATGACGCAGCAGGTCTTGCGATCTCTGAGAAAATGCGTGGACAAATCCGCGGATTAGAAATGGCTACTAAAAACGCACAAGACGGTATCTCTCTTATCCAAACGGCTGAGGGTGCATTGACTGAAACTCACTCAATCCTTCAACGTGTTCGTGAACTAGTGGTTCAAGCTGGAAACACGGGTACACAAGACGATACAGATCTTGGTGCAATTCAAGAGGAAATCAAGAACCTTGTCCAAGAAATTGGAAATGGTACTGATAAAAACGGTATCTCTGATCGTACAGAATTTAACGGAAAGAAATTACTTGACGGTACGTTCAGCGCAGCTGGTGCTACACCAAAATCATTAACTTTCCAAATTGGTGCAAATAAAGCACAAAAATTAGAAGTTAATATTGAAGCAATGTCTTCTACAGCACTTGGTGCGGTTGATCCCGGTACAGGTGCTCTTATTGCAGACCACGCAGTAGCTGACATCGATGTAACACAATTTGCTGATCCAGCTGCTGCTGGCGCACTTTCTTTTGATGATCAATTAGATATCGTTGATGGGGCGATCAAACAAGTATCTGACCAACGTTCTAAACTCGGTGCAGTTCAAAACCGTCTAGAGCACACAATCAACAACCTTGGTGCTTCTGGTGAAAACCTAACAGCTGCTGAGTCTCGTATCCGTGACGTTGATATGGCGAAAGAAATGAGTGAGTTCACTAAGAACAACATTCTTTCTCAAGCGTCTCAAGCAATGCTTGCACAAGCGAACCAACAGCCACAAAACGTACTTCAATTACTACGTTAATGAAAGGCCCCTTTAAGGGGCTTTTTTATGTCACTGACATTTGAAAAAAGCAAATCTTGAAAAATATCATGTGAGAGCCACTTGGTGCGCAGTTATATTTTAAATTAAAAGTAAGAAAAGAAGAACTAGTATTTTAAACGGAGCACACAATATGTCTTTTACATAGAACTAAATAATGAATTAAGGCGGATAAATTAATAAATAAATATTAAAAAAGTGTTAAACTTCCTACAAAACAATCCGATAAAATAATTGTTAGGATAGATAAATTCTAGAATCAAGGGCTTTTTTCAGATAAGGACGTCTGTCAGGTCCCACATACATGGAGGTAATAGGAAATGAGAATTAACCACAATATCGCAGCACTTAACACATTAAACCGTTTGTCTGCAAACAACGGTGCAAGCCAAAAGAACATGGAGAAACTTTCTTCTGGTCTTAAAATCAACCGTGCAGGAGATGACGCAGCAGGTCTTGCAATCTCTGAAAAAATGCGTGGACAAATCCGTGGATTAGAAATGGCTTCTAAAAACGCACAAGACGGTATCTCTCTTATCCAAACAGCTGAGGGTGCATTGACTGAAACTCATGCGATTCTTCAACGTGTTCGTGAACTAGTGGTTCAAGCTGGAAATACTGGTACACAAGATGGAACAGACCTTGGTGCAATTCAAGAAGAAATCAGTAACCTTGTCAAAGAGATTGGCGGTGGTACGGATGGAAATGGTATTTCTGATCGTACTGAATTCAACGGTAAAAAATTGTTGAATGGTGACTTTGAAACAGCTACATTAACTTTCCAAATCGGTGCAAACAAAGCGCAAAAATTAGATGTAAACATCAAAGCAATGTCTGCTGATAAACTTGGAACAGACCCTACTGATGCTACTAAAACAGTATCTGCTATTAAAGTGACTGATTTTGCAACTACTAGTTTCGATGATCAGCTTGATATCGTTGATAATGCAATTAAACAAGTTTCAGATCAACGTTCTAAATTAGGTGCGGTCCAAAACCGTCTAGAGCACACAATCAACAACCTTGGTGCTTCTGGTGAAAACTTAACAGCTGCTGAGTCTCGTATCCGTGACGTTGATATGGCGAAAGAAATGAGTGAGTTCACAAAGAACAACATTCTTTCTCAAGCGTCTCAAGCAATGCTTGCACAAGCGAACCAACAGCCACAAAACGTACTTCAATTACTACGTTAATGACAGGCCCCTTTATGGGGCTTTTTTTATGTTGTTTTCTTCGAATTACCTCCACTCTTATGATTCTTAAATCCCTCTGATAAATCATGAAAAATGACCTTTAAATTTGGCATGCTCTAGCGAAACGATCATAGTGAATGAGACTTTATTCTTATTTATCCCTTTTTTGTTAAACATATCCCAGTTAAGTTCGATAAATGGATTGTAAGGCTTACAAAAAAATTTTAATTTAGAACTTTTGGATAAGGACGTCCAATTGGTTCAAACACATGGAGGTCATTTAACATGAGAATTAACCACAATATCGCAGCACTTAACACACTAAACCGTTTGTCTGCAAACAATGGGGCAGGACAAAAGAACATGGAAAAGCTTTCTTCTGGTCTTAAAATCAACCGTGCAGGAGATGACGCAGCAGGTCTTGCAATCTCTGAAAAAATGCGTGGACAAATCCGCGGATTAGAAATGGCGACGAAAAATGCACAAGACGGTATTTCTCTTATTCAAACTGCTGAGGGAGCATTGACTGAAACTCACTCAATCCTTCAACGTGTTCGTGAACTAGTCGTTCAAGCTGGAAACACAGGTACTCAGGATGATACAGATCTAGGTGCGATTCAAGAAGAAATTGATGCGCTAGTTCAAGAAATTGGTAACGGTACAGATAAGAACGGTATTTCTGACCGTACTGAATTCAATGGAAAGAAACTTCTTGATGGTACTTTTGCTGCTGAACCAGAAGGCGGAGAAGCGAAGAAACTTACTTTCCAAATTGGAGCTAACGGTGCGCAGCAATTGTCAGTTCATATTGAAGCAATGTCTGCTGATAAACTTGGAGTTGAGGATAAAACAGTTTCTACTATTAAAGTAACTGATTTCGCCGAAATTGCAGCAGATGAAGAAGGTGGATTTAACGACCAATTAGCAATCATTGATGGAGCAATCAAACAAGTTTCTGATCAACGTTCTAAACTAGGTGCAGTCCAAAACCGTCTAGAGCACACAATCAACAACCTTGGTGCTTCTGCTGAAAACTTAACAGCTGCTGAGTCTCGTATCCGTGACGTTGACATGGCGAAAGAAATGAGTGAGTTCACAAAGAACAACATTCTTTCTCAAGCATCTCAAGCAATGTTAGCACAAGCAAACCAACAGCCACAAAACGTACTTCAATTATTACGTTAATGAAAAAGCCCCAATAAAGGGGCTTTTTTTAGTTCAATCAAATGACAGCAAGTGCTCTAGACGAAAGTCAGGAACCGCTTCATGGAAAAAAGCTCGGTTGCCTTCATCGTTCTTTTGATCCCATTGCTTCCACCATTCGGCGGTTTCTCCTGAGGTGTCAGCTTGAATCATGTCGTGCAGCTGTTCTAAGTTGATGATTTCTCTCGGTTCTGTTAAGAAAGAATGCATTCGGTGATACACCTCAAGACGTTCAGGCTGTTTTGTGACAATGGCGTATTGTACGTAGCGATTTAAAAATTCCTGTACGAACGTCAAGTGGGGTATGGTTGTTTCTCCTTTTAACTCAACACCGTCCCAAGCCATATCAGCAATTGCACAAAGCCACCAGCCAAGTTCACTCGCGTGCTGCATTTGTTGTAATGTGTCCTTTTCAAAAGACAGCCGCTCATTTTTTTGTGCTTGTTTGAGCATACGGTCAAGTGTTTGTGCTTCAAGAGCTGCTTTGGTCATGCCCTGCCCATGAATGGGATCTAACGTACACAAGGAATCGCCCATCACCAATAATCCACTTGGCCAATCCTGCATTTGTTCATAGTGATGTCTCACGCAAGAAGGAACTCTAAATCCTTTTGGTTTTGTAAAGGGCGTTAAATGGGTGATGGCTTCTGCTATCGCGGGATCGCTCAGAGCAGCGGTTTCTGAATCAAACTGATCAGCATCCGTTGTTGGATAATGTGAACCGCCGGCTGCAGAAAGAAGCACAGCTACTAAATCATGATCAACCCGTTCAAACAGCCCTGTTGGGATTTGCTTGTCTGGCTGGCCAACTACGACCATTGATTGCAGGGGTGGCGCACCTGATAGTATTTGATAATATCTTGTGCTGTAGCCTAGAAACACACTTAACTCATCAGTCTGTGGCAAGGTTAATCCAGCGTCTTTCAACCATTTTGGCAACTTAGACATTCTTCCAGACGTATCGATCACTAAGTCTGCTTTCATTTCATGAATGCTGCCAGGTTTTACTTGCCGGTCCTTCACGATAAGCCCCATGACTTGATTAGTTCCCTCTTTAAACTGAAGGGAGATGGCTTCATGTTTTTCTAAAAACTGCACGCGTTCCTCTGTTACCATTCTTTGCATCAATACCCACTCTAGCATTGCGCGTCTTGTGACGGCGGTTTCTTCTCTATCAGTGAGCGTTAATTCGCCATCTTTTGTGATAAATCGAGAGGTTTGATGCATGGTATTAAATCCGCCCATTGCCAGTAACTCTTTTGTATAACCAGGAAATAGACGTTCAACGATTTGCTTGCCAAGTGGCAGCATTCTATGTGGATGAAAGGCTTGAGGAGTGCCGAGACGATTCTCAGGAGAGTCCGGCAGTTCATCCTTTTCAATAATCAATACTTGATGATAAAACGTTGATAAAACTTTTGCAGCGAGCATCCCAGTGATACCTCCGCCAATGACGATTGCCCGCTCATATTTCATGGGTTGTGTCAAAACATGCGCCTCCATTGAATACACAAAATGGTTACATGACCATTTCATCATATGTTGATTCATTAATTATAGCAAATTTCCGCTTGAATATAGAAAGGAAACGTACTTCTTTTTACTCGTAAATATGAAGAATTTCTTCAATCATTATTATTATTTTTAAAAAGTAACTATTAATTTAAGAAGAACGACCGATAAACTATATAAGGGGGTAGAGAAATTGGATATACTACAGAGTATTGTGACAGCAGCACCTTATATGATGCAGATTTTAAAAAACGAAGTGACGATGGGTGTCATTGATCGAGAGAAATTCTTGCTGTATTTGCCATCGAAAGATGTAGATTTTCAAATTCGTGCTGGAGAACTTATTAAACCAGATGATTTAAATATGAAAAAAGCGCTCAGAGGTGAAACATCAAGTACGTTTGTACCTGAATCGGTCTATGGAATACCGTTAAATGCAATGGGTTTGCCAATTTTTGATGAAAATCAACAGGTTATTGGTGCACTCGCTTTAGGTTTTCCGATTAAAAATCAATTAGAGCTTGAAGCGTATATGGAGTCATTAAATGACATCATTCATAGTATTCAAGAAAAGGTGCATGTGGTGGCGGCGCATTCAGAGGAGCTTTCTGCGACAAGTGAGGAAATGACCTTACAAACGCAGCAAACACTTGAAAGCTCGAAAAAAACATCTGATATTACAAAAATGATTAAAGGTATTTCGAAACAAACGAGTTTGCTAGGATTGAATGCGTCAATTGAAGCAGCCAGGGCAGGAAAAGAAGGGGCTGGTTTTAGTGTTGTAGCCAGTGAGGTTCAAAAGCTTTCAAGTGAAACTTCACGTGCAACAGAAAATATCGAAAGCTCTTTGCAAGGAATTTCCTCCAATATACATACATTACTTGAGAGTATGGACCATATGAAAGGTTCATCATCAGAGCAGGCTTTACTTGTAACAGAGTTTAGTGAAATTGTGGAACGACTGACGATCGTAAGTAAAGAAATGAAAGAATTTATGCAGCATGTGATGTCAACGTAAAAAACGAATCCAAAAGGGATTCGTTTTTTTAATACGCTATTTTCTTGTGTTCCGATCAAAGCGATAATCGTATGTTTCACCCTTTACCACATTTAAAAATTCATGCCCAATTTGAACAAGCTGTCCATTTTTCCATTTAATGAGGGGGTCTTTATCAGGGTATTTCCAGTAAATCGTTTTTTTTCGGTGGGTGAGTTTGTTTTCAATTTCTGCTCTAACTGCGTTCTCCTTTAGTTTCCCTCCGCTATGTCGATAGGTGTTGATGATATATGTTCCGTCAGGTGAAGTCATCGAGCGGATAAAGGTTCCGTGAGATACGCCTTGAAGAGAAAAGCATTTCCAGTAAATGATACCAGCGAAGCTAAGGAATAAGATGACAAGGGTGATGGTGGTTTTCTTTTTTAACATGAATTCCTCCAGATGTAGATCACAATATTTCTAATTTATGAGAGAGAATGCAAAAAGATTCATATAGTCCAAAAGTTCTATTCATTTCAATTATCGGTCATTTTTTCTCAAAATTCAACAGATAGCCGTAAAGATAAGGAAAATTTAAGGATGTTTCATGTCGATAGGTCATTCGAAATCCCTTTACAAAAGAATTTAAGATCAGTAGACTTATGCTCATATAGAGAAATGGGGAGGATGGAATGACGCAATTCATTGATACATATCAAAGTTACGAAGAGCTTTCCGCTCATGAAAGAGAAGGAATCGATTATCAAATTCTTCACGAGCGGAAAGGTGACCAGCTTTTGGTTTTATCCCCTCATGCCGGAGGAATTGAATCTGGCGTGAGTGAGCTCATTCATGAAATCGCAAGTAATCAGTCTATGTATTTATTTGAAGGCCTTAAAGTGAAAGGCAATCATGTGCTTCACATTACAAGCACACGTTTCGATGAGCCGGTCTGCCTTTCTCTAGTGCATACCCATCATTACACGTTTGCGCTCCATGGCTACGGGGAAACGGAGATGCTTCAAACATTAGTGGGCGGGACAGACAGAGAAAGAGCGGCGGAAACAGTGAAACGTTTAACGCTTAATGGCTTCCAAGCAGTGCTGCTATCTGAATCTGATCGTTATTCTGGAACACATCCTCATAATATCAATAATCAATGTCTGACGGGAAAAAGTGTACAACTTGAAATCAGTCAGGCGCAAAGAAGAGCATTCTTTCAAGACTTCAGACGGCGCTATCGCCGCGAAACGCAAAATGAGCAATTTTATCGGTACACAAATGTACTCAAGCAAGTATTAAACCTGTATGAATAAACGCCTGTTCCCCTATGCAGAGAGGCTTACGTTTGATAAACAGCTTCTTTTTCCGCGACCTTTTCGGCTTTCATTAAATAAGATGTAAACTCTTGTTGAAAGCGAATGCCTGCTTTCCGCTGTTCGAATAAGGCAAGCCGCTTTTCAGCAAAAGCCCAGGTGACGTGAAATGTTTGCGCAATGTGTAAAATGGCTTGCTGCCGAAGGTTTGGAAGCTTCATTTGCATCAGCATAAAGGTCGGTACACAAAAGTGATACATAAATTGTTTAGCCTGAAACTCTTGCAGTTCTCGAAAGAGTTTGTGCATCTTGAAATGATTGCCTGCATGCTTGAGCACATGACAAAGCTCGTGGGCAAAATCCTGCCATTGTTCCTCTGATGATAGAGATCTGTTTAATATAATACTGTAAAGACCTTGATGTTTGATCATCATGCTGCCAGTATCCTCATAGTGGACCCATACATGAAATTCAGAAGCGATCCTTTGCATGTCTCTATAAGCAGGACCGCTTATTTGTAGTTTGGCATATAACCGTTTAATCTCTTCTTCTAAATGGGTTAAAAATCCAGTCATTTAAAAACCTCCAAGCAAACGTATGTTCTGTTTTTGGCGTAAAAGAAAAGTCCATATAGGACTAAATAGCTAATTGAGCTATTGCTTACTTTTATTATCGGCTTATTTTTAACAATTTTAACATAAAATCAAGGAAAAATGGAATTAATTCCTGTTTTTTTCTTCATTTTTACGTTTTCCACTACTAAAATGAGTGATTGAATTCAAATTTTACCATAGTCTTATCACTAAAACAAACTCATGTTGTCTTACGAACGCCACCAATTGATGAGAAAGATCAATTCAATCTAGCAAAAGGGAGTGCAGAACATGGTAGAAATTTATCAAGATTTTATTCCAGTTGGAAACGGAAACCGCCCAGGATACGCCATGACACCGATGTATGTGACGGTGCATAACACAGCAAACACATCAAAAGGAGCGGATGCGAAAAGTCATGCGGCATATGTGAAACGCCCAACGACAGAGGTGAGCTGGCACTTTACAGTGGATGATCATGAAATTTTTCAGCATCTGCCGTTAAATGAAAATGGCTGGCATGCAGGGGACGGACAAGGCAATGGTAATCGAAAGTCGATCGGCATTGAAATTTGTGAAAATGAAGATGGGAATTTCCAGCAAGCGGTCAAACATGCGCAATGGCTCATCCAAAAGCTGCTGAAAGAACATAACATTCCACTAGCTAACGTGGTTACACATCAGCACTGGTCTGGAAAAGCATGTCCACGCCTGCTTCTTGCTACATGGGATGAATTTAAAAAAGGAATTGAAACGGCAGGAGACCCTGAGACGGTCATCACGTATGTCGTCAAAAGCGGGGATACGTTAACGAGTATTGCTAAAGCTCATGACGTCACAGTTCAGGATCTACAGAAGTGGAATAACATTAGCGACCCGAACAAGATTCAAATTGGACAGGTTCTTAAAATTTATCGAAATGATGGAAAAATGATGTATGAGCTGCCGGATGGGATTTTAAAGGTGACTTCGCCTCTAACGAAGGGAGAGCACGTACGCCTCGTCCAAAAAGCGCTTGCTGCCGTTTATTTTTATCCTGATAAATCGGCTGCAGATAAAGGCATCGATGGTGTTTACGGAGAAAAAACGGCGAATGCCGTGGCACGCTTTCAGCTGGTGAACGGTCTGACAAGTGATGGGGTATACGGTCCTAAAACGAAGGAAAAGCTGCTTAAACTATTAAATCAGTGAGTGTTTCTGTTTGTATGATTGGATGGCTGTTTCACTTTTTTCAATTAATCGCCTAGTATATGGGGATGGCTGATATTCGGCAAACTGAACATATCTTAGTTGTTTGATTTTCTTTTTCATTTTGGCACCTCAATCGTTGCAGCGTATAGCGTATTGTATGCAAGTCTATGAAAAAATGGAATCAGGACGCGGATTTCGTTCCGCGTCCTTTAGTGTAATCAAGCCTTTTTGTTTTTATACTCATCGAGAAGCTGTTCATTCTTTTTAAAAATTCGCTCAGTATGGGGGCTTACCTTATAATCGGCCATACTGATATGGCGTTTTTTCTTTAAAATTTTAAAAGGGTTTTTCTTAGGATTGTTGTTATCCCCTTGAAGTGCGTGGTCCATCTTCATCACCTTCCTCTTCGTCAGGCAAGATTAGGTCATAAATTGTTGTAAGTGATGTCATTAATAAATAGTCGAACTCCGTGACAATCTCATCGGAGGTGAGCTTAATGACAAAATGAGCTTCTGCTACAGAAAATGGGATGAGCACCAAATGACCAAAATCATCATAATATACTTCCTGCCTGTCAAGCTTCGCCTGAATGAGAGCCCGCTGGTCAAGTGTCCGAAGCAGGTCATCTTTTTGTTCCTGCGTATCGTATGGACAAAGCACCGCTTGAATATTCATCTTGTCGGCAAAAGAATAAATCAGCCGCTCAATTCCCTCTATATATGCCTCTACACTTCCATAATATACATGGATCGGTTCATTTTTCAATAGGTATTGGTACGTTTTTAGTTTATTAAGGTAAGAATGAAGCAGATCGTTATTTTGTTCAAGGAGTTGATGGGTGTCGGTTTCCAGCTCATGATTTCCGAGTTTCTTAATATAGGAGCTAAGAAAGATGAAAGCATCGGTTAATGCGAAAAAAACGGCAATGATCAAGTAGTGCATCCAATCAGTGAAGATAGAAGAAGGATCATTTGTCCAGTACACGACAGCACCCGCTACATAAATCCAATACCACGTTTTACGAATGGCAAACATCTTTTCTTTTACTTTTTGTTCAAAGCGCCATACCGCAAATACATACACAGCAAGAGCACCTAGCAATAACCATACAGTCAATTGAAAAAATAATAGCATGTTCTTCTCTCCCATAGACAGATGAATACTTGTTTATTTCTATGGATATGATTGGAAACCCTGCTTCATGAAAAAATGTCCTGCGGGGAAAGGATATTTAAGTGTGCAGACAAATAAAAAAAGACCTGTCAGACAGGTCTTTGAAATTAGAGAATCGCATTTAACACAAAGTATATAAGAGCTCCTAGAGTTCCTGAAATCGGTAATGTAATCACCCAAGTGACAAGCATACGTTTTGCCGTACCCCAGTTTACCCCTTTGACTCTGTGTGCAGAACCTACACCTAGAATAGAAGATGAGATCACGTGAGTGGTACTAACAGGTAAGTGAATAAACGTCGCACCGAAGATAATAGCTGCACCCGTTAAGTCGGCAGATACTCCGTTTACTGGACGAATTTTCATAATTTTACCGCCGACTGTTTTGATAATCTTCCAGCCGCCAATAGAAGTACCGAGTCCCATTGCAAGCGCACAAGAGAATTGTACCCAGAAAGGAATGTCGTCTGTTGTATGCAAATTACCTGCAATTAAAGCCATCGTAATAATTCCCATCGCTTTTTGCGCATCGTTTGTTCCATGGGTATACGATTGCAGTGCAGCCGTTAAAATTTGAACACGTCGGAATTGTTTATTTGTTTTTGCGAGATTGTTGTTTCTAAATATAATTTTGATAATGGTATACACGATATATCCCAATACGAAAGCTAGGATAGGTGAAAGCAAAAGGGCTTGAATGATTTTAATGAATCCCGAATAGTTTAAAGCGCCAAAACCAGCAGAGGCAATAACCGCTCCTGCAATTGATCCGATTAGTGCATGTGAAGAACTACTCGGAATCCCGTAATACCAAGTAAGCAAGTTCCATGTGATGGCGGCAATTAAAGCAGCCAAGATCACAACAGAGCCGTTTTGAAGTGTAAATGGATCTGCGATATCTTTTGTAATGGATTTTGCCACACCTGTAAATGTCATTGCTCCTAAGAAGTTCATGAACGCTGCCATGATAATTGCATGTCTAGGCTTTAATGCCTTCGTTGAAACTGAAGTCGCAATGGCATTTGCTGTATCGTGGAACCCGTTAATGAAATCAAAAGCAAGTGCACAAATGACAATAAGTATGGTAAGGATGAGTAATGTGTCCATGTTTAACTAACCCCGTTACGCATTCTTCATAATGATTGTTTCTAGATTGTTGGCAACACTTTGACAGGAATCAGCGATTTCTTCAAGTGTTTCGTAAATTTCTTTGTATTGAATCACCTTAATTGGATCTGTTTCTTTTCCAAACAAGTTCTTTAATGATTTACGATGAAGATTGTCACAATTATGTTCAATCTCTTTAATCTTGATTGCGTGCGGATGAATATCTTTCAAGCGATTTTCAGCTAGTAAATCAATTGTGATTAAAATTTCTTTCGCACACTCTCTGATGTAGTGGCTGAATTTGTCGATATGTTCGTCAGAGCTTGTGATTGAGTAAATTTCTAATGTTGCGGAAAAATGCTCAATTCCATCTAAAACATCATCGAGGCTATTCGTTAATTGAAGAATGTCTTCACGTTCAATCGGTGTAATAAAGGCTTTGTTCAGCTCTTTAATCATGGTATGAACATGATTATCACCTTTTGTCTCATATTCCTTCAATGTGTCAGAAAATTCTTTCAGAGTGGTTTGATTTGTTACTTTATAGCTAACAAAATACTCAGCAGTTTCATCTAAATTTTTAGCAATTTCCGTTAACAAGACGGAAAACTTGTCTTTTTTCCTTTTTAACATGTAAAAACCCTCCATTGTATAAATGAGACAATGCACACATCAAATAATTATATATTCTTTTGTCGAAAAAAAACAGGTGTAGTCGAAAATTTCTTCACTTTTTCTATTTGATCTTATTCTGACCTAAAGATGTGATCTCAACACACCTTTTTCTAAAAGGGGAAAAGCAACGAAAAAAGCGGGCCATTTTTGGCACCGCTTATAGGCTAAGAAGCCGAATGAATCAGCTTAAACCTTTCACAAACAAGAAGCATATCCTCTTTGAAATCTAATCCGTATGATTGGAGTGCTTCTGTGAAAAATTCTTTATGTTCTCTATACCAATAGTCATAAGATAAATCGCCTTCACCTTCTGCTTTTGCAAATGATTCGGGGACTTCATTCATTGGCATGACATCTACATCTGTAATTTCAATGATGGCTTTTGGCTCTTCCTGGCTATCCAAAATGACCGCATATTGTCCGGGTTTTGGAAGCGGCACATGTTCCTTTTCATAAAACAGGTGACCAGAACAAGTGGCTGTTTTCTTTCCTTGCTTGACAAGATCAAGTAAATGATCTGGATCTGATCCGAATGCCCACGCCGATACAAATGCGTCAGCGGGTGCTTGTTCTGATTTCTCTTTCCAATAGTCTTCCCAAAATAATCTGCTTTTGTTGTTCACCGTTTTTTCCCCCTCTTTGTTGTATTTATTATACCTTGAACCCGAATCGTTGGAAATGCTGTGTCTTTATTCCTAATGATCGAGTGCGTCATATGTTTTGAAAAACAATGTCCGATTTGGGAAATGTAGGATGATAGGATGAAAATTTTAGAAATTTTAGAATAATCTATTGTATTCTGGTCAAGAAGTCGGTAAGGTCAAAGTAAGAATATGGAAGGGGTGTTGTTCATGAAACGCATTTCTCTAACTGTTTTGTCCATATGTCTGTTTGTTTTCTCGTTTTTTCTGCCTGTCAGCCAAGTCAATGCGAACGAATCTCATGGGAGTAAAGTAGCTGTTGGTAAAGATGGCATGGTTGCTACTGCTCACCCGCTGGCATCAGAAGTAGGTGCTGATGTATTGAAGAAAGGTGGAAACGCAGTGGATGCTGCTGTTGCCATCCAGTACGCACTGAATGTGACAGAGCCAATGATGTCTGGAATTGGCGGCGGTGGTTTTATGATGGTTTATGATGGAAAGACAAAAGAAACGTCCATCATCAATAGTAGAGAACGAGCACCACAGGGCGCAACACCTGACATGTTTTTAACGGACGAAGGAAAAGTCATCCCATTTGCTGAGCGGTCTACACACGGTAATGCGGTTGGTGTTCCAGGGACAGTAAAAGGTCTCGAGGCAGCATTGGATAAGTGGGGGACCCGTTCGATGAAGGAATTGATTGAGCCTTCCATTCAGCTTGCAGAGGATGGATTTGAAATCGATTCTGTTCTGGCACAAGCCATTGAAGATCATCAAGGAAAGCTGAAAAAAACGGCTGCAGCGCCAATCTTTCTTCCAGATGATCAGCCGCTCAAAGAAGGCGATCTGCTTGTACAGCCAGGTCTTGCTAAAACATTTAAGCTCATTGCGAAAAAAGGAAGTAAAGCATTTTATGAAGGAAAAGTAGCAAAGGCACTTGCAAATACAGTCCAAGATTTTGGCGGAACGATGACAACTGATGACATTGGTCGTTATGAGGTCAAGACTGACAAGCCTATCTGGGGGGACTATAAAGGATACCAGCTTGCAAGTATGCCTCCACCAAGCTCAGGCGGTGTGTTTATGCTGCAAATACTCAAAATACTAGATCACTTCAATCTATCACAATATGACCCCAAATCATTCGAAAAATATCAGCTGCTTGCTGAAACAATGCATCTCTCCTATGCTGACCGTGCTGCATATGCAGGCGACCCCGAATTCGTAGATGTTCCACTAAAAGGACTACTAGACGATGATTACATTTCAAAAAGAGCTTCTCTCATTCAATTAGATCAAATGAACAAAAACCCGAAAGAAGGAGATCCATGGGCTTATGAGGATGAAAAAAATCCATCCCCGATTGTCCCGCAGCCAGAAGATAAAACCATTGGTGAGACCACTCATTTTACTGTTGCCGATCAGTGGGGAAATGTCGTGTCATTCACAACAACCATTGAACAGTTATTTGGTACAGGGATTCTTGTTCCGGAATATGGCTTTTTCTTAAACAATGAACTAACAGATTTTGACGCAAGACCAGGCGGAGCAAATGAAGTCCAGCCGAATAAACGTCCATTATCCAGTATGACCCCGACGATCATATTCAAAGATAACGAGCCGGTCATGACTGTTGGCTCACCTGGAGGAACGACCATTATTGCTTCTGTTTCACAAACCATCCTAAACTTGCTTGAATACGATATGGAGCTTCAAGATGCAGTGGAAGAGCCGCGGATATATACAAACAGTCCAACTTCTTACCGTTACGAAGTAGGAGTTCCCCTTGATGTGAAAACGAAGCTAAATGACATGGGTCACCGTTTTGGCAGTTCGCCTATTGATATAGGAAATGTGCAAGCTTTACTCATTGATCGAAAAGCAGGGACATTTACTGGAGTAGCTGACTCCTCGAGAAATGGAACCGCTGTTGGTGTCAATTTAAAGCTATCTGCCGATTAAAACCATTTCCCGGGAAAAGAAGCGCCTCTGCAAGATGGCGTTTCTTTTTTTGTTTAAATAAAAAACAGAGTTGACACCTGTGAATAGTTTGAATAATATATAGACTAACATCAATCATACATAGCTGATCGGACAACCGAAGGCTCTTGGCAATTTGAAGTGCAGGACTGTAATGTATTTCAAGTGGCTAAGGGTCTTTTTTGCGTATGAAACGGCAAGGTTGGTGTCACTATTATTTGATAACAGGGGAGCGGGATAACGTGAAAAAGTGGAAATGGGTCTCGGTTGTAACCATCGTAGTGGTCTTGGCTGTGACGAGTGCTGCGTGCTCAAACGCAAACGAAGCCTCAAAGCAAAAAGGGAAGGTTGAGCTGTTAAATGTTTCGTATGATCCTACACGTGAATTGTATCAGGAATACAATCAAGCCTTTCAGACGTATTGGAAAGACAAAACAGGTGAGGATGTCACGATCAAGCAGTCTCACGGTGGATCAGGAAAGCAGGGAAGATCGATTATTGATGGACTCGAGGCAGATGTGGCAACGCTGGCTTTAGGGTATGACATTGATGCGATTGCAGATCGCGGACTGCTTTCGAAAGATTGGCAAAAAGAATTTCCAAATCAGTCAACTCCTTATACATCCACCATTGTGTTTCTTGTGAAGAAAGGGAACCCCAAAAATATTAAAGACTGGGACGACTTGATTAAACCAGGTGTGTCCATCATTACACCAAATCCGAAAACGTCCGGCGGTGCGAGATGGAATTACTTAGCTGCATGGGCATATGCCGATAAAACATTTCATGGGAATGAAGACAAAACAAAGGATTTTGTCAAAAAGCTATATGAACATGTCGAAGTCCTTGATTCAGGTGCACGCGGGGCCACAACGACCTTTGTTGAACGCGGTCTTGGAGATGTGTTAATTGCATGGGAAAATGAAGCCTATTTAACACAGCACGAACTAGGCAAAGACAAATTTGAGATTGTCACCCCATCGATTAGTATTCTAGCAGAGCCGCCTGTTGCGGTCGTGGATCAAAATGTGAAACGTAAAGGAACAGAGAAAGTGGCAAAGGCTTATTTAGATTATTTATATTCTAAAAAAGGGCAGGAAATTGCGGCGGAAAACTATTATCGTCCTAGAAATCAAGAAGTCTTAAACAAATATAAAGACCAGTTTAAAAAGATTGATATGGTGACGATTGATCAAGCGTTTGGCGGGTGGAGAAAGGCGCAGAAAAGATTTTTTGATGATGGCGGCTTATTTGATCAAATATACAGCGGACAAAAATAGGGGGCGATGTGATGAAGAAAACACATGCAGCCGCCAATAAAAGAAAACGTATATTGCCTGGATTTGGGCTGAGCCTTGGGGTGACGCTCGTTTATGTAAGTGCGATTGTCGTCATTCCTTTATCCATGGTATTTATTTGGACGGCTTCATTAGGAGCAGGGGGGATTTGGAAGGTGTTTACCGATGCAAGAGTATTGAAGTCGCTCCAGCTGACCGTGACGACTTCCTTTGCAGCTGCTCTCATCAATGCAGGGTTTGGTGTACTGATTGCCTGGGTTCTCGCCAGGTACACATTTCCCGGAAAGAAAATTTTAGATGCTCTCATCGATTTGCCTTTTGCGCTCCCAACGGCTGTTGCGGGTATCGCTCTCACCACCCTTTATTCTCCAAATGGGTGGATTGGTCAATTTCTGCATTTAAAGGTGGCATACACACCGATTGGGATTATTTTGGCACTTATTTTTATCGGCATTCCATTCGTTATCCGAACCGTTCAGCCTGTGATAGAAGGGCTGCAGCAGGAAGTAGAAGAGGCTGCGGCAATTCTTGGTGCGACAAGGAGACAGACCTTTTTTCACGTGCTACTGCCAGCTTTGTTTCCTGCGGTGATGACTGGATTTTCACTTGCGTTTGCAAGAGCACTAGGGGAATATGGCTCTGTTGTGTTTATTGCTGGAAATATTCCGTTTAAAACAGAAATTACACCACTGATGATCATGTCCAAGCTTGAACAGTATGATTATCATGGTGCCGCAGCGATTGCGTGCTTGATGCTGCTTCTTTCGTTTGTCATCCTGTTATTGATTCACGGCATTCAGTGGTATGTTGAGCGGAAAAAACAAGTATACGTGAGGTGAAACCATTGGAGAGAGAGCTTAGTCATCGGCATCATGTTCAGTATAAAAGTCCTGTAACCGAATCTAAAGCGGTGAAAATCCTATTAATTACGGTGGTGTATGCTTTTTTGATTTTATTTTTACTCATACCGCTGATCGCCGTGTTTTCAAAGGCCTTTGAGAAAGGGTGGAGTTCATACCTTATGGCCATCTCACATCCAGATACACTAGCGGCAATCAAATTGACCGTTTTCATTGTCGTCGTCACCTTGCCGCTTCAAATGATCTTCGGGGTGAGTGCTGCATGGCTTATCACAAAATTTAACTTCCGCGGCAAACGTTTGTTAACGACTGTAATTGACCTCCCGTTTGCCGTTTCGCCTGTGATTGCTGGACTTGTATTTGTGCTTTTATTTGGTTCAAACGGGCTTTTAGGACCTTGGCTTATGGAGAATGGATGGAAAGTCATTTATTCTGTACCAGGCATGATTCTAGCAACCATATTCGTGACATTTCCGTTTATTGCTAGAGAATTAATCCCGTTTATGCAGCATGAAGGCATTCATGAGGAGGAAGCATCACTCACACTTGGTGCAAACGGATGGAAGACTTTTTTCCTTGTGACACTCCCAAATATCAAATGGGCTCTTTTTTACGGCGTTATTTTAGCCGGGGCAAGAGCGATTGGTGAATTTGGTGCTGTGTCGGTTGTATCAGGTCATATTCGAGGGATGACCAATACGATGCCGCTTCATATCGAAATTTTATACAATGAGTACCAATTTCAAGCCGCTTTTGCTGTGGCGTCTCTTATGGCATTTGTGGCAGTCATTACTTTAATCATTAAACAAATCATTCAGCAGAGGGATCACCGGCTTGGCAAGCGGTCAACATAAATGGAGGGATCGGCCTTGGGGATTACAGCAAAACAAATATCAAAACAATTTGGTCAGACAAAGGTTTTGCAAAACGTGGATTTATCGATAAGAAATGGTGAATTGATTTCTTTATTAGGACCATCTGGCTCTGGAAAGACGACGTTATTAAGAATCATTGCAGGTCTTGATTACGCCAATAACGGGCAAGTTTTATTCGGAGATCAGGATTACACACACATTCCAGTACGAAAACGGCAAATCGGTTTTGTGTTTCAGCAATATGCGCTTTTTCGAAATATGACGGTTTTTGATAATGTGGCATATGGGCTGAAAATTAAACCTAGAGGAGAAAGACTGCCTAAAAAAGACATCAAAGAGCGGGTGCATGAGCTTTTAGAGGTTGTTCAGCTCACGCAGTATGAGCAGCGTTATCCAGAGCAGCTGTCAGGCGGACAAAAGCAGCGTGTAGCACTGGCACGAGCACTTGCCGTTCAGCCGAAGGCACTCCTCTTAGATGAACCCTTTGGCGCTCTTGATACAAAGGTGAGGAAAGAATTAAGGCATTGGCTGAAAAAAGTTCATCGTGACTTTCAAATGACCACTATTTTTGTGACACATGATCAAGAAGAAGCATTCGATATTGCTGATCGTGTCGTGGTGATGAATGAAGGAAGAATCGAAAAAATTGGCACAAAGGAAGAAATGGCAGTACAGACAGACAATCTATTTGTATCTGAATTTTTAGATATAGGAAGCCACATTTAACAAGAAGTATAGAAGGCGAGTAGAGAAAGACGCAGTGATCACTGCGTCTTTTTTTTATAAAAATTTCCCTAGGAACATTGACTTATAATTTTGAATATTATAATATCTTTACAAAGGTAACAACATTGAACATTTTTCGTAACGTATAATTGTAAGCGCTTTATAAAAGGTTCTATTCTAAAATGTTCATTCTTTTTGTTACATGTGTTCATATTTATACCAAATGAAAGGGGTGGTTGTTTGAATAACTTGTTTGAGTTAAATGAACAACTGATTACGCTGCAGTTCGAAACATCTTCGAGAGAGGAGGTGACGACATACTTAGCAGACAGGTTAGAAGCTGGAGGGTACATTAAATCGAGCTATTTACCTGCAGTGCTTGAAAGAGAAAAAACATATCCTACAGGTCTCCCGCTTGCAACTTTTGGGGTAGCGATTCCGCATACAGATCCTGAGCATGTGAACAAACCGGCGATTAGTGTTGCTACATTAAAGGAACCTGTCGTGTTTCATAAGATGGGGAGCCCCGATGAAACAGTGCAAGCCAAAATTGTGTTTGTCCTAGCAATCTCTGAGCCTAGTAAGCAGCTTGTGATGCTCGAGAAGCTGATGACACTTTTTAGAAAAGAAGAAGTGATGACAAAGCTGTCTCACATGACCTCTTATGAAGAAGCGGCTCACTTGCTTCAACAAGAGCTAAACCAATAATCATTCATGAAATAATGTAAGCGCTTTATCTGAAAAATTCAGGAGGTGGATGTATGATCAAGCAAGCCGTCGATTTTATATTAGACCTTGGACCAACTATTATGCTCCCGATTATTATGACGCTTTTCGGTATGATTTTAAGACAGGGCTTTAAGAAATCTTTCCGAGCCGGTATTACGATCGGAATTGGATTTGTCGGTGTCAATCTTGTCATTAATTTGCTCGTGAGCGGTCTTGGGCCAGCAGCGAAAGCTATGGTTAATTCCCTTGGACTAAAGCTCGACATTTTGGATGTTGGATGGCCGATTGGCGCTGCCATATCCTTTGGTACACCTGTTGCCCCGCTCATGATTCCTCTTGTGCTTTTGTTAAATGTGATTTTATTGTCCGTAAACTTCACGAAAACACTGAATGTGGATATTTGGAACTTCTGGCATTTAATTTTCGCAGCCTCTGTTACTTACTACGCTTATCATAATATGTTCTTGGCTCTTGCTGTTGGCTTGATTGTTTCTGCGATCACGCTTAAATTAGCCGATTGGACAGCGCCGACAATCGAACACCATTTTGGATTAAAAGGCGTATCGATGGCTCATGCTGAAACGGTCAACTTCGCACCGCTGATGTATGCGTCCAACCGCGTCATTGATAAAATTCCTGGTTTAAACAAAATTCATGCTGATCCAGAAACATTAAAGAAACGCTTTGGCATCTTTGGTGAACCGCTTGTGATGGGTCTCATACTTGGTATCATTATTGGTCTTCTCGGCGGCTATGATGCAAAAGGCGTGATGACACTCGGGATTCAAATGGCAGCAGTTCTTGTCTTAATGCCAAGAATGGTTGCGTTATTAATGGAAGGACTCATTCCAATCTCTGAGGGCGCTCGTTCTTATATTCAAAAGCGTTTCCCAGGGAAAAATGTCTATATTGGTTTAGATACAGCAATTGTCATTGGTCATCCAGCGAATATGGCGGTAGCCCTTTTAATGGTGCCGATTACGATTTTGCTCGCTGTTGTTCTGCCTTACAATGGCATGCTTCCGTTTGCTGACTTATCGGTTCTGCCATTTACAGTTGTCTGGGCAGTAGCAGCCGCTCGTGGAAATATTATTCGCGGCCTTATTAACAGTGTTTTTACATTAATGATTGTCTTCTTTATCGCAACGAACCTTGCACCGCTTGCAACAACCATGGGGAAAGCCGTCGGCTTTGATTTCCCAGAAGGGGCAAACATGATTTCAGGTATTGACCTTGGTTCTCACGTCATTCCTTGGATCATGGTGAGACTTCTTGATCCGAGCAACCCTTACTTTATTGCAGCGATTATCTGTGCTCTGGCTTATGCGCTTCTATGGTACTGGGTGCGAAATGATATTAAAAAGCAGTATGCAAAAGAAATGGGCTTAGATCAGAAAGAACAATAAATGAGCTGGAGGGATTCTAATGGCGAAGAAAATATTAGTATCATGCGGAACGGCAGTTGCAACATCAACGGTTGTGGCTAAAAAGGTAGAAGAGACATTAAAGGAAAAAGGATATGATGTCGTGGTGGAACAATGTAAGGCATCTGAAGTCCCGCAAAAAGCAGAGGGTGCTGATTTAATTGTGACGACAACACCTGTTAGTGATACAAAAGGAACGCCTGTGATTCAAACATTATCCTTTTTAACTGGATTTGGTATTGAAGATGATATCGAGAAAATCATAGAGCATATCAAGTAGAGGGCTATTTTCTGAAGGAGCTTTCGCGGCTCCTTCTAGTGATTTGAAAGGAGGAAGTCTCATGCAGCATCATGCTTATAGCCGAACGTCGGCAGTGTTGTCTATTTTTCTTCCGGCTGTGCTCATCTGTCTGTTTTTTCTCTGGTCTCTTTATACGTTATGGTCAGCAGGACCTGAGCCGTTAGCTGTGCTGGGCGTTTATACACTGCCGATTCTCATGCTGTCTAGTATCACAGGACTGAACCAGCCGACAAACGTCATCATTAGTGAAGATCAACTGAAGATAGGGGCTTTTGGCAGATGGCACACATATGCTGTTTCTGATATTAAAGGAAAGCTTTTTTTAAAGCCATATCCTCATATTGGGAAAGTCTATGTCAGGGTGGGACCAGCCCGGATATTCGGAGGGCGTTACTGGATATCAAGTGAGATGAGTGAGTACAAGCAGCTTGTTCAAACGTTACAGGATTTTGCGAAGGGTGATGAAAAGGAGGATGCCGCTACATGAAATCAGCTGTCTTTTATTCTTCAGAGGACATTCGGTATGAGGAGCGGAACCGGCCAGTCATCGGTGATGATGAAGTTCTGTTAAAGCTGCGAGCCTGCGGCTTATGCGGAACGGATATTTATAAAGCAACGCATGAGACAGTACCTCCTGGGACCGTGCTGGGACATGAAATCGCTGGTGATATTGTCGAGACCGGCAAGCGCGTGACAAATGTCCAGACGGGAGACAGGGTCTATGTGGCGCATCATGTGCCTTGTTTCACCTGTGACTTTTGTCAAAAGGGGTTTTATACGATGTGTCCGCAGTTTACAGCCACAAATGTAGAGCCAGGCGGGTTTTCAGAATATATCCGTATACCTGCTTTGCATGTCAAGCACACGATGGGCAAGCTTCCAAAAGACGTATCGTATGAGCAAGGGGCGATGGTAGAACCCGTTGCCTGCTGCCTGCACGGGTTTGAACGAGCACCTGTTCATCCAGGAGATTCCGTCTTGATCCTTGGAGCGGGGCAAATTGGCTGTATTCAATTGCAGCTTGCCAAATATTATTTAGCTGGAAAAGTGATGATAACAGATGTGAATGAGAACAGGCTGCTGCGTGCGAGAAGTTTAGGTGCAGATGCCGCTTTTCATCCAGCAGCTGAACCAGTGGAAAACCGGGTGATGAAAGAAACAAATGGAAAGGGAGCAGACCTCGTTATTATTTCTGTTGGAAGCAGTGCGCTTTTAAAAGAGGCGTTTCAGGCTGTAGCGCGAGGCGGGACAATTTTGGTATTTGCTCATTTTCCAAAGGGAGATGTGGCCATTCCTGCTGAACGATTTTTCAATGATGAAGTGAAGGTAGTAGGTGCCTATTCATCGCATCCATATCATTATCGTGAAGCCCTTGAGCTTCTGAAAGCAAAAGTGGTCAACACTGAAAAGATGGTGACGCACCGTTATCCGTTAAGCCAGCTGCTTCAGGCGATAGAATGTGCAAGGAATCCTGAGGGTGAGAGCGTCAAAATCATGATGTATCCAGATGAATGAGTGTAGGAGATTAAAAGAGAAAGAGAAGTTCTTTGGAAAAGGGCTTTGCCTTTCTCTTTTTTTCTGACAAAAGATGAAAACGCTTAAAAATGAGAGAGAATTGCTTGACTTCGTTGACACTTAAACGTATGATAATTACAAATGTAACACACAAGAACAAATGTAAAGGGGAGAGAAGAAATGCAAAAACAAATCACTTTGCCTGAACAGATTAGTCATGAGAAGTTAGCAGATTTATATAAACAAATGTGGTTAGTGAGATATTTTGATGAAAAGGTCGATCAATTCTTTGCAAAAGGACTTATCCATGGCACCACTCATTTATGTGTTGGACAGGAAGCGTCAGCTGTTGGATCGATTGCCGTGTTAAAGGATAAAGATAAGATCGTCAGCACACACCGAGGACATGGTCACTGTATTGCAAAAGGGGCCGAGGTCAATAAAATGATGGCTGAATTGTTTGGACGTGAAACCGGTTATTGTAAAGGAAAAGGCGGCTCCATGCATATCGCGGACTTAGAAAAAGGAAATCTTGGGGCAAATGGAATCGTTGGCGGCGGTATCCCGCTGGCAACAGGTGCAGCGCTCACATCTAAAATGAAGCAGGAAGGCTTTGTTGTTCTTTGTTTCTTCGGAGATGGTGCCACAAATGAAGGCAGCTTCCATGAAGCTTTAAACCTCGCATCCATTTGGGATTTACCGGTTGTGTTTATTTGTGAAAACAACCAGTACGGTATGTCTGGTCCTGTGAAAGAAATGATCAACATTGAAGATATTTCAACAAGAGCAGAAAGCTACGGAATGCCAGGGAAAACAGTTGATGGAAATGACATGGTTGAAATTATGAACACAGTTGATGAAGCAGTCAACCGTGCGAGAGCGGGAGAAGGCCCATCACTTATTGAAATGAAAACGTACCGCTGGAAGGGTCACTCTAAGAGTGATGCGAAAAAATACCGTACACGTGAAGAAGAGACAGAGTGGAGACAAAAAGATGGCATCAAACGCTTTAAGTCTCTCTTGATTGAACTGAATGTTTTGACAGAAGAGCAGGCAGCAAGCTTACAGGAAGAAGCGAAGCAGGAAATTGAAGCGTCTGTAGAATTCGCCAAAAACAGTAAAGAACCGTCAATTGACACACTATTAGAGGATGTATACGCCTAATTAGGAGGGGAATCACGTGACAAAAACAACAGTGAGAGAGATTTCATATTTAGAAGCCGTTCGAGAGGCTATGAGTCAGGAAATGAGAGAAAACCAAGATGTCTTCATTTTAGGTGAAGATATTGGCGTATATGGAGGTGCTTTTGGGGTCACGCGCGGCATGATTGAAGAATTTGGGCCAGAGCGCGTTCGCAATACACCTATCTCAGAGGCTGCCATCGCAGGTGGGGCAGTCGGAGCGGCTTTAACCGGTATGCGTCCGATTTTAGAACTTCAATTCTCTGACTTTATTACAATCGCAATGGATCAGCTTGTGAACCAAGCAGCCAAAACACGATACATGTTTGGAGGAAAAGGGAAGGTGCCGCTCGTTGTAAGAACGCCAGCAGGATCGGGAACGGGTGCAGCGGCGCAGCACTCACAAAGCTTAGAAGCGTGGATGGCCCATATTCCAGGACTCAAAGTGGTTCAGCCTTCAACAGCCTATGATGCAAAAGGTCTTTTAAAAGCAGCGATGGATGATGACAACCCTGTCATTTTCTACGAGCACAAGCTTTTATATAAAACAATCGGTGAAGTGCCTGAAGAGCAATATTCAATTCCTCTAGGAAAAGCAGATGTGAAAAGAAGCGGGAAGGACGTCACGATTGTAGCAACAGCGATTATGGTACACAAAGCGTTAGAAGCGGCGAAGGAACTAGAAGCAGAGGGAATCGATGTTGAAATCATTGACCCAAGAACACTTGTCCCATTAGATGAAGAAACGATTATCGAATCTGTGAAGAAAACAGGTAAATGTATCGTGGTTCATGAAGCGGTAAAACGAGGCGGCTATGGCGGAGAGATTGCAAGTATGATAGCGGAAAGTGAAGCCTTTGACTACTTAGATGCTCCAATTAAACGACTTGGCGGTCTTGCGGTTCCAATACCATACAACCCGACGCTGGAAAAAGCGGTCATTCCACAAGTGCCAGATATTATTGAAGCAGCAAAAGAGCTTGTGCGCTCTTAAGTAAAGGGGAGAAGATCATGCCAAAAGAGATATTTATGCCGAAGCTAAGCAGTACGATGGAAGTCGGCACCTTGCTTCAATGGTTTAAAGAAGAAGGAGATTCGGTTGAAATCGGTGAGCCTCTTTTTGAAATTATGACAGACAAGATCAATATCGAGGTGGAAGCCTATGATGATGGTATTTTTCTAAAGAAATATTATGAAGCCGATGATCAAATTCCAGTCAATGCTGTCATTGGATATATCGGAGAGGCAAATGAACAGGTGCCAAGCGAACCGCCAGCACAATCAGATGAAGATTTATCCGGCAGCAGCGAATCGGCTTCATCAGACACGGCTTCATCCAGTTCTACTGAAGCCCCAAAAACACCTAATGAAAAAGTGCGTGCCACTCCTGCGGCGAGAAAAACGGCAAAGGATCATCATGTAGCGATTCATGAGGTATCTGGTACAGGACCTAAAGGCAGAGTTCAAAAGCGGGACGTCGAGGCGGCTGTCCACTCTAATGAGAAAGATCAGCGCGTGTCACCTCTAGCAGAGAAAGTGGCTGCTCGTGAAGGAATCGATTTAGCGAATGTTGCTGGATCTGGTGCGCACGGAAAAATTATGAAGAGTGATGTAACGGCAGCAGCTGCACAAACAGCTGAGTCTTCTCCAGTCAAAACACAAAAACTAGCTGGCATGAGAAAAGTGATCGCTGATCGCATGTCACAAAGTGCCTTTACAGCACCGCACGTGACATTAACAAGTGAAATCGATATGACAAAAGCAAAAGAAGTACGCAAACAGCTATTGCCAGCGATTGAAAAAGAGACAGGCTACAGACTGTCGTTCACAGAAATTATCATTCATGCGGTCAGCAATGTACTCACGCGCCACCCGCATATCAATATGACGTTTGAACAAAATGAGCTCCATTTTCATGATGATGTGCACATTGGTCTCGCTGTCGCTGTAAAAGATGGCTTAATGGTTCCAGTCATTTCTCATGCGAACCAAAAAGGATTAAAACAGCTGACAAAAGAGGCGAAAGAAATCGGCCGAAACGCACGTGACCAAAAACTGCTGCCAGACCAGCTGAAAGGGTCTACTTTTACCATTAGTAACTTAGGTATGTATGCCATTGATACCTTTACCCCGATTATTAATCAGCCAGAAGTGGCGATCTTAGGCGTTGGGCGCATTCAAGAAAAACCTGTTGTGGTAGATGGAGAAATTCAGGTGCGGCCGATGATGGGCGTTAGTTTATCGTTTGATCACCGAGTGGTAGATGGCGCACCAGCGGCTGCCTTTTTAACAGACCTTAAAAAAGTGCTTGAACAACCATTTGAATTGCTAATGTAGGAGATGAATCGGATGACGAAAACGTATGATCTGACAGTCATTGGCGGAGGGCCTGGCGGGTATACTGCCGCCCTTCAAGCAGCTGAGCGTGGACGGAAGGTCGCATTGATTGAAGAGGATTTTCTTGGCGGTACTTGTTTAAATCGGGGCTGCATTCCTTCAAAGACACTGCTCAAACATGCAGAAGTCATTGAATCAATTGAGAAGGCGAAAAGCTGGGGAATTGAAACAGGTGATTTGGTCCTTTCCTTCGATAAAATGAGAAAGCGCAAAGATGACGTCATTGAAAAGCTCAGAGGCGGAATTGCCTTTTTATTAAAGCAAGGAAAGATTGATGTATATAACGGCAGAGGTACAGCTGTGACAAGACACCAGATTGAGATTGAAAAACAAGACGGTTCAGAATCGATTGAAACGAAAGAGCTCATGATTGCCACTGGATCTTCACCCGCTATTCCGCCTATACCGGGCCTTAAAGACATTCAATTTGACACAAGTGATACGATCTTTGACATCCCAGATATTCCTGCTTCTGTCGTCATCATTGGCGGCGGTGTCATTGGACTTGAGCTGGCTTGTATCTTCCAGAGCCTTCAATCAAAAGTCACGATTATTGAAGCAGCTCCGTCCATTATTCCGCAAGAGGATGAGGAAGCATCTAAGCTGCTAGAAAGAGAATTAAAGAAAAAAGGCATCCATATCGCGAAGAAAACCACTGTGACAGAGGTAACGGAGAGCGAAGGAGTCAAAGCGGTTCATGCATCAGACGATAAAGGGGAGACGCATATCTTCACGGCTGAAAGATTGCTTGTTTGTGTAGGAAGAAGACCTAGTGTTTCTGCTGTCAGCCAGCTTGACCTGCAGCTGGATGGTCCTTTTATCAAGGTGAATGACAAGATGCAGACAAGCGTTGAAGGTGTCTATGCAGTTGGGGATGTTGCTGGCGGCTATCAACTGGCTCATGCAGCGATGGCAGAGGCCGCTGTTGCGGTCAGTAATATTTACGGTGTGTCTGAAAAAATGAATGCTGATATCATGCCTAGATGTATTTATACATTACCAGAGGTAGCAAGTGTCGGTCTGACTGAGAAAGAGGCAAAAGCCAAAGGACTTAACGTGCGGGCAGAACGATTTGATTTAGCGGCAAGCGGTAAAGCACTAGCGGCAGGTGAGCAAACAGGCTTTATTAAATTGGTATACGATACAGCCTATGGTGAAGTGATTGGCGCGACGATGGTTGGCCCGCACGTCACAGAGATGATTTCAGAAGCTTCCTCCTTTATGTATTTAGAAGGAACAGCAGAAGAGATGGCGAAAATGATTCATCCGCATCCGACCATCTCAGAAGGTTTTTATGAAGCAGCACTTGATATCGTGAGTAAGCTGAGAAAATAATGGCCAAACAAGGGATAGGGAGGAGATACGTGTGCACGTCCAGCTTCATCAGAAAGCGGCACTTGTGACAGGTAGCACAGATGGATTTGGAGAAGCCATCTGCCTGGCTTTAGCCCGGGCAGGTGCACAAGTTTTTTTACACACGTTTCATGATGAATCAAAGGCTAAAACCATTCGTGAAGACATTCAAAAAATGGGCGGTCAAGCGAGTATTATTCAGAATCCGCTGGAAACGCCACGTGATGCGACACGGATGCTGAGGCAAGTGATTGATACATGCGGTAAACTGGATATTCTGGTCAATCAAGCAGAGCAAGGAGCAGGCGCAGAGCTTGATGACGTGAGCCCTGATGGATGGGTAGATGAAGTGGAATCGGCTGTGAATACCGTCTTTCTTTCCAGTCAGGCTGCCGTATGGCATATGGTTGATCAGAAGCAAGGCTGCATCATTAATATATCGTCATCAGGCAGTATCACAGGAGATGGCGGGATCTCGCATGCTACTTCGAATTCTATGCTGAATGCCATGACAAAAGGGTTAGCGAGAGAATTTAAAGACAAAGGCATTCGGGTGCTTGCGCTGCTGCCTCCGCCTCTCGATTTGGTTCCTGATACAGAGCAAATCAAGGAGACTGTGGCCCATATGACGGTGTTCCTCAGTACATCCTATGGTGCATTTACAGATGGCGTGGCGATTATGCTTGATGGGGGTGAGAGCGCTGGCTAATGATCAAAAACCAGTTCTCATCGTTGGCGGAGCACAAGGGATCGGACAAGAAATAGCTGAGCGTTTTTTAAAAGAAGGACAGCCAGTTGCTGTGTCAGATATAGATGAAAAGGGACTTTCGCTCTTAAAGACACAGTATCCTCAGCTGCTGATATTTCAAGCTGACGTTTCATCGTGGGAAAGTGTTCAGCAAATGATATCAGCAGCTGAAAGGGAGCTGGGCGGTATTGCTCATCTTGTGTATTCAGCAGGAATGACAAAATCACTACCTTTTTTAGAAGTCGATTTTTCACTCTGGAAAAAGACATTGGCTGTGAACTTATATGGTCTTTACTATTGCATCAAAGCGTTGGCACCCTATATGTGTGAGCGGGAGGAAGGCAGTGTTGTCATTATTGGATCGGGATCGGCCATCACCGGCTCAGGCGGCGGTATTCAATATTATGCATCAAAAGCAGGTGCTTTTGGATTGATGCGATCGCTCGTAAAGGACCTAGGCTCCCATCATATACGCATCAATGTGATTGCTCCCCGCGTGATTGAATCTCAAATGCTTGATACACTCTATCCGACTGTTGAGGAGAAACGGCAGCTGCAATCACTCATTCCCATCGGAAGGTTAGGAAAACCTGATGATATCGCGGGACTCACTTTATTTCTCACACGTGATGAGGGGAGTTATTTGCACGGACAAATTATCTTGTTAGACGGTGGGAGAACGTATCAGCCGAAATATACTGAGGGAAAAAGAGCGGAGAGTTAATCGCTCTTTTTGTCATTTTCATAACAATTGTTCCAATTGGAAACGAATGTTTGATATACTGGTAATCATAGTATATTAAAAGGATGATGTCACATGCTGAATTGGGAAGAAAGACGACAGCTCGTCAAAGTTGCTCATCTTTATTATACAGACGGGTGGACGCAGCAAGAAATTGCAAAAAAGCTCAATGTCTCAAGACCAGTCATTTCAAAGCTCTTACAAAAAGCAAAAGATGTGGGAATCGTTGAAGTGTACATTAAAGACGAAAGCATTCATACAGTGGAACTTGAGAAGCAGCTGGAAACAACCTTTCAATTAACAGATGCGGTCGTTGTCCCAAGTGTTGGGACAATGTCCGAGATGGTGAAGCGGGCAGTCGGTCAAGCAGGCGCCTATTATTTGTCTAAAAACATGAAAAATGCGGAGAAAATCGGTATTTCATGGGGGACGACACTTGCTGAGCTTGTCAAAGAATATCCGTTTGAACGAAGAAACGATGTGAAGGTCATTCCTTTAGAGGGCGGAATGGGCAGGCAGGCAGTCGATATTCATGCCAATCAGCTGGCATATGAGCTGGCAAAGAAAATGAACGGCACATGTTCCTATTTATATGCCCCTGCGATTTTAGAAACAGAAGAATTAAAAGAACGGCTTATGGCGATGCAGGACATAGAAGCTGTGCTTGAAGAAGGCAGAAATGTGGATATTGCCCTCATCGGTATTGGCAACCCGCATAAAGGGTCGACTTTAAAAACAGTCGGTTATTTAAAAGAAGAGGATTTATCTGGTTTAAGGCAATCAGGCGCTGTCGGTGATATTGGTTTTCGTTTCTTTGATGGAGAAGGAAAACCTGTCCAAGATGAACTGAATCAAAAGGTCATAGGCTTATCGCTGGAACAATTAAAGAGCGTCAAAACGGTCATCGCTGTTGTAGAAGGAACCCATAAAGCAGAAAGTATTTTAGGGGCTTTAAATGGCGGCTTCATCCAAGTACTGGTGACAGACGAACTAACGGCGGCAGCCATTTTAAAGGAAGCATCCGTGCAATAAAAGGCTTGCAGCGTTCGAATGGTATAACAAGAGCAACATCAAACGAGAAAGGAGCTGTGTATCTTGAAGAAAACCGAAATGGAAGCAAACCTACATTGTACTCGGTGCCAAGAAGAGACCCTCCACAGCATCGTTTATGTGAATGATCAGATGAAAAGCGTTGAGTGTACAGAGTGTCATCAAAAGATCAGTGTGCAAGTCGACATCATGAAGGAATTTTACAAAGAAGTATATGAGAAAATAGCGACAAAGCCAAAGCGGATCACGCAGGAATATAAGTCGAACCTGAATGGATTTATCTCAAGGCTCCCAATCCGCGTGCTTAGTAAGCCATACCGGCTCATGAGATATTTAAACGAATCATACAAAGTGATCAAGCAATATAAAAAATAAAGCAGAGCACTGCTTAGTGCTCTGCTTTATTTTGTGTTTTTTTCATATAATAATAAATAGGCAGTCCAGCCATGCCGATCAGCATGGAGATCAGACAGCTTTTCCAATCGGTGATCATGGTGCTGATTAAGACGAATAATGAACCGATAATCGCAATGATTGGTGTCAGCGGGTAAAGTGGTACACTGTACGCACGCTTCATTCCGCTGTTTTGTTTTCTCAGCTTAAAGACGGCGAAAAAGGCCATGACATAAAAGATGTAAATCATGAAAATCGATACTTCAGACAGCTTCTCGGGATTACTGACGATCATAAACACAATGGCGATCAAAATTTGCACAAATACAGCGATCCAAGGTGTTTTAAATGTTGGGTGAATACGGGAAATCGCGTTGGCGAAAGGAATCTGCTTTCGTTCTGCCATCGCAAAAATCACACGTGGGAATGAAAGAACCTTTCCGTTCAAACAGCCAAAGATACTGATGATGATCCCAATACTAATGATTTTCCCGCCAATTGGTCCAAAGAGCATGGTAGCAGCAGTGCTTGTCGCATTTTCACCTAGCTGGACGATTTGATCAGCTGGCAGCACGTGCAAAAGTGCGACATTAATAAAGAGATAACAAGCCGTCACAATTAAAATTCCGCCTGCCATCGCGCGAGGAAGCAGTTTCTCAGGGTTTTTCATTTCTCCACCAAGCGCAGCAAGTAAAATCCAGCCATCATAAGCAAATAACGTAGCCAAAATCGCTGCACCGAAGTTCATTTGAGCGATACTATCGTTGACAGCCATGAAGATGTTTTCGTTACCCTTCCATATGCCAAACACAATAATAGCGGCAATCGGGACAAGCTTTCCAATAGTGGTCAGCCCCTGAACAAATCCGCCGTATTTTGTTCCCATGATGTTGATGATACATAAAAATAAAACGGTGATAATGCCGATCGTTGTAGACCATAAAGTCGAAAGCGAAAATAAATTGGCTAATAATGAACCAAAATAAAGACCAAGTGCACCAATGATGGCGGGTCCGTAAATAATAATCTGTACCCAGCCGCATAAGTAGCCCCAAAATTCACCATACACTTCTTCAAGATAGGCGTATAAACCGCCGGTTCTCGGGATTTGTGTACCAATTTCAGCGACAGTCAGTCCGCCTGCAAGGGTTAAGATTCCACCTAACAGCCAAGCGAATAATGCGATGTCTGAGCTCCCTGAATAGGAAAGGACGTTGCCTGGCTTCATAAAGACGCCTGACCCGATAATGGTCCCGATGACAAGAGATAGGGCGAAAAATAAGCCGATGTCTTGTTTTAACGCTGGTTGTTCTTTGTTCATTACACACGACCTCCTGCATCACTTTCGTACGTTACTGTGACATGTATTTTGTTCATTGTAATACGATTTTAGGAAAACAAGAATTAAAAAAATTTTCTGATTTTCGTATTTGTGATTGAAAGTGTTCGTTTATTGGAGATATCAGGGTGAATGTTGTGTTAAAAACGAACAATGAAAGATTATTTTCGATTTAATGTTAATTTAATGTCCGGAAACCGAACAACCAGTAAACGTACAGTTAAATGGTTGACTTTTCTTGAAAAATGAACTATTTTATTCATAAGGAAATTATCTCGAATTCGAGATAATTAAAAATAGGAGTGAAAATAATGAAAATCAATGGGATTCACCACGTATCTGCGTTAACAGCCAATGCTCAGAAGAATGTTGATTTCTATCGCCAAATTCTTGGCTTGAAACTTGTAAAGAAAACAGTCAATCAAGATGACCCGTCTATGTATCACTTGTTTTATGGAGATGAGGTTGCTTCACCAGGAACAGAGCTTACATTCTTTGAGATTCCAATGCTTGCCCGCCGTTTGGAAGGGACAAATGCGATCACAAGCACAGGCCTTCTCGTTTCTTCTGAAGAGGCACTCACGTTTTGGGAAAAGCGGTTTGAAGATAAAGGCGTACAGCAAGAAACAGCTTCCTTGAGAGGCGGAAGACCTGCCTTGCGTTTTAAAGATCCAGAAGGGCAGCAGCTGTTTTTAACAGTAGAACCGAACGCACAAGAAGAAGGCTCACCGCCAGTGCATGACGATATCCCTGCAGAGTATGCGATTAGAGGTTTAGGTCCAGTTGAATTAACTGTTGCAGAAGCTGATAAGACGATCCGTGTTTTAACAGACATCCTTGGTTTCACCGAAAGAGCACGTGAACAATCAAATGATGGTGAGATCGTGACCATTTTTGAGTCAGGAAATGGCGGTGCTGGAACAGAAATTCATGTGATTGAAAAAACAGAAGGGCCTTCTGAACGTTCCGGCAGAGGAAGTGTGCATCATGTCGCATTCCGCGTGAAGGATGCAGAAGAGCTTGAAAAATGGTATGAAAAAATATCAAAAGCAGGCTTTACGAACTCTGGTGTTGTAGAACGCTTTTACTTTAAAGCTCTTTACTTTAGAGAGCCAAATGGTATTTTATTTGAAATTTCAACAGATGGTCCTGGGTTTACAGTTGATGAAGGGGTGGATGTACTTGGCGATCAATTAGCCCTTCCGCCATTCCTAGAGCATAAACGAGCAGAAATTGAACAAAGATTAACGCCAATTCAATCGTCATAAAAAAACAGCTCATAACTGAGCTGTTTTTTCATTAGGAACTGACTTGCTTAGATTCAGATTGTGTTAATGTGACCTGTTTCGTTTCTTGTTTTCCGTTTCGAATGAGGGTGATGCTCACGGTGTCTCCTACTTTTGTATTCGTGTATAGCTCGTGACGTAATTCGCTGCCAGTTTTGATTTGTTTTCCATTGATGGCGGTAATGACATCCTCTGACTTTAAGCCTGCTTTGGCGGCAGGTGAGCCAGCGGCGATTTCTTTGACATACACGCCTTGATCGAGCTGACTGCTTTTAAGTCCGAGTGTTTCTTTCTGATACACATCTGGAACTTGTTCGAGATCCAGCATGCTGATGCCGATATATGGACGTTCAATTTTTCCTTTTGCGAGAAGCTGATCAGCGATTGGTTTGACATCATTGATTGGCAGCGCGAATCCAATGCCTTCCACACCTGTTTCAGAGATTTTCATACTCGTGATCCCCACAACCTTTCCGTCTGTCGTTAGAAGCGGGCCGCCGCTGTTACCTGGATTAATGGCTGCATCTGTTTGAATGACATTAATGCTGCTTTCGCCTGCTGATGTGTTCATAGAGACTGTTCGATCGACACCGCTGACAATTCCTTGTGTTACCGTTCTTGAAAGGTCTTCACCAAGCGGGTTTCCGATTGCGATGACAGTTTCTCCAGCACGCAGTGAGGAGGAATTGCCTAATGCCGCCACCTTCGTCACATGACTGCTGCTAATTTCCACAACAGCTAGGTCAGTGAGCGGATCAGCTCCGACCAGTTTTCCTTCAATGGCTTTGCCATCGTGTAAGGATACGGTGAGTTTGTTTGCCCCTTCAATGACGTGGTTGTTTGTTAAGATATAGGCTTTATTGCCTGATTTTTTGAAAATGACTCCTGAGCCTGTACCGGTTTTTTCCTCTTGACTGCTTTTGTTTTGCTGTGATTCATCGAAAGGGGTACTGAAATCGCCAAAACTCGTGTCTGTTTGAGTTTGTGCTTGGTAGTTTGTAATGCCGACAATTGCTGGTGATACATTTTCGACCATGCTGGAAATGCTGTTTGATGAATTTGCTGTTTGGACGGCTGTTGTTTTTGACGAATTCGTGTGATTTGTCGATACTGCTTCTGTTTTCGCTGCCGAATCATTTGCAGTGCTGTCTGATGAATGCTGAGCATACGGTGTAAGAACGTAGACACCTAACGCTAATATACCGCCCACAACACCGCTGACGAATGGTTTAAACCAGCCATTTGGCTTCTTCTGTTTTTGAGGTTGTTCAATAGTTTGTTTGTCATCTTTGTGAGTCATCCGAATCACTCTCTTTCATTGATTTTTTCATGTATGTGTTCAAGGTGTTTTACCGTATGTGGTGGTGACTGATTTTATCGTAAGAAAAAAGTGTGGGATAAAAATGAAAACATTGTGGGAAATTGTTAAAATAAGTAGTGAATCTTAGCAAAATAGAGGAGATTAAACTGTGGAGACAATCGGAATTATTGGATATGGAAGTATGGCTGATATGATGGTGCAAAAGTGGCTGGAAAATGGGGTACTAGATGCTCATCAAATCATGATCCATACAAGAAGTGAAACGGAACGCCTGCATCAGCTTCAAGAAAAGCATCAAGAAATCAGCATTTGTTCATTAGACGAACTTTCTGCGTCATGTGATATATTGTTTGTCTGCGTGCCGCCGCTTGCTGTACTAGATGTTCTAGATCAGCTGCCATCTAAAGCGAAAGCGGTACATATTGTGTCAGTAGCAGCAGCTGTGACATTAGAAAAGTTACAAGCACATACAACACAGCCAGTGTCTAGATACATCCCAACACTCACGTCAGCTGTTGGCACAGGCGTATCCCTTGTTGCGCATGGTGCAGCCGCAGGGCATGAGAACAAGGAACGTTTACACCGTCTGCTTTCAGCTTTTAGCATCGTCAGGGAGGTAGAGGAAGATCGGTTTGATGCGGCAAGCAATTTGACAAGCTCATCTCCTGGTTTTATTGCTGCTCTGTTTGAAGAAATGGCGAAAGCGGCTGTGAGAAATAGTGATCTTTCCTTAGAGGAAGCGAATGAGTTTTTAACGTATGCCCTTTTAGGGACAGGCCAGATCCTTGTAGAACGAGGTCTCACCTTTGCTGAAACTGTCGATAGAGTGGCGACAAAAGGGGGAATTACAGGAGAAGGTGCTGAGGTCATTCAACAGCAGGCACCTCAGATGTTCGATGATTTATTTACACAAACCATGAAGAAATATGAGCAGCTGAAATCACAGATTAATGAAGCGGATAAACACCACTAAAGGCATAGTTAGTGGTGTTTTATTTGTTAAAAAAATCCTTTCTGAATTAGCCTTTTGACCTGTATTATCTGAGTCTAAATTCCTTATTTTCAGACATTGTATTGAAAAATCAATCAAGTTCTCATATAATTTTTTAGAAAATTTAGAAAAATATACACAAATTTTATGTTTAATTAAAGGGGGATGGGAATGAAGCTCTATCTATCTGTCGATATGGAGGGAATTACTGGTCTAGCTGATCATACATTTGTTGATTCACGCCAGCATAACTATGAGCGGGGCAGACGTATTATGACAGGTGAAGTGAATGCCTGTGTAGAGGCGCTTATTCAGCATGGTGCCACCGACATTTTGGTGAATGACAGTCATTCTAAAATGAATAATCTTTTGATCGAAGAACTGCATGAAGAGGCAGTTCTCATATCAGGTGATGTAAAGCCTTATTCAATGGTGCAAGGGTTGGATCAAACCTATGATGCAGCTGTTTTTTTAGGCTATCATGCAAGAGCATCAATGAAAGGTGTGATGTCGCACAGTATGATTTTTGGGGTCAGACATTTTTACATAAATGATCATCCAATTGGTGAAATGGGCTTTAATGCGTATGTTGCAGGCTACTATGGTGTTCCAGTGATTCTTGTTTGCGGGGATGATCAAGCAGCACTAGAGGCAGAAAAGCTGATGCCTGGTGTGAAAACAGTAGCGGTGAAAGAGACCATCTCAAGATCTGCTGTGAAATGCTTACCTCCAGCCAAAGTCAATAAACAAATCTCGCAGCAAGTGGAAGCCGCGATGAAACAGATTGATCAAATGAAGCCGCTGACGCCTCCTGAGCAGCCGCTGCTTAAGATTGAGTTTGCCAACTATGGACAAGCTGAATGGGCGAATTTAATGCCGGGTACTGCCATCATAGAAGGAACAACAATGGTAACGTACCAAGCAGAGAATATATTAGAAGCCTATCAAGCGATGCTTGTCATGACAGAGCTTGCCGCACGTACAACATTTTGTTAAGCGAGGGGGAGACAGCAGATGGCCAGCTTTTTGCTCAAGCGTTTTATTGCGATGATTGCCACGATCTTAACGATTACGACTTTAACGTTTATTTTAATGAAGGTCATCCCAGGATCGCCTTTCAATGAAGAACGAAATACAAACGAAACCGTCCAGCGAAACCTCGAAAGCTACTATCACTTAGACGAACCACTCTATGTTCAATATGTCATCTATTTAAAATCCATTGTTACCTTTGATTTTGGTCCTTCCATTAAAAAGCCTTCTGAAAGTGTCAATGATCTATTGGCGAGAGGCTTCCCAGTCTCATTAGAACTTGGTCTTATCTCAATATTGATTGCTGTCATCTCTGGCATCCTGCTAGGGGTCATGGCTGCCCTCCGGCATAATGGTTTGATTGATTACATCGCTATGACCATTGCTGTTTTCGGTATATCCATTCCAAACTTTATCTTTGCTACCTTATTAATTCAGCAGCTTGCTGTCAATTTGAAGCTCTTTCCTACAGCGATGTGGACAAGTCCAATGCATATGGTGCTGCCTACAATCGCCCTTGCTGTCGGGCCAATGGCCATTATCGCCAGGTTAACGAGATCGAGCATGATTGAAGTGCTGTCGCAAGACTATATCCGTACTGCCAAAGCAAAAGGACTTTCTCCCTTAAAAATTGTATTTAAGCATGCGCTTCGGAATGCACTTTTACCCGTTGTGACCATTCTTGGAACACTTGTCGCAAGTATTTTAACAGGAAGTTTTGTCATTGAAAAAATCTTTGCCATTCCTGGAATGGGAAAATACTTTGTCGAGAGCATTAACAACCGTGATTATCCTGTCATCATGGGAACCACTGTTTTTTACAGCATTATTTTAATCACACTTCTCTTCATTGTCGATGTGGCGTATCGTCTCCTTGATCCAAGGATTCAGCTGCATCAGAAAGGAGGAAAGGCATGAGTATACACCTTCAGCATGATCCACCGAACAGGCATCCTGAAGTCCCGGACGAATGGTTTTCTCCTCGAGAGCAAAAGAAAACGGAAGCCCATGCCATTAAAAGACCCTCTCTTTCCTATTGGGCTGATACATGGAGGCGGCTGAAGCAAAATAAGCTTGCGATGTTTAGTCTATCGGTCCTGATTTTTCTTTTTGTCATGGCAATCTTAGGCCCATTGCTTGCGCCAAATAGTGTGACAGAGCAGCGTCTTTCGATGCAAAATCTGCCGCCCTCGGCTGCTCACTGGTTCGGCACAGATGAGCTTGGGCGAGATGTGTTCACACGTACCTGGTACGGAGCACGCATTTCGTTATTTGTGGGTGTCATGGCAGCCCTGATTGATTTTGCCATCGGTGTGATTTATGGGGGCATAGCCGGCTATAAAGGCGGACGCTATGACCATATCATGATGCGGATTGTCGAGGTGCTCTACGGACTTCCTTATTTACTTGTCGTCATTTTATTGATGGTGCTCATGGGACCAGGGCTTGTCACCATTATTGTAGCGCTCACTGTCACCGGATGGATTGGAATGGCAAGAATTGTGAGAGGTCAGGTTCTTCAGTTGAAAAGCCAGGAATATGTCCTTGCCTCAAAAACCTTTGGTGCCAAAAGCCTGCGGATCATTCGCCGCAACCTTCTGCCGAATACGATGGGGCCGATTATTGTCCAGATGACCCTCACTGTGCCGACCGCGATATTTGCTGAAGCGTTCCTAAGCTTTCTCGGTTTAGGTATTCAAGCGCCGTTTGCAAGCTGGGGCGTGATGGCCAATGATGCTTTGCCGACTGTGCTGTCAGACAATGGACATTGGTGGCGTTTATTTTTCCCGGCATTTTTTATTTCACTCACGATGTTTTGCTTTAACAATTTAGGTGATGGCCTGCAAGATGCGCTTGATCCAAAGATGAAGAGGTGATGGTGCTGTGAAAAAAGTTCTGCAAATTATCGATCTGCACGTCAGCTTTCGGATATACGGCGGTTCAGTTCAAGCAGTACGCGGAGTGAATGTCGATGTTTATGAAAAAGAAACCTTAGCCATTGTAGGAGAATCAGGCTGCGGAAAAAGTGTGACATCACAAAGTATTATGAGGCTTCTGCCTGCATACAGCGCGCATGTTGATCAGGGAGAAATCTGGTTTCAAGACCGCAACTTGCTGTCATTATCTGAAAAAGAAATGCGCGCCATACGAGGTGTCGATATCTCGATGATCTTCCAAGATCCAATGACGGCACTCAACCCAACCTTGACAATAGGGGATCAGCTGATGGAAGCGGCGAAGGAACATCAAAAGCTGACAAAAAAAGAAGTGAAAGAAGCCGCCATACAGATGCTTGATTTGGTTGGTATTCCGCAGCCGAAGGAGAGGTTAAAGCAATACCCGCACCAATTCAGCGGAGGAATGAGGCAGCGGCTCATGATTGCAATGGCACTGATTTGTGAGCCAAAGGTGCTGATCGCAGATGAACCGACGACCGCGCTGGACGTGACCATACAGGCACAAATTTTAGAGTTGTTTAAAGAGATTCAGAGGAAAACAGGTGTCACCATTATTTTAATCACACACGACTTAGGGGTCGTAGCCCAAGTTGCCGACCGGGTAGCGGTCATGTACGGAGGGAAAATGGTTGAAGTCGGAACGAGGCGAGATATTTTTTACAGTCCGCAGCATCCTTATACTAAAGGGCTCCTGCAATCCGTTCCAAGACTTGATATGAAAGATGAACTGATTCCGATTGAAGGAAGCCCGCCTGATTTATTTGCGCCACCAAAGGGCTGTCCGTATACCGATCGCTGCCCGTCTGCCATGAAAGTGTGTGATCATATCATGCCGCACGAAACGCAGCGGTCACCTACTCATACAGTGCATTGCTGGCTCCAGGATGAGCGAGCGAACCAAGCGATGTTATCTTCAACACAAAGGGGGAGTTTTTGATGAGAAAAAAAGGGTGGATCATCAGTGTTTGTTTGTTCATCATCATGCTGCTCGCAGGATGTACAGCCAATGAGCAAGCAGGTAAAGGATCATCAAGTAATAAGGGTGAAAAGAAAATATTAACCTTAAATAACGAAAACGAACCGACGTCATTTGACCCGCCGATTGGTTTTAATAATGTATCGTGGCAAGGGCTGAATAACTTAATGGAAGGATTAACGAGACTGAATGAAAAGCACGAACCATCTCCTGCAATGGCTGAAAAATGGGAGATTTCAGAGGATGGAAAAACGTACACGTTTCATTTAAGAGATGGTATCAAGTGGTCGAATGGTGATCCAGTGAAAGCGAGTGACTTTGAATATGCGTGGAAGCGTCTGCTCGATCCGAAAACAGGCTCCTCTGCATCGTTCTTAGCTTATATGATTGAAGGCGGAGAGGCATTTAACAGCGGAAAGGGAAAGAAAGAGGACGTAAAAGTCAGTGCTGAAAATGATAAAACGCTAAAAGTCACACTGGCATACCCGCAGAAGTCATTCTTAAATATGACCGCAAACCCTGCCTTTTTCCCTGTCAATGAGAACGTAGCTGAGAAGGACCCAAATTGGGCAAAGGATGCCAAAACCTTTGTTGGGAATGGACCGTTTCAGCTGACAGAATGGAAGCATGATGAGAGCTTCACTATGGAAAAAAGTGAGACATATTGGGACAAAAAATCAGTTAAGCTGGACCAGATAAAGTGGCTGATGATCAGTGATCGCAACACGGATTATCAAATGTATCAATCGGGAGATTTAGATACTGCCTTCGTCCCAGCAGAACAAAGTGAAAATTTGTTGAAAAATAAAGATGTGCACATTGAAGATCAGGCAGGACTGTTTTTTTATCGTCTGAATGTGAACATGGAACCTTTTCAAAATACGAACATTCGCAAAGCCTTTCAAATGGCGATCAATCCGCAAGATATCGTGGATTATGTAACAAAGAATAAAGAGAAGCCTGCCCGTGCCTTCGTTTCACCGGGAATTCTAGATTCAAAGGGTGAAGATTTCAGAGAAGCTGGCGGCGATCTTGTCAAACATGATACGAGTGAAGCTGCGAAGCTATTAGAAAAAGGGCTGAAAGAAGAGAACTATTCGAAGCTGCCGCCCGTCACATTAACATATAGCACAAAGCCTGAGAACAAGAAAAAAGCTGAAGCCATCCAGCAGCAATTAAAAGAAGCGCTGGGTGTGGACGTGAAGCTTGCAAACATGGAAGCCAATGTATTTGCAGAAGATCAAAAGGCACTGAAATTCCAATTCTCGCAAAGTTCATTTTTAGCAGACTATGCAGATCCGATCAATTTCCTAGAGAGCTTTCAAACAGGGAATGCGATGAACCGGACGGGATGGTCAAACGACACCTATGATCAGCTGATTAAAAAGGCGAGCCAGGAAGCAGATGAACAAAAGAGAAACAGCATCCTTCATGAGGCAGAGGCACTTCTCATGGAAGAAGCACCGATCATTCCAATTCATTTTTATAACCAAGTCCATTTACAAAAAGAGGCCGTGAAGGGGATTGTTCGCCATCCTGTTGGGTATATCGATTTGAAATGGGCGCAAGTAGATGGAGAGTAATTGAAGGGAATGAGGAGCACGGACGCTTTGAACAAAAGCGTCTCAGCGCGCAGACAAACCCTCGCATTCGTTGTCAGTCCTGCGCTCCGGTGCTCACCAATTTCAAATTCGCTCCGCTCCGATGCTCGTCCTTCCTAGACTGCAAAGGTTTTCAGGTCACGCTGAATAGAAGACAAAGGGCTAAAATAAAGATCATTTTAGCCCTTTGTCAACAATATGGGACGCTTTTAACAAAAGCGTCTGTTCCTTTATTCGTTCATGTTATGGAGAAGATGCCCATAGATTGAAAGAAACAAAGAGAAAGAGGGGATTGGCATGAACCAGCTGCCAGCAGCGCTTCAAACAGGGGATACGGTGGGGATTATTGCACCAGCAAGCCCGCCTGATGAATTGAAATTAGCAAAAGGAATTGCCTTTTTAGAAAGCCTCGGGCTGAAGGTGAAAAAAGGGAAGTATCTCGATTCTCGGTACGGGTATTTAGCGGGGCGTGATCATGAAAGAGTGGAAGATCTTCATGGCATGTTTCAAGATACAGAAGTCAAAGCAGTTATTTGTGCCTGCGGAGGGTACGGAACTGGGAGACTTGCGGAAGCCATTGACTATGATCTCATTCGCCGGAATCCGAAAATCTTTTGGGGTTATAGTGACATTACGTTTTTACATACGGCCATCCAGCAGCAGACCGGCCTTGTGACCTTTCATGGACCAATGCTTTCCTCTGATGTAGGACTTGAAGAGGTTCATCCGTATACGAAGGATACCTTTTTGCAGCTGTTTGCCCCGAAGGCCTTTACGTATACGCATCACTTGTCACCTCTTCATACCTTCTACCCCGGCACTGCTTCAGGTGACATCATAGGAGGGAATCTTGCCCTCATCGTGACAACACTTGGTACACCTTTTGAAATCGATACGAAGGGAAAGCTGTTGTTCATTGAAGATATTGACGAAGAGCCGTATAAAATCGATCGCATGATGCAGCACCTCACCTCTGCTGGAAAACTGGATGATGCGGCAGGATTCATTATTGGAGATTTTCATCAATGTGAACCAAAAAAGAAAGACCAATCCTTAACCTTGGAACAGCTGTGGGAAACCTATATTGTGTCGCAAAAGAAACCTGCACTCGGCGGCTTTCGGATCGGTCATTCATCACCGAACTTTGCCATTCCAATGGGCGTGCAGGCTGCACTAGATGCGGCGGGGAAAAAACTGCACATTTCTCCAGGCGTTGCAGCGAAAGAGGCGATCAAATGAAAATCGTGGATGTTCATACATGCAGAACGAGTGTACCGCTAAAAAAGCCTTTCAAAACCGCTTTAAGAACGGTGTATGACGCAGCATCTCTGATCGTCATCATCACATATGATCAAGGTGACGTCAGCTACGGAGAGGCAGTTCCCACGGCGGTGATTACAGGAGAAACGCTGGAAAGCATCGACTATGCCATCTGTGAAGTGATCAGACCCATTTTGCTCGGGGCTTCCTTGGCAGAGTATGAACAAATCTTTTCTGCTATGAACCGTGTGCTCGCAAGCAACACAAGCGCAAAGGCTGCAATCGATATGGCCATTTATGATGGGTTAGCAAAGCAGGCAGGACTTCCGCTTTATCAATATCTTGGCGGATATCGTCATCAGCTCGAAACCGACTATACGGTCAGTGTAAACCGTCCGCTCGAGATGGCAGAAGATGCGAAACAATACGCAGCCGAAGGCTTTCAGACGTTAAAGGTGAAAGTGGGGAAAGATGACATACACACGGATATTCAGCGGATCAAGCGGATTCGAGAAAAAGTCGGACCGGACATTCAGATCAGGCTCGACGCAAACCAAGGATGGACGTGGAAGGAAGCGATCACAGCCATTCGAAAAATGGAAGCACTGAATATTGAATTAGTAGAACAGCCAGTGCCGAAAGAAGATATCGAAGGTCTGCGCCGTGTGACAGAAGCAACTGATACATTGATTATGGCAGACGAAAGCATTTTTAGTTTTCATGATGCAATCAAAGTGCTTGAAACGAGAAGCTGTGATCTGATCAATTTAAAACTAATGAAATCGGGCGGAATAAAAGAAGCACTAAAAATCAATGCCCTAGCTGAAGCATACGGTGTTCAGTGCATGGTTGGCAGTATGATTGAGTCAAAGCTTGGCATTACAGCAGCGGCACATTTCGCCGCAAGTCAGCCGAATATCACCCGCTGCGATTTTGATGCGCCGCTTATGCTGAAAGAAGACATGATAGACGGAGGAATCGTGTACAAAGGAAAAGACATATTTTTACCGCTCGATCATGGGTTAGGCATTCAAGGGGTGAAAGGAGTCTCGTGATGATATATGAATCAAAGGTTCCAGTCGCTAACGTATGGACAGCGCCGCAGTCTCCGAGAGAAATCGATCGAAATGTACTTCAGGACTCCATCAACATCAAAGAGTGGATTGACCAGCAAACATATGAAGAAAAGTTGGCTTTATGTGAAGAAAATTTGATTCAATCTCAAGTACTGCTCGGCGGGCGAGTGATTGGATTAGAAGAGGCAGATGGCTGGATAAAAGTCGTCATACCGCAGCAGGCCAGCCGGAAACATCCGCAAGGCTATCCAGGCTATATACCTGCTAAGCAATTAATCCAAGTAACAGAGGGAAGTGCGTCAGCAGCATTTCTGATCGTTTGTCAGAAAAAAGCCACGCTCTATCAAAACGGGGAACCCGATATGGAGATTAGTTTTTTAACAGAGCTGGCAGCAGTTAAAGAAACAGATGATCAATTTTATGTTGTCACACCAGTAGGAATAAGAGAAATCAACAAAGCGGATGTACGCCCAGTATCACATGCTTACTCTTTGACCGGCAAAGATGTCGTAGACGCAGGAAAACAATTTATTGGACTTTCATATTTATGGGGAGGCATGAGCAGCTTTGGCTATGATTGTTCAGGCTTTGCTTACAGCATGTACAAAGCGTGCGGATATCTTTTACCGAGAGACGCAAGTGACCAAGCAGTTCAAGGAACGCCGGTGACATCAAGCCATTTAGAACCAGGTGACTTGTTGTTTTTTGCAAATGAAAACGGAAAGGGAGCGGTCCGCCATGTAGGGATCTACGCTGGAGACGGGAAGATGCTTCATTCGCCTAAAACCGGCAGACAAATTGAACTGCTTTCCCTTTCTGGCACTTCATATGAAAAGGAATGGGCAGGTGCAAGGCGGTATTTACCAAGCGAGAGGAGGAGCGGTCATGACAGTTGAACCACTTTTACAAGTAAACAACCTCAAAAAACATTTTCACCTATCAAAAGGGAGAACGTTAAAAGCGCTGGATGGTGTCTCTTTTCAGCTGAAACAAGGTGAAACCTTTGGTCTCGTTGGTGAATCTGGCTGCGGCAAATCCACACTTGGGAAAGTGCTCATGCGTCTTTATGAACCAACAGATGGTGAAGCCTTATATGAAGGGAAAAGTCTTCACCGCCTTTCTAAAAAAGAATCATTTGATTTCAACCGGCAAATGCAAATGGTCTTTCAAGATCCGTATTCCTCCTTAAATCCGAGACTGTCAGTAAAAGATATTATGCTGGAGCCAATGGAGATTCATCAGCTTTATGGCAGTCAAAAGAAAAGGATTGCCCGCGTAAAAGAACTGCTCGAAGCGGTAGGGTTAAGCTATGATTTTGCCACCCGGTATCCGCACGAATTTAGCGGAGGACAGAGGCAGAGAATCGGCATTGCAAGAGCACTTGCCTTAGCGCCAAAGTTTATTGTGGCAGATGAGCCGATTTCTGCATTAGACGTCTCCGTTCAAGCGCAGGTCGTGAATCTGCTGAAGAAACTGCAAAAAGAGGAAGGATTAACTTTTCTTTTTATTGCACATGACTTGTCGATGGTGAAATATATTAGCGACCGAATCGGTGTCATGTATTTAGGCCATCTCGTTGAATTGACGACGAGTGATGCATTATATCAAACACCGCTTCACCCATATACACAAGCCTTGCTGTCTGCCATCCCCATTCCAGATCCTGACGTAGAGGACAAGCGCAAAAGGTTTATTTTAAAAGGAGAAATTCCAAGTCCAGTGAACCCGCCAAGCGGCTGTGTATTTCGAACAAGATGTCCTGCCGCGATGGATGTGTGTGCTGAAAAAAAGCCAGTATTACAAGCAGTGGAAGAAGGACATGAAGTCGCCTGTCATTTATATAATAGAAAATAGGACAAGCCAGATAAAAAGCCAGCAAGTAGACAAGCTGTTCTACACGCTGGCTTTTTTAATAGATGAACGCCGAATAGGTAATGTGCAGCATCTGAACGAGCCGCCAGATTTAATAATTTCAGAAAAGTCCACTTCAATAACGGTGTACCCGTGAGAGATTAATGCAGCATTTGTTTCTTGGTTGCTTGGCAAGCTGATCACTTTTTTCTGCCCAATGGATAAAACATTTGGTCCAAGTGTGAATTGCTCTTGTTCACTGATTTCAACAAAATGATAATACGTTTTGAGCAGCTGGAGATCCTTTTGCTTGAACGCTTCAGGATAAATGATTATCTCGTCATGAGACAGAATATTCATCACACAATCGAGATGCAAAATGTGAGGAGGAAGGTGAATTGGGATGATGTCGTGATCCGGCAGTTCCTTTTTGAGCTGGTAGATAGCGGCTTGACTAGTTCTTTTGCTCGTGCCAACAAACACACGGTTCTGATCCACAAGCACATCGCCGCCTTCAATCGTTCCGTCTGTCAAGGTGACAGCTGATAACCCGTTTGCCTGTGCCCACTCTTTTAGACATTGTTCTTCCCCTTGCCGAACCGGAGCGGCCATCTTTGAAACAAACAGTGTATGTCCAATCGTAAACCCAATATCCCGAGTGAAGACTTGCTCAGGGAAGCGGTCATTCGCTGGGAGCAGGATGGGCCGTACTTGATGATCTTTAAGCGTTTGGATCAATTCTTTATGCTGAGCGACTGCTTTCATTTGAGAAATATTTTCTTTCGCAAAATGTTTCTGTGTTTCGTTGATAATTTGTTTGATTTCCATATAAATAGGACTGCATAAAAGAACTTCTTCTAAATCGTCGTATTCACTCATGCATTGCGGCATTTTGTATAATTGCTCTGCTCTCATCGAATCCATCAAATGGCCTCCTTGTTCGTTCATAGTTCTATTATTCCTTCTTCTTGTCATGGTTGAAACATTTCCGAAAGAAAATCTCTCACATAAGACTAAAGCAAAAAGTTTAGACAAACCTAAAAGAATAGTGTTTAATAAAAGTCGTTCCGCATCTACGAAAACAGCAAGAAGGAGCTATGATGATGAGTGAAGAAAATTTCAAATACTGCAAGGAATCGAAAGTTGTAAAAACCAGCAGGGTATTCCCTCTCGATACGAATAACCACCAAACGTTATTTGGCGGGAAATTAATGAGCTATATAGATGACATTGCCTCTATCTCGGCAGCAAGACACAGCCGCAGTGAAACGGTCACAGCTTCAATGGATTCTGTTGACTTTTTAGAGCCGATTGGACAAAAGGAGTCCGTATGCTTGGAATCCTATGTCACATGGGTCGGCACGTCTTCTATGGAAGTGTTCGTCAAAGTCATTAAAGAAAATTTGATGTCGGGAGAACGCAGGCTCGCAGCGACTTCATTTCTGACATTTGTCTCATTAGATGAAAACGGAAAGCCTAAACGAGTCCCGCAGGTGATGCCGGAAACAGAAGAAGAGATCATGCTTCATCAAACAGCGAAGCAGCGGGCAGAGGAAAGAAAAAGCCGCCGAAAACATAGTAAGGCGCTTGCTGACGCACTTGGGACAGATAAACCTTGGGCGTAAAAATCACCCTTTAAGCGGTGATTTTTTTCTAGTACGGTATCTTGCATGGCAAGATAGTGTATGGTAAGATGAAGCTATCTTGTGATGCAAGATACTGAAACCGGAGGAACAATTATGACAACATCCACACAAATGCTAAAAGGGATTTTAGAAGGCTGTCTGCTGTCGATTATTTCTGAGGGCGAAATTTATGGGTATGAAATGACGAAGAAGCTCGCGCATTATGGATTTGATCAAATAAGTGAAGGCAGTATCTATCCGATTTTGCTGCGAATGCAAAAGGAACAGCTGGTGACCACTGTCACAAAAGCTTCAGCAAGCGGACCGAAAAGGAAATACTATACGCTCACACAAGCGGGTGAACTAGCGCTCACAGAGTTTATTGCCCGCTGGGATGAGCTTTCAAATAATGTAAACCGCTTATTACAAAAAGGGAAGTGAGATTATGGTATCAAAAGAAACACGACACATTTTACTAGAGCTGCAACTTTATCTCATATCAAAGGGAAAAAATCAGGATGAGATTGATGAGCTGATGGACGAACTGACCACACATGCGGTTGAGGCTGAAAAAGACGGCAAAACAGGAGAGGATGTGTTCGGCGGAGATCCGCGGAGCTATGCAGATGAACTCTCAAAAGAGCTGTCAGGAAATCATAAAGACTGGGTGCCGTTTGTCAGTGCTTTTTTGATTGGGTCACTTTTTTACATGATGTTAGCAGATGCAATCAGTCAAAACTTATCATATTCTTGGTTTGCTTTGATTGGATATCCAATCGTTTTAGTGGCCAATGTGATCATGATCATTGTGATGTTTAGAGCGACCGCCTTTCAAACAAGCAGCCGGGTATTTCTCTACTTTTGGATATTAGGAATTTTTCAGCTGACAGCAATGGTGACAATCAAACTTTTGGATCAAAAACTTGGCACGCCATTACTTGTACTTACTTCAGGACAAAGATGGGGCGTCATTCTGCTTATGTTGCTATGTATCGTTGTATTCAATGCAATCTTAAAGGCGAATGTCGTTTCATTGATTCCGCTCATCTTTTTCGGACCGCAGCTCATATTCGAATGGATTGGCTGGACGTCACCAAGTGTGATTTTACTGCAAAGCCTGCTGTCTATTGTGATTTTAATAGGACTTATGCTCATTGTCCTGCGCCGGGCAAATAAGAAAAATGAAAATACGAATGTAAACTGAGCACATCCGATCCGATGTGCTTTTCTTTTTCTAAAAAAATGTAGAAATGGAATTGTGTTTTTCATTACAATGGGGAGAGGACAAAAATGAAAAGGGGTTCTGTTTTTGGATATCGTATGGGGATATGTACTCGTTTTTGTATTGGCTGCTTTGCCTTTTTTTGAAGTGATTGGTGTCGTTCCATTCGCAATCTTAAGTGGACTGCATCCTGTGACAACAGCTGTGATTGGATTCATCGGCAACTTTCTCACAGTCTTGTTTCTCATTGTGTTTGTGGACCGGTTTAAAGCATGGTGGTTAAAGAGAAAAGAAGAGAAAGGTGATGAAAAAGGAGAGAAAAAGCAGCTGCGGGCGAGAAAAATTTGGGAACGATACGGTCTGCCTGGATTAGCGCTCATTGGTCCTTTTATCATCGGAAGTCATTTAGCCGCCTTGATGTGCATGAGCTTTGGAACGAAAAGAAAGCAAGTCGCGGTGTGGATGACCGTGAGCTTAATGATGTGGACAGCGCTGGCTGCTAGTTTAACCGGTGCGGGCTTCCATTACTTTGCCCCAGATTCAAATGGTTTGTTCGGAGATATTTTTAGCAAGTAAAAAAAGGGAGGGTCATCAATGACAGTTCAAACAAGAACAGTATTTGAAACAGAGCGCCTGAAACTGAGAACGATGAATGAACATGATGCGTCATTTTTATATGACGAGCTGTTTCAAGACGAAGAAGTGATGAAGTATTATCCTTCTTTGAAGGATGAACAGCAGACAAAAGAGTGGATTGCATGGAATCAAAAAAATGACCGCACGTACCACACCTCGCTATGGATCATTGAAGATAAAGAAACAAATGAACGACTTGGACAAAGCGGAATTGTCCTGCAAAACATTGAAGGGCAAACCGAGCTTGAGATCGGGTATATGCTAAAGAAAGCGGCGTGGGGGAATGGCTATGCTGCTGAGGCTGCAAAAGGCTGTCTCACCTATGGATTTGAAGAAATGAAGGTCAGACGGATGATCAGCTTAATACGTCCTGAGAATGAAGCGTCGGTGAAGGTTGCTTTAAAAATGGGCATGAAAAAAGAAAAAACCATTTCAAAATGGGACCAAATCATTGATGTATACAGCATCACCCGTAACGGAGAAAACGGCTCGCTCACCGAATAAGCAGAGCCGTTTTCTCTTTTATTCACGCTGTTCTAAATGAAGCAAATATTTCTTCCGTTCAATCCCCCCGCCGTAGCCTCCAAGTTCACCATTTGTTTGAATCACGCGGTGGCAAGGAATGATAATCGCCAATTGATTCGCACCATTTGCATTACCAACGGCACGAACCAAATGTGGATCGCCCAGTATTGTGGCTAGATCACGATAGGATCTCGTTTGCCCTGATGGAATGAGTGAGAGCTGCTCCCACACCTTCATTTGAAAAGGGGTGCCATGTAAGGAAAGGGGTACAGTAAACTTTGTCAGCTTTTTCTCAAAATATAAGGCCAATTCCTTTGCTAATTGCTGATGGACGTTTGTTTCTCCAACTAAAATGCGGGCATGATGCTTCTTTCTTAATGTTTCAATTTCTTTTTCGAGTCCCCGCCTGTCCATAAACTCCAGTAAATACACATGTGTGGCATCTGTCACGCTGATCATCCGCCCGATCGGTGTGGAAATAAAATTAGCATAGAGAATGTGAATCTGCGCTTTTTTAGGGGGATTTCCCATGATTTTCGTAAATGCATCATTGAAGGCGCTTGAAGATTCATAGCCGAAGGTGACCTGCTGATCAATTACTTTTTTTCCGTTCAAAATTTCTTTAAAGGCAAGTCCCATTCGGCGTGATCTTGCATATTGAACAAAGGTCATGCCGTAAATGTCTTTAAACTTTCTTCGAGCTGTGGCAGAGTGAATCCCTAATTGACGGAAGTCCTCTTCCTTCCAGCGTTTCTCAGGATTTTTTTCTACTGCTGAAACGAGTGTTTTGACTTCTTCAGGAATGCTGTTAGGGTATGTTAATGGTGTGCAGCGTTTGCATGGGCGATACCCTGCCAGCAGTGCCTCCTCCGCTGTAAAGAAAAACTCACAGTTTTCATATTTTGGCTTTCTGGCCGTACATGTGGCATGACAGAAGATGCCGGTTGTCTTAATACAGGCAAAGAATGTGCCGTCATATTGCGGATTCTTGTCAACAAGTGCTTGATAAAATTCATGTTTTTGTTCATCGGTCATCATCATATGAATCCACCTCTTGATTTTCTATAAAATGTTTTTCAGCATTCTAAAGTTGATCGTTCATCACATCAATCTTATTTCATTATATCAGCGATGTGATCGTTGCCGTACCCGCGCTTTAAGGAAACTTCTTTCTCGTATGCAAGCATGATAAATATGTCGATCTCCTCCTGTTTTAGTTCATATACTTTAGCTGCTTCTGTTTCATTTCTTCATAAAATGCTTCAACTTCTTGTTCGTAAAGTACGGTCTCCATGTCCTTGTATTTACGCTTGATCGTCAATGTCATAAAAAATAAATTGATTGTCATATACGCTCATTTCCCTTCAGTCCGCAGCGAAACAGCCTGTAAATCTTCTTGATCAGTTAACCTGTTTCTAACACTTAGTATACGGCGGTCCCATAAAAATTCTTTCGAAAAATGAACAAGTATATTTGCCTGAGGAAAGCAAAGTGATAGACCAGTATTTAGGGGTGTGATACAATTTTGACACAGAATCTGCTCTAAGTCAGATCTGCTTATCATGAATTGGTTTTCTAGGGTTCCGTGCGGGTGGCGCAGTCTGGACCGAGAGAAAACACATAGGGTCTAGACAATAGACCATATGACACGGAGGGATAAAAGCCCGGGAGATTTGATCAAACGATCGATTTCCAGGCTTTTTTTTGTTGGTTGGAATCGTTCAGAAAGGAAGGGATCTAATGAAATGGGGAAATGTCTTGATTGCGGCGATCTTTGAAGTCGGCTGGGTGATGGGATTGAAATATGCTGACTCTTTATTGGAATGGGTCGCAACCATCGTTTGTATTGTCGTCAGCTTTTATTTACTACTGAAAGCTACGACTGTACTGCCAGTTGGCACACTTTATGCCGTTTTTACCGGACTTGGGACAGCAGGTACTGTCATAGTAGGTATGGTCATGGGGGAGCCGGTACAGCTAGTGAAATTACTTTTAATCATGGTGCTTTTAAGCGGTGTATTAGGGCTCAAGCTGACCACAGGAGAAAAGAAAGGAGAGACTGAATCATGAGCTGGCTTTTACTCATTGGGGCAGGCATTTTAGAAATGCTTTGTGTCACCATGATGAATCAATTCCAGAAAGACCGGCATGTCAAATGGATTTTATTTATTGCAGCTGGATTTTCGCTGTCCTTTCTCATGCTCTCTCTTGCGATGAATACAATTCCGATGGGAACGGCGTACGCCATTTGGACAGGTATTGGAGCTGCTGGAGGAGCCATTGTCGGCATGCTCTTTTATGGTGAGTCGAAAGACGCAAAACGTATTTTCTTTATCGCACTGATTTTATCTGCGGCGGTCGGGTTAAAGATTATTGAATAAGAAAAGGGCTGGCATCTGTCTGCCAGCCTTTTTTATTACATCGAATGATGATTGGAATCGTTTTCATTTTTGCGGTAAAGCTGACTCACTAGCAGAAAACAGACACCAAATGTGAGCAAAGGAATGAGTCTTTCACCGGTCATAAATAGATAAATACCTGTGATCAGACATATGATGCCGACCCAAAAGCTCACTTTACCAAACAAAGTCATGCTTTTCATCTCCATCACTCCTTTTGTGATAAAAGGTCTCCTCACATTATATCACGCTACGTGCAGAATTGAATGAATATTCAATAAAAAAGGGGCTCTTCATTGCTTTTTCTCTTTCCAGTCCAGTATAATATTTCATTAGAATGAAAACGTAAATGAGGTCATGATACATGAGAACATTGATTACAGAGAAACTTGAATTACACAGACAAAAGCACGAGCAAAAAGGCAGACTGCTTGTCAGCTGCCCGGATCAGCCTGGTATTGTATCAGCTGTTTCTTCCTTTTTATTTGAGCACGGAGCGAACATCATTGAATCCAGCCAATATACAACAGATCATGAAAGCGGCCGGTTCTTTTTAAGAATTGAATTTGATTGGAAAGACATTTCGGCCAACTTAGATCAGTTGAAAAATAGCTTTGAGCCAATTGCCGCATCATTTCAAATGACATGGAGCATGTCACGTGCAAGTGATCTGAAAAAGCTGGCGATCTTTGTATCGAAAGAGCTTCATTGTTTAAATGAACTTCTATGGGAATGGCAAAGCGGAAATTTAATGGCTGAAATCGCAGTTGTGATCAGCAATCATGAAACGGCAAAGGATACGGTCGAAGCACTCGGCATCCCATTCCATTTTGTGAAGGCGAATAAAGACATTCGTCAAGAGGCAGAAAAACAGCAGCTTGCTCTATTAGAAAAGTACGACATTGATGCCGTTGTGCTTGCTCGATACATGCAAATTTTAACGCCTAAATTTATTGAAGAGCATCCGAATAAAATCATTAATATTCATCATTCCTTCCTGCCAGCGTTTATTGGTGCAAACCCATACAAGCGGGCATATGAGCGGGGAGTCAAATTAATTGGTGCGACTTCTCATTATGTGACCAATGATTTAGACGAAGGACCGATCATTGAACAAGATATTGAGCGTGTAGATCACCGGGATGATGCGGAAGCTCTAAAAAATATTGGCCGGACAATTGAGCGCAGTGTGCTTGCACGTGCTGTCAAATGGCACTTGGAAGATCGAATTATTGTTCATGAGAATAAAACGATTGTCTTTAATTGACCGCTTGACTTTTCTTTAGCAATTGGTGATAATATAAAAAAATTAATGAGCGTTGAAAAGGAATAGTAAGCAGGAACTGATGCGTAAAGAGAGCAAATGATATGCTGAAACATTTGCCGCAGACAGCTGCTGAACCTGCCCTTTGAGCCTTAGAGGAAAAATCTAAGCGCGTGCCTGGCGTTACAGGAGTTGAGTGGAATAAGCATGTCGCATGCTTATTCAATGAAGGTGGTACCACGGAAAATCCCTTTTCGTCCTTTACATAAGGAGAAAAAGGGATTTTTTTGTGCCTAAAGGTATAGCGGAGGGAATCAAGGATGAAAAAGCAAAGGATCGTCATAAAAATTGGCAGCAGTTCATTAACAGAGCAAAAAGGAGCGATTGATGAACAAAAGATGCAGGATCATGTAAGAGCCATAGCAAAGCTCAAAGAAGCAGGGCATGAAATCATTTTAATTTCATCAGGAGCCGTTGCGGCAGGATTTGGAAGCCTAGGCTATCCATCAAGACCTGTGACCTTAAAGGGGAAACAGGCAGCCGCTGCCGTTGGTCAGGGCTTGTTAATGCAAAAATATACAGAGCTTTTTTCACAGTTTCAGATGACACCTGCTCAAATGCTTTTAACACGTAATGACTTTTCAGATCGAACAAGATATCGAAATGCTTACGCAACGATGATGGAGCTGCTGGAAAGAAAGATTTTGCCGATCATAAACGAAAATGATTCAGTTTCCATCGAGGAGCTTACCTTTGGGGATAATGACATGCTGTCAGCTCTTGTCAGTGGATTAATCCATGCAGACCAATTGATCATATTAACAGACATCAATGGCATTTATGATGCAAATCCAAATGAGCATCCTGAGGCGAAGCGGTTTGATGTCCTGACTCACATTTCAGAAGAATTGTTTTCATATGCAAAGAGCACTGGTTCAAAGGTTGGAACAGGCGGAATGAAATCGAAGCTGTCTGCTGCACAAACGGCACTTTCACTTGGTGTGAAAGTCTTCATTGGTACAGGCACTGGGGAAAACAAACTGCTTCGCATTCTTGCGGGTCAAGGTGACGGAACGTATATCGGTGAACAGGATTTATCAGCCGTGAACAACCGCCGTCAATGGATTCAATTCCACTCACCGGTCTCTGGAAAGATCATGATTGATGCAGGAGCGGAAGCGGCGATTTTGCATAATGGCAGAAGTCTTCTTCCGGCAGGAGTCATTGATGTCGCTGGTGACTTTTCTAAAGGAGAGGTTGTAGAAGTCGTCGGGCCAAACGGATTAGTTGGTAAGGGACAAACCTTGTACGCATCCGATGAGCTTCTTGGCATTAAAGGAATGCGAAGTGACGAGCTTTCAAAAGAGAAGCCTGAGGTCATACACCGAGATCACTGGGTACAGCATGTACAAAACTGAGGAGGGAATACGATGAATGAAGTTCTTGAAAAAGCAAAAAAAGCAAGTGTAGCTAAAGATCAGCTGCTTCTAAAAACGACGGAACAAAAAAATGCTGCCCTGCACGCCATTGCGAGTGCACTAAAAGCATCTTCAGCTTATTTAATAGAGGAGAACCAAAAGGATGTCCAAGCGGCTGAGGAAAAGCAGTTCACGTCATCTGTCATTGACCGGATCACACTCACGGAAGAGAGAATTGAAGCCATTGCAGACGCGACCTTTCAACTCATTAAGCTAAAAGATCCAATTGGTGAAACGTTAGAAACCATTCAAAAAGAAAACGGTCTATTCATCGAAAAGGTCCGTGTACCGCTTGGAACGGTTGGCATGATTTATGAAGCAAGACCAAATGTGACAGTCGATGCTGCGACCCTTTGCTTGAAAACTGGCAATGCTGTGATTCTGCGCGGAAGCTCATCTGCTATTCATAGTAATAAAGCGATTGTAAAGGTGATTCATGAAGCGCTTCATACGACGGATATTCCAGTAGACAGTGTGCAATTGATTGAAGATACTGGCCGTGAAACGGCGAAAACGCTGTTCACCTTAAATGAATACCTCGATGTCCTCATTCCGCGCGGCGGGAAGAATTTAATTGATCTTGTAGTGAGAGAGTCTACTGTGCCGGTGCTTGAGACAGGTGCAGGAAATTGTCATATCTACATTGATGAAACAGCGAAAAACGAAATGGCTGAGCGGATTGTGCTGAATGCCAAAACCCAAAGACCATCTGTTTGTAATGCGATTGAGAGCATTGTCATTCATGAAACATGGGCAAAAACATACGGTGCTTCGTTATTTAAAGCCCTTCAATCAAATGGGGTAGAAATACGCGGTGATGAAGCCGTTTGCGCGCTTGCTCCTAGTGCTGCATTAGCGACAACTGAGGACTATGCAACGGAGTTTTTAGCACCGATTGTCAGCATTAAAATAGTAAAAAACATAGAAGAAGCGATTCAGCATATTCAAACATATAGCTCTAAGCACTCTGAAGCGATCATTACAGAAAATGATGAACATGCAGCCCTTTTCTTAACAGCTGTCGATGCTGCCGCTGTTTATCATAATGCCTCTACTCGTTTCACAGATGGCTTTGAATTTGGCTATGGAGCGGAAATAGGTATTAGTACACAAAAACTTCATGCAAGAGGGCCAATGGGTCTGCCAGCCTTAACGTCTGAAAAATTTGTCATTCGTGGTCAAGGACAAATAAGAGAATAACGAATTCAAAAGAGAGTCTTGTGACAACAGGCTCTCTTTTTCCTTTCATTTTTGTATTTCTTCGGTCAAGTATGATAAAATATGGTAATGTTTTATATTTTGAGAAGATTGGAGAAGGCAACGTATGGCGAAAATCATTCCCTCTTCGGATATTGGAGTGAAAATCAACAAGTGGTATGAATTAATCCGCAGATTTGATTCAGAACAAGCAGAACAGTTAAAACAGGAAATTCGCACCTCTCTTGATTCAATGGAAGAAGATCAGAATTTGCTTCTCTATTTTTCTTTAATGGAATTTCGGCATGAGGTCATGCTCGATTATTTAAAGCCATTAAAGGAAGGAAAGCTTCGCGCCAACTTTTCCGAGCTTTCGAAAGAAATAGATGAGCATCAAACGCATGTCACAGGCATGCTTGAATACTACTATCATTTTTTCAGAGGCATGTATGAATTCGGACGGAGGGAGTATATTGCTGCCATATCGTCTTATCAAAAGGCAGAGCATAAGCTTTCTTTTGTATCAGATGATATTGAACGTGCGGAATTTCATTTTAAAATGTCAGAAATATATTACCACATGAAACAAACACATATCTCGATGCACCATGCTAAACTAGCGCTGGATGTTTATGTTCAGCATGAACTGTATGCGCTTCGCACCATTCAGTGTCAATTTATTGTGGCCGGTAACTACGATGATATGAGAAGGCATGAAAAAGCATTACCACATCTCGAAAGAGCACTTGCGAGATCAAGAGAGTTTCAGAATGTGCGTTTTATTGCCTCCTCTTTATTTAATATGGGCAACAGTTATTACCGAATGGGAGACTTGGACCGCGCACTCGAATTAATGAAAGAATCCATCTCGTTATTTGATCAAAATCAATCCGATCATCTTCGTCGATCTATAGACCCTCTTTATACAGCCGCTCAGATATTATACAAACAAGGAAAACACGAAGAAGCATTACACTACAGAGAAGAATGTATGAAGCGAGCAGAAGCTCTTCAAGATGACATTCATATTCAGAAAACCATATTTCTAGAAGCTTTGTATTTAAGACAAGATGCGGAGCATATGAAACGAATTTTCCATTTTTTAGAGTCTGCCTATGCATATCCTGATATAGAGGAGCTGGCATTAGATACCGCAAAGTATTATAATGAAATGGGGGATTATGAAAAATCTTCCATGTTCTATGGGGAAGCGGAACATGCTCGAATCTATATTCAGAGAGGGGATTGTTTATATGAATTTTAAAAAATGGGCAGTCGTCTGTACAAGCATCACCATCATGGCATTGTGGCTGGCAGCAGCAAATGCCGATCCAGATAACAGAAACCATACGCTAGAACAACCGAATCCACAGCATGACACGATCTAAAAGCCCTTGTTAAAGGGCTTTTTTTATGTCTAACAATTTTGGGACATGCTCATAAAAAGGGTTAAGCGAGGAAAACTTAAAAAAGAGTATTTATTGATTGACTCCGCAATTTAAATTGTGTACAATTTAATTGTAGAAAATATTATTGGAGAGAAAGAGGGTTATATTCATGTCAGACGTTTTATTTACAGCAACGGTATCAGCTGTCGGAGGAAGAGAAGGAAAGGTTGTTTCAACAGATGGTGTACTAGAGCATGATGTAGCAATGCCTGGAACACCAAGAGCAAAAAAACTTGAAAAAGCAACAAATCCAGAGCAATTATTCGCAGCAGGCTACTCTGCATGTTTTGATTCTGCCCTTCAAATGGTAGCAAGACAAGAGCGTATCCGTTTTGAAAGTGAAGTAACAGCACATGTCAGCTTATTAAAAGACAGTTCAGATGGCGGCTTCAAACTAGGCGTTCAATTAGAAGTAAAGGGAACTGGAATTGAGCAGTCAGCATTAGAAGAACTTGTTCATAAAGCACACGGTGTATGTCCATATTCAAAAGCAACTCAAGGAAATATCGAAGTAGAACTAGTAGCTGTCGCACAATAATTAGACATCAATAAAAGGCTGAGGGGATCGTTCCCTCAGCCTTTTGGTTGTGTTAAATTTTGCAAAAGCTCATGTAAAGAGGCGCGCAGTATTTTTAGCTCTTCTTCTGATCTGCCTGTCCCAGTCAGCATGTGAGACGGAATTGCAGTAGCCTTTTCTTTTAGCTGTTCTCCATATTCCGTTAAACGAATTTGCACAGACCGCTCATCCTCTTTCGAGCGTTCTCGGATAATGAGTCCGTTTTGCTCCATTCGTTTCAGCATGGGTGTGAGTGTACCGGAGTCTAAATAGAGAAGTTCTCCCATCGTTTTCACATTTAATGTTCCATGCTCCCACAATAAAAGCAGTGCCAAATATTGCGGATACGTAATGTTTAATTCTTCTAATAACGGTTTATACTGCTTCGTCATCTCTCGTGAACTTGCATATAACAAGAAACAAAGCTGATTTTCCAGCTTCATATGTTCAAATTCATTTGTCATGTCAGTCACCAACTATTTTTTGTCATACTTATCATTGTATAAGATTTTCTTCCTTTTTAAAATAAATACAGACGAAAAATGAAAAATTGTTCAATGTGCGATAAATGTTTGAGAAATGAATAGAACGTGAAAAGGATCAATAGATAAAGGAGGAGATGAAGATGAAACCATTATTCACAGCAAAAGTAAAGGCGCAGCATGGAAGAGCTGGACATGTTCGTTCAGAAGATGGTGTGCTCGATCATAACATTGTCATGCCTAACGCAAAGAAAGATGGAGAGACTGGTACAAACCCAGAGCAATTATTTGCAGCAGGCTATGCAGCTTGTTTCGGAGGAGCACTTGAACAGGTAGCCAAGAAGCAAGGGATAGAAATTGAATCAGAAGTAGAAGGACATGTCAGTCTTTTAAAAGATGAAAGCGACGGCGGCTTTAAGCTTGGCGTAAAGCTGATTGTCTCTGCGAAAGGTCATGATCATGACAAAGTGAAAGAGCTTGTCCATGCTGCACATGAATTCTGTCCATATTCAAAAGCAACAAGAGGGAACATTGAAGTAGAGCTTGAAGTGGCGGAGTAATAGTAGAAGACACCTGCTTACGAGCAGGTATCTCAGCGTGTAGACAAACCCTCGCATTCTTTGTCAGGTCTGCGCTCCGGTGCTCATGAATGTCGAATTCGCTCCGCTCCGGTGCTCGCCCTTCCTAGACTGCAAAGGTTTTCTATCACGCTGAATAGAAGACAAAGGGCTAAAATAAAAACCATTTTAGCCCTTTGTCAACAATTCGCAACACCTGCTTACGAGCAGGTGTCTTTTTTTAATATTCTTTCTTTTTATCGTATGCTTCCCATGCTTCAAATGGCGCAAGGGTTTTTTGAGGTGTCAGCTTGTAAAATGGTATATTTCTTGATTCGTATTCTTTGTTGATTTCTTCATAAATAAACGAGTCATCAAAACCAGCATCCGCTGCATCCTGATGTCCAGCAGCAAAATACACCGCTTTTGGTCTAGCCCAGTAAATAGCGCCAAGGCACATCGGACAAGGCTCGCAGCTTGTGTATAGAGTGCAATCTTCTAATTGGTATGTATGTAGAGTTTGGCATGCATTTCGAATGGCTGTGACTTCTGCATGTGCGGTAGGGTCATTACTCGTTGTCACATTGTTGCTTCCCTCTGCAATAATCTGACCATCCTTGACAATGACTGCTCCAAAAGGGCCGCCCGTACCACTATTGACTCCTTCTACTGCAAGATCAATTGCGCGTTGTAAAAAATCTTCGTGATTCATTGTCTTCCTCCCTTTGTTCGACTGACTTCTCTAGTATAAACGAATCATGCTAGAAAAGAAATCTTCATAGTAGAAGATCGAACAGGCCAATTTGCACATAAAAAAACCCCTGCCACATCAGCAGGGGAGAGGCATTCAATTATGCGTGCTGCGCCAGCTTTTTACGAGCGACTTCAGCAGCTGTGACCATGTTTTTCAAAGCAGCAATGGTTTCAGGCTCTTGTCTAGTTTTTAGCCCACAATCCGGATTCACCCAGAAACGATCTGTTGGACAAACGTTTAGCGCATCATCAATGATTTCGCTCATTTCTTCAACAGATGGAACGCGCGGGCTATGGATGTCATAAACGCCTAGTCCAAGTCCTTTCAAATACGGGTGCTTTTCTAAGTAATCGAGGAATCCGCCATGACTGCGTGAATGTTCAATTGTAATCACGTCAGCATCCAAGTCTTCGATCGTATCGACAATATCTTCGAAGTTACTGTAGCACATATGTGTATGAATTTGTGTGTCATTTTGAACGGATGATGTGGATAAACGGAATGACTCTGCTGCCCAGTTTAAATATTCTGCCCAATCACTTTCTTTGAGCGGAAGTCCTTCTCTTAGCGCAGGCTCATCCACTTGGATCACTTGAATACCAGCTGCCTCTAAAGCTTCTACCTCTTTACGCAAAGCGAAAGCGATTTGGAAAGCAATGTCTTTTCGAGAGATATCCGTTCTTGGGAAAGACCAGTTTAAGATGGTAACAGGTCCTGTCAGCATTCCTTTGACTTTTTTCTCTGTTAAACTTTGTGCGTAAACTGTCTCTTTCACTGTCATTGGCTCTGTAAACTCTACATCTCCATAAATGATTGGCGGTTTCACGCAGCGTGATCCATAGGATTGTACCCAAGCAAATTTTGTAAAGGCAAATCCTGCTAGCTTTTCACCGAAGTATTCAACCATGTCTGTCCGTTCAAATTCTCCATGTACGAGCACATCCAGGCCAATTTCTTCTTGAATATCAATCCATCGTTTTGTTTCTTTCTTAATAAATTCATCATACTCTGCATCTGTCCACTCATTTTTGCGCCACTTTTGACGAGCACTGCGCACTTCAGCAGACTGCGGGAAGCTTCCAATCGTTGTGGTTGGAAGAAGCGGGAGCTCAAGAGATTCGTTTTGGATACGAAGGCGTTCTTCAAAGGCAACTGGACGTTTAAAATCTTTCGATGAAAGATTGTTACGTTCCGCTGTTAGATCCGCATTTGTTCCTTTTGCGAACTCTTTTAAGGTAAGAAGTGCTTGTGCTGCTTCGTTAATGTCGGCATCAATGGCAGCTGCTCCTTTTGTTAAACCTTCTTTTAATAATGTCAATTCAGCCAGCTTTTCAGTGGCATAAGACAGTCCGTTTAATAGTTTTTCTTCAAGCTGTTCACTTGGGTGCTTGGCAACTGGTACATGCAGTAAGCTGCTTGATGGCTGCAGCCACACTTCTTTCGGCTGTGCTTCAGCAATGACTTCAGAAATAAAGGATAATCTTTCCCCAAGATCTGATCTCCAAATATTTCTTCCATCAATGATGCCAGCTGCTAAAATTTTATCTTTCGGGAAGCCGTGCTTTTTCACTTGATCCAGGTTGCGCCCTTGATCATGGACAAAATCAAGACCGATTGCTTCAACAGGATATGTGACAAGCTCTTCATACGCATCTACTGAATCAAAGTAGGTTTGAAGAAGAATGTTCAAGCCAGGTACGGCTTCTTTGATCGTTTGATAAATTTCTTTTACGGATTTTACGTCTTCACTTGAAGCTGTGACAAGTGCAGGTTCATCAATTTGAACCCATTTGACGCCGGCTTCTTCAAGTTCTTTTAAAAGCTGCGTATAAAGCGGCACTAGACGCTGCTGGATTTCTTTCACTTCATTTGCTTCATAACCTTTAGAAAGTGAGACAAATGTATAAAGACCGAGTACAACCGGTTTTGTTTCAACACCAAATGCCTTTTTCACCTTTTCGTAAGCTTCAAGCGGTTTGTTGTGTGTGAGTTTAAATTCTGTGCTTTTTTCGTATTCTGGAACGATGTAGTGATAGTTTGTATTAAACCATTTTGTCATTTCACTTGAGACGGCATCTTTTGTTCCTCTTGCCATCGCGAAGTATGTATCTAGCGGGTCTTTTAAGCTGCGGAAGCGCTCTGGAATCCAATTGAACATAACAGCAGTATCCAGTACGTGATCATAGAAGGTAAAGTCTCCAGAAGGTACAACATCAATTTGTTGATCGATTTGTGTTTTAATGGCAGTTAAAAATTGTTCATCCAGTGTGCCTAAGAGGGTTTCGCGGTCTGTTTGACCTTTCCAGTAAGACTCAAGTGCTTTTTTCCATTCTCTGTTTAAACCAATTCGCGGAAAGCCTAGATTACTTGTTTTAACAATTGTCAATTCCAATTCCTCCTCTAAATATAAAAAGACATTTACGCTCATGATCAAGATTGATGAGGTAAATGTCTGGTTTAAAAGACAAAATGTGTGTGCGAAATAAGGCGTGAGTATCACTGACGCTTTTCCGACATCTCCTATCAACCGTAGGGGGTTTGATGTGATAGAGCGGCTGGTATCCTGGCTGGTGAATCTGCAAGCTTTTCATCCTTCCCATCTTAATGACAGTGGATTACTGAGAAAAGCTCTCCTCACTCACAGTGGCGGGACCGCGCCGGATTTACACCGGTCTTCCCAATTAAAATTCGACGTGTAATCGAATTACCGACTCTCAAACTATGAATTTATTGTGTTCGATTATATAACGTTCACTTCATTTCGTCAAAGTAAATTTTGAATAATTTTAATTAAAAAAATCCTGAGAAAATTCTTACTTTTCTCAGGACCTCTATTTAAGCTATAGAGATAAAAGATCTGCTTCCAATGTTTTTTCTAAAAGGACATCAGGCGCAGTTAAATATAAAAATCCATTCCCTACAAGGGCTTTCGACTGTTTTAATGGAAGGGTTCTTCTGACAAGCTGAGCATAGATCTCAGGCTCTGTCAGCTTGCGCTGGAACGCTTCTTCTTCGGCATTTTTGATAATGGCTAGTGCACCGCTTACGTGAGGGGCAGCCATTGAAGTCCCTGTGAGCCTGCCATATTTATGATTAGGGAGAGTGGATAAAATGTCTTCTCCTGGAGCGACGAGGTCGATTTCTTTATTGGCATTAGAAAATTCAGAGGATTCTCTAGCAAGGGAAACAGAACCGACGGCAATGACCTCATTGTATGCTGCTGGGTAGGAGAACTCTTCCGTACGCTCGTCCCCGTCCCCTTCATTTCCTGCTGCGCATACAACAAGCACACCGCTTTCTACCGCATTTTGAATGGCTTCCTGCAGGGCTGGCTCATTGCTTGGACCACCGAGAGACATGGAGATAATATCAACTTTCTGCTCTGCAGCATAGTTGATGCCATCAATGATCCATTCATATTTTCCGCTGCCATTTTCACCGCCAAGAACTTTCACGATGAGCAGCTTGGCTTCAGGGGCAACCCCTAAAATTCCGCCATTTTGATTTGTTGCGGCAATCGTTCCTGCTACATGGGTACCATGCCCATTGTAGTCTTTGACATTTTCAGCATCTCCATTGTCATCGTCGGTAAAGTTCTTTCCTCCGATAATCTGATCTTTTAAGTCGGGATGCTCTGTGTCACAGCCTGTATCAAGGACAGCAATGGTTATGCCTTTTCCTTTGAAGCCACTTGACCAAAGTTCGGGTGCTTTAATCTCCTGAATACTTTCCGGCGTCTCTTTCGCTTCCATCACATTGGCTTTTACTTCATACGGAATTAAGCGAATTTCACCTTTCATAAGAAAGCCCTCCTTATTTTGTTTTCAAAGTAGATTCAGGCTGCGTAATGTTATTGTATAAAAGAAACTTTTGATCGGAAAGGGTCAATTGTAATAATTTTTCAAATAATCAATCTATTATCAAAAGTGCAGTTCTCCTCACTTATTGACGAAAGAGCTCACCTTTTGAAGAAAACTCTTGATATCATATGAAAAAGAAGGAAATGCTGCATAGTGAGGTTGCACCTGTACAGATGAAAATGGGTGAATAGAACTAAAATAGGGAGATTGAAAAAGAATCAATAGATGAAAGAAGAGAAGAAAATAGATAAACCATGAGAGCAGATTATTGCTTTTCAATGATAACTTTATAAAGAATAAGAAATGTAAAAAGTATTTGACATTTAAGGGACTAATGCTATGATTATAAATGTAAAGAGTATTTGACATTTTATTTGAAAGGGGACTAAAGATTGGATTACGTAAAGGTTGTCTATTCAGTTATAATATTATTGATCGGATTGTTCATTTTGATCACTTCGATGATTCAAAAGGGTGATGAACGAAAGAGATTTATTTACTCGAAAGCTCAATCTTATGCGTTTATTGTGGTTTTTGGTATGCTTTTATTAGAAGTCGCACAAAATATCTTTCTAACGATTCAAGGGAACTCAAATCAGGGGATTGGGATTTCACCTATCGCGTTCCTGTCTGTGGTTTCAATCATATATGTATTCACATTCCTCATTTACAGAAAAAAATATGGTGATTAAATGCAGAATCATATTAGAGAGCTAAGAAAATCTAATAAATTGTCTCAAGAAGAATTAGCTAAACTTTGTAAGGTGTCGAGACAAACCATTAATGCGATCGAAAATGATAAATATGACCCCACTTTGCAATTAGCTTTTGACATAGCTTTTGTTTTAGGAACTTCAGTAGATCAGCTCTTTGTCAGCAGACCTATAAAAAAGTAATCAACAGGCCTCAAGATGAGGTCTTTTTTTGAGTGGTTAGCCGTTTTATTTTCCTTTCAATTGATGTGCGGTTACTGTGTTAAAAAACAACTTCATTCAATATATTTCTTCTTTTATGAAAAAATAGATGTGAAGATTGTGACTGTTCCAAATGAGAAAGGCAACATATAATAATGGAAAGACAAGCTTGCCTTTCAGATAGGAGAGATAGAGATGAACAAAGGGAAGATACTCGTAGTCGAAGATGAAAAGAAAATCGCAAGGGTGCTGTCACTTGAACTTGAATATGAAGGATATGAGGTGACAGTCAAAGAGACAGGAATGGCCGGCCTTCAGGCTCTTGAAGAAGACAGCTTTGATTTGGTGCTGCTTGACGTTATGCTTCCAGAGTTAAGCGGTCTTGAAGTGCTGAGAAGGGTTCGAAAGACAAATACAGCGACACCCATTATTTTGATTACAGCAAGGGGAAGTGTCCCTGATAAAGTAAGCGGGCTCGATCTTGGGGCGAATGATTATATAACAAAACCTTTTGACATAGAAGAATTATTAGCACGAATTCGCGCGCAGCTAAGACTGAATATACATGCACAAGAAGAAAAGGAGACAGAGCTGAGCATAGCAGATTTAACGGTCAACGAGAAAACAAGAGAAATACAAAGGGCTGGGCAAATGCTTGAACTCACGCCGAGAGAATATGACCTGCTTGTCCACTTACTGAACCATCAGCAGCAAGTGCTCACAAGAGATCAGCTTTTAACAGCGGTTTGGGGTTTTGATTATTTTGGTGATACAAACGTGGTAGATGTCTATATCCGTTATTTAAGGAAAAAAATCGATTACCCATTCGAAAAACAGCTGATTCACACAGTGAGAGGTGTGGGTTATGTGATGAAAGGATAAAGAATGAGATTAAAAAATAAGATTCAGCTTTATACGTCGTTGTCTTTGTTTTTAATGGTGCTCTTGTTTCATACAGCCATTTATTTTATTTTTTCGATGACCTTGACGCAAAAAGATATGTCCCGTTTGTCTGAGGTGGCTGAAAATATTGCCATTGCTTTAAAAAAATCAGAGGAAGAGGGTCTTCCGTCCTCGGAGCTGCTGAAGGCGTACCTGCCTCAAAATGGCATGATCCGTGTCGTGACAGAATCGGGAGAGTCAAAACTGACTGTCACAAAGGAATCAACGTTTAGCTCACTGCCTTTTACATACGAATCTGGCCAGACGGCTGAAATCAAAGAATACAATAAGCATATGGTTGCGTTCGCTGCTATTCCGGTCATTTGGACAAATGGTGAGATTATGTCGCTTCAAGTATATGAAGAAATCGAAAATACGGAAGAGAACTTAGCGTTATTAAAAATGATTTTAATCACAACCGGCGTTTTGTTTATTGTGCTTTCCTATTTTGCAGGCCACGTGTTAACAAAGCAAATTGTCCGGCCGATTAGCAGAATAACGAGTACCATGAAGGCAAGTATGAAAGAGAAGGCGTTTAAACGAATTGAATTAACAGGCGATTCAAAGGATGAACTATATCAAATGGGACAAACCTTTAATGAAATGTCCGAGATTCTCGAGAAGCATTATGAAAAAGAACAGCAATTTTTGCATGATGCCTCTCATGAATTAAAGACTCCGATTACCGTCATTATGAGCTACAGCAATTTACTAAAACGCTGGGGGCAAACACGTCCAGAGGTTGTAGAAGAATCTTCCCAAGCGATTCATGATGAAGCGAAAAAAATGAAAAGACTGACAGATCAATTACTGACATTGGCGAAAAACGGTCAGCCGTTATACTTGGATATGAAGCCGGTTGATCTTGGTCATTTGTGCAAGCAGCTATGTCATACACTTGAGGTGGCCACCAATCGAACGATTCAATTTCATGTGCAGACAGATCAGCCGCTGATCGCAGAAGGAGACGAAGAGAAAATCAAACAGCTTTTGACCATCTTAATTGATAATGCGGTCAAATATAGTAGAGAGCCAGTTGATGTGACCTGCGGATGGGCAGGAGACAAGCCGTTTATTTCAGTGATTGATCAAGGAATCGGTATAAAAGAAGATGATCTGCCGAAAATCTTTGACCGCTTTTTCCGTGTGGATGAAGCGAGAAACAGCGAGACGGGCGGAACCGGTCTTGGTCTTTCAATTGCGAAGCAAATTGCAGAAGAACATGGGGCCGAGCTGAAGGTAGACAGCCGTATCGGCGAAGGGACAGCCATGACCATTCTTTTTCAGAAATAAATGGGTCTTTTCTCATCAATTTCTCATTTCCTCCTTATAAAATAGGAAATAGGAAGGAGGCGCTGCATGTCTAGAAAAACGAAAATGGTGCTTGCGCTCGCAGGATGTCTTGCAATTCTTGCGGCCTTTGCAATGCTCATGATCCAAACCATTGATCATAAAATATTAAGTGAAGCAGAAATGAAAAAAATGATCGCAAAAGACTACAATGGAAACATTACTCATATTGATTTAATCAACCATAAACAGGACTATACATTGACGCTGGAAAATGCAAATGGCATCTACCAAATCATTGCATCTTCTTCAAGCGGTCAAATGAAAGAAATTAGACAGTTAAAAAGCTATCAGAAGCCGAATGAAAAAAATGCTGAGCTCCAGGCAGAAGAGGCGGCTGTAAAAAAGGTGAGCGGAACCGTCATTCAAAAAAAAGAGACGACAGATCGTTTTATTTTTACCATCCAATCAAAAAAAGAATTGTATCAAGTCGAGGTCGACAAACAGTCATTCAAGGTGCTTGAAGCAGAAAAGAAAAAACCAACCTCTAAAGAAAAGAAGCTCACAAAAATCACTGTCGAGGAAGCGATCCAAATTGCCGTCAAAGAAGTTGGCGGAACAGTGGATGATGCCGATCTTGAAACATTCAGCGGTATGCTCGTTTTTGAGGTGGAGCTGGATTTGCCTGACGGCAGAGAGGCAGAGGTACTTGTGAACGCCTATACAGGAGACATTGAGGGCATTACGTACGAAAACTAATCCTTTTCTCATGATATTCTCATGTTTCTTTCCTTCCTTTATCATCTTGTTTTCTTAAGATATAGAAGAAATCAAAAAGAGGAGGAAATGAACATGATGAAAAAAGTACTAGTAGCTACAGCATTAACGGGAACTCTTGTCGCAGGTGGTTTCACACTTCAAGCGCAAAATACAAATCAAACAGCAAACGCCGAGCAAGTCGTGCAAAAGAAATCGTCTTTTGTTTCAAAGAAACAAGCTGAAAAAGCAGCCTTAAAAGTGGTGAAAGGCTATGTAGACGATGTGGATCTTGAGCGTAAAAAAGGAAAATGGGTGTATGAGGTCGAGATTAAAAAAGGCGGCTTTGAATATAAAGTATATGTCGATGCAAAAACTGGAAAAGCGCTGAATGATCCAGTCAAAGAAAAGAAACAGAATGTGAAGATCACGAAAAAACAAGCTGAAAAAATTGCTCTTGCAAAAGTAAAAGGCACAGTCACCGATTCTGATCTAGATAAAGAAAATGGTGTGTACATCTATGAAGTTGAAATCACAACACCAAGCGGCGAGGAAGTTGATTTTGAGATTTCCGCTAAAACGGGCAAAATCCTGAAGCAAGAATGGGATGATTAAGCCATCATCAAACCTTACACTTTCATGTGTAAGGTTTTTTCATTGGGACAAACTACGGGAAAGGAGGCGAGAGAATATGAAGAAAAAAGAAGAAGAGCAGACAATGGATTATGCGGAATACGTTCCGCATCCTGATGGAGAAGGATATGCTTTGTTTTTGCATGATTCCTTTCATCTCCTCTCCCAAGAGGATATGAATCAGCCGGAAGAGGAATAAAAAGACAGGAAAGGGCGATGGCAAGAGCTGTCCATCGCTCTTTTTTTGAAAAGTAAGCGAATACATAAGAATACTTGGCATCTTGCTTATTGACATCATTCCGCTTTTTCTGTAATCTCAGTGTGTTAACAATATGAGACTTCGTTAGGTGAGGCTCCTGTATGGAGATACGCTGCTGCCCAAAAATGTCCAAAGACGCCAATGGGTCAACAGAAATCATCGACATAAGGTGATTTTTAATGCAGCTGGATTTTATCCTATGCCATACAGTGCTAAAGCTCTACGATTGAAGGAGCAAGTGTTTATTTTGTCATGCTTACAAAGCGCCTTCATTCGGTTGAAGGTGCTTTTTTATGAGAAAAGGAGGTGTGGGGATGGATCATCCCGATTCGAGACACATAGAGAGTATGTCAAAAGATCAGATTGACGCATCAGACAGAGGAGATCCTGACCCCCGCACATTCTAAGGGATTCGGGTATCTCCTGACTTTGGGGAGGTAACAGCGATGATACAGAACATTACGTACGATGAACTCATTTTAAGAATCATTATTTTGTTAAGAGATGGCAAACGCAAAGAATTCAAAAACATTATGGAAGAACTTCAGCCATATGATATGGCCTATTTATTTAAAGAACTTCCAGAAAAACACCGCGGCCGCTTCCTTAGCTTTTTAACAGTCGATGATGTGACGGAAATGATGGGTGAGCTTGAGCGCGAGTACCAAGAAATTGTGCTTGAAAAAGTAGGGAAAGACAAAGCCACCTTCGTCACAAACAAAATGGATAACGATGACCTAGCCAACTTGTTTGATGAAATGGATGATGAGCTGAAAGATCAGCTTTTATCAAACATGGAGGCAGAGGAATCAAAGGCCGTCCAGCTTCTCATGAATTATCCTGCTGAGACAGCAGGCCGGATTATGACCAACCGGTACGTATGGATTCCTCAGCACTATACGGTTCAGGACGCAGTTGTGAAGTTGAAAAGCTTTGCTGAAATTGCAGAATCGATCAACTATTTATATGTCATTAACGATCAAAAGCAGCTTGTAGGGGTTCTGTCCTACCGCGATCTCATTTTAGGTGAACCAGATGAAAAAGTGCAGGATCTTATGTTTACAAGAGTCATTGCCGTTGGAGCCTTTCAGGATCAGGAAGAAATCGCCAAGCTGATTGAACGGTATGATTTTCTTGCCATTCCTGTCGTGGAAGAGAACAATGTCCTCGTCGGAATCGTCACAGTCGATGATATCATTGATGTCGTCATCCAAGAGGCAGGAGAAGACTATGAGAAGTTCGCAGCCTCTGGTAAAGATATAACATTCGACACGCCCGCTTTTGTTGCAGCATACCGACGTCTCCCGTGGCTCATTTTGCTCTTATTCATTGGGCTGATTTCAGGCAGTATTTTAAATTACTTTGAAGATACCCTTCAGCAAGTCGTCGCTTTAGCCTTCTTCATGCCAATGATTGCTGGGATGACAGGGAATACAGGGACACAGTCGCTAGCGGTCGTCATTAGAGGACTTTCAAAAGAGGAATTAACTAAAAAAACCATTGTACGCCTGATTTTTAGAGAGCTCCGAACCAGTATTTACATTGGGATTGTCTGTTCCATCATTATTACAGTCGTCGCAATGGTGTGGCAGGGCAATATGATTTTAGGTTTTGTTGTCGGGTCCTCACTACTTGCCACACTGATTATTGGAACGATGGCAGGTACGATCGTGCCTATTATTTTACACAGATTAAACGTCGACCCTGCTATTGCATCTGGGCCGCTTATTACAACATTGAATGATATTTTATCACTGCTCATCTATTTTGGAATTGCGACAGCATTCCTCCATACACTTATGTAGCAAGAAGACTGTAAAACATGATGTTTTACAGTCTCAGCGCGTTGACAAACCCTTGCATTCGGTGTCGGTCCTTGCGTGCCGGTGCTCACGAATGTTCAATTCGCTCCGCTCCGGTACTCGTCCTTCCTAGACTTCAAAGGTTTTCAGATCGTGCTGAAAGGTAGACAAAGGACCATCCTTTGTCCACAATCTAAGCCTGTAAAACATGATGTTTTACAGGCTTTTTTTGTATAAAGATTGCATATAGCGCTTCCATCCTTTACATTTTAAGGAGAAGGTGGGAGAGAAACATGAAGAAGTTTTTATTCATTTTGATGTGTTTGCTTTTGCTGAATGCATGTCAAAGGGAAGACGAGGGGAAAGATCGGAGGCTAGTGGCTGCAGAGCATATGCTTGAAGCCATCACTGAAGGAAATAAAAGAAAAATGGAAGACGTCTACGTCGAAGGTGCGGTCCCGAGCCCAAATGACATTCTGAAATTGAAAAAAGAATGGGGCATAGACACACTTTCTTATGAGGACTTTCAATTGGAAGAAGCCAGCATTCATGTGTTCCATGCGAATTATGAAGATGCAAAAACCGGGAAGAAAAAGGCACTTGCCCTCCGGGTGAAAGAAGATCCAGAAAGAGGCGGTGTGCGAATTGACTTTGTAGGGGTTGTTGAAGGGTCTGAGGCATCCTCTAAATAAAAGTCAAGGTATATTTAAAAGGATAGAAGAGCTGACAAAAATTAGCTCTCCTATCCTCTTTTTTATCACAAATCAGTTATACCCATTAACTCCATAAAGTGTGAGAGGGCACTGGTCATGTAAGAATCGCGGCGCCTTATAAACACAGTGGGTACTATTCTATGTGGCTCCGGTAATGGATGACAGGTAAAGCCGCCTTGCACCCGGGATTCAACCATAGATTTTGGTAATACGGTAACTCCCAGTCCGTTTTCAACGCATTTAAGCACGCCCTCTAAAGTACCATATTCCATTACCTTCATAGGAGGATAACCGCTGCTCTCTAGCCATTGCTGCCAACGGCCTAAATAGATGCAATGAGCGAATGACGAGAGCAATGGTTCGTGTAAAATTGATTCTACCTGGAATTGCTCCGAGGAGTAGCTTGTAATCAGGACCAGGGATTCGTCCAATACAGGATACTCCATAATTTCCGGATGAAGAATGGGCCCATCTACCAATGCGCCGTCTACCTTGTAGTTGAGAATAGCGTTAACTTGATCTACTGTAGGTGCCATATACATACTCAATTCTACTTGTGGAAAATTCTTATGATATTCGGCAAAAATTTTTGGCAATCTTGTAGAAGCGGTTGACTCTATAGATCCAATGTGTAAAGTTCCCCGCGGAGTAGAGGAAAGCTTTACTGCCTCTATCGCTTCTTCGAAATCGTAGAGTAATTTGTTTACATAGGGCAATAGTTCGCGTCCTGCAGGTGTTAAAGATATCTTCTTATGATATCGATAGAGAAGAGGAACTCCTAATTCTTGTTCAAGACGTTGGATTCGTGCAGTAACATTGGACTGCACATAATTCAATTTCTGTGCCGCTTTTGTGATGCTTTGTTCAATTGCAACGGCTTTAAACACTTCCAAAGATTTAATATCCAAAATAACTCTCCTTTTGCATCACAAATTGTGATCAACTATACATTATTTTTTGATTTTACGTGATCCAACGGAATAAGTAAACTTAAAGATATAAGAGGTTGATGCTATTTGTGTCCCTTGGTATCTGATCATGAGGAGGATGGTGAGGTAGGGAATTTTATCTGGGAAAAGAAAAACAGACGTTTCCAATGAATGAGGAGGAAATCTATTGATTTCAAAGACGAATGTCCAAGAGAAATTTTTACAAATAAATGATTATTGGAATCCTAGAATAAGCGGAGAATTGAACGATTCATACATTAAGATGGTAAAAGTTAAAGGTGAATTCATTTGGCATCACCATGATGAAGAGGATGAAATGTTTTTTGTATGTAAAGGGAAGCTGGTCATCCGTTTCAGGGATAAAGAAATAGCTCTTAATGAAGGGGAGTTTATTGTGATTCCTAAAGGAATTGAACATCAGCCAATTGCTGAAGAAGAAGTTCATTTGTTATTAATTGAACCCAAAACGACTCTAAACACGGGGAATGTGGTCAATGAACGAACCGTTTCGATTCCTGAGCGAATCGATGAACACTAACTCGTTGCACTTAACAGGTGCGTTAGTTAAAAAAGAGGCAGCAATCGCTGTCTCTTTTTCATTCAGCAATTGCAACAATCAATACGAACAAAACTTTGATTTTAAAGAATAAGCGATTCTTTTTTTGTTTAACGATTTTTATACCGAAAGTGTGCATTAATCTGGCCTTCAAGCATTTTTTTCTTAAATTGTCCGCTTTTTAGCGCTTGTTCTTTTTTCTTCATGTCTTTTAAAATTTCAGCTGTCTGCACACCGTCTTCCCGTTTATTGGCGATGTCCATTAAACGTTCAACATCTGCAAAAGAATATTTCCGTGTGCCTCTTGTTGAGCGCTGGGGGTAAATGAGTTTACGTTCCTCATAATATCGGATTTGCCTGACGGAAAGCCCTGTTAACTCACTGACAATCCCGATTGAAATGACTTTTTTATCTTTATAAGATACATCTTCCTGCGTCATATACTCACCCCTGCAAGTCTTTTCTTCATATTATATAGAACGAGAAGTAAAAAAACCTATCGTTTGTTAGAAAATATAACACAAAAACGAAAAAAATGAAAAAACTATGGAAGGAAAGATAACAGATAATGTGCAATACATCTTACGCCGGCATATAATCATGGTGAGTTGACATAGGAGGAGGAGCATATAATGGAGCAAGCACAGATCATTCGTATGGCAAAAGAAATCATCGCATTAGATGTGAAGAGGGATGAATTGCTCGAGCAATTCATGCAGGCTGCGGGTCAGAATGCACATGCGCTTCTAAGGGCCATACAAAATGATTTGTATAAGAGGTCTTCATAAGCACCCGATCCAAATCACTTGATAGGAGGGGATAATCGGTGCGGCGTATATTAAAAGAAGCTTTAGCAAAAGAAAGACATTATTATACGAAGCAGCTATGTTCATTAGGGGTTTACAGCCCTGATGCGGCCAAGAACATGACAATTAGTGACTTAAAAAAAGAGTATCATTTCTTTTTCAACAAAACAGAGCGCTGTTTGTAAAAATCCCTTGAAATGTGCGTATGTCACATAAAGGGTTCTTTTTTTGTGTTTAATATTATAGCAATATTGAATTTTGTAGAAATTTGGCGAATGAAGTGCAAGAAACCATAGATTCTTTACAGATTATGTTAAAGTGTGTCGCATCTTGATGGTTTGCTGAAAAAGCTTTTTTTCGAGATGATTGTGAAAAATAAGAAGGATTTTAAAAGTTTATATCGAAAACTTATACATAACACGAATGGAGTCACTTATGTGGTTGAAAGGGTTTTCAAAAACGTACTTCTATTTTTTACGAAAGGCTCCAACTGCACCGCAAGACAGCCTTGAAGTTAAAAAAATATTATAAGAGGTAGATATGTGATGAGACTATCGTTTAATGAAGAAGAAGTAGAACGCTCAATGACGCTTTACAAGGTTTTTGCAAGAGCATTTAAAAGCGTTTCAGAACACAGTATTAGAGACAGCAAAGAGCATGGGTTTAATCCAACTGAATTTGCCGTACTTGAATTACTGTACACGAGAGGTGCTCAAAAGCTTCAGCAAATCGGCTCAAGACTCCTGCTTGTCAGCGGGAATGTGACGTACGTAATTGACAAATTAGAACGAAATGGTTTCATTGAAAGAGAACAGGACCCCAAGGATAAACGTTCGGTTTATGCCCATTTAACGGATAAAGGGCGAAGTTATCTTGACAAGATTTATCCGATCCACTCTCTTCGGATTGCGCGTGCATTCTCTGGTCTGACGCGTGAAGAACAAGAGCAATTGATTAGTCTATTGAAAAAAGCAGGTATTCACAGTCAGCATTTATTATTTAGATAAAACGAAAAGGTGCCATGATTGGCACCTTTTCAATTGTGGACAAAGGGCTAAAGTGATCTTTATTTTAGCCCTTTGTCTTCTTCTCAGCTCAGCGTGACAGAAAACCTTTGAAGTCTAGGAAGGACGAGTACCGGAGCGGAGCGAATTGAGCATTCGTGAGCACCGGCACGCAGGACTGGCACCTTTTTTATGTATCAAGATGAGCCGGATAGGCGATGAATTTTTCGATATCGCTTGCTGGCAGCGGCTTGGCATAATAAAATCCTTGCAGGTCGTCACAGCCCTGGGCAGATAATAGCTGGGCCTGTGCAAATGTTTCAACACCTTCTGCTATCACTTCGAGAGATAATTGGTGTCCCATCGCTATAATAGCCCCAGTAATCTGTTCTGACTTTGAATCACTTAAAATATCCTCAATAAAGGATTTATCAATTTTCAGTCGATGAATAGGTAAATCCTTTAAATAGCTTAATGAGCTGTGACCTGTACCGAAATCATCAATACTAATGCGGACGCCAAGCTGTTTTAGCGACGTTAGCACTTGTTTTGATTGCTTGATATTGTCCATTGTCATACTTTCTGTGACTTCAAGCTCCAAGAGGGACGGTTTTAGGTCGTATTTTTTCAGTGTCAGCTTGATCAAATCAATTAAGTCTTCAGAATTGAATTGTTTCGCAGATAAATTGACAGCCACAGGGATCTTTAGCCCATCATCATACCACCTTTTTGCCTGCTTGCCAGCCGTATCAATGACCCATCTGCCAATATCGATGATCAGCCCTGATTCCTCTGCCAGCTCAATAAAAGCCTCAGGTGACTTTAAGGAACCATCTGGTGCCTTCATTCTTAAAAGGGCTTCAACCCCAGTCATCTTTCTTGTTTTGGCACTGACTTGCGGCTGGTAGTGAAGGACAAATTGTTCTCTTTGAATGGCATCCCTCAGTTCCAGCTCCCGGTTTAACCTGTCCTCACTCAATCTTTCCATGGATTCGGTAAAGAACTCATAACGGCTTTGCTTATGTTTTTTGGATAAATACATGGCCATATCGGCTTTTCTCATCAGCTCCATTCCGTCTTTGCCATTTTGCGGAGAGATAGCGATCCCAATGCTAATGGATGTAATGAGCTGATGGTTCTGGATGAAAAAAGGACGTTCAAATTGATGAATGATATTTTTAGAAAATTGTTCGACTTTATGTGTATCATGATCCATGTGAGGAAAGATCATTAAAAATTCATCGCCGCCAAGTCTTGCGATAAAGCCATTGTCCGGTAAACATTGTGTCAGTCTATTTGCGGCAGCTTTCAGCAGTAAATCTCCGATGTTATGCCCAAGTGCATCATTAATAATTTTAAAGCGATTTAAGTCAAGAAACAGAACCGCTGTTGATGTTTTTGACTTTTCTTGAGCGGAGAGAACATCATTTAAATGATTAATGCCGTGGCGGCGGTTAGGAAGCTCTGTTAATGCATCATAATGTGCCATCACATGAATTTCTTTTTCTGCTATTCGCTGCTGCGTTAAATCTTTTAAAATAAGATAAATGCTGTCGAGTGAATTGTTTACATGGACAGGTATGTAAGTGACATGATAATAATAAAAACGATCTGCTGCTTTCAGTTCTGCTTCGCGTGTAATGGCTTTCTTTGACTGATAAATAAATTCTTCCCACATCTCAGTCGGCATCACATATTGGCTGACATCATCACCGATCCAAGAATTGCACAATTTTAAGATTTGTTTACCAGAGTCATTCGCAGAAAGCACCTTTCGATCGACAGATAACACGATAATACCGTCTATATTATGTTTGATCAGCGATTGAAACCGCTGTTCATTTTCTTTCAGCTGATCTGACTGCGTCATGATCCGGTGATCAATATAAGCACCAAAGATCATCAGCGTTTGGACAATCAGTGTCATCAATCCGATGAAAAGCGACAGGCTGAATGGCGACATTTCAAAAAAACCACCTTCAGCGGCCTGTCCATTTGTATGATAAAACATGGTAGAGGCAGCCATACCAGTATAATGCATACCTGCTATAGCACCGCCCATCAACATTGAACCAAGACCTTTTAAAAGATAATTCTCCCGTTTACTTTTAGTGCGGTCAACACGAAAGAAGAGCTTCAATGAGAAGTAGGAGGTAATGGCAGCAATGAAAAACGAAAGAAAAAAGAGGACTGGATCATAGCTGATTGAGACATTGGCCATTGATTCCATTCCAAGATAATGCATGCTGCAAATAGCTGAACCCATGGTGATTGAACTAATGAGCAGCCGTCTTCTAGAGAGCTGCTTTTGAATGCATATTGAAAAAGCGATCAAGGATCCGATAAATGAGGCCAAAATCGATAAAATCAGTAAGTATGTATCATATGTGATGCCAACACGCATTTGAAATGCCATCATGCCAATAAAATGCATCGACCATATCCCCATTCCCATGATCATTGCACCAATGAGCAGCCATACCTTTTTCTTTGCACCGCTTGATTGTGCTACCCTGCTGGCTATATGAAGAGCTGAGTAGGAGGCAACAGCGGCGACAGCGATTGACAGAAAGACAAGCCATCCATTGTAGCTTCCTGTTAAATGGGTCATGTAAGAAAACCTCCAGTACTTTAAAACAGACATATACTTAATATATCGGATCGAATGGCTTCTGTGTTCACCTTTCCTTCACTTAAATACAATAATCAACGTTTTTTTCACCCTTCTTTTATAGTAAAATCAAATTTAATGTAAAAAAACGACGAAAAGCGAATCGTTTCTTCGGTTTTATTCGTTTAATATATGGTGTGATTCTAAAAGAGATAGAATCAGTCAAATGATTATGTTTGAAAGGGATTGATAAACATCGAAGATTTTATTATTTCTTTAGCTGATGCCTTTAAGAACTTGTCATACTTTGGCATCTTCCTCGCATTATGCATTGAATTTGTACCTGCTGAAGTGGTTTTGCCTCTTGCGGGTTACTGGGTCTCAGAAGGGGACATGGCTTTTATCGGTGTTGTGGCGGCCGGCTCCATTGGCGGCGTGGCTGGTCCTTTGACCTTGTACTGGTTAGGACGTTATGGCGGCAGACCCTTTTTAAATAAATATGGAAAGTACTTTTTTATAAAGCCTGAGTCGCTTGATAAATCTGATGCTTTTTTTGAAAAGCATGGCGGATTCGTCGCATTCAGCGGCCGGTTCATACCAGGAGTCAGAACACTTATCTCCATCCCGTGCGGTATTGCCAAGATGAATGTGTGGGTCTTTTGCCTGTATACGTTTTTGGCCATTACACCAATTACGTTTGTGTATGTGTATCTTGGATTTATGCTCGGAGAGAACTGGAAAGAGGTTGGCGCCATCTTAGATCCATATCTTTTACCAATTGGGATCGGTGTGGTGTTATTGTTTGTTCTCTACTTATTGCTAAAACGAAGAAAAAGAAAAACAGAAACGCCAACTGCCTAATCAATGGATCGAAGTGAAAGTCACCTGTTGACAATACAGTGTCTATTGATTATGATATAAGTAATCTAAATATTCTAAATCCCGCCAAAGGGGAGTAGCGTCCGGTTTTACCGGAAACAAAGTCGTCATTACATGGACTGATGTTCATCGGCTTTGTTGGCATGATTCTACATATCACATGTCTAGCAAGACCTTTGCCATTACAGGCAAAGGTCTTTTTTGCATTCATAAGCCTTTGTCTGTTGTGGGACAATAGATAAAAAACAAGGAGGAATGATGATGGATGCAGCCATTATTTTAGAGTACGGGTGGGTTCTGCTCGTACTGATTGGATTAGAAGGGATTTTAGCAGCTGATAACGCGCTGGTCATGGCCGTGATGGTCAAACACCTTCCTGAAAAACAAAGAAAAAAGGCACTGTTTTACGGACTTGCAGGTGCGTTTGTCATGCGGTTTGGTTCTCTGTTTCTTATTTCGTTTTTAGTGGATGTGTGGCAAGTTCAAGCCATTGGTGCAATTTATCTTCTTTATATTTCCATTCACCATATTTTAAAATCGCACGTATTTAAGAAAAAGGAAACTGAAACAAATATGAAACAAAGCGGCTTCTGGGCAACAGTCGTGAAAGTAGAGCTTGCCGACATTGCTTTTGCTGTTGATTCTATTTTAGCAGCCGTCGCTTTAGCTGTGACACTGCCGAAAACAAGTCTTCCGCAAATCGGTGGACTCGATGGCGGTCAATTTATTGTCATTCTTTTAGGCGGTATTATTGGTCTTGTCATTATGCGATTTGCAGCAACGGTCTTTGTGAAACTGCTCAAAACAAGACCGAGCCTAGAAACAGCAGCATTTGTCATTGTCGGATGGGTGGGTGTGAAGCTCACGCTTTATACACTGTCACATCCAGCCATTGGAGTCGTATCGTCTCATTTTATCCATTCAGCATTATGGAAAATCATTTTCTGGACCGTGCTTCTCGCAATTGCAGCATTTGGCTGGTTTTTATCAAGTCCATCAAGAAAAGGCGGGCAGGAAAACGAGGAGAAACAAGAGGCGCGACTGGGAGAGTAGATTTTTTGAAAGAAATATCATTTCATTTTCATAACACGTATATTACAAATAAGGGGGAGATACCCCCTTATTTCTTTGCTTTTAGACGAAACATTGTAAAGTAGATGATGACATACATGTCATAATTGAGTAACAGGAAATGAATTCCTCATTTCTTCCTTTGCGCTTCCCTCATAAATTAGCTATCATAAATGAGTAATATAGGGAGAACTGAGGTGAAACCATTGCTTAGCCTTTTGTTTAAAAAAGGAAAGAAAAAGCAAACATTAGAGCAGTCGGCTATCAGTATTCAACAAGGTGATAGCGAACTGCAAAATGCATTAATAGAGCAATACAAACCATTTGTCGCTAAGACGGTTTCATCCGTTTGTAAACGATATATAGATGAAAAAGATGATGAATTCAGCATAGGCTTAATTGCCTTTAATGAAGCGATAGAAAAATACTCTGCCGAAAAAGGAAACTCACTGCTTGCTTTCGCAGAATTAATTATTAAAAGAAAAGTGATTGACTATATTCGTAAAGAAGCAAGAAATGCGCCAACGGTTCAAATGGACCTGCAAGAAAGTGAGAATGGCGAATACTCTCAAAGCATGATTGAAGCAGAGCTCTCTGCAAATGAATATAGGCGTTTAATTGAACAAGAACATAGAAGAGAAGAGATTGAACATTTTAAAGAACGACTGAAAGTATACGGTCTCACGTTTCAAGAGCTGCTTGAGCATTCACCAAAGCATGCAGATGCCAGGCAAAATGCCATTAAAGTAGCCCATACACTCGTTGAACACGATGAGCTGAGAACGATTTTATTTCAGAAAAAACAATTGCCGGTCAAACAGCTGGAAAAGCTAGTGGAAGTCAGCCGCAAAACGATTGAGAGAAATAGAAAATATATCATTGCGATGGCGATCATTATGACAGGTGATTATGTGTATTTGAAAGATTACCTTAAAGGGGTGCTTAATTCATGAGAAGAGGCATTATAGTAGAGAAAAACAAAAAATATGTCACGCTGCTGACCCCTGATGGACAATTTCTGCGGACAAAATATGAAGAGCAAAACTATGAAATCGGCCAAGAAGTGACATTTCCAAATGAATCACGTCTTGAAAGAAAAAGAGCCGGTTTTTTTGACCTGCTTCGTTTACGTCCTTTAAATGCAGGAATCCTATCAATAGCAGCGATTATTGTCGTAATTTTTACTATGATGCCATCTTTCTCAAGTCAAAAAGCATATGCGTATATGACAATTGACATTAACCCAAGCTTTGAGCTGAAGCTTGATCACAATTATCAAGTGATCGGTGTCACACCGCTGAATAAAGATGCGAAGCAAGTACTGGCGAGTATGAAGGATTTAGAAAAAAACGACATGACCAAAGTCGTGCAGGAAATTATAGATGACTGTGACAAAAAAGGATATGTGAACGACTCTAAAAGTATTTATATTTCAACCGTTTATGAAAACAAGCAGGACAATACATATAAAACAAACGTAAAAAGCAAAATTAATACCATTTCTGGTGAATATCAAAAACGCAATTATAAGCTGGAAGCTGTGGAAAGTGACCTGGAAACAAGGGAAAAAGCTCAAAAGGCAGGCATTTCAACAGGAACATATATTAGAAATCAAGAAATGCAAGACAAAGAACATGAAAATATCAAAAAGGATGAAGACGCAGCAGAGAACGATGCTGTGAAGGAAGAAGATCCTAAGAAACATGATGAAGAACAAGCAGATAAAGACAAACAAGAAGACGTAAAAATAGACGATAGCAAAGAGATGCAGCCAGATCAAGAGGCTCCAGAAGCTGAGGACAAAGAGCAGAAGGAAGCAGAGAGGGAAGAGCAAGGATCTGTTCAAAAGCCTCAAAAACCTGAGGATGAAAGCAAAGACAACAAAATAAAGGAAGAAAAGGTTCCTTCTTTCGATAAAGAGCAAAAAAAAAATCACTCAACTGATCGTGATGAAAGAAGACACTGGAACGGACCATCACGTGGTGATGCGGAAAAACACGCAAAAAAAAACGGCAGGGATCAGAACAATCCTTCCGCTGAACAAAAAAGAGAACATGCAAAGCAAAAAGGGAAAGGTGCACCGTTTCCTTATCGCGAGAACCGGCATGAGCACACATATGAACAATAAAAAAACGCCAGAATAGCTCCGGCGTATTTCACCATGTCATGATTTAGATTGATTGCCCATTTGTGATTGAGCTTGTTGAACGAGTCTTTTTGTGATTTCACCACCAACAGAACCGTTAGCACGTGAGACTGTATCTGAACCGAGAGTGACGCCAAATTCTTGAGCGATCTCGTATTTAAATTGATCTAAAGCTTGTTCTACTCCAGGAACAAGAAGTTGATTTCGATTTGCCATGTCATATTCCTCCTTTCACCTCATGTTTGTTGCGCCTTCTTATTTTGAAAAAAACGGCGTGCAATTATGCTGGCAATTGCTGTACAAAAAAGCCGAGGTGATGGAAGTCACCTCGGTTCTTATTTATCCCTTATTCAGCTGCAGCGTATTATACATCATTTCTTGAGCTGTGCTTTGCAAATGAGAAGTAAAGACAGAGAAGACGGTAGAACTGATAATCCCTTTAATCAAATGCCATTGGCTCTTCGTCAATTCTGTAAACTCGTCATGGAGCTTGTCTGTCTGCTCCTCGGTTATTTCTCGTAAATTTGTTTCCTTTAATGGAAATTGTGTATGGTGATAAATAAAATCAAGGACGTGCGCATATGCTTCATAAAAACGGATTGGACTAATAATATCATCTGTTCGATCTGTGATGGTGTTAAATAAGGCAGATAAGATCATACGAATGGTATCGAAGTCAAAAACTGATTTTAAATCCCTGACAATTAATAAAATAACGACCTGATCAATAGAGTATTTTTTGCCAAGCTCTGGATGGCCAATCATATCTTTAATATCACGTTTGATCCAATTTTGAATCGCCGTCGATTTAAGAGAAGTCAGCTCACACAAGTTGCCAAGCTCAACAATTTCATTTGTAGAAAGACCATGCTCTGATTTTTGCTTCCGCCGTTCAAGCTTCTCAAAAAAAGACGGGATCTTTAATTCATCATAGTCATGATCCTTGCCATTTTTTACAGATAGTTTTAAAAGCTGAAGCGGAGTCAGATCTCCCTCTCCTTTTAGAGAATACAGAAGTCTTGTCATGTCAATTCTCGTTAATTTAAAAGTAACCATGTTCCACCTCATTTGTACGTCAAAACGTGATTATTGATCTAATTCAACATCATAGTCTCTTTTTGATGAAAATGCAAAATAAACTCAAAATCAAAGCCGGCGCGTCACAATTTGTTCACTTTTATGCTGGGGCAAATGTCGTAAATATTGATGTGACGGGGCTTTAGCCGTTATGATAAACAGAGAAAGTGATTCCTTTTTCCTTGCAATTTGAGACGTTTATTTTTATAATTTTATTAATAAGTTCATTTGAACTTAATATGACAGCGGAGGTTATGTATGGGTAAGAGAATATTTCTGTTTATATTAACGAACATTCTTGTTATCACTACGATTGGTATTGTACTGTCGGTTATTAGTGCAGCAACTGGTGTTGGTTCTTATATAGGAGCAGACGGTGGAATTAATTTTGTTGCACTGCTTGTATTCAGTGCAGTTGTTGGTTTTGTTGGCTCGTTTATGTCACTTGCAATGTCTCGTTGGATGGCAAAAATGATGATGGGTGTACGTGTGTTAAATCCAGAAAAGGATTCATTAACATATGATGAGCAGCAGCTTGTTGACCGCGTGCACAGACTTTCAAGAGCAGCAGGCCTTTCTAAAATGCCTGAGGTTGGTATTTATCAATCATCTGAAGTCAATGCATTTGCAACAGGTCCTTCTAAGAGAAGATCACTTGTTGCGGTATCAACTGGATTGCTTCATGAAATGGATGATGCAGCAGTTGAAGGTGTAATCGCCCACGAAGTCGCTCACGTTGCAAATGGTGACATGGTGACGATGACGCTGCTTCAAGGAATCGTCAACACGTTCGTTGTCTTCCTTTCAAGAATTGCGGCATGGATCGCAAGCCGTTTTGTTTCACGTGAAGAACTTGTGCCGATTGTTCACTTTATCGCTGTGATTGTTTTCCAAATCATTTTCTCTATCCTAGGAAGCCTTGTCGTGTTTGCATATTCTAGACACCGTGAATTCCATGCAGACCGCGGCGGAGCCGACCTTGCAGGTAAAGATAAAATGATTCATGCGCTTCGTTCACTTGAGGCGTACACGTCAAGAATCAAAGATGATGATCAAACAGCAGTCGCTACGCTAAAAATCAGCGGTAAACGAAAAGCTTCTCTTTTCTCAACACACCCTGATTTAAATGAAAGAATCAGAAGACTTGAAGCAAAATAAGAAGGACGAAAAGACATTCTTTTACAGGATGTCTTTTTCTTTTTGATGAAAAAGAAAATAAAGCATAAAATAGCTTTAAAATCATGTCTCTTTTCATTAAAATGATAAAGGTATTCGAAAAGATAGATAAAAGAAGGAATGACAATGAATCCTATAAAAAAGCTAATTGACCGGCTGTCAGCGTTTCAGTTGATTGCCCTTTATTATTTTCTTGCTGTAACCGTGTCGCTTATTCTTCTCAGCCTTCCAGTGGCTCATCAAGAGGGAGTCAAATGGACATTCATTGATGCCTTGTTTACAGCGGTGAGTGCTGTAAGTGTCACAGGACTGACTGTTGTCGACACCTCACAAACATTTAGTGTCACAGGGATGTGGATCCTTGCGTTTGTTCTGCAAATCGGAGGCATTGGCATTATGACGCTCGGTACCTTCGTATGGCTTGTCATGCGAAAAAGAATTGGGATTAAAGAAAGAAAACTTATCATGGCAGATCAAAACCAGAGCAATTTATCTGGAATTGTAAAACTAATGAAGCAGGTCTTATATTTAATTTTACTGATTGAGTTTGTCGGCGGGCTGATATTAAGCATGTATTTTCTCAAATATTATGATGTGCAAGGAGCTTTCTTACATGGCTTCTTCTCGAGTATTAGTGCGACAACCAATGGGGGCTTCGATATTACGGGGAGCTCGCTTATCCCTTACAAAGATGATTATTTCGTCCAGTTTATTACAATGCTGCTGATCATCTTTGGAGCGATTGGTTTTCCTGTGCTCGTGGAAGTGAAGGATTATTTGTTCAATCAGGACCGAAAGCACGCATCGTTCTCATTGTTTACAAAAATCACAACGCTCACGTTTGGCGGTCTTGTCGTTGTTGGAGCGCTTGGAATCTATGCACTTGAAGCCGGGTTTAGCTTCGTAGGGAAAAGCTGGCACGAAATCTTGTTTTACTCTTTGTTTCAATCGACTGCAACAAGAAGCGGGGGGCTGACAACGTTAGATATTACGCAGCTGACCGAACCGACGCTTTTATTTTTATGTATGCTCATGTTTATCGGGGCTTCCCCAAGCTCTGTGGGGGGCGGAATTCGGACAACTACGTTTGCCCTTAATTTACTCGCATTGTTTCATTATGCTAGGGGAAATAAGTCCATAAAAATCTTCAAGAGGGAGCTTCATCAAGCGGATATTAATAAATCCCTTATGGTGACCATGATGGCCTTTATTTTGGTTTTTGGCGCTACGTTCCTGTTATCCTTAACAGAGCATAATACACTTCTTGAAAATTTATTTGAAGTTTGCTCTGCTTTCGGAACAACGGGACTGTCGCTTGGGATTACCTCAGATCTCACTGTGTTTGGTAAATGTATCATCATGATTGTCATGTTTATTGGACGGATCGGTATTCCAAGCTTTTTATATTTAATCGGCCGAAGAGAAAGCGAAGCGAATTATCATTATCCGAAAGAGCGCGTCATCATTGGCTAAACAGCATTCAATTTGAATGCTGTTTTTTTATTTCCATTATCTAACTGGCTAAATCACATGGGATGTTCGCAATCTATAGGTAAGAGGTGAACGAGACGTGCTGGATGTGTTATGGAAAGCAATTGTCATGCTGCTAGTTGGTACCTTGCTGCTGAGAATAGCAGGGCCTAAATCCATTAGTCAATTAACTGTACAACAAACAGTGATTATGATTTCAATCGGATCGATTATTATCCAACCCTTTATTGAGCATAATTTACTTGAAACCATTTATGCAGCTACCATCTTTATTGTGGCACTTGTCATTATGGAAAAACTGTCGATTCAATCTGATTTCTTTGAAAAGTTGCTTTCAGGCAAATCGGTCGTGATTTTACAGGATGGCGAAATGCTTGATCATAAGCTGAAGAAAACAAGGCTCACAAGGGACGAATTTAGAATGCGTTTAAAGCAGCAAGGCATCACTGACATCAGCAGTCTCAAAAAAGCCACGCTAGAAGCCAATGGACAAATTGGCTATGAGTTAAAACCTGAGGAAAAGCCAGTGACGGTCAAGCAGATGAAGGAATTCCTTGACCAATTAAGAGAAGAACTAAACCTGCCAAAAAAGGACTGAATTCAGATGAAAAGAAAAGCAGCGAAAAATGAAGCATTAACAAATAATATGACGCCGACAGAAAGCATGGCACATGATCAAGGACAAACCCAATTTGATGAACAATCAAGAGATCGTCAGGCAAACCGAAATTCTCATAAAGGGAAACAAGGGGGGGCATCTCGTGACTAAGAAGCATGTGAAGAGCAAAGAGATGAAGGACCATAAAAAGCCGATGGACCCAGATATTTTAGAAGAGGAATTTGGCAGTGAGCTTGGAGATATCAACAGCAGTAAATGGTTTGATACGTTGATGAAGCCAAAAAAAGATGCTGCATGTAAGCAGAATAAGAAATAGAAAAACGATCCAATAAGGATCGTTTTCAGCATGTAGACAAACCCTCGCATTCTTTGTCAGGTCTGCGCTCCGGTACTCGCCCTTCCTAGGGCTGCAAAGGTTTTCTATCACGCTGAAAGGAAGACAAGGGGCTAAAATCAAGATCATTTTAGCCCTTTGTCAACAATCTGAAACGATCCAATAAGGATCGTTTTTTATTTGATATAACTCCCCTGCCTGCCGGTGATCGTTCGTATGAAGTTGTTCATTTTGAGCTCAATCACTGGCTGTGCAACGGTTTTAACAAAAGTGCTAGACAGGGTAAAGGTTAACAGAATGGTGAGCAGCAATAAAATGAGAACACTTGCTGCATTTAGCGCCCAGTCATCAAACCAAGTGGTTCTTAGCAGCTTGATCACAAAGCCATGTAATAAATAAACATATAACGTTCTTGTTCCCCATTTTGTAAAGAAGAAACGGCGTGTTGGAACTAATGCAAAGAAGCTGAATGTAGCACCAAATGCAAGCAAATACCATGCCATTCGTTTCATCGCCGCAATCATTCCTTCATCTCCTAGAGAAGCATACGACTTTGAGCCAAATAAGAAGGAATAATCAAATTCATAGAAGTAGCAAAACAGGAAGACAGCCATTAATACAAAAAGTGCTGCCAGTTTTCCTTTGCTTGTACGAATGAATTCAAAATGCTGCTTTTTTAGATAGAATCCAGCTAAAAACATAGGCAAAAAGACAAACGTACGTGATAAGCTGAGTGTATTGCTGATGCTGTCCACATAACCGACAAGTAATGCAATCGATAAACTGACGATCATCGCCCAGTGGAACGGCAGTTTTGAAAAAGGAATGAGCAGCAAATTCCAAAAGAATAAACTAATTAAAAACCATAAGGACCATTGCGGATCAATTGGATTTAAATTGGCCATGCTTTGATCCTGTAATAGGTAATAGTAAACCGAATAGATCACCTGAAAGATTAAATATGGGATGATCAGCTTAACGGCGACTTTTTTCATAAAGCCCGGTTTTCTAAACCCTTTTGCAAAAAAGCCAGAAACTAAAATAAAGGCGGGCATGTGAAAGGTATAAATAAACTTGTATAAATAGAGCATCCAGTCATTATCGTGAATGAATGATCGTAACAAATGACCAAAAACAACTAGAAAAATCAGAAGGAATTTCGCATTATCAAAATAACTATCTCGTGAAGATGCCATAACATCACCTTTCCTGCTCGATTTCAAACATAAATGTTCTAAGTGCACTGTTCCCTTATTTGCCCCATTCTAAAATACATTTTCGCTTAATTCGCTATTTGATGTGAAATTGTAGAACGGTTGTAAAAGAAGCGTAAGAAAAGTGAATTGTTATACAATCCTGTCATCCAAATGAAATAAATGAGACAGTCTTCGTGTAAAAAGTTAACTTTTTTTATGAGTCGAATGAAGGAACAATGAAAATATTGTAGAAATATTGTAGAGGAATGAGGCTGGAAAAGGAGTGTAAGAGAATGACTGAAACGCTCGATGGCAATAGATTAACCCCTGCAGGAGATATCAGAAAATTAGAAAAAGAGAACGAATATTTGCGAACTGAGTTGATGCAGCAAAAAATGCTGTTAAATAAGACGCTAGATGCCATTTTTATATTTGATCAACACCTCAACATCATCCAAGCCAACGAAGCAACATGCAGGCTTGTTCAGACACCGAAAGAAGACCTCCTCAATAAATCCGTTCTAGATTTCCTATACGGCATCCCGAAAGATAAAGTTGAATGCTCACTCGATCTATTTTTTCGAAAAGGTACGTTAAAAAGAGAAATCTCCATTCAGCTGGAAAATGGCGAAACAAAATACATTGAATTTGTCGCAGAGCATGACACGATGAATCAGCAATATATAGTGGTCATGCGAGACATTTCTTCAAAGAAAATATTAGAACGAGAACGCTCCATGAATGAGCAGCTGTTCAAAGATTTGTTTGACCGAGCCATTGACGGGATGGTCATATTTGATCAGGATGGCTGCATGATTGATGCGAATCATTCTTTTTGTCAGAGCTTTGAACTGCAAAAGACGGATTTAACCGATCGCTATTTACATGAATTTGTCGAAGGCGATAATCTTCCAGCTTTGCAGCATCTTTTAACGTCACTTAAAGAAACAGGGAAAGCAAAAGGGGAGCTTCCTGTTACCCTTCAATCTGGCCAGCAAAAATTATTCGAACTCACCATTACATCAAATGTGATGAGTGGTTTTTATATGTCCATCATGCGGGATATTACAGAAAAAAGGCTAATGGAAGAGAAGCTGTTAAAAAGTGAAGAACGCTTTAGAGAAATTTTCGAAAATGCAATGGATGCCATCATTATATGGGCGGACGATGGAGAGATTGTGAGAGCCAATGAATCAGCCTGCCGAATTTTTGAATTACCGATGCACTCGCTGATTGGCAAAAAGCTCACCGACTTTCTCGTCAAATCTGATAAGAGATATAGACCAACAAGAAGACGTTATATCCGCAATCATGAAATAAGGGAAGAGCTATTGTTCAAAATGGCAAATGGGCAGTATAAAGAGCTTGAGTTTACATCAAAGTATGCGGTATTAGAAGGACAGCACTTAACCATTTTACGTAATGTAAGTGATCGAAAAAGAATGGAGCAGGAGCTGCGCGAAAGTGAGCTCAAATTCCGTAAAGTATTTAATGGGTCAATGGACGGCATTGTTCTTTTTGATAATCAATACCGAATCATTGAAGTCAATCCATCTGCAAGCGAGCTGCTTCAATTGAAGGACGATCATTTAACAGAAATGAATCTTTTCCACATCCTTGCCCCTTATCAAATTGAAAATTTGGCTCAACCAGCCGAGGCGATGTCATTAGATGAAATGGACAATGAGGTTCCATTTGTACTGAACCATCCAGATCAGCGTATACTGGAATTCTCTTTTAAACGCAACATTATCCATAATATGAATTTGGCGATCTTTAGAGATGTGACAGAGCGGAAGGAACTAGAAGAGCGGGTGAGAAAATCAGATACCCTTCATGTGGTCGGAGAGCTTGCTGCTGGAATTGCTCATGAAATTAGAAACCCGATGACAGCCTTAAAAGGATTCATTCAGCTGTTAAAAGGAAATATAGAAGGGGAGTATTCGCTCTATTTTAATGTCATCACATCAGAGCTGAAAAGAATTGAATCCATCATCACCGAATTTTTGATTTTAGCGAAACCGCAAGCCATTGTATATGAAGAGAAAAATGTGGTGCAAATTGTGAAGGATACGATGGATCTCCTGCACGCACAAGCGAATCTTGGCAATGTTCAAATGCATCTCAATGTGCTGGACGAGATACCACTGATATATTGTGAACAAAACCAATTAAAGCAGGTCTTTATTAACATTTTAAAAAATGCAATTGAAGTCATGCCGCGCAAAGGAAATGTCTATGTGAGCATTCAGCGAAAGGGCGAGGAGCATATTGTCATTTCCTTGCGTGATGAAGGCTGCGGAATGGCGGAGGATAAGCTAAAGCGTCTAGGTGAGCCTTTTTATACAACGAAAGAAAGAGGAACTGGACTTGGGTTAATGGTTAGTTATAAAATTATTGAAGAGCATCAAGGAACCATTGAGGTAGAAAGTGAGGAAGGCGTAGGAACCGTCTTCCATCTCACGCTTCCACTAAGGCAGCAGAAACAAGAAGGAGAGCAGTAACGTGTATTATACCGTCTATCACGCACCCATCGGGGCATTATACATACTAGAAAAGGACGGTGCCATCATCGAGGTGATGTTTGATGATGAGCCGTTTTTAGCAAAAAAGCAGGCAATGAATCTAAACCAAGCAGATACGCCTGTCTTACAAGAAGCGAAAAAGCAGCTAGATGAATATTTCAAGGGAGAGCGTCAAGTATTCGATCTCCCGCTCAAGCAAACAGGTTCTCCGTTCCAAGAGCAGGTGTGGGGAGCATTGTCGACCATTCCATATGGTGAATCAAAAAGCTATGCAGACATTGCAGAAGCGATAGGCAATCCCAAGGCTGTAAGAGCCATCGGACAAGCTAACAGACGAAATGCATTACCTATTTTTATTCCGTGTCACAGGGTGATTGGAAAAGACCGGTCTCTGACGGGCTATGCAGGATCGAAGACAGACATGAAAGCGGTCCTCCTTGAATTAGAAGGCATCCCATTTGTTCAAAAATAAATCGATTGACCTGTTCCGAATTTTTCCTAAGCGACATATCCTTTTATTAAGCTAAAAAAGTTGGTTGAGGGAAAAAGGAGGGCGCTGGCATGTTTTGGGGCAAAAAAGGTAAAATGTATGCCGTTACGTCACTATGTGTCAAAATGAACGTCTTGACGGAAGAACAGAAAAAAGAAATCTTAACAAAAACGAATCAAGAAACAAAAAAGCGCGGTGCTCTTAAATGACAAGAACACGGCGCTTTTTTACGATCATTGGGAGATGCTTTCGGCGAAAAGAGCATCAATCTCTTCTGCATAGTTCGATGTGATAATTCCCTTTTCTGTAATGATGCCTGAAATAAGATGATGAGGAGTGACATCAAAGGCGGGATTGAATACTTGAACATCGGGCGGTGCAATGGGGACACCGTTTAATTCCTTTACTTCCAGCGGGTCGCGTTCTTCAATTGGAATATCTGACCCGTCACGGGTGGATACATCAAAGGTTGAAAGCGGTGCTGCTACAAAAAACGGAATGTGAAAATGTTTGGCTAGAACGGCAAGACCTAACGTTCCAATCTTATTCGCTGTATCTCCATTACGGGCGATACGGTCAGCTCCAACAATGACAGCAGAAATTTGCTTTTCTTTCATCGTATGGGCGGCCATGTTATCTGTAATGAGTGTCACATCCACGCCGCCTTGCATGAGCTCCCATGTTGTCAGACGAGCGCCTTGAAGAACAGGGCGTGTTTCACATGCATAAATGTGAAGGTCAAGATTTTTCTTTTTGGCTAAATAAAAAGGAGCAAGGGCTGTTCCGTACCGGCTCGTTGCGATGGAGCCTGCATTACAAATGGTCATGATACGGTCACCTGATTTAAAGAGCTGGAGTGCATTTTGACCGATTTGTCTGCATGTTTCTTCATCTTCAATTTGAATTTGAATGGCTTCATGGACAAGATCAGTTTTAGCTGCATTCACTGATGCTGCACGCTGAATGCGCTGCAGCAGCCGGTCTAATGCCCAGGCGAGGTTCACAGCGGTTGGACGAGCACTGTTTAAATATTCTTTGATTCGAATCACTTCTTGTTTAAAAACATCGATTTCTTCTGTCTCAATGGCTTGCGCACTAAGTGCCAGTCCAAATGCTGCTGTAATGCCAATCGCAGGCGCTCCGCGTACTTTTAATGTCACAATTGCATCATACACATCTTCTTTCGTATATAAATGCTCAAAGACGGTTTCGGCCGGTAATTTTTGCTGATTTAAAATGTGAATACGGTTTTCTTCCCATTCGACAGAACGGGGGACTTCAAATTCTTTTGACAAAACCCGTCACTCCTTTACAGATGGCTGGAATAATGCGACGAGGTCAGACGCTGTTTCCACTGCATGATATTGTTTGATAAATGTTTTTCCAAGTGTCAGTGCTGCTTTTTTCTGCTGAATCCGTCTAGTTGGAGATGGAATCGCATCAAGATCAGCGGCATGAGCAAGACCAATTGTTCGGCGGACAAGCTCACAGCCGGCAAAGCCTGTCGCTTCTTTTAAAATCCGGTCAAACGTTGTTTCTAAAAAGCTGTCCGATACACTAAATGCTTCAATGCTGTCCTCTTTCCAAGCTTTTGTGAACACTTCTTTGAATGTTGACCATACATTGACGACATGGTCAAAAAGGTGCTGCTGCTCGTGTTCATTCTCGCGAGATAAAGCATTCAGGAACAGATTGGCGATAAAGTGGCCGATATCGAATCCAAAGGGACCGTAAAACGCGAATTCTGGATCAATGATTTTCGTTTCAGTCTCATTTGCAAAAATACTGCCTGTATGAAGATCTCCATGAACCAATGTTTCAGCTGATGTCAGGAAGATACGCTTCAATTCTGCTGCTTTGGCTTGCAGCTCAAGATCTGCCCAAAGCGCTTCTGCTGATTCTCTTAATTCTTCTTCGAAGTCATTTGTTTCACTATCAAAGAAAGGGTCTGTGAAGACGAGTTTTTCTGTGATATCACACAGGTCAGGGTTCGTAAATTGCTTCACAAATTGTTTTTTGATTTTAGGATTTGTCGCAAAGTCAGATGTGTAAAAAAGTGTTTTTCCTAAAAATTCTCCAACATGATCAGATAAATGCGGATATTGTTTTCCGGCAATTAGCCCTTTTCTGACGATTTCTAAGTGTGAGAGATCCTCCATGGCTGTCACTGCAAGAGCTGTATCCGAGTAATAGACCGCTGGTACGAGATGCGGCGCATATTCTGACTGTTTGATCAGGGCAGCACTTTCAATTCTTGCCCGGTCTAATGTAAGAGGCCAGCTCTCACCAACCACCTTTGCATAAGGCAGCGCCTGCTTGATGATCAATCCTTTTTCTTGTTTGTGATCATAAATATGAAAGACGTAATTTAAATTCCCGTCGCCGATTTCAGTACAAGTCAAATGACTGCTTTCTTGGATTAAGCCAAGTCTAATTGCGAGTGCAACTGCCGAGCTTTCTGTTAGTTCTTCATATGATGCCGTAAGTGTAACCAATTGCTTCCCCTCCAAATCATATAAAAAAGCCTCTTTCTCCTGAGAGAAAGAGGCTTGATGGTGTGTATGCTCAAAGCCTCTCTTATCTCTCAGCACATGCGTCTGATGGAATTAGCACCGTGCCCTATAAGACAATTGTCTTGGCGCGTTACTTGCTGCGCCCCACTTCACAGTGGTATTAACGGTCGGTTGCTGTTGGGGTCAAAAGGCCAAATCCCTCGCCCAACTCTCGATAAGAGAAATCAATATGTAATTGTTTCGTGTCTGTTTGCATTTCTTAATTCAAGATATTATCAGAGCTGCGCTTTACATGTCAATCTTTTTTCAAAATTGCTTTACAATTCATAAAACAATCCATTACAGTGATTGTATTGTTACGTAACTTGAATAGAAGGTGAAGAAATGGAATTCCAGCAATCAGATGTGTTGAAACAATTACCGAAACAATTTTTTGCGTCCCTTGTCCAAAAGGTGCAGAAAAAAGTGCAGGAAGGGGCAGATATCATTAATTTGGGGCAGGGAAATCCTGATCAGCCAACTCCTCCCCACATTGTAAAAGCCATGCAGGAAGCGGTAGCAAAACCTGAAAATCATCAATACTCCTCATTCCGTGGAACAGCGAAATTAAAAAAGGCCGCTGCCGCTTTTTATGAAAGAGAATATGGCGTTACGCTTGATCCAAAGACGGAAATTGCGATTTTATTTGGCGGGAAAGCAGGGCTTGTTGAGCTGCCTCAATGTCTGCTGAATCCGGGTGATACGCTTCTCGTCCCTGACCCAGGTTATCCTGATTATTGGTCAGGTGCTGTACTTGCTGGAGCTCATATGGTGACCATGCCACTTCTTGAAAAAAATGATTTTTTACCTGACTACGATTTGCTGCCTGAGGATGATAAGAAAAAGGCAAAATTAATGTATTTAAATTACCCCAACAATCCGACGGGGGCTACGGCAAGCCGTTCATTTTTTAAAGAAACCGTTACATTTGCGAAAGATCACAAGCTTTGTGTTGTCCATGATTTTGCATATGGCGGCATTGGATTTGATGGGGAAAAGCCGATCAGCTTTCTGCAAGTAGATGGAGCGAAAGAGACGGGAATAGAAATTTACACATTGTCTAAAACGTACAATATGGCAGGGTGGAGAGTAGGATTTGCAGCAGGGAATCCGTCTGTTATTGAAGCGATTGAGCTTTATCAGGATCATTTGTTTGTCTCGTTGTTTAAAGCCACGCAGGATGCAGCAGCGGAAGCCCTATTAAGCGATCAAACATGCGTACGGGTGCAAAATGACCGATATGAGAAAAGGCGGAATGTGTGGATAGCTGCCTGCAAAGAAATTGGCTGGGAAGTCAGTGCACCAAAGGGATCATTTTTTGCTTGGTTAAAGGTGCCAGAAGGATATACATCTGAAGCCTTTTCTGATTTATTATTAGAAAAAGCACATGTTGTTGTAGCGCCAGGTAACGGCTTTGGTGCTCACGGTGAAGGGTACGTGAGAGTAGGGCTTCTTACAAGCGAGGAGCGGTTACAAGAAGCTGCTCAGCGCATCGCTGCCTTGAAGCTGTTTGAAAAAAAGCCATTGACAACATAAAAAAATGGTGCGATAATTCAGGCAATATTTAAGAAAATTGAATATTCTTATCAAGAGTAGGCAGAGGGACTAGCCCAATGAAGCCCGGCAACCGACTTCCATGAAGCACGGTGCTAATTCTTGCAGCAAGCGCTGAGAGATAAGATTCGGAAGAATGACACGAAACAACCTCTTTAAGGCGCTCAAGAAGCACTTGAAGAGGTTTTTTTATTGAACATATGCATGATGCAATCGAAAGGGGATTCCTAGTGAGTGAATTACTGGCAACATACGTATTAACACATCGAGAGGATGAACAAATAAATCGAAAAGCGGAGCAGATCGCGCTTGGTTTAACAGTTGGATCATGGACGGATTTGCCGCAGCTCAAAAAGGAGCAGCTTCAAAAGCATAAAGGCCGAGTTGAAAAAGTATTAGAAAAGGCTGCTCCAGCCGAAAATGGTCTTTATCAATCAGAGGTGACCATTGCTTATCCTGAGGCAAACTTTTCAGCAGATTTACCAGCTGTTTTCACGACAATTTTTGGAAAGCTTTCACTAGACGGAAAAGTGAAGCTAGTCGATATCCAATTTTCTGAAGAATTTAAAAAAAGCCTGCCAGGACCGGTATTTGGAATTGATGGCATACGAAATAAGGTAAATGTATTTGATCGTCCATTATTGATGAGTATTTTTAAAGGTGTTATCGGCCGTGATATGCAGGATTTAAAAGAGCAGCTCCGTTTACAGGCATTAGGCGGGGTTGACCTCATCAAAGACGATGAAATTTTATTTGAAAGTCCATTAGCTCCTTTTGAAGAGCGAATCAAAGAAGGAAAAGAGATTTTAAAAGAAACCTATGAAGAGACAGGACACCGCACGCTGTATGCTGTCAATTTAACGGGCAGAACCTTTGACCTGAGGGATCGAGCGAGAAAGGCCGCTGAACTTGGAGCAGATGCGCTCTTATTCAATGTCTTTGCTTACGGTCTTGATGTCATGCAAAGCTTAGCTGAGGATCCAGATATTCCACTGCCTATTATGGCGCATCCCGCAGTGAGTGGTGCATTGACATCCTCTCCTGAATATGGATTCTCGCATTCTCTTCTTTTAGGCAAATTAAACCGATATGCTGGCGCTGATTTGAGCCTCTTTCCCTCACCTTATGGATCGGTTGCACTTCCGAAAAAGGATGCCCTTGGAATCTATGAAGCTTGCGTGAAAGAGGATACGGTTCAAAAAACATTCCCTGTCCCGTCAGCAGGCATTCATCCAGGAATGGTTCCAGTATTGATCAAAGATTTTGGAATTGATCATGTGATTAACGCAGGCGGAGGCATTCACGGACATCCGCGGGGAGCCATCGGCGGAGGGAAGGCATTTCGTTCGATCATTGATGCCGTGATACATGAAGAGTCTATCCAAGATAAGGCGGCTTCCTGCCAAGACTTAAAAGCGGCACTTGATCTTTGGGGAAGGGTAGCAGAATAATGAAAAAACCAATTGTGTGTTGTGATTTTGATGGAACAATTACAAAAAATGATAATATCATCCGCATCATGAAACAGTTTGCACCGAGTGAATGGACGAAACTGAAGGATGGTGTCCTGTCAAAGGAAATTACCATTCAAGAAGGCGTTGGGCAGATGTTTCAATTACTGACAAGTGATCAGAAGGAAGCCATTCAATCATTTATTTTAGAGGATACAGAGATTCGAGAAGGATTTAAGCAATTTGTGGATGAGGTAAAAAAAGCAGACATTCCTTTCTATGTACTTAGTGGGGGGATGGACTTTTTTGTCTACCCCATCCTCGAAGGCATTGTCGATCGAGACGATATTTATTGCAATCATGCATCATTTGGGGAAGAGCATATTCAGATTGAATGGCCGCATGCCTGCGATACGCAATGTCAAAATGGATGCGGATGCTGCAAGCCCTCAATCATTCGAAACCTGACTCATGAGGATGATTTCATCATCATGATCGGAGATTCAGTGACTGATGTGGAGGCAGCGAAACATGCAGATCTTACGTTCGCGCGCGACTACTTGCTCAATGAATGTCAAGAGCTTGGGCTCGTACATAAGGAGTTTGACACATTTATTGATCTACACGCGCAATTTGTTCAAATAAAGGAAGTGAAGGAATGGCAGACGCAAAGAGCAAACGCTGGCAGGAGCTAGCAGACGTTAAACGTGAACTGGCCCAAAGAGACTGGTTTTTCGGAACAAGCGGTAATTTATCGATCAAGGTGTCGGATGATCCAATCACGTTTTTGGTGACGGCAAGCGGCAAAGATAAACGAAAAGAAACAAACGAAGATTTTGTGCTAGTAAATGCGGCAGGCCAGCCCCATGATCCGAACGAGACGCTTAGACCATCAGCTGAAACACTGCTTCACACGTACGTGTATGAACGGACGAAAGCAGGCTGCTGCCTCCATGTCCACACCATTGATAATAATGTGATGTCAGAGCTGTATGGGGATAAGGGAGAGATTCGTTTTAAAGGCAACGAAATCATCAAAGCGCTTGGTTATTGGGAAGAGGATGCAGAAGTGTCGATTCCGATTATTGAAAATCCAGCTCATATTCCGCATCTTGCAGAGCAATTTGCCAAACATCTGACACTAGAGGCGTCATCTGGTGCTGTACTCATTCGCAATCACGGCATCACGGTCTGGGGAAAAACAGCCTTTGAAGCAAAACGAGTATTAGAAGCATATGAGTTTTTATTTAGCTATCACTTAAAATTAGCGCTGTATCAACAGCAGCTTGTAAGATAAAAAGGAGGAAAAGCAAATGGCGACGATTTTGATTCACAATGAAGAGAACACATTACTTGAGAACGAGCAAGAGGTTGCATCATATTTAGAAAACCAAGGGGTTATTTATGAGCATTGGGATATTGAAAAGCTGCCAAACCGTTTATCAGAAAAGTATGATTTAACCGATGAGGAAAAGGAAGAGATTTTGACTGTTTTCCAAAAGGAAATTCAAAGTATTTCTGAAAAAAGAGGGTACAAAGCGCAGGATGTGATTTCATTATCTGATGCCACGCCAAATCTTGATGAACTGCTCCAAAACTTTAAACGTGAGCATCACCATACAGATGATGAAGTACGCTTTATTGTGAGCGGGCACGGAATCTTTGCTATTCAAGGCAAGGATGGCGTCTTTTTTGATGTGAGATTGAACCCAGGTGATTTAATTTCTGTTCCGCCAAACATCCGTCATTACTTTACACTTCAAGAGGATCGCAAAGTGGTTGCAGTTCGCATATTTGTCACAACTGAGGGCTGGGTGCCAATTTACGAGGAAGAAACGGTTTAATGATAGAGCTGATCATTCCGCATGAGGCGGAAGATCAGCTTTTTTTTAGGAAATTAGACATAAAATGTGAAAGAAAATAGTTGATTTTGATCTTCTGTATAGGATAAAATTCTGTTTAATCAATGTGACAGTCCTGTCCAAATTTGAAGTTTACCCCCAAATTTGATTGGGTAAAAGGTCTTTAGGCTGTAAAAAATTAAATAAAATAAGCATATTTAATTTAATTTACAAATAAAGTATAATTTTGGTGTCGGATCATTTTGAGCATAGACAGTCGAAATCATTGCGGGAGCTGAGATCATGAATATTTATGTAAGGAAAGAACAATTGCTGATGTCCATTGATGAGAAGAGAAAACAGATGGTAGAAGCTGCTCAAGTGGAAGGGTACACTGGTGAGATGACAATTAAATATAGTCAAGAACTGGACAACCTGATGAATGAGTATCAGCATCTTCTTTTTCATGAGAAACAATCTGCCCCCTCCTTTCATGATCTTGTGTCTCAAATGAGTCTTTTATCTGTGAACCGTCCCTCTTATTGACATGAAAAACCGGTCTTGCATAAGCAAAACCGGCTGACATCTTCAGCTATGCTGAGTGAGCAGAAGGAAGCATGATCATAACAGTCGTTCCTTTATTCACTTCGCTACGAATATCAATTGTTCCGCCATACATCGAAATGATTCGTTTACACACGACAAGCCCAAGACCCGTGCCTTTTTCCTTCGACGTAATAAAGGGGAGGAAGATGTGCTTTAACATCTCTTCTGGTATGCCTTCACCTGTATCCGCTACTTTAATAATGACATGTTCTTTTTCAGCTTCGATCACAATCTTCAAATGACCGCCGTTTGGCATTGCTTCTAAAGAGTTCTTTGCTACATTTAAAACCACTTGTTTAATATGATCCTTCGTGCAATACACGCCCACATCTTGAATCGTATTGATTTGCAAGTCCACTTCGACATTATAAAGGTTTGCCTCAGAGAAAACGATCGGCATGATCTCACTTACAATTTCTTTTACAGAGTTATTCTGCCATTTTTCTGCCGTTGGTTTTCCTAATACAAGAAATTCACTGACGATTTGGTTGATCCGTTTAATTTCTTCCTCGATGACAGAAAAATAGAGCTGATCTTCTTCTGAATGATACTTCTTTTGCAATAGCTGGATAAATCCGCTGATCCCAGTTAATGGGTTGCGAATTTCGTGTGCTGTACTTGCTGCGAGTGTTCCGATCAATTCAAGCTTTTGCGCTTCATTTTGATGACGCTCCTGCTGAGTTTGCCGCCTTAACACGATATACTGGACTAGTGTGAATAAAATATTTAATAAAATAAACGCACTGGATAAAGGGATGAGCATCACAGACAGCACTTCACTTGTTGAAGCACGCTGCGGAAAGACCTCCAGCTTCCAGCTGTTTTCATCTAAATATGTAGACACGGTGCTGCCGCCCTCGGGTACTGGCTGTGGACCGCTTGTAAACACGACATGTCCATTTTGATTCAGCATCTTAAAATGAAGATCAGGGTTCAATACATTCATAATATTTCTTAAATAATCAATTTGAATGGCGGCAATCAGCACATTTGTGACCTCTTCGTTTTCATCGAGAACAGGCACGCAAATGGAGAGAATCCGCTGTTTTGTAATTCGGCTCACATAGTTGTCTGTGATCACGGTCTGCTTGGTCACTTGAATGCGTTTAAAGTAATCTCTGAATGATAGGTTGATTTTTTCCTTTAACGGGGTGGTGCTTGCTGTTACATTTCCTTTTTTGTCTAGGAGATACAGACCTGAAAAACGAGGTTCTTGTTTATAGATTTTCTCTAGGATGTTTTGTACTTTTTTCGTCTCAAGCGGCTGGTCAAATCCCATGGCAAGGGAAGTTAATCTCGCTTCTGTTTCACTTATTAAATAATTCATTTGGTTTTTGTGAATATTTAACATAAGTGTAGCGGTTTGTTTGTTCTTTAAATCGATTTTTTCAGTTTCTTTTTCGTAGATAAAATAACTAATGATTAGGGTTGGAAGCATGACCAAAATAAGGTAAAGCCTGATCTTCTTCCAAAACCCTTTGAGTATACTCATCATTCATCGCTCCAACGTATTACCTAATAGACTTATTATAGCATTGAACCTATCTTTATTACGATGACTTGTGTGATTTTTAAAAAATTAGGTGATTCGTTCTGGTCTCATTTTCGTGCTAAAGATGGATCAAAATGTTGACATTTTACTTATTGTTTATTAATGTCACATTAGTGGGTTGCATTTCATAAAGGATGATAAAAAATGGAAAATCATAATGTCGAAAAATCATTAAAATTATTTATTGTATTATCACGTGCCTATCGCTCAATTAATCATCACATGAACAAACATATTGTGAAGCACGGGCTGAATCCAACTGAATTTGCTGTGCTAGAATTGCTGTATCATAAAGGTGATCAGCCGCTTCAGCAAATCGGTGATAAGATTTTACTTGCAAGCGGCAGCATCACGTATGTGGTCGATAAATTGGAGAAGAAAGAACTCCTCAGCCGGAAGGCTTGTGCAGAAGACCGCAGGGTGACATTTGCGCATATTACAAAGCAGGGACGAGCTTTGCTTGATGACATCTTCCCAGATCATGCGAAAGAAATTCATGAGATGATCAGTGTCCTGAGCGAAGAAGAGAAAGATGCCTGCATCGATATGCTCAAACATGTAGGGCTGCGTGCAAAGCATTTATATGATCATCAAGAATAAATAAAAAGGAAGCCGCTGGCTTCCTTTTTTATTTCGCTTTTTTCTCAATCGGTAAAATGAGTACTTCTACACGCCGGTTTTTACTTCTGCCTTCTGCTGTATCGTTTGAGGCAATCGGTTTGAATTCGCCGTATCCTTTTGTACTAAAGTTCTCTTGATCTAGATTACTGTTTTCAAGAAGAATATTTAAAAAGTTCACAGCACGAATGGCGCTTAAATACCAGTTTGATTCAAATTCTGAATTTCTGATCGGTACATTATCCGTATGTCCGCTAATGACAATGTCACGAGCTGGATTAATGACGAGCAGCTTTGAGATTTCTTTTGCTAACGGGACATCCTGAGAGCGAATAACTGCCCGGCCAGAATCAAAGAAGATACTGTCCTCAATCGTAATGAGAAGTCCTTCATCCGTAAGCTTTGTTTCGAGCTTGGAACCAAGTTTTTTATTTGCAATGAATGAATCGACCTGCTGTTTGACCTTTGTGAGAACCGCTTGGTCTCGAGCCTTTGCTTTGGCTTCTTCATCTTTCTCTTCCTCGGCTGCTTTCTTGACTTGGTTGCTGTGTTCAGTTTCTTCCGTGCTTTGCATGCTGGATTGATCCATGACACCAGTACCGCCAGTAAAAACAACATTAAAAGACTTAGCCATCTGTTCATATTTTGCCGCATCAATCGAACTAGATGCAAAAAGCACAATGAAGAGGGCGAGAAGAAGCGTCAGAAGATCGGCATAAGGGATAAGCCAGGATTCATCTACATGGTCTTCATGATCATGGTTTTTACGTTTCCTAGCCATTTTGATTTTCTCCTTCTTCAATGACAAGATTTGCACGTTCTTTTGCTGGTAAGTACATAAGAAGTTTTTGTTCAATGACTTTTGGAGATTGACCTTCAAGAACAGAAAGAATGCCTTCGATCATAATCAGACGAAGCTTTACTTCTTCCTTTGATTTACGCTTCAATTTGTTGGCAAATGGGTGCCATAATACATACCCGGTAAAAATCCCAAGCAGTGTGGCGACAAAGGCAGCACTGATTGCATGTCCAAGTGCTTCAATATCTCCCATGTTGGCAAGTGCTGCAATAAGTCCGACAACGGCGCCAAGTACCCCTAGTGTCGGAGCGTATGTACCAGCTTGTGTAAAGATTAATGCGCCTGACTGATGTCGTTCAGACATGGCGTCAACTTCTTCTGTTAAGACGTCTCGAATAAATTCAGCACTTTGGCCGTCAACTGCCATGCTTAACCCGTTCTTTAGAAAATCATCATCGACTTCCTCAAGACTTGCTTCTAATGCCAAAAGACCTTCACGACGCGCAATTTGTGCCCAGTTTGAAAATAGAGGGATCATTTCTTGAATCGTTGGAAGCTGGCTGTCTTTGAAAATTTTGCCGAACAATTTTGGTGTTTTCTTAATTTCACTAGAAGGGAATGCGATGACAACAGCTGCAACCGTCCCAACAATGATGATTAATATAGCCGCCGGGTTGAGAAGAGCAGTTAGACTCACACCTTTCAAAACCATACCGACACCTAGTGCAATAAATGCTAAAATAATACCAATTAACGATGTTTTGTCCATTATCTCACCAAATCCTTTAACTATCTTTTTCTATAGTTAATATCGGTGTGTTCCAGAAGGGTTTTAGTCAGAATATAAAATTAAGACAGTTTCTGTGAAGAATTTTTGACGAAAGCGCTTTCTGTATATGTAAAAAGAAGAAACTCCCTCATATAAAGGGAGTCTCCATTTAATCATTTTGTGCTGGTTCATCTAAATGAAGCAGCTCTTTTAATTTTTCTTCATACATGATTTTGACAAGATCGTAGCTCCAATTCATCATGTGATCCACCTCTTTTTCTTCTATCGTAAAGGAAAAGAGGCGGGGGAGCGTCAGCGTTCAGATGGAACTTAGCCACCGCAACATGATGGAGGTGCATATCATCCTGAAGATGTAGTTATCCTTTTTTTACGACGATTTCGTCATGTTCAACATCCACAGTAAATCCAGAAAGCTGCTCCTCTTCAAGCAGGATCTCTGTCATTTGATCTTCAACGTGCTCTTGTATGGTTCTTCGAAGTGGACGAGCACCAAATGCAGGGTGATATCCAAGCTCTGCGATTTTTTCTTTCGCTTCATTTGTGACATGGACTGTTAAATTCTGCTCTTTTAATTGCTCTGACAGCTCATTAAGCAGAAGATCAACAATCTTCACTAAGTCCTCTCTGTCTAGTGAATCAAATTGAATGATGCTGTCAAAACGGTTCAAAAATTCTGGTTTGAAATAGCTGCTGAGCGAATCAATGAGTGATTGTTCCTCAATCGCTTCGTCCTGATCAGACTGGAAGCCGACCTTGACCGTTTTATCTGCGCTGCCTGCGTTACTTGTCATGATGATGACTGTATCTTTAAAGCTGACCGTTCTACCTTGGCTGTCTGTTAAACGGCCATCTTCCATGATTTGAAGGAACATATGCTGTACATCTGGGTGTGCTTTTTCGATTTCATCCAGCAAAATGATGCTGTAAGGTTTTCTGCGCACTTTTTCAGTCAGCTGGCCAGCTTCATCGTGTCCAACGTAACCAGGAGGAGAACCGATGAGTTTGGACACAGAGTGTTTTTCCATGTACTCACTCATATCTAAACGAATGATCGCATCTCTTGAACCGAATAATTCTTCAGCCAGCGTTTTAGACAATTCGGTTTTCCCTACACCTGTTGGTCCAACGAAAAGGAAGGAGCCTGTCGGTCTATGTTTCGATTTTAATCCAGCTCTGCTTCTTTTCACGGCTTTCGCCACTTTATCAACCGCATGCTCCTGCCCAATTACTCGTGCTTTTAGACGGACGTCAATTTCTTTCATTTTGGTTTGTTCGTCTGCTTGCAGTTTGCCGACAGGAATGCCTGTTTTTTGTTCCACAATGGCCTGAATGTCCTCTGCTGTGACGATATGCTCTTTGTCAGTTGTTTTGTTTTGAAGTCTTGCTTCAATGGCTTCTTCTTCATCGCGAAGCTTCGCTGCTTTTTCATATTGTTCTTCTTTTAGCGCAGCCTGTTTTTCTGCGGCAATTTGTGCTAGTCGGTTTGTCAGTTCATCTTCACTTGCTGCATCAATGGAGAGGTTCGCTTTTGAACCAGCTTCATCCATTAGATCAATGGCTTTATCCGGCAAATGTCGGTCTTGAATATACCGGGAAGATAATTGAACGCACGCTTTGATGGCTTCATCTGAATAGGTGACACCATGATAGGCCTCGTACTTATCTTGAATGCCTTTTAAGATGTCGATCGCTTCATCTGGTGTTGGCTCATCCACGATAACGGGCTGGAAGCGTCGTTCGAGTGCAGCATCTTTTTCAATTTGGCGATATTCTTTTAATGTCGTCGCACCTACTAGCTGCAGTTCGCCTCTTGCAAGGGCTGGTTTTAAAATGTTTCCAGCATCCATTGATCCTTCTGCAGATCCTGCGCCCACAAGAAGGTGGATTTCATCTACAAATAAGATGATATTTTTACGGCTCTGCAGTTCTTTAATTAACTGCTTCATTCTTTCCTCAAATTGACCGCGTACACCTGTGTTTGCGACAAGTGAAGAAACATCTAATAAATAGATTTGTTTGTTCTTTAATTTATTTGGTACATCACCGCTCGCAATTTTCAGTGCGAGTCCTTCTGCGATCGCTGTTTTCCCAACACCTGGTTCACCAATAAGAACAGGGTTATTTTTATTTCTTCTATTTAAAATCTCAATGACTCTTGCGACTTCTTCATCACGGCCAATGACTGGATCAATTAAGCCAGCATTTGCTCCATCTGTTAAGTTACGGCCAAGCTCATCGAGTAAGCCTTTTTGTTTTGGCTGCTCCATGTTTGGGGCATGACCTGCCTGCTGAGAGAAGAATGAACTTCCTCCAAAAAGCTGAGGTCCCATTTTCATTTTTGACTGCTCCATCAAAGAGGTATAGCAGTCTTCACATAAAACCATTTGGCTCCGGGACGAATTTACTTGCATATTCAGGCGAATAGTTGCTTCATTTACTTGACAATGTTGACAACGCATTTGCCATGACCTCCTTAAAATAAAGTTTGACTTTATTTGACCAATGAATGTTAAAGAAAATGGTCTGTTGTTTGACCATCTTTGACTATAGTATACTCTGACCTATTTTGACTTTCAACTGTTTTGCTCAATGACAGATAAAAATCCTTTTTTGCATTTAATCATGGTTTGTCCTTCTTTTCAAGGAACTTGTCTCATAGGATAAAAAAGAGACAATCGAAAGTGATGGGTGCGGAGGGGTCACATGAAACGTTCAAATGAATCCGCTTTTCAGCTTGCCTTTGTATATGTAGGAACAGTGGTTGGAGCTGGGTTTGCGACAGGGAAAGAAATCGTAGAATTTTTTGTTCGTTTTGGCTGGATTGGACTATTAGGAATCCTGATTAGCGGTGTAATTTTTACTGGCCTTGGTGCAAAAATGATGCTGATTTCGAAACGAATCAAAGCAGAATCTTATCAAGATATGAACCGTTTTTTATTTGGCGCAGCTGCGAGTCGATATATTAATATTGTGATGTTTTTTATTTTACTCGGTGTTACCTCAGTCATGATTTCAGGTGCAGGGGCTATCTTTGAAGAACAGCTTGGCATATCCAAGGAGTATGGGATCTTTTTGACGATCATTCTGAGCGTCATTGTACTCTTTAAAGGTTCAAAAGGGCTGTTTGGTGTTAACGTCCTTGTCGTTCCAATGCTGATTTTCTTTTCATTGATTGTGTTTCTTGATTCATTTGTTTTTAGCAGCAGTGAAAGTTATGTTCTTGCGCTGCAAATGGGTGAGGGCGAGTGGATACTATCAGCAGTGTCCTATGGTGCCTTTAATTTAGCACTGTCACAGGCAGTGTTAGTACCCGTTGCAAATGAAATGACCTCTGAAGCAGTCATTAAAAAGGGAGCGGTGCTTGGGGGCGTCATGCTGACACTCATTTTGCTTGCTTGCTTTTTATCTCTTTCCTCATTAGATATGCTGGAGGCGTTTGATATTCCAATGGCCCAGGTGGTGTATCAAGTTGCAAACTCCATTCATCTCATTTATTTATTTGTCATCTTCGGTGAAGTTTTTACATCCGTCATAGGCAATTTATACGGGCTGGAGAGACAAGTAAGGGCATATATCCGAATGAACAGCATCTTTACGATATCCCTTATTCTCATATGCTGCTATGTGATTAGTAAAATTGGTTACGGTACACTGATATCAACGGTTTACCCGGTTTTTGGATATGTCAGCATCTTTTTTATTCTCTTTCTTTGTCTAAAAAAAGTGCCTGCATCGCTAGGTAAGTAAAGAAAGGATAGCCTGCATGAAGAATATGTGGTACACTATCCTCTGTGAAAATTGAACAAAAATCCGTGAAGACGGGAGAGGTTCTAGCAAAACCCTCTATAAAAAACTAAGGACTTGCCGTATCCTTGGATGTGGCATTTTTTATTTTTTATGGCTGGGACACCTCATACACATGTAAAGGTGTCTTTTCTTTTGAGAAAAATAGGGGTTTTCAGGAGCCTTTCAGATGCAGTGTTGTACGGTTGTACGCATCTGCAAAAGGAGGAGAACAGAAAATGAAAAATGAAAAAGCAGTCGTTGTCTTCAGCGGGGGACAGGACAGTACGACATGTTTATTATGGGCACTTCAACAATTTGAAGAGGTAGAAACAGTGACCTTTCATTATAATCAGCGTCATCAAGAAGAAATTGATGTCGCCAAAGGAATTGCTGACAAGTTAGGTGTGAAGAATCATTTATTAGATATGTCACTTTTAAATCAGTTGGCACCTAATGCTTTAACAAGAGATGACATTGACATTGAGGAAAAAGAAGGAGAGCTTCCTTCTACATTTGTGCCAGGAAGAAACTTAGTGTTCTTATCCTTTGCCTCTATTTTGGCGTATCAAATTGGAGCAAGACATATTATCACTGGTGTTTGTGAGACAGACTTTAGCGGCTATCCAGATTGCCGTGACGAGTTTGTGAAATCTTGCAACGTCACAGTGAATTTAGCAATGGAAAAACCATTTGTGATTCATACACCACTGATGTGGCTGAATAAAGCAGAAACATGGAAGCTGGCAGATGAGCTCAATGCACTGGATTTTGTGAAAAATGAAACGCTCACTTGCTATAACGGCATCATCTCTGATGGCTGCGGGGAATGTCCTGCGTGTAAGCTGCGGAAAAACGGCTATGACACTTATATGGAAATGAAGGAGGCAAAATAAGTGCTTTCTCAAATCTATCCACAAACCGATCATCCATTTTCATTTGAATTGAACAAAGACATGCATGTATCGGCTGCCCATTTCATCCCGCGAGAAGATGCGGGCGCATGCAGCCGTGTTCATGGTCATACGTACACCATCAACATCACAATTGCGGGCGACGACCTAGATGAATCGGGTTTCCTTGTCAATTTTAGTACATTGAAGAAGCTCATTCATGGGCAGTACGATCACACGCTGCTCAATGATCATGAGGAATTCTCATTAAACGATCGATACGCGATGCCAACCACTGAGGTGGTGGCAAAGACCGTACATGACAAAGTCGCAGCGTATTTATCGACTTTAGTGAACAAGCCAACATGTGTTCAAGTCTTTGTCAGAGAAACACCAACAAGCTACTGCATTTACCGCCCGAAACGGGTTGAGATCAATGGCTAAAGCGATTCCTGTATTAGAAATCTTCGGTCCAACCATTCAAGGAGAAGGAATGGTGATTGGACAAAAAACGATGTTTGTCAGAACGGCTGGCTGTGACTACTCTTGCAGCTGGTGTGATTCATCCTTTACATGGGACGGCTCAGCGAAGCATGATATTCAGTGGCTTGAGGCAGAAGACATTGTCAAAGAATTAAAAAGAATAGGCGGACAGGCTTTTTCTCATGTCACCATTTCAGGAGGAAATCCTGCGCTTTTAAAACAAATGGAATCCCTCATTGATTTGCTGCATGAAGAAGGGATTGATACAGCGCTTGAAACACAAGGGACGATGTATCAGGAATGGTTTTTGAAAATTGATGACTTAACCATTTCCCCTAAGCCGCCAAGCTCGAATATGAAAACAGATTTTACGAAACTAACACGTATCATAGATGAGCTGAAAAACGGAAATAGATTGCAGCATGCAAGCCTGAAGGTCGTGATCTTTGACGATCGTGATCTAGCGTATGCGAAGGATGTTCATGCGAAATACCCTGAGCTTCCTTTTTATTTGCAGGTAGGAAATGATGACACGACGACAGGTGATGATGCGTACTTATTGACGCATTTATTAAAGAAATATGAAGCGCTTGTAGATCAAGTCGCACAAGATCCAGACTTAAACCGCGTAAGAGTGCTGCCGCAGCTGCACACGTTATTGTGGGGAAATAAACGAGGCGTATAGAAAGGAAGAGATGTCATGACGACAAGAAAACCGGAAGAATTAGAAGGTGTCACGTTACTAGGAAACCAAGGAACCAATTATTTGTTTGATTACGCACCACAAGTGCTTGAAACGTTCCCAAATAAACATACAAATAGAGATTACTTTGTAAAATTCAACTGCCCAGAATTTACATCACTATGTCCGCAAACAGGACAACCGGATTTTGCAACAGTTTATATCAGCTACATCCCAAATGAAATCATGGTCGAAAGTAAATCCCTAAAATTATATTTGTTCAGCTTCCGTAACCACGGTGACTTCCATGAGGATTGTATGAACATTATTATGAACGACTTAATCGAATTGATGGACCCAAGATATATTGAAGTTTGGGGCAAATTTACGCCAAGAGGCGGTATTTCAATTGATCCGTATACGAACTATGGGAAACCTGGGACAAAGTATGAAGAAATGGCATCGTATCGTATGATGAACCATGATATGTATCCAGAAACGATTGATAATCGCTAATAAATAGGAAAAGACATGCCAGATGCATGTCTTTTTTTATGGGATTGTAGCGATTCAATCATAAAAAAAGAGAAGAGTCATGTCACTCTTCTCATACGAATGGGAATAGAACTTGCTAGGACGGCTGGGGGCTACCAGCTCGTAAATATATTATACATGACAGAACGTATGTTTGTAAAGTCGAATCATGCTTTTTTTGCTAATCTCATTTGATTTAAGATAAAATAGAGGTATTGAATGGTAAATTGGAGGCGTTTGATTTGGCAAACAAAGAAGAGCGGGCAGAGCAGCTGCTAATGGAGCTTAGAGAAGAGCTTCAAATGCTTGAACATCAAAACAAAGAACGGTATAAATGGAGTGCCTCCACATTGCTTGGAGTGATTGCCCTCTTGATTGATAAAGGAGTGATCACCCCTGAGGAAATCGAGATGTACAAGACGAAGGCGGAAATGCAAACCTTTCATACGCAAAAAGACTGACCCCTTTTTAAGTGGTATCAGTCTTTTTCATATGTGATTGTTCAAATAGAGCAAAGTTGTCAAACGAGCCAAATTTGCTTTATATATACGTATGTACCGAGCGTCTGTTTTGAGGATTGCAAATTAATGTACGGAGTCTTTGATGATTTTATAGTTTTTATGATTAACGACTGTTAGTGAATCCAGTTCTAAATCTCTATAGTTGTCCATAATGGTGACATCCACAATGACAGAGTTTTCATTCACTTTTTCAACTACACCTGTTAAACCATTTCTAAATTCGATCACATTTCCAATTTTTGCAATCTTCAACCGATCCCTCTCCTTTAAAAACAGATTTCATTCCCTATTAAAAAGTATTTTGCAATATTTTCATACCAATGTAAAGGATAAAGACGTTTTTGTTTTGTTTTCGTTGTATGCTCTTCTAACGAATGGTATATTTAATATTTGATCATGGCTGAAAAGGAGCGGTTTTTTTGACTGAAGAACAAATCCTCACAATCATCGAATCTTTACGGAATGGGACGGAAAAACAGGTGACCATCCAAAAAGATGACTTTTTAACGTTTCGTTCTGTTTTGGTGAATCAAGATGATTTTAAACATTTTCGCGGAATCGCCAAACATGGTGGAGATGTTATTTTTGAATATCTTACAGAAGCAAGAAGCTAAAGCTTTTTCTCATTGATGAGAGAAAGCTTTTTTATTTTCGTTCTTTTGTCATACTTCAAACCACTTTGATACATATGAAAAGAAAATGTAATAACCCATAAACAGGAGCATAAGGATGATGATAGGTGAAAAAGGGACCTTTTTAAGCGCTAACAATTCCATTTTATGTGCGCAAAACTAGGACATGCCATTTAATGACGGAATTTGGACAGGCATGTAAATCTTTGTGCGTGAAAATAGAATGAGGTCTTGTTAGAGTGGACAAGTATCTTACAGCCTACTTTAATTAAAGGAGGAAAAAGGCGAATGATTAAAATTCATACAGCTCTTTTTGTCATCCTTATGCTGGTTGCAGCGATGAAGATGGACAATATACAAGAGCAGCAAGGCACATTAAGTCACGAACTTTCACAAGCACCTGTTAAACATCAGCTTTCATATATAGATCAAGGTCACGATCAAGTCATCCCAGCATTTTCTGAAGAGAAGCGTCAGCCAAAAGTGAAAATGCTAAGTACGTCAACAGAAGAAAAGTCTTCAAAACCGAAGCAAAAGAAAAAAGTAAAATCTGAAACGACGAATAAGGCAAGCGGCAAACAGTATTCTAATGAAGAAATGGACTTGCTTTCTCGATTGGTTCACGCTGAAGCGAAAGGTGAATCTTACGAAGGGAAAAAAGCGGTAGCAAGCGTTGTTTTAAACAGAGTAGAGCATCGTTCTTTTCCTGACAGCGTGAAAGGTGTGATCTATCAGCGAAATGCTTTCCAGCCAGTATCGAATGGAAGTATTCATGATAAGGCAGATCAAGATTCCATTAAAGCTGTGAAGCAGGTAGTAAAAGAGCATGACAGAACAACAAAGGCTATCTATTTTTATAATCCAAAAACGGCAACAGATCATTGGATTCGTTCCCGCAAAATTGTAGAACGCATCGGACGTCACGTATTTGCCGTATAAAGAAAAAGAGCGATCAATGAGATTGCTCTTTTTTTGTCTTCAATTATTAAAATATTTTTTAGACTTGTCTCATAGAATGTGAAAAGAATTTGCTTTAGACAAGGGGAGGCTACATGAATCGATTTGTAAAAGGGGTCATTCTGCTATCTGTCGCAGCTTTTATTGCGGAGTGTATCGAGTTTTTAGTCAATATGATTTTAGCGAGAGAGCTTGGAGAACATGGAATGGGTTTATATATGAGTATCCTTCCAATCATCATGCTTGTCCTTGTGATCGCCAGCTTAGAGCTGCCAGTCTCCATTTCTAAATTCATTGCAGAATCACATGAGCGTCTCCACAAAAGTATGCTCCGTCATGCCTTTAAAATGACGCTTGTGGTGACAAGTACAACAACAGGTATAGCAGCCATTGTACTGCCTTTCATTCCAGTGTTTCAGTCGTATCATCCGCTTATGAAGGGCCTAGTGCTGTCACTTATCCCGATTATTGCGTTTACCTCCATTGCCCGCGGCTACTTTATGGGAAAGCAGCAAATGGGCAGAATCGCTCTAGCCAATATGATGAAGAAAACAATCCAGCTGATCTGCTTATTTTTGTTTTTTCATTGGTATTCGTTTGATATTGAAACAGCAGTACTCATCGCCATCGGTGTCATTGTTGCGAGTGATCTTGTCGTCTTTATTTATTTATACTCCCAATACGTCATGGCGAAAAATGCTGTGAATGTCAGGTCTGTTGAATTAAGAGGGATTGATGTGCGAAAGCGCCTATTAGCCGTTTCCATACCGACAACGGGCATGCGCATCTTTCATGCGATCGCTAATGCGGTTGAACCATTTTTAATCAAAGGAGCGCTCGTTGCAGCAGGCATCTCTGGAACACTTGCTGTTGATCATTACGGCATGCTGGCTGGTGTCGCAATGTCAATCGGTTTTTTCCCAGCGTTTATCGCTCATTCGATCATGATTGTGATGATTCCGAGTGTCTCTGAAGCCTATGCTTTAGGTCAGTATGATCTTGTGAAAAAACGTGTCAGACAGGCAATTCTCATAACGTTTGGATACGGGGTGCCGGCAGTGATGGTCATGTATTATTTTGCTTACCCGCTCACACAGCTCTTTTTTGATTCACCGCAAGCTGCTGTCTATTTACAGCTGCTTTGGCCATACTTTTTATGCCACCTGTTTGTGATGCCGTTTCAAGCGTGTTTAATCGGTATGGGGCTCATCAAAGATGTGTTCCTACATAATATATGGGTGCATGTCGTCTCTTTTTCTATGGTGTATTTCCTCGGTTCAATGGAAAGCTTGAATATGATGGGGGTCATTTTAGGGATGAACACAGGCATGCTGCTTTTGACTGCCCTGCATTATGCGACGATTTGTAAGGAGCTCGGCGTTTCAATGTTTCTTACATTGAAAAAAGCTTGAATGTCATCACCATCGAGAGGGCAAGCTATAAGAAAACTGGGAAGGAAGATCCTGATGAATCGTAAACGTCTACCCGCCAGTCTTCTAATGATGACCATGCTGCTATTTCTCATGAGCGCAGCAGCGGAAGCAAAAGAGCCTGTGATGGCGCCAAGAATAGAGGCACCGACATTAACTGGTGAAATGCAGATGGTTCCCACAAAAGGGAAAAAGACCATTTTGCATTTTTGGACAACATGGTGTCCGTCCTGCAAAATGGAACTGCCCGAATTTGAACAGATTGTGAAAGAAAATCAGAGTGATGTTGACATATTGACCGTGAATTTACTAGGTGCTGAACAAAGTAAACATGCTGTTGCCCAATTTGTGAAAGACAGAAGGTTTACATTCCCGATCATACTAGATGAACACGGAGAAATGATGAAGAAATATCAAATTATCACCATTCCAACGACCTTTTTGATTAATGAAAAAGGAGAAGTGGTGAAAAATCATGTAGGTCCACTGACGAAAAAACAAATCAAAGAGTGGACGAATTCGTAGAACCAATCCTTTCTGTGAAAGAACCAATTCTGTTGGTTCTTTTTTTGTGTTCATTTGCTTTTCATCTGAATACACTGTGCTCAGAAGAAGAAGGAACGGTCTATATCAATAATGATAATTATTATCAAAAAGAAATTATAATAATTATTAATTGAAAATTGTTCAGAACCTGTTATAATGAGTTACAGACCAATAAAAAGCTTGAAATAGCAGAAAATATAGATGGAATAAGAAACGGGCAACGATTGATAATGTGAAAACGATTATCAATTAGAGAGGAGAAAACAATCATGAATGAGAATACAGCACTTTACCAAACGACAAATCAAAAGGAATCGAAATGGTCCTTACATAAATGGGCACAGCACGGAGAATTAATTGCAGCAGGGATATCGGGGATTCTCATTTTAATTGGATGGTTTCTAAAAGATGAGAGCATGTGGAGCATTCCTCTTTTCATCCTGGCATTTGTCATTGGTGGTTTTGCAAAGGCGAAAGAAGGAATTGAAGAAACGATTTCGTCTAAGACCTTGAATGTGGAACTTTTAATGATTTTCGCAGCAATAGGCTCAGCTCTGATCGGCTATTGGGCAGAAGGCGCTATTTTAATTTTTATTTTCTCACTGAGTGGTGCGCTAGAAACGTATACGTCAAATAAAAGCAAGAAAGATTTAACAGCTTTAATGAGCATTGCACCAGATGAAGCAACTTTAATTGAAGAAGATGGTACGACCATTCAAATCGCCGCTTCATCATTAACACCTGGTGACCGTATTATGATCAAAGCTGGGGAACGCATTGCAGCAGATGGTGTGATTTTAAGCGGGAGAACAAGTGTGGACGAATCTGCACTTACAGGCGAATCTGTTCCACAGGAAAAGGGGCAGGGGGAAGACGTATTTGCAGGAACAGTGAACTTAAATGGTTCCTTAACAGTGGAAGTCACTAAACATAATGAAGAAACGCTTTTCCATAAAATTATTAAACTTGTCGAATCCGCTCAAGAAAGTGTTTCGCCAAGCCAAGCATTTATTGAAAAATTTGAGGGTGCCTATGTAAAAGGTGTGCTGATCACCGTCGCAATTTTAATGGTTCTGCCTCATTTTGTACTCGGCTGGAGCATGAGTGAAACCTTCTACCGGGCAATGGTGTTTATGGTCGTTGCTTCACCTTGTGCTCTAGTTGCATCCATAATGCCAGCAGCACTGTCATTGATCTCAAATGGCGCGAGAAATGGAATGCTTGTCAAAGGAAGTGTCTTTTTAGAAAAACTAGGCACAAGCAGCATGATTGCTTTTGATAAAACGGGGACGATTACAAACGGGAAGCCAGCCGTAGAGCAAGTCGTTATGGCTAAAGGGCAGGATGAATCTGCTTTTTATCAGGCGCTCTATCAAATTGAGAGTCAATCAAACCACCCATTAGCGAAAGCAATTTCTGATATGGCAAAAGAGCACCAAACAGAAAGATCAGTCCATGTCACCATTGAAGAAACTTCTGGATTTGGTGTGAAAGCACAATTAAATGGGGAAACGTGGCGGATTGGGAAGAAAGACTTCGCTGGTAAGGCGTCAATCGACCGCGAGATGGAAGAGACAGGTGATGACCTTTCAGCGCAAGGATACACAGTGGTCTACGTTCAAAAGGGTGAAGAAGTTGTTGGCTGTCTTGGCCTTAAGGATCAAATCAGACCTGAAGCTAAAAAAATGATTCAAGAACTAAATGATTTAGGCATCCAAACCGTCATGCTGACAGGAGATCAGCAAAAAACGGCTGAAGCTATTGCGCAGGAAGCCGGCATCCAAACTGTCGTGGCTGAATGTCTTCCAGATGAAAAGGTACATGAGGTCAATCAATTAAAAAAACAAGGTAATTCAATCATCATGGTAGGAGACGGAATCAATGATGCGCCAGCACTCGCCACAGCAGATGTTGGGGTTGCGATGGGCGGAGGCACAGACGTTGCTTTAGAGACTGCGGATCTCATCTTAATGAAGAACAATTTAAATAACCTAACAAAGATGATCCGTCTTTCAAGAAAAATGAATCGAATCATTAAGCAAAACATTGTTTTCTCATTAACGGTGATCTGTCTGTTAATTTGTGCGAATTTCTTACAAGTGCTTGATTTGCCTTTTGGCGTCATCGGGCATGAAGGAAGTACGATTTTGGTCATTTTAAATGGTCTGCGTCTACTTCGTGCATCTTAGTTAATCATCAAGGCGCACTGGATATATGCCAGTGCGCTTTTGTGCGAAATACAGCAAAAACTGATACAATAGACCAGTAGTAAAACGTGTGAGGAGGATCATGATGAACCGAATGAAGAGCTTGTCTTCTTGGCTTAAGAAAGAAGACATTCAAGGTGCATTTATACATACAAAGGAAAATGTGTTTTATCTATCTGGATACTTCACAGAGCCGCATGAAAGAGTGATGGGGCTGTTTGTGTTTCAAGAGGCAGAACCATTTTTTATTTTGCCTAAAATGGAAGTCGAGCAGGCAAAAAATGCAGGATGGTCCGGCGATATCATTGGATATGAAGATCATGAGAATCCATTTGATTTCATTCAATCAGCGATAGAAAAACGAGGTGTTCATGCCGCGCGTCTTGCGATTGAAAAAGAATCGATACCGCTTCAAAGAGCAGAGCAGCTCCAAGCTGTCACCGGGGCAGAAATGTTCGTCCGGGCTGAAGATGAGCTCAATCAGCTCAGACTGATTAAAGATGAATCTGAAATTGCTACACTCAAAAAAGCGGCTCAATTAGCAGATGAAGGTGTAAAAATTGGAGTTAACGCCTTAAAAGAAGGAATCACGGAAACAGAAGTTCTCGCTGTCATTGAATATGAACTAAAGAAAAAAGGCATTCAAGGCATGTCCTTTTCAACCATGGTTCTCTTTGGTGAAAAATCAGGCGAGCCTCATGGAAATCCTGGGCAGGCAGCCTTAAAAAAAGGCGATTTTGTGTTATTTGACCTTGGTGTCATTGTCGATGGATATTGCTCAGACATCACAAGAACATTCATCTATCAGGAAGCTTCTGAAAAACAAAAGGACATTTATCAAACCGTCTTAAATGCAGAAATGGCAGCACTTGAAATGAGTAAGCCCGGCGTTAGAATCGGTGATCTTGACTTAAAAGCCCGCGGGCTCATCACAGAAGCGGGATATGGTGAATATTTCCCGCATCGCCTCGGACATGGGTTGGGGGTTTCTGTTCATGAGTTTCCTTCAATGAGTCAGGCAAATGACGACCTTCTGCAAGAAGGTATGGTGTATACGATTGAACCAGGAATTTATGTCCCGGGAGTCGGCGGCGTAAGAATTGAAGATGATGTTCTCATTACGGCAGATGGTCCAGTCACTTTAACCAATTATCCGAAAGAGCTGACAATCATTAAGTAATGAAAAAAATCACGATGAACGTCCAGGTCTTGGAAGCGTCATCGTGATTTTTTATCACTCTTCTCGATCCTTATCAACAAAAAAATCATCAATTGATTCAAACGGTTTGATTTTATGTTCTTTTCCTAAAGGATGTAATGCAAAACGAGCAGAAAACAAAACAGTCATACATAATATAATCCATATGATGAAACCCATCTTGAATTCCCCTTTCCATCCAGTGATTTGTTCAGCTCACATACATCTTAAAGTATGAAACGCTTACCATATCAAGAGAAAGTAGGAGAAAAAATGGCAAACATAAGGGAGATTGCGAAAAGAGCGGGTGTATCTGTGACAACCGTATCACGTGTGTTGAATGAGCATCCTTATGTTAAAGAAGAAAAAAGGGAACGTGTTCTACAAGCGATGGAAGAGCTCAAGTATACGAGAAACATCCAGGCGGTCCATTTAGCGAAGGGCTATTCGAATATGCTTGGCATCGTCCTTCCAAACATTGAACACTCTTATTTCAGCGCACTCGTCACAGGTATTGCAGAAAAAGCACAGGCGCGCGGCATGCATTTTGCTTTATTTCAAACAGGATATGATCCATTAAAAGAAAAAGAAGCGTTAATGAGTTTAAAAGAGCGCCGTGTGGATGGTTTAATATTTTGTTCAAATGCGTTAAGTGATAGGCATATTTTAAAGTGGCAGGAATCAGGACCGATTATATTTTGTCATCCTGCGCCGCACGATAAGTGCTCAACCGTGTCGATTGCGCATGACCAAGCATTTAAGGAGGGCCTGCATCATTTGGCGGCATGCGGACATCAACGAATTGCGATCGTTCTTGCGAGAACAGAAGGAGCGAATAGCGAGTCGCGCCTTCAAGCTTATCAAGACATGATGCAATCCCTCGGGCAGACCATTGATGAGGAATGGATCATCGAAGGGAAGCTATCCCTGCTTGATGGGAAGCACTTATTTGCAGAATGGCAGAAAATGAAAAATCGTCCTACAGCTTTATTCATTACAAATGACGAAGTCTCTGCAGGCTTTTTATTAGAGGCGCAGCGTCATGACATAAAAGTAGGAGAATCACCAGCCATACTCAGCTTTCAAAATAACCAATTGAGTGAGGCGCTAGGGATTTCCAGCATTCATATTCCCCTCAAACAAATGGGGCAGGAAGCGTTTGACTTGTTTGACCGTGCATTAAAGGGAGAGAAATCAGAGAAAAGAATGCTGCCATTTCGCCTGATTGAGCGAACAACTACCGTTTTGAAAAACAATCGTTGACGCACGTTTCATCTGTTTTGTACGATAAGAGGGATTGAAAAAGAAGGAGGTGGGGATGTTCATGGAATCCTTCACCGTTGATAAAGCGTTAAATAATAATGTCATCATCGCAAGGCACCCTTCTTTGGGCGAAGTGGTTCTGATTGGGAAAGGGATTGGCTTCGGTAAAAAATCGGGGGATGTTCTCGATCAAGACGTGTTTGAAAAAATGTTTGTGTTAAAAAATACGAAGGAACAAACAGAATATAAACAACTGCTTCATCATATTGATGAGAACATGATCGAGCTTGCCAATGACGTCATTTATCATATACGAGAAAAAATGGGGCAACGGTTGAATGAGCATATTCATGTTGCACTGACCGACCATATTGCGTTTAGCTTTAAGCGGGTGCAGCAAGGCTATGATATCACGAACCCTTTTATGCTTGAGACGCAATCGCTATACCCGAAAGAATACGAGGTCGCAAAGGAAGTCGTTGAACTGATTAACGAGCGGCCAGATGTCAAAACGAAGCTGCCAGAAGGAGAAATCGGCTTTATAGCGCTCCATATCCATTCAGCTTTGACGAATCGGCCATTATCTGAGGTGAACCGTCATTCGCAGCTGATTACACAAATGGTCCAAGTCATAGAAGATTCATTTCATATGAAAGTAGACAGAGAAAGTATTCATTATTTACGCTTATTACGCCATATTACGTTTTCAATTGAACGTATTAAACGGGGAGAATCTTTAGAGGAGCCAGAAAAATTGCTTCATCTATTGAAAAATGAATATCCTTTATGCTACAATACTGCTTGGAAAATGATCAAAATTTTGCAGCATGCATTGAAAAAGCCTGTACAGGATGCTGAGGCTGTCTACTTGACACTTCATCTGTACAGATTGACAAATAAAATTTCATAGTTTCCTTGAAACGTGTAACTGATTCGATCAGGCATGAGTGACTTAAGGTAAATACAGGATAAGATCCTGTTATTTGCGCAACCTTATATCACCATGCCTTTTTTGCGTTTGAAAGTGAAATGTAAACGGTTAATTATGAAATGTACGTCAGGGAGCAGCCCAAATGTATGTTGTAAGCGAAAACAAAAGGAGGTTCAACCAGTGTTTAAATCACTTTTTGGTGTGTTGCAAAAAATTGGACGAGCTCTCATGCTTCCAGTTGCGATCCTTCCTGCTGCCGGTATTTTACTAGCACTTGGGAATGCGATGCAAAATCCGCAGTTGATTGATGTAGCTCAATTTTTAAGCAATGATACAATTCAGCTTGTTGCAAGTGTCATGGAGAATGCGGGGAACATCGTCTTCTCGAATCTTCCGCTATTATTTGCTGTAGGGGTTGCCATCGGTCTTGCAAATGGAGACGGAGTGGCAGGGATTGCCGCTATCATCGGTTACCTTGTCATGAACGTAACGATGAGTGCCGTATTAATGGCCAACGGATCTATTCCATCCGATTCAATCAAATTGGCTAAGTTCTTTAAGGAAAGCCATCCAGCATATGTGAATATGCTCGGTATACCGACCTTGTCTACCGGCGTTTTTGGCGGGATTATCGTCGGGGTATTAGCCGCTTATATGTTTAATAAATTTTACAAGATTGAGCTTCCGCAATACCTTGGCTTCTTTGCAGGTAAGCGTTTTGTTCCAATCGTCACTTCTATTTCAGCACTTATTTTAGGGCTTTTGATGCTAGTCATTTGGCCGCCAATCCAAGGTGCATTGAACTCATTTTCAACAGGACTGCTTGCAGCAAATGAGCCGCTGGCTGCCTTTGTATTCGGAGTCATTGAACGCTCATTAATTCCGTTTGGTCTGCACCACATATTCTACGCACCATTCTGGTATGAATTTTTTAGCTATAAGAGCTTATCAGGAGATATTATCCGTGGAGACCAGCGTATTTTCATGGCGCAAATCAAAGATGGTGTTCAGCTGACAGCTGGTACATTCATGACAGGGAAATATCCGTTCATGATGTTCGGTCTTCCAGCAGCAGCTCTTGCGATTTACCATGAAGCAAAACCAAAGAATAAAAAGCTTGTAGCAGGAATTATGGGATCAGCAGCCCTTACTTCTTTCCTAACAGGGATCACTGAACCGCTTGAATTCTCATTCTTGTTTGTAGCACCGATATTATTTGCGATTCACTGTGTATTTGCTGGATTATCCTTTATGATAATGGATATTCTAAACGTGAAAATCGGGATGACCTTCTCAGGAGGGTTAATCGACTTCTTCCTATTTGGTATCCTGCCGAATAGAACCGCTTGGTGGCTTGTCATTCCAGTAGGTCTCGTACTTGCTGTCATTTACTACTTCGGATTTAGATTCGCAATTCGCAAATTTAATCTGAAAACGCCAGGCCGCGAGGATGAAGCAGCAGACGGAGCAAGTGAGGCGAAGTCTGAAAAAGGGAATGACTTGCCTTATGAAATCCTTGAAGCAATGGGTGATCAAGAAAACATTAAGCACCTTGATGCTTGTATCACGCGTTTACGTGTTACTGTCAATGATCAGAAGAAAGTGGACAAAGACCGCTTGAAAAAGCTTGGCGCTTCTGGTGTTCTCGAAGTAGGGAACAACATCCAGGCAATTTTCGGCCCGCGTTCTGATAATTTAAAAACACAAATGCAGGATATCATTGCAGGCCGCACGCCTCGTCCAGCGAAAGACCCTTCTGCAAAAGAAGAAGTCAGCCAGCAGGTCGAAGAAGTCATTGCAAAGCCGCTTCAAAATGAACAAGGGGAAGAAATTTTTGCTTCACCAATTACAGGGGAGCTTCATCCAATTACAGATGTACCAGATCAAGTATTCTCAGGGAAAATGATGGGTGACGGTTTCGCTATCTTGCCAACAGATGGAACGGTTGTTTCACCGGTAAGAGGGAAGATCTTAAATGTGTTCCCGACGAAACACGCCATTGGCCTGCAATCTGACGGTGGACTTGAAATTTTAATCCACTTCGGAATTGATACGGTCGGCCTCAAAGGAGAAGGATTTGAAGCATTTGTACAAGAGGGAGATCAAGTAGAAATCGGTCAAAAACTTTTAGAGGTTGATATTGATAAAATTAAGTCTGAAGTACCATCTTTGATGACACCAATTGTATTTACCAACTTAAGTGAAGGACAATTTATTGACCTTCAAGAATCCGGTGAAATCAAAGCTGGACAAGAAAACATCATGAAAATTTCAAAATAATTTTCATAACTGCCGTTCTTGTTAGATGACAAGCTCGGCAGTATGATATAATATTGTGGATGTATTAATTGTATAAAAAGGAGATTGATAAAAATGGCTCAACAAACATTCAAAGTAACTGCAGATTCTGGAATTCACGCACGTCCTGCAACAGTTCTTGTACAAACTGCAAGTAAATATGATGCTGATATCAACTTAGAATATAATGGTAAAACAGTGAACCTGAAATCTATTATGGGTGTAATGTCTCTAGGAATTGCGAAAGGTGCTACAATCACAATCTCTGCTTCTGGTTCTGATGAAAATGATGCACTTGCTGCGCTTAAAGACACAATGAAAAGTGAAGGCCTAGGCGAGTAATGCAACAACTGAAAGGAATCGGTGCTTCAGCAGGCGTTGCAATTGCAAAAGCATATCGTCTGGAAGAACCAGATTTAACAGTTCACCAAAAAGACATCAACGATCCAGAGACAGAAGTGAAGCGTTTTGAAGAAGCAATTCATGTTTCTAAACAAGAACTTGAAGCAATTAAAGAACATGCGCTAAAAGAACTTGGCCAAGACAAAGCAGATATCTTTTCTGCCCACCTTCTTGTGTTAAGTGATCCTGAACTGCTTAACCCAGTAAAGGATAAAATTAGTGCTGACAAAGTAAATGCTGAATTTGCTTTAAAAGAAACAGCGACAATGTTTGTCACAATGTTCGAAGCAATGGACAATGAATACATGAAGGAACGTGCAGCGGATATTCGCGACGTCACAAAACGTGTTATTGGACATTTACTAGGCGTTGACATTCCAAATCCAAGCATGATTTCTGAAGAAGTCATCATCATAGCTGAAGATTTAACACCTTCTGATACTGCTCAGCTGAACAGACAATTTGTTAAAGGCTTTGCGACAGATATCGGCGGTCGTACTTCTCACTCAGCGATCATGGCGAGATCTATGGAGATTCCAGCAGTTGTTGGGACAAAAGAAGCAACAAAAACGGTGAAAAACGATGATCTGATCATTGTGGATGGTATTACTGGAGACGTCATCATTCAGCCTTCTGAAGATGAAGTGAAAGCGTATCAAAAAAAGCATGAAGACTACTTAGCTCAAAAAGCGGAATGGGCGAAACTTGTTGACCAGCCAACGGTTACAAAAGACGGCGTTCACGTAGAGCTAGCTGCAAATATCGGAACACCTGAAGATGTAAAAGGTGTACTTGAAAATGGCGGCGAAGCAGTCGGATTGTACCGTACCGAATTTTTATACATGGGCAGAGACCAGCTTCCTACAGAAGAAGAGCAGTTCGATGCGTATAAAACCGTTTTAGAAAAGATGGAAGGGAAAGCAGTGGTTGTTCGCACACTAGATATTGGTGGCGATAAAGAACTTCCTTACTTGCAGCTTCCAAAAGAAATGAACCCGTTCCTTGGCTATAGAGCTATTCGCCTTTGCCTGGAAGAGCAGGAGATTTTCAGAACTCAACTACGCGCCTTACTTCGTGCAAGTACATATGGAAACTTGAAAATCATGTTCCCTATGATCGCGACATTATCAGAATTTAGAGAAGCAAAAGCCATTTTACTTGAAGAAAAAGAAGCATTGGTTGCCTCTGGTACAGACGTTTCTGATTCCATTGAAATCGGAATGATGGTAGAAATTCCATCAACGGCTGTCATCGCAGACCAATTTGCAAAAGAAGTAGATTTCTTCAGTATTGGAACGAATGATTTGATTCAATACACAATGGCTGCTGATCGAATGAACGAACGAGTGTCTTATCTTTACCAGCCTTACAACCCAGCGATTTTACGTCTCATTACGCTTGTGATTGAAGCAGCGCATAAAGAGGGTAAATGGGTCGGCATGTGCGGTGAGATGGCAGGAGATGAAATCGCAATCCCGCTTCTACTCGGATTAGGATTAGATGAATTCTCAATGAGTGCAACATCCATTCTTCCAGCTAGAACACAGCTAAGCAAGCTATCTAAGGAAGAAGCTGCATCATTTAAAGAGCATATTTTATCACTTAGCACAACAGAAGAAGTGGTTGATTTCGTCAAGAAAACATTTCAACAGAACTAAGTGAATGAAAACCAGACAGGTGAAACTGTCTGGTTTTTTTGTCGAATTTTATCATATTGAGTCATATTGGGCAGTGAGAAGGGCACCCTATTATTAAAAAATGGAGGTGACCAGATTGCCTTTCTCAGACTATAAACCAGGTGATCAAGTATATGTGATTTATCGAAATCCACATGCTGCAAACGTAGCACAAATTAAAGAAGCAGAAATTGTTTCACATCCTTACAACGAAGAAGAGCTTGCCCTCTTTTTACTTGAAACGTATCATCCACTAGCACCTGATGATGCTGTTTTTCCAACATATGAAGAAGCAGAAGCACTTTATCAAGACTTATTTGAATAAGGGAGATTTTAGAAAGGATAAAAGCCATCCTGTGCGGTTAAAGTAACGGTATAAAAACGTTAAAGGTAAGGATGTGCTTAATATGATCAAACCTTTCGTCCCCCAGCTTGTTTACATTGAACCCCGGGCGTTAGAGTACCCGTTAGGACGAGAGCTGAAGGAAAAGTTCGAGGGTATGGGAATCGAAATAAGAGAAACAACCTCACACAACCAGGTAAGAAATATTCCGGGGAAAAATGACCTGCAAAAATATCGTAACGCGAAGTCAACGCTTGTCATTGGTGTGAGAAAGACATTGAAGTTTGACTCGTCTAAACCATCTGCAGAGTATGCGATCCCATTTGCAACAGGATGTATGGGACATTGTCATTATTGCTATTTGCAAACAACAATGGGAAGTAAGCCCTACATTCGAACATACGTCAATGTAGAAGAAATATTAGATCAAGCTGAGCAGTACATGAACGAGCGAGCGCCAGATATCACAAGATTTGAAGCATCATGTACTTCAGACATCGTAGGAATTGATCATTTGACACACACTCTCAAACGAGCGATTGAATACTTTGGGCAAACCGACCTAGGAAAGCTTCGATTTGTCACGAAATTCCATCATGTTGATCATCTGTTAGATGCAAAGCATAATGGCCGGACAAGATTCCGTTTTAGTATTAATGCCGATTATGTCATTAAATATTTCGAGCCTGGCACATCACCGCTTGATCAGCGGATTGAAGCGGCTGTTAAGGTCGCAAAGGCAGGCTATCCTCTTGGCTTTATTATTGCTCCCATCTACATCCACGAAGGCTGGCAGGAAGGATATAAAGTTTTATTTGAAAAGCTCGATGCAGCCCTTTCTGATGATGTGAGAGACGATATCACCTTTGAAATGATTCAGCATCGCTTTACAAAACCAGCAAAGCGTGTGATTCAAAAAAACTACCCGAAATCTAAATTAGAATTAGATGAAGAAAAAAGACGATACAAGTGGGGGAGATATGGGATTGGGAAATATATCTACCAAAAAGATGAGGAACAAGAACTAAGAGAGACGTTAGAATCATATATTGATCAGTACTTTCCGTCTGCAAAGATTGAATATTTTACTTAAAGCAAGCCTATAGGGCTTGTTTTTTCTATTTAAATTTTCTTACAACTATTGAATGCTTTACCCATTTTGCCGATATATAAAATAAGGTGTGAAAGTAGATGTAGGGGTGTGAGGAGATGTTTAAGAAACTTCAAGTGAGAATAGCTGTTTTCATCTCAGTTATTTTAATTTTAACCGTCGTGGCTGTTCAAGTGGGTTCTAACTTAGTGTTAAGACCACTTATTGAACGAGATGCAAAAACCACCGCAGCAGCAACGGCAGAAAGCCTGAAAGACATTATTACAGAAAAGCTTGATAATTACGGCAATACCATTAACAAAGTGGCAACAAGTACAATGACTGAAGAATTTGCGCAAAAACAAACAAAACAAACATTAGCTTATGAAACAGATGCACTAAAAAAATTGCAGGAACAGGATAAACTCATTTCGTTTACCTATATTGGAACAATTGATGGCAAAATGCTCGGCTTCCCAGAGTTCGATCTTGGCGAAGGCTATGATCCATCTAAACAAGGCTGGTTTAAACAAGCAGCCGAAAAGCCTGATCAGGTCGTTTGGACAGATCCATATGTAGATGAAGCAACGAAAAAAGTGATTGTCTCAGCCACGAAGGCGATTGTCAAAGATGGAAAGGTCATTGGGGTCGCTGGACTTGATTTGAAGCTGTCCTCGATTCAGTCCTATATCAATGAACAAGAGATTCCTTATAAGGGGACCGCTTTCTTAGTTGATGGCACAGGCACCCTTTTGGCGCATCCAACAGAGCAAGGAAAAAATATATCAAAGGTCGCTTCTGTGAAAAAAGCGATCGACAACTCAGGTATTGATGACAGTAAAGAACTGACGGTCACATCTAAAATCAAAGAAGCCGATTGGACGGTTGGTGTCAGCTTTGAGAAAAAGCAACTGCTTTGGATTACAGAAAAAATGAATCAGACAAGCATCATTATATCCGTCATTGCCATTATTCTTGCGATGATCCTCAGCTTCTTATTGGCAAGAAGCATAACTACGCCAATCAAGCGTCTAATAGAGCACGCTCGTAAGGTGTCAGAAGGCGATTTAACAAGCACGCTTGAAACGAAGTCTCAAGATGAAATTGGTTTCCTTACGAAAAGCTTTAATCAAATGACCGAGGACATCAGGGAGTTAATTGAAAAAGTGAAAGGGGCTTCAGATCAAGTTGTGGAATCAGCGGATGAAGTGACCCAAATTTCAAATGAGACCTTGCTGTCTAGCGAACAGATTGCAACCGCGATTCAAGAGGTGGCAACAGGGGCGACTAAGCAGGCGTCGGATGCAGAAACGATTAATGAGAAATCAGAGCAATTGTATGAGAAAGTGCGCCATATGGGTGAACTCGCCACACAAATGCAAACCAACTCAAAATCATCTGAAGATGCAAGCTATAAAGGGCTTGATGCACTTGGTGTGCTCGTCCAAAAATCAACACAAGCGAGCGATGAATCGAAAAAGGTTGAGCAAATGCTGCTAGATCTTGAGCATAAAACGAAAAATATTGAAAACGTCGTGACTGCTATCTCTGAAATCTCTGATCAAACGAATTTACTTGCACTGAATGCAAGTATTGAAGCGGCGAGAGCAGGAGAAAGTGGACGAGGATTTGCTGTAGTTGCAGAAGAAGTCAGAAAGCTTGCTGAACAATCTGCGCAGTCAACAAAACACATTAGTGAAACCGTCAAACTCATTCAAGATGAATCGAAGAAAGCGGCGGAAGCGATGACAGCAGCAAGTAGAATGAATGAGGAACAAGGTGATGCCATTAATGCAACAGGTGAGGCACTCAGCAGCATCACAATGGAAATGCAGGCACTTGTCGGTTCAATCGACAGCATTCATACACAGATCAATGAAATGACAGAAGAACAGCAGAAGATGAGTGAATCCATTCAAAGTATTGCTGCTATTTCAGAAGAATCTGCTGCCTCAGCTGAGGAAGTGCATGCGTCTACAGATGAACAAGTTCAAGCGTTAGAAAGAACGAAAACCTCAACTGAAATGCTAAACGAATCAAGCCAGGCACTGCGTCAGGCGGTTGACCGATTTAAGGTGTGATTCGCGGAAAGGAACCTTGCGACGTGAGCAAGGTTCTTTTTGTATGATAAAATGAACGAGAGGAGGTGCTTACATGGATGTCAAACTAACTGGAAAAAAAGCATTGGTCGCTGCAAGCAGTCAAGGTATCGGAAAAGCGATTGCCTTTGCTCTAGCAAAAGAGGGAGCGGATGTAATGCTCTCGGGAAGACATGAACAAACGCTGAAAGAAACAGTCAACGAGCTGTCTCCATTTGCCAAAGGACAGCTGACTTATCAAGTATGTGACGTATCTGACGCCAGGCAAATTAAGGCGCTTGTTCAAGCGGCGGCTGGCGATGAGCAACGTCTAGACATTCTTGTGAACAATACAGGCGGACCTAAAACAGGAACGCTTGACACCTTAACAGATGAAGATTGGATCGAATCATTTCAGCTTCATTTACTCAGCTATATTCGGTTATTAAAAGAGGCATTACCTTATTTGAAAAAACGTGGTGCACGTGTGTTAAACATTGCGTCAATGTCAGTGAAAGAACCGATCCCAGGCTTGATGCTGTCGAATACATTTAGACCAGCTATAGCCGGCTGGACAAAAACAGTCGCTCAGGAGCTGGCAAAGGATGGTGTTTTGATCAATACGTTAGCACCCGGAAAAATTGAAACAGACCGCGTCAAACAGCTGGAAAAGCACCGCGCACAAAGAGAGAATCGAACGGTTGAAGAAATCAAAGCACAGGCTGAACAAGCGATCCCGCTTGGCCGCTATGGACAGCCAGAGGAATTTGCAGCATATGCAGCTTTTCTTTTATCTGAAGCCAATACATATATGACAGGTCAAACACTGATCATCGATGGTGGCTTGACAAAGTCTCTTTAAGGAGGAACAAGTGATGGCACAAATCAAAACAGTTGGTTTTATAGGAATCGGTGTAATGGGGCGCAGTATGGCAGGACATTTAATGGATGCAGGCTATGAAGTGATCGTTTATACAAGAACGAAAGCAAAAGCAGACGCATTGATTCAAAAAGGAGCATCATGGAAGCCGGCAGTAAAGGACATTGCAGAAAGTGCAGATGCCGTCATCACAATGGTGGGATATCCATCGGATGTAGAAGAGATCTATTTAGGTGAAGATGGGCTTGTGGCACATGCCGCGCCTGGAACATATCTCATTGATATGACGACCTCGAAGCCTCAGCTTGCAAAAGAAATTGAGTTGAAAGCGAAGGAAAGAGGTGTATTTGCATTAGATGCACCTGTATCAGGGGGAGACATAGGAGCTCAAAATGGCACGCTCGCCATTATGATCGGCGGAGAAAGGTCTGCCTATGAAGCCTGCCTGCCGGTATTTGAGCAAATGGGTGAAAACATTCAATATCAAGGACCGGCAGGAAGCGGTCAGCATACAAAAATGTGTAACCAAATTGCCATCGCAGCGGGGATGGTCGGTGTCGCAGAGGCAATGGCTTATGCCGAAAAATCAGGGCTTGATCCAAAGCAGGTGCTCAAAAGCATCACAACAGGTGCAGCAGGCAGCTGGTCATTGTCAAACCTTGCACCAAGAATGCTGAAAGGCGATTTCGAGCCAGGGTTTTATGTGAAGCATTTTATCAAGGATATGGGCATTGCACTTGAAGAAGCAGAGCTGATGGGAGAAGAAATGCCAGGGCTCTCACTTGCGAAATCACTTTATGAAAAGCTGAGTGAACAGGGCGAAGAAAACAGCGGGACACAGAGCATCTATAAATTATGGGTCAAATAAAAAACTGCCCCGCCTATGTGGATTGCAGCGTGTAAACAAGCCCTCGCATTGCTGAAAAAGTAGAAAATTAAAAACCTGTCCCAAATAAGGACAGGTTTTTTTGATATTATTTTCCGATGAATTGCTGCGTCCAGTAGTTTCCAGATTTCACATAACCAACACCGATATGTGTATAGCTTTTGTTTAAGATGTTCGCTCTGTGGCCTTCACTGTTCATCCATGCTGTCACAACTTCTTGAGGAGATCTTTGACCTTGGGCAATGTTTTCACCTGCTGATTTGTAAGTGATACCGAATTGCTTCATTTGATCAAATGGAGATCCATAAGTTGGGCTTGTATGAGAGAAATAGTTTTTATCTTTCATATCTTGAGATTTTGCGCGAGCAGATTTGCTTAATTTAGAATCCACAGAAAGTGCCTTTAAGCCTTGCTTTGCACGCTCTTTATTTGTAAGCTCAACCACTTCTTTTTCAAATGCATTTAAGCTGCTGTCTGCTTTTGATGCATTTGTGTCTTTTTGGTCAGCTTTTGTGTTGCTATTGCTGTTTGTGTTTTCTTTTGCTGGAGTGCTTGGTTTAGAAGCAGTTGGTTTTTTCACTGATTCTTGTTTTTGTTCTTGTTTTGCTTTGTTTACTTCTTTCACTACTTTTGTTCCAGTAACAGGTTGACCGCTCTTGATCAGCTTGTTTAATAGAGCTTCGATCTCTTTTTGATTTGACTTGCTTAGCTTGTTTACATCTGAAGAGATATGTAATTTTGCTGCTAATGTATGAAGATCAATGGCTTGATGCTGTACGTTTATCACTTGTTTCAGGTTAAGCTCCTTCGCATCAGCCGAATGTCCCCCAGTGAATGTGATGAGTGCAGCAGCTGTCAGCGCTGAAAAAAAGAATGATTTCTTCTTCATATTGTAACTCCTCCTAAAATCTTTGTTTTGTTTTCTCACAAAAAATCATACCATGGACTTTTTGTTATAAACGTACCAGCATCCTCCATTGACAATACCAGTTTGTCATTTTTGTTAAAGTCATAGTAAGAGCCGCTTCATATCAAAGGATGGGGCATCCTTCCATTTAAAGAAAACGACATAAACATACCAATATTTTAAAGTGTTAGTATATTTTTTTGCAGATTAGGGATTGACAGCTTTTTTTCACTCGTTTCGCTGTAACAACTATTACAAAAGTGTTACAATAATGAGTGGTAATTGTAAAAGATTGAAAAGGATGAGAGGAGCTACATAAGTGGGAGAGAAACAGCATCAAGGTGCTGCCGAGCAGAAAAAAATGAAGCGCCGGAACGCCTGGAGGATTAATCTCTTTTTCTTCGCTGTATTTAGTTTATTTGCTGGACTTGTGATCAAGCTTGGTGTGCTGCAAATCGTCAATGGTGAAGATTATAAAAAGCAAGCCAACCGAACAGAGGTCAAAACGGCATCATACCCGTCTCCAAGAGGAAAAATGTATGACGCGAGAGGAAGAGTCGTCGTTGATAACGAAAGTGTACCTGCCATCGTTTATACATCAGAAAGCGGTGTGAAAGCGAAGGATAAGATTAAGGTAGCAAGAAAGCTTGCGACTTATATAAAAATGGATACTGATTTTTTGAGAGAGCGTGACATTCGGGATTTTTGGCTGGCGAGCCATCCAAAAGAAGCGGATAAGCTCATTTCAAAAACGGAGAAAAAGGATATCGATGCAAAGGATGTCTATCCGCTTCAAGTAGAGCGTGTCCCAAAGAAAGAAGTCAAAGCGATTGAAAAGGATGCGGAGGAAAAAGCTGTTGCAGCGATCTACCGTAGATTTACAGGTGGATATGCCTTTGAGCCTCAAATCGTGAAGGCAATGGACCCAAACGAAGAGAAAAAAGGTGACGAAAAAGTTGCTTTACTCGATGAAACGAAAGAATCAAAACAGACTTCATCCGTGAGCTTGACATATGAAGAGATTTCACTTGTCTCAGAGCATCTTGATGAACTGCCAGGTGTGAACGTCATCAACGACTGGACAAGAAAATATCCGTATGAAAAGACCCTTTATAATGTACTTGGCGGTGTGACCACACCAGAGCAAGGAATCATTAAAGAGCGCGAAGATTACTATATGGCAAGAGGCTACTCGCGAAATGACCGTGTAGGGAAGAGCTATTTAGAATATCAATACGAGGATTTTCTAAACCCAGAGAAAGCGACCGTTCAATATACACAGGTTGGCGGGAAGCTGCTTGATGAGATCAAGCGGACAGAAGGACGAAGAGGACTTGATCTTGCGCTGACATTTGATATGGAGCTGCAAAAGGAAGTCGACAAAATCGTCGAATCAGAGCTTAGATCGGCCAGTGCGAGAAACTATATGATGGATCGTGCCTTTGTCGTCATGATGGATCCTCACACAGGGGATGTTCTCGCCATGTCGGGCAAGAAAATGGACGGCAGAGACGTCACAGATTATGCGATCGGAACATTTACCACCCAGTACGAAATGGGCTCTGTTGTCAAAGGAGCCACAGTACTTGGCGGTTATCAGGACGGGATGTCACACAATCAGGCCTATATGGATACACCGCTCTTTTTTGCAGGAAGTAATGGAAAGCCGAAACAGTCTTACAAAGTTCTTGGATGGGTTAACGACATTCAGGCACTCCAAAAAAGTTCCAACGTCTACATGTTCCAAGTAGCGATGAGAATGGCGGGCATCACCTATCAAAAGGATGGTCCGTTACCTGCAAGGCCTGAGCACTTACAAAAAATGAGAAACTACTATGCGCAATTCGGTCTTGGCGTAAAAACAGGGATCGACCTGCCGCAGGAATCAAGCGGGATGCAGACGCATCCTAAGACGGTCGGCGGACTTTTGCTTGATGAAGCAATTGGTCAGTATGACACGTATACACCGCTCCAAGTGGCACAATACATGTCGACAATTGCCAATGGAGGCAGCCGTATTCAGCCAAGAGTAGTGAAAAGTGTTCATCTTCCAACGAAGAAGGATGAAGTAGGCCCAGTCGTAAAAAAATATGAGCCGAAGGTGCTGAATACGATTAACAACTCGAAAGCAGATATTGACCGCGTAAAAACGGGACTGAAAATGGTCACATCAACAGGCGGAACTGCCGCTGGCCGATTTGGTCAGCATGATGTCGCGGGAAAAACGGGTACAGCGCAAACCTTCTACTATGGCGCCAACCGCAGCTGGTGGGGAAATGCCACGTACAATTTAACCTTTGGAGGATATTATCCTTCTTCTAATCCAGAGGTAGCGTTTAGTGTCGTGACACCTTATGTCTCAGATAAAGATCCTGTCATTAAAAATATCCCAAGTAAAATTGTGGATAAGTACGTTGAATTACAAAAGAAATATGAAAAACAATAAACCGCAGGGAGCACAGCAGCAGAAAGTGCTCCCTTTTTGCTGAAAATATGGACGTTTCCCTCGATGACAGAAGGAAAATACGGGTTTTCTAGCGAATCTTTTTTATACATCAATCTAAGGACAACCCTAAAAAATGAAAAGGAGGGTCGGACGACGATGGAACAACAAATGAAAGATTCGAATCAATTGTATTCGAACATCGATTTACATGCCGTTCTTTCTTCTAATGGCCGCTTTCTCTACATTTCTTCCAACTGTAAGCAGCTTTTGCTCTATGAACAAAAGGATTTACTAGGGTGTTTTTTGAAAGACTTTGTTCATACCGAAGATCAATTTCTCGTCGAAAGTTATTTTTACAATCAGCACATGCTAGAGGTTTGCCACTTTAGACTGCTAAGAAGTGATCTGACAGCTGTATGGGTCGAAGCAAGCATTGATTTTGTTGCTTGTGATGGGTTAGACAACGAAGTAAGTAGAGAAATGATCCTGAAAATGAGGGTGCTGGATACTAAGCCCCAAAAAGCAGCATTTCAAGAAGCATCAAAAGTAGCAGAACAGTCGCTAGGCAGTCTGCCGGCTTTCCAAAATGTCGGTGAAGCTGAACAATTGATTGCCATGCTGCCAAATCCGTTATGTATTACGACTTTAGGGAAAATTGTGTATGCGAATGATGCGATGCTGCAATTAATGGGGGTAAGTGCAAGAGATGACATGATCGGCAAGTCCGCGTTTGATTTTATTGCTGAAGAGTACCATGATATTGTCAGAAGCCGCATAACAAGGCTGCAGCAAGGCCTTCCAGTCGGAATGATTGAACAGATATGGAAGCGTCAGGATGGGAGCAGTATTCATATTGAGGTAAAGTCATCACCGACGATTTATCAAAATCAGCGGGCAGAGCTTTTGCTGCTAGTGGACATCTCATCCCGTAAAAAATTCCAAACTGTTCTTCAAAAAAGCCGGGAAAGGTATCAGCTGCTCATTCAAAACTCCATTGACACGATTGCGGTCATCCATGATCACAAATGGGTGTTTATGAATGAATCAGGCATTAAATTATTTGAAGCCGAGCATTACGATAAATTAATAGGAAAGGATATCTTTCATCAAATTCATTCCTGTGATCAGCAGAAGGTCAAAAAGAGTTTATCTCGTATTATTGAAAGAGCATCAGATTCCGAGATTGTCACGATGAGCTGTCATACGTTTAAGCATAAGCTGATTTATACAGAAATGGTATGTATCCCAACTACATTCTTTGGAGAAACAGCGGTTCAAATTATTTTAAGAGATATATCCGAACGTAAGCAGACAGAAGAGCTCATGCTCCGCTCAGAAAAATTATCGATCGCAGGTCAATTGGCGGCTGGCATTGCACATGAAATCAGAAACCCATTAACCGCCATCAAAGGCTTTTTACAGCTCATTAAACCGAAAACAAAAGATCGCGATCAATACTTCGAGATTGTTTTCTCTGAACTGAGCCGAATAGAAATTATTTTGAGTGAGCTGCTAATGCTGGCGAAACCGCAGCAAACGTCCTCAATGCAGACGCTTGATTTGAAAAAAATCATCAGCGAAGTTACGGCTTTGTTAGAAACACAAGCGAACTTAAATGGCATTTTAATGAACACAAGTGAGATAGAGGAAGGTCTCCTGATGAACGGGGATCAAAATCAGCTCAAGCAAGTGTTTATCAATTTAATCAAAAATGCCGTAGAATCCATGCCGGACGGAGGAAAGGTAGACATCACGGCTAAAGCAGAAAGTGATGGAATACTTGTCACCATTCGTGATGAAGGGGTCGGCATTCCAGAAGCGGTGATGAAACGGATTGGAGAGCCCTTTTTAACCACAAAGGAAAAAGGAACTGGGCTTGGCCTTATGGTCACATTTAATATTTTAGAAAATCATAATGGGACGATCCGTGTGGATAGTCAGCCTGAAAAGGGCACCGTATTTCACATCATGTTTCCTGCAAAATAAAAACAACGGCAAGAGAGCCGTTGTTTCAATCTAGCGAATGAATGGAACGTTTTTCAAGTACAAATTGTTCTAGCCGGTCAAGTCCTTCTTTCAGCGTTTCAAGTGAATAAGCATAAGACAGGCGCACATACCCTTCGCCGAGTGGAGAGAAAGCAGAGCCTGGGACGACCGCAAGTCTTGTACTTTCTAACAGCTCCATGCAAAAATCAAAGGAACTCATCCCAAACGATTCAATGGATGGAAAAATATAAAAAGCGCCAGAAGGTTTAATCACCGGAAGCCCCATAGAAATGAGCCGATCATATACATAATCGAGTCTTTTCTTATATTGCTCTCTCATGATCAGTGCATCATCCACACCATTTGTCACAGCTTCAAGTGCCGCCTTTTGTGAGACAGCCGAGGCACAAGACACGTTATATTGATGTACTTTTAATACATGTTTAGCAATTGGAGCTGAAGCAAATAAAAAGCCAATTCTCCATCCAGTCATGCTATGAGATTTAGACAGTCCATTGATGACAATGGTCTGTTCTTTTAAGAAAGAGGCAATTGAATGATGCGGCCGGTCAAATGTCAGCTCACTGTAAATTTCATCGGATAAAATAAAGATGTCTTTTCCTTCAAGGAGCTGGGCAATTTCTTTCAATTCTTCTTCTGAAAGCGTGACACCAGTCGGGTTTGAAGGGTAAGGAAGAACCACACACTTTGTCTTTTCCGTTAACGCATCCTCAATCAGCTTGGCATTCAATTTAAAGCCGGCATTCGTTGTGTCGATATGTACAGGTACTGCACCGCACATTCGAATGATCGGTTCATATCCGGGGTATACAGGTCCAGATAAAATGACCTCGTCGCCTTCTGTTAAAATGGTTCGAAACGCAGCATCAATTGCTTGACTTGCACCTGTTGTCACAATGATTTCTGACTCTGCATCATAATCAAGATTCACTTTCTTCTTGATATAATGCTGGATCGCTTGTCTTAGCTCTAAGAAACCAGCATTGTGAGTGTATGAGGTGAAATTCTCGTCAATGGCTGCTTTGGCAGCTGTTTTGACATGATGCGGCGTATAAAAATCGGGCTGGCCTATCGTCAATGAAACGACATCCTCATATGACGATACGAGATTTGAAAATGTTCGAATGCCTGAAATTTCAATATCCTTTACTCTTGGATTCAGCAAATGCTCCATTTCTCATCACCTTAAAAATTTATGTTTTTATCCTATTTTACCATTCACTGCATAAATGTCATCTGCGAAAGGCACTGGATATCGTTATATGTAGTCTATTCTCCTATCCATCACCGCATGAGTGATATATTAAAGAAAGAGCAACATTTATTATAGCGTAACCTCAAGAGAAAATACAGGCTGTGATGAGAATGATTAGAAAACGGCAAAACTGCGTAAACTGAAAGAACGTGAGAATCAGGGTCATGGGAATGGCTTTCATAGACATACGATCTCCTAAAGGAGGACGATAGATGAAACAATCAGCGAAGACATCGAAAATCGCGTTTCTATCCGTGCTGAGCAACACATTTGTTGTCATCTTAAAAATCATTGTGGGTCTCTTAACCGGATCTGTTGCGGTTTTATCAGAAGCCATTCATTCGTTTCTCGATTTAATGGCGTCGTTTATTGCATTTATTTCTGTTCGTATTTCAAGAAAGCCAGCAGATTCTAAACATCCTTATGGACATGGAAAAGTCGAAAATATTTCTGGAACGATTGAGACCCTGCTCATTTTCGTTGCTGGCATTTGGATTATATACGAATGTGTTCACAAATTAATGCATCCAGAGCCAGTTAAGCTACCCGTGCTTGGCATTGTGGTCATGTTGCTAGGCGCGCTCATCAATTTTGTTGTATCGAGGATTGTGAACAAAGAGGCTGAGCGAGTACATTCAGTCGCCATGAAATCAAATGCATTGCACCTTTTAACGGATGTGTATACGTCACTAGGGGTGGCATTCAGTTTATTGCTTGTAGCATTAACCGACTGGTATTTCCTAGATCCGATCATTGGAATGATTCTGGCCCTCTTTATTATGCGTGAAGCGTTTAAACTCATGAAGGAAGCCTTCCCGCCGCTTGTTGATGCTCGTTTAACACCAGAGGAAGAACAATCAATTGAAGCGATCATTCAAGGATTCAGTCAAGAATTCATTGAATATCATGACTTTCGAACAAGGCGGTCTGGTGCAGAGGAATATATTGATTTTCATTTGATCGTAGATGGAAAGACAGCCATTGAAGATGTTCACCAATTATGTGATCGAATTGAAGAGAAGATTCAGCTGGAATTTCCGCATGCGCAAATCTTTATTCATGTGGAACCTGAAAGTGAAAGAAGTTTACAAACGTAAAAAAGGCGATCAACCTATTCTCAGGTTGTATCGCCTTTTTTTACGCTTCATCTATGAAATGAAATCAATATCCATAAGCAGTATCGTAGTCTTCGTACCAAGAGATATAAGCTGTGTCATCGTTTGACAAACCATGCTTCATATCTAAATAATCAGCTTCGCAAATATCTTCAATAACAGTCATTTCGTTGTTCTTTAATAATACGACAGTTCCCATCATGAACACCTTTCTTTAAAAAATCCTTGACTATTGTACCATTTGAAGAATCATTGTCAACAGAAGAATGGAAACATGACGAAAATATCACAAAATGTTAAAAAATCAGGAGGTAAAAGAACTAGAAGTGCCATCATTTTCACAAATTTTCAGTATTTATGCACATAAATCATTTAGATCAAACTGATCTAAAATGTATGTAAAAGTGTAAAGCTGCATTGATCTTGCTATATTCATAGGATATAATAACGAATGATTATAAGAAATTTATAGAAAACATACATAATAAAGGAGAAATAGGATGGAAACCAACATAACAGAACCACACATTCAAGAAAAGAAGCATCCTGAGCTAGCAGGCGTAGGCTATCGTTTTCTTGCACATCTTTTGGACGGTATCATTATCGGAGTACCAATTGCTTTTATCATGTTTATTTTGGCGTCAGTCTTTTTTGTCTCAAGCCCAGGTGCAGCTCTGATGATGGATGACGACAGTTATTACTATTCTTCAACCGTCATAACGGATGAGGAATGGGAAGCTATTATGGGACTGATCATTTTCTATATAGGGGCAATCTTGATGGGGACCGTGGTCACATGGCTTTATTACGCCATCATGGAATCATCAAAATTACAAGGAACACTCGGGAAGATGGCTCTTGGCATCAAAGTAACAAAAGTCACAGGCGAAAAGGTCACATTCGGGCGTGCAACTGGCCGCTTCTTTGCAAAAGGCTTTTTGTCTCCGATCTTATATATTGGCTATATCATTGCCTTTTTCACAGAGAAAAAACAAGCACTTCACGATTTGATTGCAAGTACAATTGTTGTGAAGAGATAATGAAAAAAGCACCTCTGCTATATGGGGACTGACCCCATAAAGTGAGACAAATAAAAAACACCTTCAAGTTTGAAAACGGATCGTTGTAATCCGAAATAAAACATGGAGGTGTTTTTTCTATGGGGACAAGAATCAGTTATCCGGTTGAAGTCAAACAGAAGGCTGTAGACATGAGATTGGCAGGCGTATCTATGAAAGAGGTCATGCAGGAATTGAATATGAAGAATAAGACGCAGGTTCAGACATGGGTGAAGTGGCATAAGGCTGGGGATACACACCGGTTCGAACATCCTGTTGGAAAACAATATACTTATGGAAAGGATCCCGAGTACTCTTCCGAATTAGAGAGACTGCAGGCAGAAAATCGCTATCTGAGTCAACAGAATGAAGTTTTAAAAAAGTACAATGAATTGGAAAGGAAGTTGATAAGGAAACGTCAATCAAACTAGTAGAAAAATTGTGCAAAATGATGACAGTACAGGACATTTGTGTCCATTTAGACAACTCATGCGCTTCGTACTATAGATGGAAAAAAATCTGACAAAATCATTCTAAAAAACAAGTAGAGGAACAAATCGGCATGTTGTGCGAGAGCACAAGTATCGATATGGATAACTAAACAACCAATTACCGATCAACTCTCGGCAATTGGCTTTATAAAGGTGTTTTGATCCCTGTCTCAAAAACGGGGGTCAGTCCCCCACTGGAGCCTGCTTTTTTATTTATTGTTGCTTAACAGTAATTTTTAAGGTATTTTTACAGTATATGCTAAATCAACAAACATAATATTTACGCCTACATCAACTTTCTTATATTTGTTTTTAACTGCCCATGCAACAGCACCAGAAGTTCCAGCAGTAATAGCCGCAGCGGCTCCAGCACCCCATGGTCCAGCAGCAGCAATTCGACTTGTGTACCAACCGATATATCCGGCTGCAAATCCACCTGCTACTATGGCATTCATGCTTCTAACTTTCGGTCCTAATTTGAGGTGTAAACCTACAAAACCTAATGTCTGCATGTCACCTTTTTTCTCATTCTCTTCAAAGCTAAATTCTTCTGATTTCATTGAAGTCATTAGTAGACTGTCGTGTTCTGAAATTCCCATTTCCATAAGGGTTTCTTTATCAGCTGTAAAATGAATTTTTCCATCCTTATCTAATTCGAAGTAATTAGATAGTTTCTCTGCTAATTCCAATTGTTTTTTATCTTTACTGACTGGATGGGTCTCATTATTACCTTGACTGGCATAACTAATCGTTGGAGAAGAGAAACCAAATGTAATAGTAAGCACACATAACACTACTAGAAATTTTTTAAACATACGTACCACTCCTATTTGTTTTTGGGGTAACGCATACATGATATTTCCTTCTATTGGGGTGGAATACTTAGAGGTTAAGGAGAGTAATAAAATGTATTTATTCTTATTCACTTTGATTTACTGTGTAATCACACATATTTTTAATTTGTCCTATGAGATTTCTTTTGGGGTGTATTTTATTGGTCTAGGTTTGATCAAAGGACTTTCCAGTGGGGAAATTAAAGACATCTTTAATTTCAAAAAGACAAGGGATGTGTTGAAAGAAAACAGATTTATAGATTCTTTGATGGAATTGTTTTCTTTGGTAATAGTGTTTATTAATGTATACATAATTGATTATGAACCATTCTCTCCCTTTGAGTTTGTTTATACTTTTTTCTTGATTGTAGTTCTGTACAGGTTCCTATTTTGGGGGATCATAAGAGAGTCTAAAAAATGGTTGCATAAAGAGTCATAAGAGACATGGACTTATAAAAATCACTCACTTTCTTTGATATATTCCCATGCTACCATTTATTTCTTTTTAATTGGTAATATAATGGAAAATTTATTTTTCAGTTGCGGTGTCCGCAATATAGGTTCTTTTAAATGATGCCTAAAATTTGATGGCGAGATACCGTCGAAAATTCAAAAGTGATTGCGAGATGCTGAAAATTTTCAAAATTGGAACGAGTATGGATATATTGCAAATTATGCTAGTATTTAACATAAAAAGGGATGTTGAAAGGGGAGAGTTCTTGTATGAAATTTAATGCCTTACTGCTTTCAATCGTTTGTGCTAGTTTATTAATCGTTAGTGTGTCTTCTTTTGTCACCCAGCAAGATTCAAATGTGTCAGTTGCTTCAAGAAAGGCTACATGATGATATGTCTTATTCGATTTGGTACACCTTTTTGGGTCTGTCTTTTTGTTAAATTGAAATGATACAAATGCGCTTTTACTCTAAGGATAACAACATAAAATAAAAAGAAACAGGTCTAGCTGGGACCGACCCCATAAAGTGAGATAAATAAAAAACACCTTCAAGTTTGAAAAGGGATCGTTGTAATCCGAAATAAAACGTGGAGGTGTTTTTTCTATGGGGACAAGAATCAGTTATCCGGTTGAAGTGGCATAAGGCTGGGGATACACACCGGTTCGAACATTCTGTTGGAAAATAATATACCTATGGAAAGGGCCCCGAGTACTCTTCTGAATTAGAGAGACTACAGGCAGATTGCTATCTGAGTCAACAGAATGAAGTTTTAAAAAAGTACAACGAATTGTAACAACATTCGTATTCAAACGAAACTAAACCACCAATCCAATCACCGATCAACTCTCGGCAATTGGCTGTATAAAGGTGTTTTGATCCCTGTCTCAAAAACGAGGGTCAGTCCCGTGTTTTTTTTCATAGATCGCTTGTATGGAAGAGGGAAACAGCACATAAAATAGAATGATAGTGAAAAATGAGTCAGGGAAGGGAGACAATCGATTGAGAACAGGAAAAAAGACCGCACAGAAAAAAGGGACAGGCTTCGGGCTGTTTTTGACAGCACCTGTGCTGGCCTGGGCTTTGTATGATTTTGCAAATACGATCTTTTCATCAAATATGATCACCATTTTCTTCCCGTTTTACTTGCAGGAAACGATCGGGGACAGTGCGAGAATGGACCAGATCGCAAGTACCTTTATTTCTTATGCAAACGCATTAGCCAGCTTTTTTCTCGTCATTTTTACACCTTTATACGGAGTGCTGATTGATCGTACAGGAAAAAAGAAACGCTACATTACGGTGTTTACGTTCATATGTATTGCTTGTACGGTGTTGATGGGGATTTTTGCTGGGATTGATTTCTCAAGTGAATGGTTTGGGCTGCCTGTTTCTTTATTGGTCGTGGTTACCTTGTTTGTGATCGCAAAGTTTTTCTATCATTCTAGTCTTGTTTTCTATGACACCATTTTGCCCGATCTTGGGACAAAGGATGAAATCCCGCTTATTTCTGGATTTGGTATCGCCGTTGGCTATTTAGGAACACTTGTGGGTCTCTCTGTTTATTTACTTGTCGGCAATGACCAGTTTCATGAAGCATTTATCCCAACAGCCCTTTTATTCCTTCTCTTTTTCCTACCTTTTCTCTTTTTTGTAAAAGATCCTCATCCGCTGCCTCAGCAAGAGAAAAAGGCATCTTTTTTCAGCGGGTATAAAGAGATTGTTCACACGTTTAAAGAGATGAAAAGGTACAAGCCAGCTTTTATTTTTATGATCGCCTTCTTTTTTATGAATGATGCCTTACAAACAGCAATTGCGATGATGGCTGTTTATGCCAAAATCATTATTGGCTTTACAGCTGGGCAATTTATTTTACTCTATCTTGTGTCGACCATTTCAAGTATCATTGGCTCCTTTCTGTTTGGTTATATCACAAAAGCGATAGGGGCAAAACGCTCGATTACCGTCGTGTATGTCATTTTAATTGTGGCGCTCATTCTAGCTGTGACAGCGGCAACCGAATGGGTCTTCTGGGTAGCTGGCAGTTTATTTGGGATTTCACTTGGCGCAAGCTGGGGGGCATCACGAATCTTGATTATTGGACTGACCCCGAAGGAAAAACGAGGACAGTTTTTTGGCCTCTTTGCCTTCTCAGGAAAGGTGTCTTCCATTATTGGGCCCATTATTTATGGCTCAGTTACCCTGCTGTTTGCAGACTACGGAAATCTCGCAAGCCGCCTTGCACTAGGGTCTTTGCTCATCCTTGCAGCGATAGGACTTGTGATTCATCAATTCGTTCGAGAGAAAGCGTAAAGAAACGTCAACTTTTTACCTATGCTGCCGATATAAAAAGTACAATCTAATATTGAAGAATAGAGGGATTTCCGTGGCTTTAAATAAACAAGAAATTTTACTTGACTCTGGTACCAATGAATTGGAAATTGTGAAGTTTGAAATTGGTGCAAATCAATTCGGCATTAACGTCATGAAAGTAAGAGAAATCATTCAGCCAGTTGAGGTGACGGTTGTACCGCACTCTCACCAAGATGTAGAAGGGATGATTAGTTTACGAGGCGAGATTTTACCAGTCATCAATCTATTTTCCTTTTTTAATGTCGAGTCAGATCAGTCGGAACAAGAGAAATATATTGTGACTGAATTCAACCAACGGAAATTTGTGTTCCATACAGGAACAGTATCACAAATTCACCGCGTCAGCTGGGAAGAGATTGAGAAGCCGACTGCACTGAATCAAGGGATGGACCGTCATTTAACGGGCATCATTAAGCTTGATGAAAAAATGATTTTCCTTCCAGATTACGAAAAAATCATTTATGATATTGAATCCGCTTCAGGTGTTGATACGTATCATATGTTTGACGGTGAGAAAGACGAGAGAAGAACAGGGAAGAAGCTGTATGTCGTTGAAGATTCTCCGCTTCTCATGCGTTTATTAACAAATGAATTAACCGAAGCAGGCTATAAAAACATTGTGACCTTTGAAGATGGCAAACAGGCATATGATCATGTCATGGATCTTGTCAGCAAAGGAATCAGTGTGACAGAAGAAATTGATATGATTATTACGGATATTGAAATGCCTAAAATGGATGGCCACCGGCTAACAAAATTGCTCAAGGACAATCCTTTAACAAATTCCATCCCGATTCTTATCTTCTCTTCATTAATCACTGAAGATTTGCGTCATAAAGGGGAAACGATCGGTGCAGATGATCAAATCAGTAAACCAGAAATTCATCAGCTGATTGAAAAAGTCGATCATTTTATTATCTAAACAAAAAACCACTCGGTATGAGTGGTTTTTTTCTGTTTAAAAATAACTTTCCCCGAGTCGTTTGAAGACGGGCTTTGTGTAATGTGATTTTTGTTTTGTGGCGGCAGGTTTTTCTTTTAAACCGACATACGTTTGAAGTATTTGCTTTGCTCGGTTTAATGACATATTCGCTTTCGGATTGCGATATGATTGATTTAAATTTCCTAAGTGTGGCAAAAATTCGAAGTCTTCTTTCGTTGGTGGCAGGTGAAAATAATAATCTCCAATTTCAATCAGCACGTCGGACTGTTGTTGACTATACTTGGGATTGTTAGAGAAATGTAGGCCCACTTTTCTTCCTTTACCTTCTTGCAATAGTTTTTGCAGCGCGCGTTTTTTCAAAAGATAAAGAAACTTGGGGTTTGGTGCGGTTTTAGCATGGCGGTTAACAGTATAAATGGCTTTTGCGATGTTTTCTGCTGTAGGTTCTATGTCTTTAGTATGAGCATAATCGTCCATTTTTTCTCTCCTTTGTCTTTCGTCTTCCTGTGCTTAGTATAAATTATACGTTTTTATTAGTAAATTGCAAATAGAGATATTGTAAAAAGAAAACCTTTGGTATAAAGGGATTATGGAGGGTTAAAAATTTTGTGTGTTCGAATCCCCCAATCTCCCCCAAAAAAACTTCAACTGATTCTATTTCTGTTGATTATATAGTATGTATATAAGCTATTAATGAAAGGAGGTAATATCATGACATTCAAAAAAGCATTCAATATAGGTTATCTTGTGTTGCTTTTATCTTTTGTTGTCGTATATTTCTTGCTTCCAGCCGATCAATTATTTACAGCAATTATGATCCTCACCGTACTATTCGGAGTATATCAATTTGTGATTTTTAAGAAACTAAAAGAACAAAAACAGCAATAAAAAACGCCCTTGTCTGCATTAGGCGAGGGCGATTGAAATGTAGCCATTCTCATCGTTTGTATTTACAAAAGCCATTTAAGACGCCTTCTGCATTATTTTTCTTCTATCCATTTTATCTGGAGAGAATCCAGCTGTTTTAATTTTCTATATGCTAAAGGTGTCGTATTTTTTATTCTTTTAAACAAATTGATAAAATAACTTGTGCTGTTAAAGCCTACTTGGTAGGCGATTTCTGTAATATTGAAATCCGTTTCTTGGAGCAGGACGAGGCTTTGCTGAATTCTATATTCATTTACATAATGCATGGGTGATTTCTTTAAAATGTCTTTGAAGGATCTGCAGCATTCTGAGCGACTTAACTGTCCTGCACGAGCAATATCTTCGAGAAGGATCTTTTCATAATAATGCTGGTGAATCCAATTCAGCATAAGTTTCATCCGTTCATTTTTATCGTGTTTACGCGCATCATGTTTCATTTGGAAGCCGTTTTGTAATAAGCATTTCCAAATGGTGATAAGCTGAATATTGAGTTCAAGTTCATAATATACCGGAGTTGCATCAATTAATTGTTGAATGGTTTGAATACATTGATAGATCTGCTTTGGCCAGTGATCTTTTCGGTTGAATAAAATATAAGGTGACTGGCTCGCACGCATATATGGATGGACAAATGTGGTGAATAATTCATTCGCTGTGATGAAATAGGGAGAGACATTTAAACAAACATAAGTACATGCCGTCCCATTCGCATCTTTTGCCATGTGCAGGCAGCCACTATTGATGAAAATGCCATCTCCTTGCTTTAAACATAATGTCTCTTCATTGATATGAAATTCAGCTTCACCCTCTAAAATAAAGACAAATTGAAACTCGTCATGCCAGTGAAGAGGGATGTAGCCGCTTCTATGATGACGAATTTTCGTATGATAAATAGCAATAGGCCATGTTGTCGTAGAATGCTCCGTTAATTCTTTCAGGTTGTAGTCAATCAGAAAATGATGGTTGTGCATAATTCTCCTCAATATTCTTTTATTTTTATGTTCAATTGATATATCAATATGTAACAAAGTGAACTACTATCAACTATATTATCATGATTTGTTGAGAATTGAGGAGAATGAAAATGAATAGGAGAAAGGGAATTTTACTTGTACTCATAGGCGCCATCTGCTGGGGAGTAGGAGGAACAATTTCACAAAAATTGTTCCAGCAATATCGGATTGATGTCAATTGGCTTGTGACGGTTCGGTTGCTCATTTCAGGAGGATTGCTTTTATTTGTTCATGTGATGACAAAAGAAAAAACACATCTGTTCGGTGTGTGGCAAAAGAAGAGGACAGCGATGCAAGTCCTTCTATTTGGGCTAATGGGTATGCTGGCTGTTCAATATACTTATATGGCATCCATTCAACATGGAAATGCTGCTGTGGCAACGCTGCTGCAGTATACAGCCCCTGTCATGATTATCGTGTATTTGGTCATTCGCAGGCAATCAACCTTCACTAGAAGAGATTTGGTCACAGTGGTATTGGCTTTAGCGGGTATGTTTTTCTTATTGACGAATGGTTCTATTTCAACATTAACCGTTCCATTTGTGGCAGTGATTTGGGGAATACTATCGGCTGTGTCGCTCTCGTTTTATACGTTATATCCGATCAGCCTGTTAAAACAATTCGACTCTCTAGTGGTTGTCGGCTGGGCGATGCTTATAGGAGGAGGCGCCCTTAGCTTGATCCATCCTCCATGGAAGGTCAATCTCACTCATTTACCTTTTGAAGCGTATGTCTATTTATTGTTTGTGGTCATATTTGGAACGATGATCGCTTTTTGGTTTTACATAGAAAGTTTGCAATACTTATCACCAAAAGAGTCGAGCTTAATTGGAAGTGTTGAGCCCCTTGCAGCAGTCGTCACGACTGTTTTCTGGTTAAAAGAGCCATTCGGACTTTTCCAATGGATAGGGACAGCTTGTATTGTCTATATGATTTTATTCTTGGCATTGTATCAGCCGAAAAAATGAGCGGGGTGGGCGATGAACAATAGAAGGAATGATAAGAAGAATTGACTGAATGAAATATAAACAAAGTGAACTATTAGTTCATGATAACTACCTATTTATCAAAATGGGTAGTTTCTCAAATGATATTTTTTTATATATGCAGTCCACCATATGCGCGTATATGTGATGCATACAGGATAAATTATTTTGTATGAATAGAATAAGCGCAATAAAAACAACCATTAAAGTCAGTTTCATTCGTCATTTGTTTGGCTTCATCCATGGCGCTTTCGCCATTCATGTGCAGGCCAATCAACGTACGGCTTGCAGCATCGCCTAAAAATGCACAATCTTCTGTATGTACAACAAACTGTCCCTGTTCATTTTTAGTATGAATAAAATAGTAACTTTTTAGCATTTCTTTCACCTCCAACCTGACTATCCTACTATAAAACGTTTAAAGATGTAAAGGAATTTAATTGTGAAAAACAAGAAAAAATGGATCAATAAAGCAAGCCTTCAAGCAGATTCTCTCAACAGAGGAAATGCATGAAGGACGTTTCATCCATGAAAAAAGGACTTTCCTGAAAAGAAAGTCCTTTTTGCTATTTACTTATTGAACTCCCTGCCCCTTTAGTTCACGCTGCACGTCTAAGTCGTCAGCTTCTCTGCTGAACTTTGGCAGTGTAATGAAGTAAAAAAGGAAGACAAGTAAAATAATAAAGCCCATTCCGTAATAAATATAAGAAACATTTGTGATGAGTTTTGGAAATAATACAGCAATCAGACCTAATGTCATCGATTGAGCAAACATAGTGAGCGGGTCAACCCATCCTGACACACGACCCATCAGTCGAGGATGGACGATTCTAGGCAGCCAGCCTCCAATGACAATGTTGACTGGGCCGATGCATGTACCAATGACAAATGAGGTGACATAAAACAACCATAATGTATGGGTAGAACCAAGGACAAAAATCAAAATACCTGCGACCAAAATTGGAATCGACATGAGATATTGCATCTTTACCTTTTTAGCGAGGACAGAGCCCATTAAGCTTCCAACGAGCAAGCCTGCACCGATCGCAATGGTAAAGAAGGATGTATGCAGTTCAAAATGGTCTGGTGAAAGTCCATATTTCATTGTAAACATCGGCAGAACGGCAAATGCGCCATTGACTAGACCGAAAACAAAAAAGCCAAAAATTAAAGAAGCCAATAATTTATTTTTTAAAATATATAGGATGCCTTCTTTAAAATCTTTCAGAGACGTTTTGATGGTCATGCCTCTCCAGCCAGCTTGTCCATTTGGCTGACGCGCTTCAATTGGAATGTTACATGAACGAATCAGGATGCCTGAAATAATAAAGCTGACCAAATCAATTGTAATGGCACCGTGAAGTCCAATCGTCTTATACATAATGGCACCTAGCCCAACGCCAAATACCATAAATAAACTAAACAGCATTTGATTTAAGCCAGCGGCTTTTGCATATTGATCTTTATTTAAAATCGCCTGAACGAGAGAAGCTTCAGCTGGATAGAAGAACTTCGTAATAGCACTTCGAATAAACAAGATCAAGAAAATAAGTGGCAGTGAATTAAAATAAATAACAATGAATAATACAATCGTCAGCCCAGCTCGTATCCAATCACAGTTCTCTGCGACTTTTTTACGATCAAAACGGTCTGCGACCACACCTACCATAAAAAAGACAAAGATGGTAGGAAGAGAATACATAAGTTCAGCCAATGTGGCGTATGCGGGCTGATGACTAAAATGGTCGAGCAAATAAAAGGCAAACGCCATATTGCCTACTGTTGTCCCCATTTGCGAAGCAAGTGCCGCAAAAAAGAGACGAACAAAATTTCTGTTTTTAAAAATATCCATAAATACGCTCCTTAACCTGAAGATCCCACTTTATATCATATAAAATTTTAACCATTCGTACAATTGATTTCATCTACTGGCTAATGGTCACAGGTGTTCCGTTTGGAACGAGTGAAGCAAGCTCGATGACATTCTGATTATACATGCGAATGCATCCTCTAGAAACAGCTTTACCAATTGAAGACGGGTTATTCGTACCGTGAATGCCGTAATGAATTTTTGAAAGGCTCAGCCAATAAGCGCCAAAGGGACCTCCTGGGTTTGGCTGTCTGTTGACAATATAATAAGAACCTGTCGGTGTCATATTTAAAATTTTCCCTGTTGCAATCGGATACGAACGAATAAGCTGTGATCCAGAAAACAAAACGAGACGTTTCGTTGAAATCGAAACAAAGATGCGGTATGGGATCGTATTAGGATCTGGCAAACCAGGTATGATGATGACCTCATTTTGTTCAGGCTCGCGAGCTTGAAGTGACGGATTTGCAGTCTTTAAGGCATCTGTTGTTGTTCGAAAATCAAGCGCTATAGAAGCAAGAGTTTCTCCTCTTTTCACCGTATATCGCAGCACCAAAGTACACTCCTTTTACTCAAATAAAAGAAGCCATGATGCCGTCACTTGACATACTATATGGACGGAATCAGGCCCAGTAAGGTTTCTCCTAACATTTGTCATGAGAAAGAACTTTGATTATACATATGCAGGAGAGGGCGGTTTGGCTTCTATTTATACACGAGATGTAAAGGTAAAAAAGGTTAACTCCGGCTTGGCTAAAAACCGAAGCGGGAGACGTGTTGTCCCAAGTCCACGGTTGACATAGATGCGTTGCTGATCGCTTTCGTATAAACCTTCTACATATGTACGGCCGTAAGGTGCTGTGAGAATCGGTCCATAGAAAGGCAGCTGCACTTGACCGCCATGCGTATGCCCGGAAAGCTGCAAGTTAATAGGTGTTGTTTTCAGCTCTAATGCTGCATCAGGCTCATGGACGAGCAGCAACGTAAATAAATCAGATGTTACTTCCCGTTTGATCAAATCGTAATCAGGCACGCTCATCATAAGATCATCCAGTGCAGCAATCTGAATATGTGCATGATCTTTTTCTAATAGAAACACATCATTTTTACATAATGTAAATCCACAAGCCTCCATTGTTTTCTCATAAAGCTCCACGCCAAATGGTCCGTAGTCATGATTTCCGTAGATGGCGAGTTTACCGAACGGAGCATGAAGCTTATTCAAATAAGCCTTCGCTTTTTCATGCTCTTGGGTGGATGCTTGAAAATCAACGAGATCACCTGTGAACACAATGAGATCTGGAGATGCAGCATTGATTCTCTGAACGATGGCTTCTAGGTCCTTCGCAGGAAATGTATCACTCAAATGAACGTCACTAAATTGGGCTATTTTAAACTGGTCAAATGAAGCTGGAAGCTGAGCATCTTGAATGATTAGTGACACGGTATCGATCATGCGCGGCTCAATGTACCTGGCATATCCATATCCACAACTTGTAGCCAAAAAACCGAGAATACTCGCACCAGCTGCTCCTTTTAAAAATTGTCTGCGGGAAAGCTGCTTCATATAAGACTCCTTTATAAATAAAATTAAGTATAGCATCAAATTTGGATAATCTCCCATATGGTGCACCGAGGGTCAATCATGATATGATAGACAATAATGAATGAATAGTCATTCAAATCATACAAAGGGGGAGAACAAATGACGAAGCAAACAGTGATTGTCACAGGGGGATCAAGCGGTATGGGGAAGGCAATGGCTGCCCATTTGGCAGCTGAAGGCTGGAATGTTGTGATTACTGGTAGAACGGAAGAGACGCTGGAAAAGACGGCAAAAGAAATGAAGCGGAAGGGCGGAGCAGTCGCTTACTTCCAAATGGATGTGCGAAACCCAGAGGATGCTGACCAAATGGTCAAGTTTGCGGTGGATACATTTGGTGATGTCGATGCCCTCATTAACAACGCAGCAGGAAATTTTTTAGTGCCAGCAGAAAAGCTGTCTCCTAACGGCTGGAAAGCTGTAATTGATATTGTGTTAAATGGTACATTCTTTTGCAGCCATGCAGTGGGCAATTACTGGATTCGGCAAAAGAAAAGGGGAAGTATCCTTAACATGGTGGCCACCTATGCATGGGGTGCTGGTGTAGGCGTGGCGCATTCGGCGGCAGCAAAGGCTGGCGTGTTGTCCCTGACTCGAACGCTTGCTGTTGAATGGGGGAGGCAATATCGAATTCGCGTCAATGCCATCGCACCAGGCCCAATCGAGAGAACAGGCGGAGCAGATAAACTATGGGAATCTGAAGAAGCAGCGCAAAGAACATTAGATAGCGTTCCTCTTGGCAGACTGGGCACACCTGAGGAAATTGCAGCGCTTGCGAGCTTTTTATTATCGGAGCATGCGTCTTATATAAATGGAGATTGTATTACGATGGATGGGGGACAATGGCTCAACCAATCACCATTTTGATTGACGATGTAAGACCTGCTTTTGATGTGGTATAATCACACAAAGAGAGAAGCAGGTGATGAAAATGGTCGATCCATTGGATATTTTAACGAATATTGAAGATGTTTTCCCGCACTATCAAGCAATATTCAGTGCGGAAGAGCAAAAAGTGATAGGCTATGAGATTCTAGGAAGAATGAAGCTTGAGTCAGAAACGGTCAGCCTAGGCTCCTTCTTTACGGATTCATCTATTCCTGACGAATATAAATTGGAAGTAGATCACAAAGTACTGACTCAAGCACTTGATCTCTTCACAACAGCAGATGACGATTTGCTCATTTTTATTAATCATGATGCCAATATCCTCATGCTAGATCATGGGGAAAGCTTTTTAGAACTCTTAAAGGAATATGAAGCAAGGGGCATTCAGCTTAACCGGTTTGTTATTGAGTTTGCAGAGCATACGTTTAGCGGCGACATTGAACAGCTTTACCATACGTTAACGTATTATCGTACATATGGGATTAAAATCGCCGTCTCAAATATAGGAAAAGAAAGCAGTAATCTGGACCGGATTGCCTTGCTTTCACCTGATTTATTAAAAATAGATTTACAGGCATTAAAGGCATCGGCTCCATCTCCTTCCTATGAATATGTCTTGTACAGCATTTCATTGCTTGCAAGAAAAATAGGAGCTGCTCTAATTTATGAAGACATTGAAGCAAATTTCCAGCTTCAGTATGCTTGGAGAAATGGCGGGAGATATTTTCAAGGGTTCTATCTTCATGAGCCTGCAGGAGAATTAATCGATCGAAGCCACCGAAAAGATCAGCTTAGAGAAGAATTCCAGCAATTCATTGCCCATGAGAAAAAGAAGCTGCAAGCTGTCTACGAACATTCTGAAACATTTTATAAACGAATTCATCAAGCTGTTACGACTTTAAAGAAATCGTGCAGCACAAATGATGAGCTCATTCAAAAACTGGCACTTGAACTAACAGATTGCAGCTTTCGGATTTATATGTGTAATGAAGAAGGTTTTCAAATCACTGGAAATGTGTTCAAAAAAGAGGAAGAATGGTTGTTTCAGCCGGAGTATATAGAAAAAAACTGGAGCTGGCGTCCTTATTTCCTAGCAAATATTCTTCAAATGAGAATTAGCGGAAAAGGATTTTTCAGCGATATTTATAGTGATTTAGAAACCGGTGAGAGGATACGTACGTTTTCTTATCCTTTAGAGGGAGATATGTATTTGTTTATAGACCTTCCGTATGCCTATTTATATGAGCAAGATGGATTAATTTGAAGACGCGGCTTGAAGACTAATCCTCGCATTCTTTGTCAGTCCTGCGTGGCAGTGCTCCCGAATGTACAATTCGCTCCGGTACTCGTCCTTTCTAGACTTCAAAGGCTTTCTATCACACTGAAATATAAATAAAAGGAATTTTAGCCTTTTGTCATCAATCTGAGCAGCCTCGTAGGCTGCTTTTTTTGATAGAAAAAAGAAAATTAAAAAATGGTTGACAATGAAACTGATAATCATTATCATTTAGTTATAGAGAGAAGCTACTCTCTGTTCCCCAACCCCTCTATCAGATCAAGATCCAAAAAACTTGGCGCTACCCCCGCCAAGTTTTTTTTGTGCTTCAATCTTTCCCTTCATGCATAGGACAGCCCAAACCCTCCATACATCTTAAGTGATGATAGTTAGACAGTAGGAGGGAAACATCATGATCAAACGTGACACGCGGCTGCTCATTGATTTGCCAAGACCAGATCACCCAGATGCAAATGGTGCCGCTGCTGTGCAAGAATTACTCGGCGGAAAATTCGGTGAAATGTCCACATTAAATAATTACATGTTTCAATCCTTTAACTTTAGAGGGAAACGAAAACTCAAACCGTTTTATGACCTCGTATCCAGTATTACAGCTGAAGAATTCGGTCATGTTGAGCTTGTGACCACAGCCATCAATCTCATGATTACAGGAACCACCCATGGCGGGGACCCAGATACGACGCCGATGAAGGCAGCTGTCGATAAACGAAATACACAGCATTTTATTCAAACAGCCCAAACAGGCTATCCGTTTGATTCAATGGCAAAACCTTGGACAGGAGAGAATGTGTTCTCAAGCGGCAACCTGATTCTTGACCTCCTTCATAATTTCTTCCTTGAATGCGGAGCACGTACGCACAAAATGCGTGTATATGAAATGACGGACCACCCTACAGCAAGAGAGATGATCGGTTATTTACTTGTCAGGGGCGGCGTGCATATTGTGGCATATGCAAAGGCACTAGAAGTCGCTACAGGAGTAGATGTAGGGAAGATGCTGCCAATCCCAAATCTTGATAACAAATACTTTGATTCAGCGAGAAAATTTGAAGATCAGAATGTTCATACAAAGCTGTATACATTTAGTGATACGGACTACAAGGATATCAATAAAATTTGGAAAGGCAGCCACCCGATTGATGGAAAACCGCTCACAGTCATTGAAGGCACCCCGCAAGGTGCACCTGTGCCAGATTATAGAGAATTACCGGAAGAGTTTGCTCCAGGCATATCAAAAGAGGATTTTGATGAAATTGCGAAACGACTGATGAGATCTGCTGGTTTATAAAAATCATGGTGCATGAGATTAGAAAAAAGACTCAAACTAAAAAAACAGATTCTTTTTCTTTTTTTGAATTCAAGAGGAAAAATATCATCTGAGAACACTTTATGGTATGATGCTTTGTAGGACTTGTGTATAATCAATACGGGTTCATCTTGAGTTGTTTTTTTGAAAGGAGTCTTTTTTTAGAATGTCACAATTAATGGGTATCATTACAAGGCTGCAAAGTCTTCAAGAGACAGCAGAAGCTGCAAACGAGCCGGCACAGCGTTATTTCGAAGTGAACGGTGAGAAAATCTGTAGTGTTAAGTATTTCGAAAAGAATCAAACGTTTGAATTGACTGTTTTTCAACAAGGGGATAAGCCAAACACTTTCCCATTTGACAACATTGATATGATTTCGATTGAGATTTTTGAGCTTCTACAATCCTAAGCTGAATCGTATGAAATGTTTTTTCTGAGGATTCCTTCGTTTATTGCGGCAGCATACATGGATCATCATAGATGATATGTACAAATGGAAGATGATCAATCAGCGCATTTTTCGGATAAGAGACCATTAAAAAGGAGTTCCTTTCTGTGAGTGATTCTTTTTTCTACAATCTTTCTGAAGATCGTTTAGCGTTTTCTGATGTCGTCATGAGAATGAAAGACTTTATTCGAAAAGACCCTAGATCCGCCTATGTGTTATCAATTGGTACGGACTCTCAGGTCAATCAAAATGTCACAACATTTATGACTGCAATTCATCTCCACCGGATTGGCAAAGGAGCTTGGGGCTGCCTCACACAACAAGTGATTGAAAGACCCGTGCAAAGTCTTAGAGAAAAAATTTCATTAGAGACAGCGTTTAGCCAAAAGGTATGTGCAGACATCCTTGAGGGGCCTTTAACAGAACTGATGGATTTGCTTCTTCCGTTTGCTGAGGAAGGGGCAGACCTTCGTTTTGAAGCCCATCTGGATATTGGCAAAAAAGGAAGTACAAAAGAGCTGATCCAGGAAATGACCGGAATGATCACAGCTATGGGAATTGAAGCAAAAATAAAACCCGACTCATATGCAGCATTTTGCTATGCCAATCGATACACAAAATAAATTCCGTCATTTTTCTCCAAACCTTGTCGAAACGTGCGGTTGACGATTCGATTCTAGTTCCTTATTCTAGCTGTATAGAGAGGAAGCAGACATTCAAAAGCCTGCTAATCAATATAAAAGCATATATGAAACAGGGGGCCTGATGTTGAATGAGCGTCATCGAAAATCGTTTTAATGAAGAAGAGAAAAAGCTATTATTAAACGTATTGCTGAATCAGGAATATGCTGTCGAATTACTAAGCAGTGAGATCAATGATATAGAATGTGGAACAAAAAATGTCGACGACAATACGTATAAGCAATTGATCACATTGTATGACAGAGTAAGGTTTGAGAATTAATATTGGTTTAACATTCTATTAGATACTCGGGGGCTGAGTATCTTTTTTATGCAGAAAAAATCTTTCGACAAAATTCGTTTTAGTTTATGCTTAATCGTAATGGGGAATGTATGATTGATGATTGAGAGAAAAGGGGTCGAAGAAACATGATAGAGATAGAGCCGACTCAATTGCTTGAGTCCACAGTAGCCGAGCATATGATTGATGCAGATAAAGTCGCACATGTTCAAATTGGCAATAACCTTGAGCATGCCCTATTGGTTCTAACCAAAACAGGATATACAGCTATTCCGGTATTAGACGCTTCTTATCATTTACACGGGTTAATTGGAACGAATATGATTATGGATAAAATCTTCGGTTTAGAACGAATCGAATTCGAGAAGCTCGACCAGTTGAAGGTCGAAGAGGTTATGCTGAAGGATATTCCGAGACTCAAAACGACAGATCCTGTACTAAAAGGCGTTCACGCTGTGACAAATAATGGATTTGTTTGTGTAGTAAATGAGGAGCAAGTCTTTGAAGGTATTTTTACTCGACGAGTTGTATTAAAGCGCTTAAATGAGGTCATTCATTCCGCGAAAAAATGAGCTGCAGCCCAGCTTATTTTTTTTTGCCTTCATAAGTTAAAATTTATATAATGAGCATATGAAATAAGAAAAACTTATAGAGAGAAAGGGGACGCCCATGCAGCTTCAGGAGTTACATATGCTTGTTGTGCTAAGTGAAGAATTGAATATGAGAAAGGCTTCGGAACGGCTCTTTGTCTCTCAGCCTGCATTATCGCAAAGATTGCAGACGATCGAAAAGGAATGGGGAACGAAAATCTTTTTTCGTTCACAAAAGGGGCTGACCGTGACTTCAGCAGGTGAACAGATTATCCAATTTGCAAAAGAAGTAACGGTTGAACAGGATCGAGTGAGAGAACGAATTGATGAACTTGAGGGTGACATTCACGGTACACTCAAGCTTGCGGTGGCGTCGATTATTGGACAGCACTGGCTGCCAAAGGTGTTAAAACGGTATGTCGAAAAATATCCAAATGCCAAGGTGTCACTCGTTACCGGCTGGAGCAGTGAAATGCTCAAAAGCTTGTATGAAGACCATGTGCACATAGGAATCATTCGCGGAAACCCTGATTGGAAGGGGACAAAGGAATACTTGATGACAGATCATTTATACTTAGTCGATTCCGTGATCAAGGACGTAGATGAATTAATCAAGACTGAGCGGCCATTTATCCAATTTAAAAGCGACAGCACGTATTATCAGGAAATCCAGCACTGGTGGCATCAAAAATTTAAAGTATCTCCAAAGCAGACGATTTTAGTAGACCAAATTGAAACATGTAAACAAATGGCCTACCACGGCATCGGCTACGCCATTTTGCCTTCTGTTACTCTATATGACCACGAAAAAAGTGTTTATAAAACACCGCTTGTTGATGTAAACGGAGAGCAAATCGGCCGTGACACATGGCTGCTAGGCTATGAAGCGTCTTTTCAGTTAAAACAGGTGCAAGCATTTGTTGGTGTGGTTAAAGAAATGCTTGAAAATGATGCCGTGTAAGTACCTTCTTGGAATAGGGAGGTACTTTTTTTTATGAAATCATTTGACAATGAAAATCATTATCATTTAAAGTGTACATATAATAATTGAAAATGATTATCATTTAGATGAGGTGACCGATAGATGAAAGCACTAATTGCATTTGCGAGTATGTCTGGAAATACGGAAGATATGGCAGCGATCTTAAAGCAAACTCTTGAAGGAAAAGGCATAGATACAGAGATGATGGAATTTGATGATACGAACGCAGAGGACCTTTCCTCATACGATTACGTATTCATTGGTTCTTATACTTGGGGTGATGGAGATTTGCCATATGAAGCAGAGGATTTTTATGAAGAGGTCTCTACTCTTGAACTTAGTCACATAAAAGCAGCTGTCTTTGGATCGGGTGATTACAGCTATCCAAAGTTTTGCGAGGCTGTCCATACATTCCATGACATGCTGAAATCAACGGGTGCATCTGTTTTTCCTGAAACATTAAAAATGGAGCTTGCACCGGATACAGATGAAGATGTGGCGTGCTGTCAGGAATTTGCTGTGAGCTTTTTAACGTGGGCCGCTTTGTCTGAGAAACGAGTTGAAAATCATGTTTCATAAAGGAGCAACAGCCGTTGCAGCATCTAAAAGTGGTGGATACTTTGTTGCTGTAAAACGTGAAGGTATTTTTCACTATAGTGTGGAGAGCGGATGGCAGCAGCTATTTAAGCTCAAGCATAAAATTCATGCGATCAGCTATATTGGCCCTTATTTATTCGGTGTTGGTGAAAATGGCACAGTGATTAGATCAGGAGATGAAGGCAATACATGGGCGTTATCTTCATTTCCAACAAACGCAGTCGTCTGGTCTATTACAGGACGTAAAGATGGGTTTGTATGTGCGCATGGAAAACATAGTATCTATGTGTCAAATGATTTCGGAATTTCCTGGGAAATTATGAAGCCATTTGCTCATGTGAATCATCCGCCGGTCATTCGTTCTTTATGTGCTGCAGGTGACCACCTTTATATTGGAACACAGATTCATGAGGTTCACGGAGGAATATGGGTGTATGACTTGCAGAGTGAACAGATTTTTCTTTTAAACAGAGAGGAGCACCGAATGACAGCTTCTATGCTGCTCTGTCATGAACATCTTCTTGTTTGTGCATTAGGTTCAAAAAAAGGCAAAAAAGGATCTGTTCAAATTTTAGATTTACATACAAATATTCTGCATGATATTCAATCACAGGCCTTTGCTAGAGAAGAATCATTTTTGGATGTATCAGAGGATAATGGCATTGTGTATGTGACCACCTCACAAGACGAACACGGATTTTCTAAAGTGTATCAGCTTGATATTGAGCAAAAAGAGCTCAAATGGTTTGATACGATCAAAGGACACGGTTTTCGTGTAGCCAATCAAAACGAAAACTTTTTCTGTGCGGGTTTATATGAAAGTAAGTTTGTCAGGCCGTATGAGGAGCCTGCATTGATTCATTGATAAGGAGGAAGAAAAAGTGACAGAAAAGGTTTTATTGGTGTATGCCACGATGTCTGGAAATACAGAAGCGATGGCAGATTTAATTGAAAAAGGTATTACGGAAGCAGGAGCCAGCGTGGACCGGCATGAAGCGATGGATATTGATGCGGAGCTGCTTAATGATTACTCGCACATTATGTTAGGTGCGTATACATGGGGAGATGGCGATCTTCCGGATGATTTTATTGATTTATATGAAGAAATGGAAGAGCTTGATTTAACGGGAAAAGCATTTGCAGTATTCGGTTCTGGCGATACATCTTACGAACATTTTTGCGGAGCTGTTGACCTAATCGAAGAAAAAGTGAAGGAGCTTGGCGGTGACATTGTCCTCCCATCAGTTAAAATTGAGCTGAATCCAGAAGGAGAGGAAGAAGACGAATTAATTTCTTTTGGTAAACAATTTGTTCAGCTTCACCAGCAAGAAGCGGGATAATCGGTCCCGCTTGTTTTATTTTCCATTGCGGAGATGACTCTTTCACTTGTCATTAAAACACTCCTTTGGTACAGTAATGAAGTATAAATTAAGAGGAGGACATACATACATGAAACAAATGGACGCTAATGAAATTATTTCATTTATTCAAAATAGTACAAAATCAACACCTGTCAAAGTCTATATTAAAGGTGACTTAGAAGGTATTGAGTTTGGTAAACATGCAAAAACATTCATCACAGGAAACACTGGAGTTGTTTTCGGTGAGTGGAGCGAAATTCAAGAAGTGCTAGCATCAAACAAAGACAAAATTGAAGATGTTGTCGTGGAAAATGACCGCCGCAACTCTGCAATTCCGATGTTAGATTTGAAAAACATTAAAGCCCGTATCGAGCCAGGGGCAATCATTCGTGACCAAGTTGAAATCGGTGATAATGCAGTCATTATGATGGGTGCTTCTATTAATATCGGTTCTGTAATCGGCGAAGGTACGATGATTGATATGAACGTGGTGCTTGGCGGCCGTGCGACAGTAGGTAAGAACTGTCATATCGGTGCTGGATCTGTTCTTGCAGGTGTTATTGAGCCACCGTCTGCTAAACCAGTTGTGGTAGAAGATGACGTTGTCATCGGTGCGAACGCTGTTGTTCTAGAAGGCGTGACAATTGGTAAAGGTGCAGTAGTAGCTGCTGGTGCGATCGTTGTGAACGATGTAGAGCCTTACACAGTTGTAGCAGGTACACCTGCTAAGAAAATCAAAGACATCGATGAAAAAACAAAAGGTAAGACTGAAATCAAACAAGAACTGCGTCAGCTTTAATTCATATAATTCGCAGCTGAAGACAAAGACGTGGATGAGATATCCACGTCTTATTCGTATAGAAGAAAGGAAGCGAGTTCACTTGTTAAATCGTGAGCAATTAATATCCATTCGAAGAGATTTACACCAAATCCCTGAGCTTGGTTTCCAAGAATTTAAAACACAAGCGTATCTCATTCAGCATTTGGACACCTATTCAAAAGATCGAGTTGAGATTGAAACGTGGCGAACTGGGCTTTTTGTAAAAGTGAAAGGGACAAATCCAACGCGCGTATTTGCTTATCGTGCAGATATGGACGGCCTGTCTATACCCGAGGAAACAGGGTATTCATTTGAATCTGTGCATGAAGGGAAGATGCATGCATGTGGACATGACCTTCATATGACCATTGCGCTTGGTATCATCGATCATTTCGTTCATGAACCGATCAAAGAAGACGTATTATTTATCTTCCAGCCGGCAGAAGAAGGTCCAGGCGGTGCCGAACCAATGCTTACAAGTGATGTTCTCAAAAAATGGACGCCAGACTTTATTACAGCGCTGCATATCGCACCTGAATATCCTGTTGGGACAATTGCTACAAAGCCGGGTTTGTTATTTGCCAATACGAGTGAGCTTGTGATTGAGCTTGAAGGAAAAGGCGGACATGCTGCATATCCTCATTTAGCAAATGATATGGTTGTTGCTGCAAGTGCTCTTGTAGGTCAGCTGCAATCGGTTATTTCACGTAATGTTGATCCCCTTGATAGTGCGGTCATTACAGTGGGCACGATTACCGGCGGAACGGCTCAAAATATTATTGCGCAGCATGCAAAGCTTGACGGTACCATTCGCACACTTTCGCCAGAGTCTATGGACAAGGTGAGAAAGCGAATTGAAGCATTGGCAAAAGGAATTGAAATTGGCTACGAATGCAAAGCAACCGTTCGTTATCCTTCGTCTTATTACGAAGTGGACAATTCAAAGGATTTGACAGAGGAATTTATGTCATATGTAGCCCAAGAAGGACTTGCGAATGTGATTGAATGCAGAGAAGCCATGACAGGAGAAGATTTTGGCTACATGCTGAAAAAATATCCCGGCTTCATGTTTTGGTTAGGTGTCGATTCAGAATACGGCCTGCATCATGCAAAGCTCCAGCCGGATGAAAACGCGATTGAAACAGCTGTGAATGTCATGACGGCTTATTTTAAAAAGCAAGCTGGTGAATGAATAATCGAGCTGCCTCCTGTACACCTTATGAACAGGAGGTGTTCTTGATTATGACAAGAATTGGTGTAGAACAATCTTTATCCGATGTAGAAGAACTATTGAAGCAAAAAGGGTATGATGTCGTACGTATTCAAAATGAACAGCAAATGGATCAGTGTGACTGTTATGTCGTCACAGGATTAGATTCAAATGTTCTTGGCATTTCAGACACAACAACAAAGGCATCTGTTATTACAGCATCAGGTATGACGGCTGATGAAATTTGCCAAGAAGTAGAACAGCGTGTTCAATAAAACAAGAAAAAGAACCGGTAGATTATGATCCCGGTTCTTTTTGCTCTTTTTCTATATCGAGTACTTCTTTCATTTTTTTGCGCAAGATTCGTTCTACCCGCCATTGCTCCATTGTTTCAGTTTTCGCTATGATGCGCAGCACAAGAGAGGAAGAACCGAACGCCTCCACGCCGACAACTTGAGGACCTTCGATAATTTGAGGAGTTTCCTCCCGCACCTCATCACAGGCAGCTTGAAGGGCTGTGATCATCTGATCCACATTTTCATCCGGAGACAGCTCAATATCAACGAGTGCCTGCATCGTTCCTCTTGAATGATTGCTTACATTCAGTATGCTGCGATTTGGGATGAAATGAAGGGTGCCGTCAAAGCTTCGAAGCTGCGTGGTTCTTAGTCCAATTTGTTCGACAATCCCATCAAATCCAGCGACCGTTATATATTCTCCTACATCAAATTGTTTTTCCAATAGTATAAAGAATCCGGTCACAATATCACTCACTAACCCTTGAGCGCCAAAACCGATCGCAAGTCCTACAACGCCTGCACCTGCCAGCAAAGCAGTCGGGTTATAATGAAATAAGTCGAGGATCATCACAACTAGAATAAAAATCAATAAGTAGGCGAAAATATTTAACGTTAGACTTTGCAGCGTCTGAGCTCTTGATAAAGAGACTTCATGCTTTTCAGCGAATGTGGAATAGGCTCGCTTAATCATCTTGTTTCCTATGGCTCTGATGATAAAGTAAATGGCAAAAATGGCGACTAGTTTTAGCAAAATCATACTGCTATTGAGGATAATGGAAACCCAATCTACTTGTTGAAATGCTTTCATGATCTTCAAAACCTTTCTATGTATGCTCTAAAAGAGAAGCTAATCATTTGTTCCCTTATGCAAGTCATGTTAAACTTTTGATAGGTGAAGCAGGAATTGTGACAAATCGTTAATTAAATTTATTATTAATTAATATTGACTAAAAATCGCATAAGTATTATAATTGTAATTGTGAAGTTATTAACTAAATGAGAATTTTAAGTTTCGATTCTCATTTTATATACAGCTAAGAAGACTGTATAAAGATATTATTTTTTGGAGGGATTTACATATGGCAGAGCGTTTCGTAGGAAAACAAGCTCCACGTTTTGAAATGGAAGCAGTACTTGCTAACAAGGAATTTGGTAAAGTAAGTTTAGAGGAAAACATGAAGAATGACAAATGGACAGTTCTTTTCTTCTATCCAATGGATTTCACATTTGTTTGCCCAACTGAAATTACAGCAATGAGCGATCGTTATGACGAGTTCGAAGATTTAGATGCAGAAATCATCGGTGTATCTACTGATACAATCCACACGCATCTTGCTTGGATCAATACAGACCGTAAAGACAATGGTCTAGGTGAATTAAAATACCCGTTAGCTGCTGATACTAACCACACAGTGTCTAGAGAATACGGCGTTTTAATTGAAGAAGAAGGAATTGCTCTTCGCGGTTTATTCATCATTAACCCAGAAGGCGAACTTCAATACCAAACAGTATTCCACAACAATATCGGTCGTGATGTAGATGAGACATTACGTGTTCTTCAAGCATTACAAACTGGTGGACTTTGCCCAGCGAACTGGAAACCTGGTCAAAAAACACTTTAATTGATAACTGAAGAAACAGGAGGGTCTAACTGATGTTAGACCTTTTTGTTTCGACACATACAATGGATGGAGGCGCTTCATAATGAAATTACGTCAACCAATGCCAGAACTAACTGGTGCAAAAGAGTGGTTAAATGGAGAAGTAAAAAAAGAAGATTTGATTGGTGACAAACCAACATTGATTCATTTCTGGTCAGTCAGCTGTCATCTTTGTAAAGAGGCAATGCCTCAAGTCAATCAATTCCGTGATGAGTACAAGGATCAACTAAACGTTGTAGCAGTTCATATGCCTCGTTCAGAAGATGACCTAGATCTAGAAAAAATCAAAGAAGTTGCGAAAGAGCATGAAATCACGCAGCCAATCTTTGTGGACAGTGATCATCACCTAACAGAAGCCTTTGAAAACGAATATGTACCTGCATATTATGTATTTGATAAAACAGGTGCTTTGCGTCACTTTCAAGCCGGTGGAAGCGGAATGAAAATGCTTGAAAAACGTGTCAATCGAGTGCTTTCTGAGTCTGAAAAGGCTGCAGAATAGGCTTTCCCCCATAAATGGGGGTTTTTTCATGGGCAAAAACAGGCGGCGTATTGCACTGGACGAGTTTATTATTCCTAAGAAAAGAGAAAATGAGGGAGTTTATTAAAAAATATCCCTGAAACAAAAAGGTATAACGACCTATTTACATTTTTATTTTGAAATGAAATTGTAAAGATTTTAACTTTTTACTATTCAGAACGTTTTTGCACAAAAGAAATTTCAGTTAGGTAAATAACTATATAAATCAAGTAGTATAAGCGTTTATTCAATTTTTTTACAATATTTTAAGGTTTGTCAAAAGCCTATGGTGTCAATGAAATGGGTGCCGATTTTTCCTCCTTGGCAAAATTTTAGTTGAAAATACCTATCTGTTAGCAAACTGTAAAATGATAAAAAAATAGTTGATAAAATTAGTTTTCTAATCTAATATTTACTATAGAATATTTTTTATATGATGAGGGGGAAATCCATTGTTTAATGAGAGGGAAGCGTTACGTTTACGATTGGAACAATTAAACGAGGCAGAAGTAAAGGTCATCCGTGAATATCAAATTGAGCGCGATGCGATTTATGCAAAATTAAGAGAATTAGACCGTCAAGGAACAGGTCTAGTGTCAGATACAAAAAAAGAAGTACGTACAGAAAGAAAGACAGATTCACTGCCTGTATTAGCTGAGCTTGCTGCGCAAGAAATGAGAAGCTACCAGCAGCCGGCACAACCACAATCATCATCTTTAGGAACAGGACAGCTAAACGGTGCACCTGTAGGTATTCCTGAAGGATCGACAAGACGCAGAAGAGGCACAGCTCGTCCTGGCTCAAAGGCAGCGAAGCTTCGTGAAGCTGCGATTAAAACGTTAAAACGTCATAATGCAGCGATTAAAAGCTCAGAGCTTCAAAAAGAGATTGAAAAAGAGAGCGGTCTTGAAATCCCAAATATGACAACGTTTATGCAAAGCTTAATTAAAATGTATCCTGAAGTGAAGAAGCCTTATCGCGGACAGTATATTTTAGAAGGCGACATTCAAACAGAAGACGAATAAATAAAAAAACTGCTGGGCGTCAAGCCAGCAGTTTTTTTATTCGAGAATTACTTCTTTTGATCAACTGTATAGACAATTTTGCGTTCCTTAGGCAGGTGATCACGCTGTTTTTTAAAGCCGTCAATTTTGACTGTCATGACTTCTCCATTACGCTGCACAGCATCGACTTGTTCCTGAAGTGTTTGAACTTGTTCGTTGAGTTTCTTCAAAATCGGTTCGATTTCTTCTGTCGTTTGCAGGATGCGGTCTTGTGAGAATGGCTGTGAATTTGTTTGGGCTGACTGGTCAATATCTGCAAAATGAGATGCGATCCATTCTTCGCTTTCTGCTAACTGCTTTTGATAGCTTGTGAGCGTTTCATAAAAAATCGCTTCTTTTGCTTTTTCAATTTGCAGTAATTTCTCCTGCGTTTCATAAAAACGCTCTTGAAGGTGTCTGACGCCTTCCTGTAATACATGGAGCTCTGCGTTTTTATCGCCTAATGTTTGCTGTAGCTTTTCAATCACTGCGGATAAAGTATTTCCTTTTTTCTCCTCTTTTGCAAGTCGTTTATCTTGATCTTCTATCCGTTCATTTAATTGTTGCGAGATTTCCTTATATTTGACAACTTTCAAATGCAGCCTGTGTTTTTCTTCGGTTTCTTTTCTTCTATGATAGGTTTCCTTTTGCAGCATCTCATGGAGAAGGACCATTTTATGTAACAATTCTGATTTGCTGTAGGAGAGATCCTGTATTTTTGAGGCAGCATCATGTTGATCATTGGTTATTTCATCCAGTTGTTGTTTTAATTGCGTGTAATCCTTTTTCATCTCATGATATTCTTGAGTTAGCTTCTTATTTTTAGAATACGTATATGAGGACTGTAAATCAGAGATCACTTGTTGATATTTGGCAGTTTCAGCTTTTAAGTATAAATTTTCTTGAGATAGATCATGGAATAGGGGAGAAGCATGGCGCCTGTTCATCGATAGACCCTCCTTATTCATGTTACCAATAAAGTATGCGAAAGGAGTGCGATTAGAACAACCATATCAAAGGAGGATGAGAGGATGCACGTAGTGAATGTGATTTTAGCTGGAGGAGCTTCCAGACGTTTTGGAGAGCCAAAGGCAAGCCATATGTTTCAGGGGAAACCATTATATGAGCATGTGAAAGAGCAGCTTTTAGACGGGCAGACTGTCATCATCAGTCATCCATCGCTTCTTCCTTTTTTCAAAGCAAGAGGTGAACAAAGTGTGTGTTTAGATGATGAAGAGGTGCGCGGATGCGGACCGCTTGCTGGCATATATACAGCGATGCAAAAGCAAGAAGCAGAATGGTATTTAGTGACGGCGTGTGACATGCCTTTCATACGGAAGAAAACGGCGGAAGTATTATCGTCCTATTGCAATGAGCGCGCAGATGCCATTATCCCGCTTGTTCAGGGCAGATTACAGCCTTTATTTGCACTTTATCACCGCCGCTCTCTGCCGTTTATTCGCGCGTGCTTAAAAGAGAATCAATTAACCATTAAAGATTTGCTTCAAAAGCTTCAGGTGCGCATCGTTTCAGAGGAAGAACTGAACGTGACATCAAATGAATTTCGTAATATCAATAAAAGAAGCGATTTACCTGAAAACGGTATGATATGATACATAAAAAAACGGTGAGGAGAGAACAGCATTGAATGACCGATATTCAAGACAAATCTTGTTCCCTCCGGTTGGGGAAAAAGGGCAGCATGCGCTGGCTGAAAGTCATGTTCTGATCGTTGGAGCCGGTGCACTTGGTACCGCTTCTGCGGAAGGGCTTGTCCGGTCTGGCATCGGTACGCTGACGATTGTCGATCGTGATTATGTGGAATTTTCAAATTTACAGCGGCAGCAGCTCTACACGGAACATGATGCAAAGGCACATGTACCAAAAGCAGCTGCGGCAAAAAAACGTCTCGAGCAGATCAATCATGAAGTGACCATACACGCTCTGATTGAAGATGCAGGGGCGGAGCTGTTAAGGCCGTTATTCCAGAGAGCAGATATCGTCATTGATGCAACAGATAATTTTGAGACAAGAATGGTGATGAATGACTTATCACTAGAAACGAAGACGCCGTGGATATATGGCGCTTGTGTGAGCAGTCAGGGGATGTATATGACCATATTGCCGGATAAAACGCCATGTTTATCATGTGTGTTCACGGCAATGCCTGTTGGCGGCTTGACGTGTGATACAGCGGGGATTATTTCACCTGCTGTTCAAATGGTTTCTGCTTATCAGCAAACAGAGGCACTAAAATATTTAACAGGGCATGAAGATCAAATCGAGCGGAAATTTGTCACGTTTGATCTTTGGCAGTCCACATCATTTAAAATGGATTTATCTCTAACTAAAGAGAAGAACTGTCCAACTTGCGGCATCGCAAGAACCTATCCTTATTTACATGATCAGCGTAAAAAATCGACGGTCCTTTGCGGACGTGACACCGTTCAAATTGTTTCAAAGGATTTAGCAGAACTCTCATTTCAGCATATGAAAGAGCGGCTCTCATCTATTTGTGAGGTGGAAGTAAACGACTTCTTAATCCATGTACGCTACGAAAATTACCGGATGGTCTGTTTCAAAGGAGGACGTGCATTAATCCATGGAACAAATGATGAAAAAGAAGCCAATTCATTACTAGCAAGACTGCTAGGGATATAGGAGTGAAGTGTGATGGAAAGACGGCAGCCAATACCAGTAGAAGAGGCCATAAAGAAAGTTCACCAATACGAAAAACATGGAGAAATAGAATGGGTCCCTTTAAAGGATAGCCTTGGAAGGTTTATTGCAGAAGATATTTTAGCAGACCATGATGTTCCGGCATTTGATCGTTCTCCGTATGATGGATTTGCGCTTCGGGCAGAAGATACAAAAGAAGCGTCAAGTGCGCATCCAGTTGAATTCGAGGTCATTGATCATATTGGTGCAGGAATGGTCTCAGCAAAAACCATCGGTCCCTTTCAGGCCATCCGTATTATGACAGGGGCAAAAATTCCAAATGGAGCAAATGTCGTCATCATGATCGAGCTGACGAAGACTTTCGAAAAAGACGGCAAATCATTCATGTCACTGAAAAGACCGCTGAAAAAGGGAGACAATATTTCTAGTCAAGGAGAAGAGGTTCTCAAAGGAAACGTGATGGTCAAAAAAGGAACAGCTGTCACTTCTGGCGTCACGGCTCTTTTGGCGACATTTGGATATGCGGTAGTGCCAGTTGTCAAAAAACCGGTGATTGGCATTATTTCAACGGGCACAGAGCTTCTTCAAGTAAGTGATGCCATGGTAGACGGCAAGATTAGAAATAGTAATCTGAGTATGGTCTATGCGCAGGTACTTGAGGCCGGAGCTGATCCGCTAGATTTAGGCGGAGTCTCCGATGATTTTGACAAAAGTTATCATGCAGTAAAAGCAGCCATGAGCAAGGTAGACATTCTGATCACAACAGGCGGCGTGTCAGTGGGTGATTTTGACTTTCTGCCTGCCATTTATGAAAAGCTGGGAGCCAAGGTACTGTTTAATAAAGTAGCCATGAGACCTGGAAGTGTGACGACTGTGGCTGCAATGCCGAATGGTCAATTGCTGTTTGGGCTGTCTGGAAACCCTGCTGCCTGTTTTGTGGGCTTTGAATTATTTGTGAAACCGATCATTTATAAATGGTATATGAAAGAAAATCCGTTTCCCGCTTTTGCTGAGGCGAAACTCACACATGATTTTCCAAAAGCCAATCCGTTTACTCGTTTTGTCAGGGCGGCTCTTCAATTCACTGGGAGTCAGATCAGTGTGACTCCGACAGGTCTTGATAAATCAAGTGCAGTGACCTCTATTGCAGAGGCTGACTGTTTCATCATGCTGCCTGGGGGAACAAGAGGTTTTCAAGCAGGTGATCAAGTTGATGTTCTGCTGTTTCAGCACAAAGGCGGTGGGTCTCCATGCTGGATGACAAATTAAGCATATTACAGGTGGTCGGTTTTCAAAATAGCGGCAAGACCACATTGATTGAAAAGCTCTGTCAGCTGGCCGAACGTGAAGGACTGAAGCTGGGTTGCTTTAAACACCATGGACATGGCGGGACACCAGATCGTCTTTTCAAAGAAAAAGATACTGATCGATATATTCAGGCAGGTGCCTATGCCGCAGGTGTGGAAGGAGAAGGTGAGTTTCACTTTTCGATGCAGGACTTCACGTTAGAACAGCTGCTCAACATGTGTCAGCATCTTCCGTTAGACGCTGTTCTCATAGAGGGGTACAAACAGGCGCCTTATCGCAAAATCGTTTGTGTAAAGAATGAAGAGGAGCTTATTGACCTTTCCGCTCTTTCCAATATACAAGCAGCTATTTATTTTTCTCAAGAAGATCAATTAACCGAAAATTACCCGTTTCCTGTGTTTTCAGCTTTTGATAAGCGCGGGATGACATTTGCTTTTCACTTATTGAAGGGAGGCGGCACGTTTTGAGCGAACTTTTTAAAATAACAAAAACGCCGATTGAGGTAAACGAATTGATTCAGCATGTGACAAGACGAAAGGCAGGGGCGATTACGACGTTTATTGGGACGGTCAGAGAATGGACAAACGGCAAGAAAACATTGCGTTTAACCTACGAAGCATACATACCAATGGCGGAAAGCATGCTAATGCAGATTGGACAAGAAATCAAGAATCGATGGCCTGACACTGAAGCAGCGATTGTGCACCGGATTGGAACACTTGAGATAACGGATATTGCTGTTGCGATCGCCGTTTCGTCTCCTCATAGGAAGGCTGCCTATGAAGCCAATGAATATGCCATTGAACGAATTAAGGAAATCGTTCCCATTTGGAAAAAAGAATATTGGGAAGACGGAGAGGCCTGGATAGGTGATCAGCTTGAAACGGTTTCATATCCAGAAGGTAAACCTAGCAATCTTCAACTTGCAGAGAAAGAAGGTGATCAGCATGATTAATGTATTATTGTTCGCCGGCCTTGCTGAGAAGGCCGGTAAACAACAAATCATCATTCAAAAAGATCAAACAACGGTTGATGAGATTAAAATAGAATTACAGGAGGTATATGGTGTTGATGCTGCAGAAAACGTAATGGTTGCAGTCAACGAAATATATACGAGGGAAAATGCTGAAGTGCGTAGCGGGGACACTGTTGCACTCATTCCTCCTGTAAGTGGTGGATAATAGATATTAGAGGATTTGGTTATGGCCACCCGGCTGTAACCAATTTTTTATGTGTGAAAAGTTTGTAGAGGTACTTGGGTGTGATCTTCGTAAATAAAACATCCCCTTCTTGCTTTAGAAATGTGAGGATCGAGCTGCTGAATGAGATCATACAATTCGCTGATTCGTCTCACATTGAAATCTGTTTGGGCTTGAAGCTGTTCTTTTAATTCTTTTGTGCTCACAATGCTTCCCTTTTTCTCTTTGATAATATCTACACATCTTGCAGCGTAGTATATTTTGTCATTAGAAGGTCTGCTTTCTTTCATATCAAGTAATTTGAGCTCATGATAAATCGATTCTCTTTCCTTTCGAAAGTATTGCCATGCTTCTTGTTCCTTTTCATACAGTAAAATCAATTGCATTTTCAATTTTTCTCTTAACATTCACTTGACTCCATTTCCACTATCATTTAACCTACCTCTATTTTACATTATATGAAAAAATAACTTTTGATCAAGTAAAATCCCTTTATTTTTAATTTTTTAATATGAAAGTATTGATACTAAAGACTTATTTGTTCTGTAAAAGAAACCAATCATAGTCCTATAAAGCCGGGATTTGTCGAAATTACTAGGATTATTTTAACAAAAAATTGTTGTGTCTATCTAAGACCATGCGAATCCAAAAGAAAAGGATATTTATTCCGAAAGACATATTGTTTACTTAATAAAATGTTTTTAGGTCAGTAAAAGCACGATTCTTGGTATGAATATGGTCGGATCATGAGGTCATTTGAAGGGTTTCTTTCGTGAAAATAGAATAATAGATAAAATTTTTTCTCAATGAAAATAAGAAAATCAAATGTTCGATCACTTATTGGCAATCTTTTGATAAAATAGAAAGAAAAAGAGCGTTATTGTGCGTCTGCATACTTGCTTGACATAGAGAGGATGACATTTGATGAAAGAAAACATGGAAAAACCTACGATCATTGGAGTGAGTACAAGACCATCAGAGCACCTGAAAAGAGTATGGGAAAATCCAGTTGTTTGGTGGCCTTTATCTTGTGCGCTTATTTTAACAGTCGTTGTGACTTATTTGTCTGAGCTCGTAAATAAGGGAATGTGGGCAGATTTAAGTTTGCCGATACCTATTGTTTATGTGGTGACACTCATTGGTCTCGTATTTGGGATTGTCATCAATGCGGCTATATATAAGCTCATCGTATTTTTAGCGAAAGGTGATGCATCATTTCGGCAGCTTTTTTCAGCGGTCCTGTTCATTACACCCGTTACGATCATTGGGACAATTATTTCTCATTTGGCAGTCATCCTTTTTCATGTTCCAAAAGACATCACGGTTACCTCGTTAAACGCGCTCATTCGAATTTCTGGTCCATGGCAGGCGGTGTTAGCCAATATCGATCTATTTGTGATCTGGAATCTTGTTTTAACTGGCTTTTTATTCATCCAAGTTGGGCGTATATCACCGAGAATTTCTTGGGTGATTATAGGCGTTTTTTATATCTTATCGTTAATTTTTCAATATGTAGGAACAGCAATTAACATATCAGTAAGCTGGGGGTAGAAGGTTTTTATGAGAAAGAAAATCATCATTGGATCTATTTTAATTATTGTGATTGGACTATTTATTGGATTTAATATTGCGAAAAACCAAGCAAAGCCTGCTTCTACAGCAGCGATTAAAACAGTCAAACTCACGCCAAAAGAAATCACCTCTACCGTGATGACACCGGGGACACTTTCATTCTTTGAAGAGCAGTTCATCTATGAAGAAGAGGAAAAGGGGAAATTGAAGGAAATTGCTGTGAAAGAAGGGGAAAAGGTAAAGGCTGGAACGCCGCTTCTTACATATGAAAATAAGGAACTGGAGCTTGAAGAGCAGCAGCAAGCACTAGCCGTTGAATCAAGTACATTAAAACTGGAACAATTGCAAAATCGGCTGAGTGAATTAGAGGAGAAAAAAGCAGGCGCTAATATCAAAAGCGAGCGAGATCAGCTTCAATTAGAACTGAAAGCGGCTGAATTAGAACAAAAGCAAGCAGAGATCAGCCAAGAAAAAGTAAAGGCTCAAATAGAAGATTTAACCGTACATAGTAAAATTGATGGAACAGTGATTTCCATTGAGCAAGAGGCAGGGGCAGGGGGGGCGGAAGAAAGGCAGCCGATCATTCATATTGGTCATGATAAAAAAATGATCGTGCGGGGTTTGATCTCAGAGTATGATGCCATAAAAATCAAAAAGAAACAAAAAGTGAAGGTAACGTCTGATGTCATTCGCGGGAAGAGCTGGCAAGGAGTCGTGAAAAAAGTAGGCACTGTTCCTGTCCAGACAGCAGTCGAAACAACTTCGAGCGACCAAACGGTTCAATATCCTGTTGAGGTAGAAATAAAGGGAAAGAAACCTGAGGCGAAGCCTGGTTTTAAAATGATCATGGAAATTCAAACAGATAAGCGCCAAGCGCAAACAATTCCTGAAACAGCGGTAAAAAAAGAGACTGATGGACAATACGTTTATGTTGTTGAAAAAAATGAATTGAAAAAAGTAAAAGTGGTCATAGGGGAAACGTCAGGTCATGATCTTGAAGTAACAAAAGGTGTCAAGGCAGAGGATCAAATCATTGCTCATCCAACAGATGACATGTATGACGGAATGGAAGTGAATGCTGAATGATTCAGCTTTCCAACGTGACAAAAAGCTATGAGGTCGCACACGAAACATTTGATGTATTAAGTGATATGAATCTTGTCATTGAAAAAGGCGAGTATATGTCCATTATGGGCCCGTCCGGCTCTGGAAAATCAACATTAATGAATATTATTGGCTGTTTAGACCGCCCAACGACAGGACAATATCATTTTCAAGGTACAGAGCTGTCAGCAGCAAAGGACCAGGAGCTTGCGGTCATTCGAAATCAATCCATTGGATTTGTTTTTCAGCAATTTCATCTGCTGCCAAGGTTAAATGCGAGGCGCAATGTGGAACTGCCGATGATTTACGCTGGGATCAGTCAAAAGGAAAGAAAAGAACGTGCGGAATTGGCACTGGAAAAGGTTGGTTTGGCAGATCGAATGAAACATATGCCAAGTGAGTTGTCAGGAGGACAAAAGCAAAGGGTGGCAATTGCACGTGCGATTGTCAATAAGCCTCAGCTGATTTTAGCAGATGAACCGACTGGTGCTCTCGACTCAAAAACAAGCATCTCAATTATGGAACAGTTTACACAGCTGAATGAGGAAGGGACAACGATTGTGCTTGTCACCCATGAAGAAGAAATAGCTGCGTATACAAATCGGACTGTCGTTGTGAGAGATGGACGGCTTGTTGAAGATAGATGGATACAAGGGGACGCTATGAATGAAACTCTTTGAAAATATCAAAATAGCGCTGAATTCGGTTTTAGCTCATAAATTACGTTCTATTTTAACGATGCTTGGGATTATTATTGGTGTTGGATCAGTCATTGCAGTCGTGGCGATCGGTCAAGGCGGTGAGCAAATGTTAAAAGGATCGATTTCAGGTCCAAACAATACCATTGATATGACATATACGCCTTCTGACGAAGAATTAAATGCAAATCCAAATGCCTTATTCGAAGCATCATTTACTGAGGAAGACATAAAAAGCATTAGGACAATCAACGGGGTGGAGCAGGTCGCCTCCTCGACTGCACAAGGAATGCAGCTGAGGTTTCAAGATACGACAGTTGATGCGACAGTTAACGGTATAAATGAAGGGTATACAAATGTACATTCATTACAAATCGCAGAAGGACAGGATTTAAGAGATATTGATTTTAGAAGCGGCAGAAGAGCTGCTCTTATCTCAGATGGCTTACAAAAAGAACTATTCAACGGACAAAAGGCATTAGGCGAACTGATTTGGATGAACGGACAGCCAGTTGAAGTCATCGGTGTGTTAGCAAAACAGAAAGGGATGTTTTCATTTGATATGAATGAAATCTATGTCCCATTTGCGATGCTCACCTCCACACTTGGTATGAGTGAATATGATAAGTTGTCTATTCAAGTCGCACATGCTGATCAAATGAAGGAAGTAGGAAAGAGCGCGGCTGCCATATTAAATGAAAATCATCATACAGAAGATGCTTACGAAATGATCAATATGGAAGAAATCGCAGAAGGGATTGGTCAAATAACATCCGTTATGACAACGATCATTGGCTCAATAGCCGGGATCTCTTTACTTGTTGGCGGAATCGGTGTGATGAATATTATGCTCGTTTCTGTGACAGAGAGGACAAGAGAAATCGGTATTCGAAAGGCGATGGGCGCAACAAGGGCTCAAATTCTCGTTCAGTTTTTAATTGAGTCTGTCGTTTTAACACTCATCGGCGGGTTGATGGGGATTGCACTTGGCTTAGGTGGTGCTTCGTTAGTATCACTATTTGCCGGCTGGCCGTCTCTTGTATCTTGGCAAGTAGTATGTGGAGGCGTACTGTTTAGTATGCTCATTGGTATTGTTTTTGGGTTAATTCCTGCGAATAAAGCAGCGAGACTAGACCCTATTGAATCGCTCAGGTATGAATAATTCGGAGAGGAAAGAAGCATACAATCGGTTTACATTCGCCTTCATTACCCATCAAAAGCTTTTATGCAAATTGCATAAAAGCTTTTTTTAGTTCCATTGAATGAAATAAAAAATGATAGAAATGCTAATATCATGACTTTCATCTTATTGTCACATATTTTTCAGTTTACAAATGGTACATATAAAGGTAAGATGACCATGGTGAAAGATTTTGATAGTTATTGAATGTATTTGATTGTTTTGTATTGATAATGTTGAAAAAAGCGATTACAATAAAGGTGCGCGCAAAATGAATACGTTTTCAAAAGGGGTGTTCGCATGTTAACACCGGAAAGACATCAGCTCATTATCGACAGCTTGGAAGAAAATGATGTCATTAAAATACAGGACTTAACGATGATGACGGATGCGTCTGAATCTACAATTAGAAGAGATTTATCAGCCCTTGAAGAAAAAGGATTTCTTAAAAGGGTTCATGGAGGAGCAGCCAAGATTTCGAGTATTCGCCTTGAACCAGATGTATTTGAGAAATCTGCCAAAAACCTTCAAGAAAAGTCATTGGTAGCAGAGGCAGCGGCATCTCTTTTAAAACAGGGCGACTGTATTTATTTAGATGCTGGTACAACCACACAGCAAATGATTGAATATATCGATCCAGATCAAGATATTGTCGTGGTGACAAACGGTGTGATGCACATTGAAGCCCTCATGAGAAAAGGTATTACCTTTTACTTGATAGGCGGATCAGTGAAACATCGAACAGGAGCCATGGTTGGAGCCGCAGCTTTGACAGCGATGGAGAATTATCGTTTTGACAAAAGCTTTGTTGGGACAAATGGCATTCATCCCGAGGCGGGTTTTACAACACCTGATCCAGAGGAAGCACTCATGAAAAAAAGAGCTATGAAACAGGCGAAAAAAACCTATATCTTATCAGATGCCTCAAAGTTTGGCGAAATATCGTTTTCAACCTTTGCTAGTTTACAGGAAGCCACCATTATCACAAACGACGCAAAAGAAGATTCATTCGATAATTACCATGAAAAAACGGTTATAAAGGTAGTGAAAACATGATTTATACAGTTACTTTAAACCCATCAGTTGATTACATCGTACACGTGGAGGATTTTGCAGTCGGCGGTTTAAATCGTTCAACCTATGATCAAAAATATCCAGGTGGTAAAGGAATCAATGTCTCAAGGCTATTAAAACGTCATGGTGTTGAATCGAAAGCACTTGGATTCATTGGTGGATTTACAGGCAAATATATTCAAGATTTTTTACAGAACGAACAATTACAAACAGCCTTTCACGAGGTGTCAGAAGATACAAGGATCAATGTGAAACTAAAAACAGGTGAAGAGACAGAAATCAACGGACTCGGCCCATCTATTACTGAAGCGCAATTTGAGTCGTTTCTATCTCAATTTTCTTCATTGACTGAAGGAGATGTCGTTGTTTTAGCTGGCAGCATTCCTTCATCATTACCTCATAACACATATGAGCGTATTGCTGAAGTTTGCCGAGAGCAAGGTGTAAGAGTTGTTCTTGATATTTCTGGCGAAGCGTTAAAAAAAGCAGCAGACATGAAACCGTTCTTAATGAAGCCAAATCATCATGAACTGGGTGAAATGTTTGAGACGAGTATTTCATCAGCAGCAGAAGCCATTCCTTATGGGAAAAAGCTGTTAGAACAAGGTGCTGAGCATGTCATCGTCTCCATGGCTGGTGATGGCGCCCTCTTATTCTGTAAAGAAGGAATCTATCAGTCCAATGTTCCAAAAGGAACGCTCGTTAATTCAGTTGGAGCAGGGGATTCAGTCGTTGCAGGGTTTTTAGCCGGCGTTTCAAAAGGCCTTTCAATTGAAGAGTCATTTAAGCTTGGTGTCACTTCAGGAAGCGCTACAGCCTTTTCTGAGGAGCTTGGCACAAAAGAGCTTGTCGACACACTATTACCACAAGTAAAAGTCACACGCATTTAAAGGAGGAGTCATCATGAAAATTACAGAACTACTCACGAAGCATACCATTAAGCTTCAATTAGACAGCCAGCAGAAAGAAGCAGTCATTGAAGAGCTAGTCACTGTTTTAGATACAGCAGGCAAGTTAAATGATAAAGAGGGCTATAAAGAAGCTGTGATCAATCGTGAAAAACAGAGCTCTACTGGTATTGGTGAAGGAATTGCCATCCCGCACGCTAAAACAGCAAGTGTAAAAGAGCCTGCCATTGCATTTGGCCGCTCAACTGCTGGTGTAGATTATGAATCACTAGACGCTCAGCCGAGTCATCTTGTCTTTATGATTGCCGCAACTGAAGGTGCAAACAACACGCACTTAGAGGCACTTTCTCGTTTATCCACACTTCTTATGCGTGAAGAAATTCGAAAGCAGCTCCTTGAAGCGGCGACTGAAGATGAAATCATTGAGATCATCAATACACATGATCAAGATGATGAAGAAGAAGAGGAAGTGCAAGAAGAGCCGGCTGCAGAAGGAAAACCTGCTAAAATTTTAGCGGTAACAGCTTGCCCGACCGGCATTGCACATACATTTATGGCAGCAGATGCTTTGAAAGAAAAAGCAAAAGAAATGGGCGTTGACATTAAAGTTGAAACAAACGGCTCTGGCGGTATTAAACATGCCCTTACAGCAAAAGAAATTGAAGAAGCACCAGCCATCATTGTGGCAGCGGACAAGCAAGTTGAAATGGAACGCTTTAAAGGCAAACATGTCATTGAAGTCCCTGTAACAGCTGGTATTCGCCGTCCGCAGGAGTTAATTGAAAAAGCCATCAATCAAGATGCGCCGATTTATAAAGGTTCAGGCGGCAGTTCTTCTAAAGACGAAAATGAATCATCTGGCAAAGGAAGAAGCGGATTTTACAAGCACTTAATGAGTGGTGTAAGTAACATGCTTCCATTTGTTGTCGGAGGCGGTATCTTAGTTGCGATTTCATTCTTCTGGGGTATTAACTCAGCAGATCCTAAGGATCCTTCATTTAATTCATTTGCAGCTGTCTTAAAAGGAATTGGCGGCGATAATGCGCTTGCCTTGATCGTTGCGGTATTAGCTGGATTTATTGCCATGAGTATTGCAGATCGTCCAGGTTTTGCGCCAGGTATGGTCGGTGGATTTATGGCGTCAGCAGCAGGTGCAGGGTTCTTAGGTGGACTGATTGCTGGTTTCCTAGCAGGTTACATTGTTGTACTGCTCAAAAAAGTATTCACATTCGTACCGCAGACACTCGACGGGATTAAACCGGTTCTGCTGTATCCATTGTTCGGTATTTTCTTTACAGGCATTATCATGCATTATATTGTCAACACACCAGTGAAAATGGTGATGGACGGATTAACACATTGGCTTGAATCATTAGGTACTGGAAACCTTGTTTTAATGGGTATTATTTTAGCTGGTATGATGGCAATTGATATGGGTGGCCCAATTAACAAAGCGGCTTACACATTTGGTCTTGCAATGATTGCTGCTGGCAACTATGCACCGCATGCTGCAATTATGGCAGGCGGAATGGTTCCACCACTAGGTATTGCACTTGCAACAACGATCTTTAGAAATAAGTTCTCAAAACGTGACCGTGAAGCAGGGATTACATGCTACTTCATGGGAGCAGCCTTCATCACTGAAGGGGCGATCCCATTTGCGGCGGCAGATCCTCTTCGTGTGATTCCTTCAGCTGTTATTGGTGCAGCAGTTGCTGGTGGATTAACGGAATTCTTTAGAGTGACGCTTCCTGCACCGCATGGCGGACTATTTGTTTTCTGGGTAACAAATCATCCAGTTCTTTACATCATCAGCATCTTAATCGGTGCTGTTGTGACAGCGATTTTACTGGGTATTTTGAAAAAACCGGTTCAACAAGAAGCGTAATGCAGAAGAGAAGCATCGTGAAAAACGGTGCTTCTTTTTGTTTAATCATCAGTGAATTAGGAAAAAATATCTAATTAGATGGTTGTCTTGTGAATTTTTAAATGACATATGATAAAGTAAAGTTATTCAATTCACGTTTCAAGTCTTTTAGCAGAAAGTCTTAGGAGGAAGCAGTATTTTGAACGAAGAAAACAAACAAAACGAAAATGAAATTCAATCTGATGCGAAGCAAGCCAAAACAGAGAAGAAAAGTTCACTGTTTGAATGGATCAAAGCCATTTTAATTGCACTTGCGCTCGTCTTGCTCATCCGTACATTTATATTTGAACCTTATGTGGTGGAAGGAGAGTCAATGGAACCGACACTTCATGACGGGGAAAAGCTGTTTGTTAACAAAACCATTAACTATCTCGGTGGTGTCAAACGCGGTGACATCGTGATTATTAATGGAAAAGATGGTCAGAAGATTCATTATGTCAAACGATTGATCGGCCTTCCAGGTGATACGATTGAAATGAAGGATGATACGCTTTACATTAATGGTAAAAAAGTAGATGAGCCTTATTTAAAAGAGAACAAGGCGCATGCGAAAGAGTATGAAGTGCATTTAACTGGAGATTTTGGTCCAGTGAAAGTACCGAAAAACGATTACTTTGTGATGGGGGACAATAGACTCAATTCCATGGACAGCAGAAATGGACTTGGCCTCATTGAAAAGGATCGGGTTGTCGGGACATCAGAATTTGTTTTCTTCCCGTTTGGCGACATTCGACAGACAAAATAAAAGCACCTTCTCAGAGGCAAGAGAAAGGTGCTTGAACGAGCGACCCTTACAGAAGGGTCGTTTTTAATTTGGCGTGAGCACTGTAACAATGATCACAATGGCTAGTACCGAAGCGAACACAGATCCGGTAATGGCTAATACGGATCGAAACAATCCGATTTTTTGGTTTTCTTTTCCCCGCTTTTGTAAAAAGCGTTTGGAAAAGATGTGGACCAGTGTGTAAATGAGGACAAGCCCAATATAAAGGCCAAAGTCCTTCGCATTAAAGCCTGTTGCAGATAAATAAATGCCCATAAAGAAAATCAATAAACAGTATTCCATCAGTGTGAGTAATCTCAAATCGCCCGAACTCCTTCAATCAATCATTCCCGTTTATTATACCATAATGGACAAAAAGCCTTCGTTCTTAGCGAGAGACGTTTCTATCAAACGTTATTCATGTTATACTTCATAATGATGAATGAGTGATGGAGGATTAATAAATGATTGCAGTAAATAATGTTAGTTTGCGCTTTGCTGATCGTAAACTATTTGAAGAAGTAAATATTAAATTCACTCCTGGCAACTGCTACGGATTAATTGGTGCCAATGGAGCTGGTAAATCAACGTTCCTAAAGATTCTTTCTGGAGAAATTGAGGCTCAAACGGGTGATGTTCATATGAGCCCTGGTGAGCGTTTAGCGATTTTAAAACAGAACCACTTTGAATACGAAGAGTTTGAAGTGCTGAAAGTCGTCATCATGGGTCACAAACGTTTATATGACGTGATGCAGGAGAAAGATGCGATCTATATGAAACCTGATTTCTCAGATGAAGACGGGATTCGTGCAGCCGAGCTTGAAGGTGAGTTTGCTGAATTAAACGGATGGGAAGCTGAAAGTGAAGCAGCGATTCTACTAAAGGGTCTTGGCATTCCAGAAAGCCTTCAATCGAAGAAAATGTCTGAGCTTGGCGGTTCTGAAAAGGTAAAAGTACTTTTAGCTCAAGCTTTATTTGGCAAGCCTGACGTTCTTCTTCTCGATGAGCCAACGAACCACTTGGACTTACAAGCGATCCAGTGGCTCGAAGAGTTCCTCATTAACTTTGAAAATACCGTCATCGTCGTTTCGCATGATCGTCATTTCTTAAACAAAGTATGTACACATATTGCGGACCTTGATTTCGGAAAAATCCAAGTATACGTCGGTAACTATGACTTTTGGTATGAGTCCAGCCAGTTAGCGCTGAAACTAAGCCAAGAAGCAAATAAGAAAAAAGAAGAACAAATTAAGCAGCTTCAAGAATTCGTTGCCCGGTTTAGTGCGAACGCTTCTAAATCGAAGCAAGCGACATCAAGAAAGAAATTGCTTGATAAAATCTCTTTAGACGATATTAAGCCGTCTTCACGTAAATATCCATATGTTCATTTTGCGCCAGAGCGCGAAATCGGAAATGATGTCCTTCAAGTAGAAGGTCTATCAAAAACAATTGACGGTGTGAAAGTACTTGATAATGTCAGCTTTATTATGAACCGTGAAGATAAAATTGCGTTCTTAAGTCGTAATGAGCTTGCTGTGTCCACTTTATTTAAGATCCTTGCTGGTGAAATGGAGCCAGACAGCGGATCATTTAAATGGGGTGTCACAACGTCACAAGCCTTTTTCCCGAAAGACAATAGTGAATATTTTGAAGGAAACGATGTTGATCTCGTTGATTGGCTTCGTCAATTTTCTCCGAACGATCAAAGTGAGAGCTTCCTGCGTGGTTTCTTAGGACGTATGCTTTTCTCTGGGGAAGAAGTGAAGAAAAAAGCAAGTGTCTTATCAGGAGGAGAAAAGGTTCGTTGTATGTTATCAAAAATGATGCTGTCTGGAGCGAATATTTTGCTGCTGGATGAGCCAACGAACCACTTAGACCTAGAATCCATTACAGCGCTGAATAACGGCCTCATGAGCTTTAAAGGAGCAATGCTCTTCTCATCTCATGACCATCAGTTTGTTGAAACAGTCGCAAACCGAATTATCGAAGTGACGCCAAATGGCATCGTCGATAAACAAACAACATATGATGAGTTCTTATCAGATCAAGACATCCAAAAAAGACTTGAAGAGCTTTACGCATAACAAAGAAAAGACATCCATAGGATGTCTTTTTTTGATTAAATCGCCCAGTTTCCATTTCGGAAGATCGGTTCGCGTTTCCCGTCTTTTGTAATCCCGTCAATATTCATTTCCTTTGAACCAATCATGAAATCAACGTGTGTAATACTGCTGTTCACACCCGCTGCATCCAATTCTTCTCGTTTCATTTCTTTTCCGCCTTCGATATTAAACGCATATCCGCTGCCGATCGCAAGGTGATTTGATGCATTTTCATCGTAAAGTGTATTGTAATAAAGAATATTGGAGTTAGAAATTGGTGAATCATCTGGTACGAGGGCAACCTCACCTAGATAATGAGAGCCTTCATCTGTTTCAACGAGAGATTTTAAAATATCTTCGCCTTCTTTTGCTTTCACATCCACAATCCGGCCATTTTCAAAGGTTAATGAAAATTCATCAATGATGTTTCCGGCATAGCTGAGCGGCTTAGTGCTTGAGACGGTCCCATTTACACCGTCTTTTTTCGGTACGGTAAAGACTTCTTCTGTCGGCATGTTGGCCATGAACGAGACGCCGCGTTCACTTACGCTGCCAGCACCTACCCAAATATGCTGCACTGGAAGCTCAATCGTTAAGTCTGTGCCCGGTGCTTCATAATGAAGCTTATGGTAGTGACGTTCATTGAGTATTTTGACCTTTTCATTTAATGACGCATCATGCTTTTTCCAAGCCTCAACAGGATCTGCTTGATCAGCGCGTGCGACTTTAAAGATTTGATCCCACAATAAAGTGACAGCTTCTTCATCTGTATGATCAGGGAAAATCTTTTTCGCCCATTCTTTTGATGCAGCACCTACGACCGTCCAAGCGACTTTGTCAGATTGAACGTATTGACGATATGTATGTAGTGCTGAACCAGCAGCTTTTTGCTGTGCAGCGATTTTTTTCGAATCAATGCCTCGCAGAAGGTCAGGGCTTTCTGACAGGATGGTAATAAAAGCACCGCCGCGTTTTGCGATGGTTTCCATCATCTGTGCTTCCCATTCTGGGAATTGCTCAAAGACATCCTGTGGCGCATGTTCAAATTTTAAACGGGTGAGAACACCATCACTCCAGCGGATATGTACGTTTTTCGCCCCGCGCTCATACGCGTGTTTCGCGACAAGACGAACAAGGTGTGCAGATTCAGTAAATGCGGATACAACCACTTCCTGCCCCTTTTGTACATTCACACCGACTTCAACGATGGTCTTGGCATATTGATCAAGTTGTTTTTCAAATGAACTCATAAAAAACCCTCCTTTAGTCATGTTCATCATATCAGATTTATGACCGAAAAGGAAAATGGGGAGCACGCTTAAAGCCAAAATAAAAAAGCCGCTTTCGTGCGGCTTTTTTAGCGGTTCAGTTGTTTCACAGGCTGTGCATTAGAAGGCGGCATATGTGAAAACGACAGGCTCATTCCTCCTAAAATAATACCCGTTAAAATGACTGTGACAACGACCCGTTTACCTAAATCAAGCAACATGTTCTTCCTCCTTCACGTTTATCCATTTCTCACGATATGATCGAAATGACGAAAAAAGAAGTAGAACATGAAGATTATTTTAATGTTTTTTGCAATTTGTCGATGACTTCTAATGAACGACCTGTTCCAATGGCAACAGACTCAAGTGGATTAGCTGCAATATGAACTGGAACAACAATCTCTTGAGAGAGCCATTCTTGAATTCCATTTAACAGAGCGCCTCCGCCAGTTAAAATGACGCCGCGGTCTACAATATCTCCGCTTAGCTCTGGAGGGCTGTCCTCTAATGTGGCACGAATCGCTTCTAAAATATGAAGAAGTGATTCTCGCATAGCGCCTTGAATTTCATGAGAGACAAGTGTGATGGTTTTTGGCAGACCTGTCACAAGGTCGCGCCCGCGCACTTCTAATGATTCAGGCTCATGCTCAATAAGACCATACCCAATTTCCATTTTCACCTGCTCGGCAGTCCGTTCGCCGATTAATAGGTTATATTTCTTTCTGACAAACGTAATGATATCTTCATCCAGCTGATCGCCGCCAATTCGGATCGAATGACAAGAGACAACACCGCCAAATGAAATAATCGCAACTTCTGTTGTTCCGCCGCCAATATCGACTACGACGTTCGCAACAGGCTCGTCTACCGGAAGATCAGCACCGATTGCAGCTGCAACAGGTTCTTCAATTAAATGCACATGTTTTGCTCCACAGTTTTTCACAGCATCGCTGATGGCGCGGCGCTCAACAGCTGTTGATCCAGAAGGTGTACATACAACGACAGTTGGTTTTCTAAAGGTAAACCCGATATTTTTTCCTGCTTTTTTCATGATCTGTTTAAGTAAATCTGTTGTCATATCATAATCAGCGATAACACCGTCTTTCATCGGACGGATCGCAACAATTTTCCCAGGTGTTTTCCCGATCATTTCTTTTGCTTCTGATCCGACGGCAAGTACAGTCTTTGTTTCTGTATCGACTGCCACGACGGACGGTTCATTTAAAATAATTCCCTTATTTTTACTATAAACCAATATGTTAGCTGTTCCTAAATCAATTCCAATTTCGGCATTTTGAAACATGTTTTCACCCAATCTCTATTTTTGCTGTTTTAAACAATTTTACATTTAAAAGTTCAGAGGGTTGATGTCATTTGTGGGGGTTTGTGATCACCTTGAAATGAATCTGTAAAATTCAAGTATCATTTTGACAATCACAATAAATTTTCCCTTTGTTTTTTCTTTTATGAAAAAAATTTTTATAGAGGAGAAACCTTTTAAGAATCTCTTACGTCTACGATATATCAATTGGTGAAAAACAGATTGATCTTGAGCTAATGAAAGAAAGAGGGAACGAAATTGAAATCTATCGGAGTCGTAAGAAAAGTAGACGAACTAGGGCGTATTGTCATGCCAATCGAATTGAGAAGAGCACTTGATATCGCTATTAAAGACAGTATGGAATTTTTTATAGATGGAGATAAAATCGTCTTGAAAAAATATCAACCAGAGGGCGTTTGTCTCATGACTGGTGAGATTACATCAGAGAACCATGAATACGGAAATGGTCAAATTACATTAAGCGCTGAAGGCGCAGAACTGCTGTTAAAAGAGCTGCAAGAAGCTCTTCAGCAGTAATCGAAATAGCCTGATCTCTTCCTTTGTGCTGAGAACAGGCTATTTTTCTTTAAAAAAAAGTTCCTTAAAAATGCCCCATCTCCCTCAAAAAATAAGTGGAAAATGGTACAATTGACAAAGAATCTCAGGGCGGCAGGTGGAATCATTTGAACAAAACATATCAAGTGCGGATCGTGTTATCTGTTCTTGCATTTATCTTAATCATAAGCTGGGATTTCTTTTATTATCTAGGCGGCTATCAAATTAATTGGCCGCTCGATTTAGCCTTTACAGTCGTTGTGTTAGCAGGGATCTGGGTTGTCTCAGGGTATGTAGACCGCTTGAATTTATTTGTGTCAGATCTAAATAAGAGAGAAAAAGAAGCACACGAACTAACAGAGCGGCTGAATCGAATTACAGATAACTTGCAGGAAATCGTCTTTGAAACAGATGAAAAAGGGAAAATCATTTTCTTAAATCAAGCATGGAAACAAATGACCGGCTATGACATAGATGAATGTCTAGGTACGATGTACAATCAGTACTTTGATCAAGAAGAAAGAGTTATTCAGCATTTGTCATCTGTCATCAAAGAGCATAAAGATTCAGGACGGATCGAGCTCCAGCTTCTTCATAAAGAGGGGAAGAAAGTATGGGGAGACGTACATTATAAGCTCTACTTTGATGAAGAGCATCAGTTTACTGGAGGTATTGGAACAGTTGCAGATATTACAAAACAAAAGCTGGCAAAGCTTGAGCTTGAAAGGTCAAATCAACAATTGCAAATGCAGGCGCAAAAGCTGGCCGTTGCAGGACAAATCGCCGCTGGAATCGCCCATGAAGTCAGAAATCCGCTGACCTCAGTAAACGGCTTTTTGCAGCTGATGAAAACTCAATATCCTGAAAGAACCGATTATTTTGACATTATCTTTTCCGAAATTAAACGGATTGATTTTGTTTTAAGTGAACTGCTTGTGCTGGCAAAGCCGCAGTCGGTCCATTTTCAAGAAGTTCAGCTTCATGGACTGTTAGAGCAGGTCATTACATTGCTAAAAACCAATGCAGTCCTTTCGAATATTGATCTCAAACAGCCATTTAAAAAGCAGGATGCCGGCGCTATTTTAGCAGACGCTAATCAAATGAAGCAGCTGTTCATTAATTTAATCAAAAATGCCATTGAGGCAATGCCTGAAGGCGGCAGCATATACATATCAACAGAAAAAGTGATGAACGAATGGAAAATTACCATTCAAGATGAAGGAAAAGGGATGTCTGAAGAGGATATTCAGAAAATATATGATCCTTTCTTCTCCACGAAAACAGAAGGGACGGGTCTTGGCCTCACCATCTGTGCAACGATTTTAAAAGATCATCACGGTAGGATGGATGTGGTCAGTGAGCTGGGAAAAGGTACAACTTTTCATATCTATTTACCTGTGTGTCAAAAAAGCAGACAGCAGCAAGGCGAGAGGACGTGATTTCATGAAGGCGAAAGCTTTATTTGTATATGGGACGCTTCTGCAGCATGAAGAACACCACGAGACTTATATGAAAGAAAGCAGACCATTAGCTAAATCAGCTTGGATCAGCGGCAAAATCTATGATACAGGTCAAGGATACCCTGCGTGCGTTCCAGAAGAAAAAAGCAAAGTATATGGAGAATTGTACGAGGTAACCGCAAGCACGCTGAATAAGATAGATTTACTTGAGGAAGGGTATGACAAGCAGGTGGTCGATGTCATGACAGACCGGGGGCTGGTGGCGGCTATTACATACACTTTACCAAAACAGAAGGCATCAGCGCTGAAGGAAATCGAGAGTGGCTGCTGGAAGGAATATAAACTATGGCAGCAGAAGCCGGCATCCTTCTATTATTTTGCCTATGGCTCTTGTATGGATGATGCAAGATTTAAACTGGCAGAAGTCGATCATTATTTTAAACAAATCATCGGCGGCGGTGCTCTGAACGGCTTTACAACTAGATTTACATTGGTGAGGCCTGATGGGTCAAGAGCCGATATGGTAGAAGACGGCGGAGAAACAGAGGGCGTTTTATATGAGGTTCCTTTTGAGGCCATTCGATATTTGTACAAACGAGAAGGCGTATATGAGGGCACATATCGTCCAGCTTTTGTCGATGTCAAAATAGGTGATCAAATATATGAGGACTGTTTAACCTTTCTTGTTCTTCAAAAGAGCGAAGAAATTGCTCCACCAGGTCATTACCGCAGTGAAATTGAAAAAGGAGCAGACCTCTACTTAAGTGAAGCGTTCCGTAAAAAAATTCGCTCGCATATGGATTCATTAATCAAACCGTAGTAAAATGCATGGTAAGTGAGATAAAAGGAGTCTGAACATGAAAAAGGAATATGCAGTCATTGGTCTTGGACGCTTTGGCGGAAGTATTTGCAAAGCGCTGAGCGAAGAAGGACTTGAAGTCATGGCCATGGATATGAATGAAGATCGAGTGAACGAATACGCGAAAATTGCTTCACATGCGGTCATTGGCGATTCGACAGACGAATCGGTTTTAAAAAATCTCGGTATTCGTAATTTTGATCATGTCATCGTTGCGATTGGTGAAAACATTCAGGCCAGTATTTTGACGACGATTATGCTGAAAGAGCTTGGCGTCAAAATGGTCACAGTAAAGGCGCAAAACGACTATCACGAAAAGGTACTAAATAAAATTGGGGCTGATCGCATCGTTCATCCAGAGCGAGACATGGGCAGACGAATTGCACATAAAATCATCTCCAACAACGTATTAGATTATCTTGAGCTGTCAGATGAGTACAGCCTCATTGAAATCGTTGCCAACAGCAGGCTTGCAGGGCATTCTCTTTTAGATCTCGATATTAGAGCGAGATATGGCATTAATATTGTGGCGATAAAGCGTGGGAAAGAAGTGATTGTTTCACCACTCGCAGATGAAATGATTCAAAAAGAAGATATTCTCATTGTCATCGGGGCAGTAGCCGATATTGGACGCTTTGAAAAACGAGAAATGCAGAACGATTATTAAACACTCCGGAGCGGGGTGTTTTTTTATATTGTTGTGTACACACAGGACGGACAGTGAGGAGAGAAGAAGACACTAAAAAAGGGCTATTTTGTTCTGCATTAACAGCAAAAGCCAATCATCATATTTTTCGTGCAATTATCACTATTCAGAAATAAAAATCAGCCTTTTTATCTGGATGATTTTCTCTAAATGTCATTGACTGGGCAAACAGATTCGTTTACGATAAGAAACATTATATTGTTTACTTGGAGGAGGCAGTGTCGTTGGATAAGGAGCTTTTCAGACATCAAATTGAAGTAGCTGCAAAGAGAAAAAAAGCAGCCCTAGTGATTAAACATGCGAAGGTTATGGACGTGTTTAACCAGGAATGGATAGACGCTGATGTCGCTGTTGAAAATGGACAAATAGTAGGGATTGGAGAGTACGAGGGAGAACAGGAGCTGGATGCAGCAGGTCAAATGCTTGTACCCGGTTTTATTGATGGCCACGTTCATATCGAGTCCTCTATGGTGACCCCTGCTGAATTCTCCAAAGCTGTCGTCCCGCACGGTGTGACAACTGTCGTAACAGACCCGCATGAAATTGCCAATGTGTCAGGGATCTCAGGCATCCGTTTTATGCTGGAAGAAGCGAGAAAAGCTGCCTTAAATATTTATTTCATGCTGCCATCCTGCGTACCGGCAGTCAGTTTTGAACGATCAGGTGCTGTCTTAAAAGCGAAAGATTTAAAGCCTTTGTATCAAGAGAAAGATGTTCTTGGTCTTGCTGAGGTGATGGATTACGTCGGTGTAGAGCAGGCAGAAGAAGATATGCTTCAAAAGCTGCTTGATGCACAAAACGAACATAAACTGATTGATGGCCATCTAGCAGGCTTAACAGACCGATTAATAAACGTTTACCGCACAGCGAGTGTCCAAACAGATCATGAGGTAACAACAGCCAGCGAAGCCCTTGAACGTGTAAAACGAGGCATGTATGTCATGCTAAGAGAAGGCTCTGTTGCCAAAAACGTGAAAAACGTTTTACCAGCTGTGAATGAAAAGAATGCGAGACGCTTTTTCTTTTGTACCGATGATAAACATTTAGATGATTTAATGTCGGAGGGAAGTATTGACGAACAAGTACGTATGTCTATAAAAGAAGGGTTAGACCCATTTTTAGCGTATCAAATGGGAAGTTTAAACGCAGCAGAGTGTTTTGGCCTCAAAACAAAGGGAGCCATTGCGCCAGGCTTTGATGCTGATTTTATGCTCGTCTCTGATCTTCATCAAGTCGACATCACCAGCGTATTTATTGCAGGACAATTGGTGGCGCAGCATGGAGAGTACAAGCCAAGTGTCGAAAAAATTGCACCGAGTCCAGCATTATTACAATCTGTTCATACTATAGACGTTCAAGAGCAAGATCTGGCACTGCCTATCACAGCTCATCAAAAAATGAATGTGATCCGCATTATTCCGAATCAGCTAGAAACAAAATTAGAACAAGTCTCTCCTTCAGAAACGAACGGACAATTCACTAGTGATACAGAAAGAGATGTATTAAAAATGGTGCTTGTCGAACGCCATCAAGGCTTATCTGAAATGGGGATAGGGGTTGTCAGCGGCTTTGGATTAGAAAAGGGCGCAATTGCAACAACGGTTGCGCATGATTCTCACAATTTAATTGCGGTCGGCACAAATGATGCTGATATCGTAAAAGCCATTGACGTGTTAAAAGAAGCAGGCGGCGGTTTGACTGTTGTCAAAAATGGCGAGTCTCTTCATACGCTGCCATTACCGATATCTGGTTTACTTTCAGATCAGCCGGCACATCTTGTAAATGAAAGCCTTCATGCGCTCCATGAAGCGTTAAAAGAAACAGGCTTTAATTTAGACTTTAATCCATTTTTGACGCTGTCCTTCTTGGCACTCCCAGTCATTCCTGATGTGAAAATGACGACAAAGGGTTTGTTTGATGTCAGAAACTTTCAGCATCTCCCAATTCAATCATAAAAAAGAGAAACCGCATATGTATATATGCGGTTTTTTTAATGAATGGTGAAAAAAAGAGACACAGCCAAGCGGCTTGTGTCTCTTTTTTGTGATTACACTTCCATAATAATCGGTAAGATCATTGGGCGGCGTCTTGTTTTTTCATAAAGGAAAGGTGCAAGAGTGTCAGTAATTTCGTTCTTGATTTCAGACCACTGAGTTGTCTTACGTTCCATTACTTTTTCAAGATGCTTTGAAATTAAATCCTGTGCATCGTTGATAAGGTCTCCAGATTCTCTCATGTAGACAAAACCTCTTGAGATCAAATCAGGTCCAGCAGAGATTTTGAATTCTTTCATGTCCATGCTGACGACTACAATGACAAGACCCTCTTCAGAAAGAATGCGGCGGTCTCTTAAAACGATGTTTCCGATATCGCCAATACCGCTTCCATCGATATACACGTTGCCTGATGGAATTTTGCCAGCGACACTTGCTTCGTCACCTTTCAGTGCAAGAACTTCACCGTTATCCATGATAAAGCAGTTTTCCTCAGGGATGCCGCAGTCATTCGCAAGCTTGATATGCGTTTTTTGCATGCGGTATTCACCGTGAATCGGCATAAAGAATTTTGGTTTAATTAAACGGAGCATCAGTTTTTGTTCTTCTTGTCCGCCGTGACCAGATGTATGAATATTATTAAGCGAGCCATGAATGACCTCAGCGCCTGCACGATAAAGCTGGTTAATGGTGCGGCTTACGCTAATATTGTTACCTGGGATTGGTGAAGATGAGAAGACAACAGTGTCTCCAGGGTTAATCGAAATCTGGCGGTGAGTACCGTTCGCAATACGAGAAAGAGCTGCCATCGGTTCACCCTGGCTACCAGTACAAAGAATGGTTACTTTGTTTGCTGGAAGGCGGTTGATTTCATTATGTTCGATAAACGTGTTTTTTGGACATTTAATATAGCCAAGATCTTGTCCAATATCAATAGCAGACTCCATACTGCGTCCAAATACAGCGACTTTTCTGCCGTTGGCAACAGCAGACTCAATCACTTGCTGAAGTCTGTGAATGTTTGAAGCAAACGTGGCAAAGATGATTCGTCCGTCGACTTTTCTAAAGATGTCATCAATGCTTTCACCTACGCGTCTTTCAGACATCGTAAATTCTGGGATTTCACTGTTTGTACTATCAGATAAAAGACAAAGTACGCCTTCTTTTCCGATCTCAGCCATTTTGGTTAAATTGGCAGGCTCACCAACAGGAGTAAAGTCAAACTTGAAATCACCTGTATGTACGATGTTACCAGGAGGTGTCTTGACGACAATTCCATAAGAATCTGGAATGCTGTGTGTCGTTCTAAAGAAAGACACAGCTGTTTTTCTAAATTTAATGGTATCTTCTTCTTCAAAAATGTGAAGTTTTGTTTGTCTCAAGAGACCATGCTCTTCCAATTTATTACGAAGTAGGCCGATTGCGAGTTTGCCGCCGTAAACTGGAATATTCACTTGCTTGAGAAGGTAAGGGATACCGCCGATGTGGTCTTCATGTCCGTGAGTGATGAAAAGACCTTTGATTTTATCTTCGTTTTTAACTAAGTACGTATAGTCAGGGATGACGTAGTCAATTCCAAGAAGCTCATCTTCAGGAAACTTAATACCAGCATCAATTAAAATGATTTCATCTTGAAATTGAACGCCATACGTGTTTTTACCGATCTCGCCTAAACCGCCGAGTGCAAAAACTGCCGCCTGATCGTTTTTAACAAATTTCATTCCTCTCATAGCTCCAATACTTTAAAATTTTCACTTTCTCGTTCATAGTCTAAAAAAGCACCGTCTACAGGCTGAATGAATTCAATGTTGTAGTTATGTTTTTTCAACTTATCGCGTACGTCTCTTTCAGAAACCGCTTCAACGTATAGTGAATCTGTGTGTTCTCTTACAGGTACCTCAGTAGTACTTGCCTGAAAAAATACCTTATATATCATCCAAATCTCTCCTTAAATACCGTATGTTACACTCGCTTATTCTATTATATTAAAAAAACGCGCATAAGAAAAGTCTCTGAGAAAAAAGGACCTTCGGCAAATGTGCGAAAGATCCCTTTAAGCAATCGATTTTTTACGAAGCATGTCCTTCCATTGTCTTCGAATTTTCTTGCGCAGACGACGAAGCATCACAGGCCGCCTCCTTTCGGTTTAAAGTAAGCTTAAACAGCGTATTCCGCTCTCTCTATATACTTGTATTATATGATGTTTCCAATGAATGTTACATGGATATATGTGGGAAAATAGGCGTTTTCAAAAGGATTTGGTTTCGAAAGCGGAAATCTTTCTGTATGATGAAAGGGAGTGTGTATACATAACAAAGGACAGGAGGGCGAGATATGAATAAAAAAGTCATCTTCTTTGATATCGACGGTACTTTATATGACCATGATAAAAATATACCTGAGTCAACGAAGCGAGCGGTTCATTTATTAAAAGAAAAAGGTCATCATCTCTTTATTGCATCTGGGCGTTCTCCTTTTCTGATTCAGCCCATTTTAGAAGAATTAGGGCTTGACTCATTCATTGCTTATAACGGTCAGTATGTCATGTATGAGGGAGATGTTATTTACGGTAATCCGCTGAATCAGGAGCTGATGGAGCGGATTTATGAGACAGCGGATCGTCATGATCATCCGCTTGTTTTTATGGGAGAAGAAACGATGAAGGCGTCTGTGCCGAACCATCCGTTTATCCATGAAGGAATCGGTACTTTAAAAACAGAGCATCCTGAGCACGATTTGTCTTTCTTTAAAGAAAACGACATTTTTCAAATGCTGTTATTTTGTAAGGCAGAAGAGGAAGAGCAATATAAGGCATTCTACAATGAGATTGACCTTGTCAGATGGCATGAGCTGTCAACAGATGTTCTGCCAAAAGGCGGATCAAAAGCTGAAGGAATCAAACGAGTCATCGAAAGACTTCCTTACGATCAAAAGGATACCATTGCCTTTGGAGACGGACTGAACGATAGAGAAATGATTTCGTTTGCTGGAACAGGCGTTGCGATGGGAAATGCTGTGAGTGAACTGAAAGCATTGGCTGATTTTGTGACAAAGCCAGTAGATGAGGACGGCATATTCCATGCAGTGACCCATCTTGGCCTTATGGAAGAATAAAAAAGAAGACCCTTAGATGTGGGGTCTTCTTTTTATGTTATGATCTGCCGATCGCAACAGAGTTTTCTGGCTCAGCGAATGGCTGATCCTTTTGAATATGATCATAAAACATAATGCCATTTAAATGGTCAATTTCATGCTGAAAGACAATAGCAGGGAATCCTTTTAGACGAATATCAATGTCCTCTCCTTCAAGCGTTGTGGCCTTGACCCTGATTTTTTGATATCGAGGAACAAATCCAGGGATGGCTTCATCAACTGATAAGCAGCCTTCACCAGTAGCTAAATAAGCTCTTTTAACTGAATGACTGACAATGCGCGGGTTGAACAGAGCATAGCTGTATTCTTCTCCGTCTTCATCCTCACAGTGAACTGCGATCATCCGTTTACTAATATTGATCTGCGGAGCAGCTAATCCAACGCCGGGTCTTAGTCCGTATTTTTCAGCAATATCAGCATCCTGACTGTTTTTGACGAATTCGATCATGTCAGCTAATTGCTGTTTTTCCTCCTCTGTCGGCGGGAGCTCGACCGCTTCAGCTGTTTGTCTTAAGACGGGATGTCCGTCCCTTACGATATCATCCATGGTAATCACAAAACTTCACTCCTATTTCCTTTGTATGTAAAGTATATAAAATGATACACAACATATGCAATGAAATAAAGAAGACCGGTCCTTTGAGACCGGTCAGAGGCTTAAACAGCCTTAGCAGCAGCCACCGCCGCCTAAGAATGCTGCGCCAACGATGATTAATAGGATGAAAAGCACAACGATTAAAGCGAATGTACGTCCGCCGCCGTATCCGCATCCGTATCCACCGCCATAACTTGGGTAACAACAGCCGCCGCCGTATCCATACCCGTAACCGCCGTATCCACCATACATACTTCCATGACTATAATTAGACATACTTTTGACCTCCTTTGGAAATACACTCGGCCTTTCATAAGTGAAGGCGAAGCGTGTAATATAAACTATGTATGAATGCACTATTTGTATAGTCATGAGCCTATTGCTTGAAAAAATCTTCTCCGTCTCATCAGATTTATCTCTTTCCTTGTCACAAACGCCTATAAAAATTATAGTGGTATGTGGAGATGTAAAGGGGGACCTTGTGATGAGACAGATGAAAAGAAGCATGAAAGCAGGTGCTGCTTTAGCGGGGATATGTACCCTTTTGCTGACAGGATGCGGAGGTCAAAATCCATTCAATGACATGCAGGATGCGATGACGAAAATGAGTGAAAAAGAAGCTTCCTTCGAAAAAGAGCAAGGTACACTGCAAAGCTATGAGAAAAAAGAGCAGAAGCTGTATACAAAAATGATTCAAACAACAAAGGACCATACAAAAACAGTGTCAAGCCTTTCTGATCAGGCATTAGCATCGGCAGCGAAACGAGAAGAACATTTAAAAACAGAAAAAGACAGCATGGATGAATCGAAAAAAGAATTGAATACGGTAAAGGAATCTGCCGCACGATTGCAAGATGCCGAGTTAAAAGAGAAAGCAGATCAAACAGTCAAATCGATCGAGAAACGATATGCATCATATGATCAGCTATACAAGGAGTATCAAAAGGCGCTGAAACAAGATCAGCATTTGTATCAATCTTTAAAGAAAAAGGATCTAGGATATGAAGAGCTGAAGTCTAAGCTGAAGACCGTCAATCGTTCATATAGCAAAGTCAGAAAAGAAAGTAAGAAGTTCAATCGATATACAGATCAATTGAATGATCATAAAAAGGCTTTGTATAAAGCAGCAGAACAAGAGTCAAAAAAGAGCTGAAAAACAGCTCTTTTTTTATTTTTCGACAAAAACAAACATTTTCTATTGTAGTACAGTAGTACACTCTATACTAGTACAGATTAGGTTGTTTGTTAAACAGATTGATACAGTTCACCATAAAAAGTAAAGCGAATACATTTATTTAAATAAAGCCGTTAAATCAATTGACGGACTATTTTTCTTGTTGTAAACTATTCCTTGTTAACAGAAGTTGTATTAGTTTTTTGTGAACTATCGTTAATACAGTTAGAAGGACTCAAAAAAGAGTGGTCAACCTATGTTTCGACAACGATCTTAGTGGCTATTATATACAGGAGTCATATGAGTATTTTGGGTTATCCTATATCTGTATGTATAAATGGATTCACGACAAATGGACTGTTAAAAGAAAGGAAGAGGTGACTTTAGAATGGCTGCAAAAACAAAAAAAGCAATTGTTGATAGCAAAAAGCAATTTGATGCCATCAAAAAGCAGTTTGAAACGTTTCAAATTTTAAACGAAAAAGGCGAAGTCGTAAACGAAGCGGCAATGCCGGATCTTTCAGATGACCAATTAAAAGAATTAATGCGCCGTATGGTGTTTACACGTGTATTAGATCAACGTTCAATTTCATTGAACCGTCAAGGACGTCTTGGCTTCTATGCGCCAACAGCTGGACAAGAGGCTTCTCAGCTTGCAACTCACTTTGCACTTGAGAAAGAAGATTTCATTCTTCCAGGATATCGTGATGTACCACAATTAATCTGGCATGGTCTTCCGCTAACAAAAGCATTCTTGTTCTCTCGCGGACACTTTGTTGGTAACCAAATGCCTGATGATGTGAATGCACTTTCACCGCAAATCATTATCGGTGCACAAATCATTCAAGCTGCTGGTGTAGCTCTTGGTTTGAAAAAGCGCGGTAAAAAAGCTGTTGCAATCACTTACACTGGTGACGGTGGAGCTTCACAAGGTGATTTCTACGAAGGTATTAACTTTGCAGGGGCTTACAAAGCGCCAGCGATTTTTGTTGTCCAAAACAACAGATATGCGATCTCTACACCTGTTGAAAAGCAGTCTGCTGCACAAACAATTGCACAAAAAGCAGCTGCAGCTGGTATCGTAGGCGTACAAGTTGACGGTATGGATGCATTAGCTGTTTATGCAGCAACTGCTGAAGCTCGTGAGCGCGCTGTAAATGGTGAAGGTCCAACATTAATCGAAACTCTTACATTCCGTTACGGCCCACATACAATGGCTGGTGACGATCCAACAAGATATCGTACAAAAGAAGATGAAAACGAGTGGGAGCAAAAAGATCCATTGGTACGCTACCGCAAATTCTTGGAAAACAAAGGCCTATGGTCTGAAGAAGAAGAGAATAAAGTGATCGAAGATGCAAAAGAACAAATCAAACAAGCGATCAAAGAAGCTGACGAACAGCCTAAGCAAAAAGTCACTGACTTGATTGAAAACATGTACGATGTGAAACCATTCAACTTAGTTGAACAGCTTGAAATTTATAAACAGAAGGAGTCGAAGTAAGCCATGGCGCAAATGACAATGATTCAAGCGATCACTGATGCGTTACGCACAGAACTGAAAAATGACGAAAACGTTCTCGTTTTCGGAGAAGACGTTGGTAAAAACGGCGGCGTATTCCGTGCGACTGAAGGATTGCAAAAAGAGTTTGGTGAGGATCGTGTATTCGATACTCCACTTGCTGAATCTGGTATTGGCGGTCTTGCAATTGGCCTTGGACTACAAGAATTCCGCCCAGTAATGGAAATTCAATTCTTCGGATTCGTTTACGAAGTATTAGATTCTGTTTCTGGACAAATGGCTCGTATGCGTTACCGTTCTGGCGGACGCTGGCATTCTCCAGTGACAATCCGTTCTCCATTCGGTGGAGGAGTTCACACACCTGAGCTTCACGCTGACAGCTTAGAAGGTCTTATCGCACAACAGCCTGGTATCAAGGTTGTCATTCCTTCAACACCTTATGATGCAAAAGGACTTTTAATTTCTGCAATTCGTGACAACGATCCTGTAGTGTTCCTTGAGCATATGAAACTTTATCGTTCTTTCCGTCAGGAAGTTCCTGAAGAAGAGTACACAATTGAAATCGGTAAAGCTGACGTGAAACGTGAAGGTACTGACCTTTCAATCATCACTTACGGTGCAATGGTTCACGAATCACTAAAAGCTGCTGAAGAGCTAGAAAAAGAAGGCGTTTCTGCTGAAGTTATCGACCTTCGCACAGTAAGCCCGCTTGATATTGAAACAATCATCGCTTCTGTTGAAAAAACAGGCCGTGCGATCGTTGTTCAAGAAGCACAAAAACAAGCTGGTATTGCTGCAAACGTAGTAGCTGAAATCAATGACAGAGCGATCCTTAGCCTGGAAGCACCAGTACTTCGTGTAGCTGCACCTGATACTGTATTTGCTTTCTCTCAAGCTGAGAGCGTATGGCTTCCAAACCATAAAGATGTACTTGAAACAGCGAAAAAAGTTCTTGAATTTTAATTAAATGACAGAGGGGAAAAGAATTTATTTCTCTTCCCCTTTATCAATTACATGACCGTGTAAACATACACAACAAGGGTTCAACAAAATCTAGGAGGCGAAAAACAGTGGCATTTGAATTTAAACTTCCGGACATCGGAGAAGGTATCCACGAAGGTGAGATCGTTAAGTGGTTTGTTAAACCAAACGACGAAATCAATGAAGATGACGTTTTAGCAGAGGTACAAAATGATAAAGCAGTTGTAGAAATTCCTTCACCTGTTAAAGGAAAAGTATTAGAATTAAAAGTTGAAGAGGGAACAGTTGCAACTGTAGGACAAACAATCATTACGTTTGATGCACCTGGTTACGAAAATCTTCAATTTAAAGGCAGCGAAGAAGAAGGCGAAGCAAAAACTGAAGCTCAAGTACAAGGTACTGCTGAAGCTGGTAACGAGCCAGAGAAGAAAGAAGTAGCACAAGAAGAAGCGGCAGCAGCAACTGGTGCAGGCGCACAAGAGCAAGTAGATGCTGATCCAAACAAACGCGTGATCGCTATGCCATCTGTACGTAAATATGCTCGTGAAAAAGGCGTTGAAATTTACAAAGTTGCAGGTTCTGGTAAAAACGGACGTGTGTTAAAAGAAGATATCGACAGCTTCGTTAATGGTGGTTCTGCAGCTCCAGCAGCACCTCAAGCAGCTGAAAGTGCGAAAGAAGAAGCAGCTCCTAAAGCGGCAGCAGCTCCAGTTCTTGAAGGAGAATTCCCAGAAACTCGCGAGAAAATGAGCGGAATCCGCAAAGCAATCGCGAAAGCAATGGTGAACTCTAAGCATACAGCTCCTCACGTAACATTAATGGATGAAGTTGATGTAACAAACCTTGTTGCACATCGTAAACAATTCAAACAAGTTGCAGCTGATCAAGGAATCAAGTTAACTTACTTGCCTTACGTTGTAAAAGCTCTAACTTCTGCTTTGAAAAAGTACCCAGTACTTAACACTTCTATCGATGATAAAACGGATGAAGTTGTGCAAAAGCATTACTACAACATCGGAATTGCAGCTGATACTGAAAAAGGCTTGCTCGTTCCAGTTGTGAAAAATGCAGATCGCAAAGCAATTTTCGAAGTGTCTAACGAAATCAACGAGCTTGCAACAAAAGCACGTGATGGTAAATTGGCTCCAGCTGAAATGAAAGGTGCATCTTGCACAATCACAAACATCGGTTCTGCTGGTGGACAATGGTTTACTCCAGTCATCAACCACCCAGAAGTAGCGATCCTTGGTATTGGCCGTATCGCTGAAAAAGCGGTTGTTCGTGATGGCGAAATCGTTGCAGCTCCAGTCTTAGCTCTTTCCCTAAGCTTTGACCACCGTATGATTGACGGAGCTACTGCGCAAAATGCCCTTAACCACATCAAGCGTTTATTGAATGATCCACAATTAATTTTAATGGAGGCGTAATGTCATGGTAGTAGGAGATTTCCCAATCGAAACAGATACTCTTGTCATCGGTGCAGGTCCTGGTGGATATGTAGCTGCTATTCGTGCTGCACAGCTTGGACAAAAAGTAACAATCGTTGAAAAAGGAACACTTGGCGGTGTATGTCTAAACGTTGGTTGTATTCCTTCAAAAGCATTAATCAATGCTGGCCATCGTTTCGAAAATGCTAAGCATTCTGAAGACATGGGTATCAAAGCTGAAAACGTAACAGTTGATTTCACAAAAGTTCAAGAGTGGAAAGCTTCTGTTGTAAACAAATTAACAGGTGGAGTTCAAGGTCTTCTTAAAGGAAATAAAGTAGACATCGTTAAAGGTGAAGCTTATTTCGTAGACAGCAACTCTGTACGTGTAATGGATGAAAATTCAGCACAGACTTACACTTTCAAAAATGCAATTCTTGCTACTGGATCTCGTCCAATCGAATTGCCTACTTTTAAATACACAGACCGCGTGATCAACTCAACTGGTGCTTTAGCGCTTAAAGAAGTACCTAAAAAGTTAGTTGTCATCGGTGGTGGATACATCGGTACTGAGCTTGGTACTGCTTATGCAAACTTTGGAACAGAAGTTGTGATCCTTGAAGGTGGAGACGAAATTCTTCCAGGTTTCGAAAAGCAAATGAGCTCATTGGTTAAACGTAACCTGAAGAAAAAAGGAAACGTTGAAATCCATACAAACGCTCTTGCAAAAGGCGTTGAAGAAAAATCTGATGGTGTCACTGTTACATTCGAAGTAAAAGGTGAAGAAAAAACAGTTGATGCTGATTACGTACTTGTGACTGTTGGTCGTCGTCCAAACACTGATGAGCTTGGTCTTGAGCAAGTTGGTGTTGAATTGACTGACCGCGGAGTTGTCAAAACAGACAAACAATGCCGTACAAGCGTATCTAACATCTATGCAATCGGTGACATCGTTGATGGACCACCACTTGCACACAAAGCTTCTTACGAAGGTAAAATTGCAGCTGAAGCAATCGCTGGAGAGCCAGCTGAAATTGATTACCTTGGTATTCCTGCTGTTGTATTCTCTGAGCCAGAACTTGCAACTGTTGGATACACTGAAGCAGAAGCAAAAGCAGAAGGAATCGAAATCGTTGCAGCGAAATTCCCATTCGCAGCGAACGGACGTGCACTTTCTCTTGATGCAACTGATGGCTTCATGAAAATGATCACTCGTAAAGAGGATGGTCTAGTTATCGGTGCACAAATCGCAGGTGTTGGCGCTTCTGATATGATTTCAGAGCTTAGCCTTGCAATCGAAGCTGGAGTGACTGCTGAAGACATCGCTATGACAATTCACGCTCACCCAACATTAGGTGAAATTACAATGGAAACGGCTGAAGTAGCAATCGGAAGCCCAATCCACATCGTAAAATAATGAACCTATGAAACCCTCTCCTTGATGGAGAGGGTTTTTTTGCGCCCTGAACACCATATGAAAAACCCCTCATGAGGTGAGGGGTTTTTTCATATGGTTATATATAAGTGCAAGGAAAATATCATTAGTTTGTATTGACGCGGTCTAAAGCATGGCATAAGGGCGATAAGATCTCCTGTTTACTGCGAACATTTCCTTCCACCTTCACGATGACTTTTTCATCATTGACAAGTAAAATAGCCGGCAGTTCATCAACTTCATTTTTCCAGCCTTTACGATCTTCTTTCACAATCATTTTTGACATTTCCTTAGGGTATTCATTCTTTAAATCGAGGACTGCATCATAATAAGGGCTTTCTTTATCAAGGTTTTCTGCATCAGTAAAAAAGAGAATTCTCGGTTTTTGAATATGACTGACTTGGTCGGTCTGAGTCGGTATGATATACGCAAATGAGCATGAACTAAGTACAAAGAGCATGGGGAATATAATGAGAAGTGTCCTCATAAAATTCAATCTATTCACCTCAAAATCATTTGGGGTTGTCCCAACATTTTTAGGAGCTTGTTCCCTGTTAGTCACTCTAGTGTATCATGTCCCTTTTGACAATTTTCGATTGTTACTCAATTGTTACAGAATTGATATGAAGCAAAATACAATTGAAACGTTCCCTCAATATGATGAGAAAAAAGCACATATTTATAAAAAATGATTAAATGTGTCATACAATTAACCGTTGACAACTTAAATGTGACATCATATTATAGAGATAAGAAATAGATCAAACGCTTTCAAACTATGAAATGAAGAAAAGGGGAATGTACGTGGGTACAATTATTTGTCAAGATTGCAATGAAACCATTGATCAATTTGAAAATGAAAAAGTGACAACGCTATACGGAACGTGCGGTCACTGTCATTGCTGTGATGAAGCCTCTGAATAAATAAAAAAAAGCATGCAGCTCCATTTGGGGCTGCATGTTTCTTTTTTATAAAATTGGTTTTTGTTCCTTAATCACACGGATCATTTCAAGCGTTGAATCTTCAGGTCCTTGGACAGGGAGGCCAATTTCAATATTTTTAAAGATATACGATATATTTTCTTCTGTGATAATTTCACCTGGTATAAAAATTGGAATTCCTGGCGGATATACCATCACAAACTCTGCGGTGATGCGGCCGACTGCTTCCTTAAAAGGAACGACTTCTGTTGTGGCATAAAAAGCGTCACGCGGCGTCATAGCAAGCGATGGGATCTCAGGCAGCAGTACCTCTGTTACCGCTTGTTTGCCGCCGTCACGAGTAGACGCTGCGGCAATTTCCTGCATCGCCGTCACGAGCGTATCAATTGTCTCATCTGAATCGCCAGGGGTTACGATACATAAAATATTATAAAGGTCAGAGAGTTCTACTTCAATTCGATAGCTTTCTCTCAGCCATTTTTCGACATCATGTCCGTTTAACCCAAGGTCTTTAATGGAAATAATTAATTTCGTTGGGTCATAATCGTAAGTAGAAGCTGATCCAAGTATTTCCTTGCCAATGCAGCTAATGCCGTCAATTTGATTCAAGCGGTCTCTCGCTGATTCAGCCAAACGAATGGCTTCGTCTGCAAGTGCCTTTCCTTCAGTGGCTAATCGTTTTCGAGCGACATCAAGTGACGCTAAGAGCAAATAAGAAGTGGATGTTGTCGTCAGCATACTCAAAATCGATTGCACACGGTCTTTTGAAACAAGCCCTTCCTTCATATTTAAAATAGAGCTTTGCGTAAGAGAGCCGCCGAGTTTATGGACACTTGTTGCTGCCATGTCGGCACCTGCCTGCATCGCAGAGAGGGGAAGCTCATCATGAAAATGGATGTGCACACCGTGTGCTTCATCGACAAGGACAGGCACATCAAATGAATGGGCAATGTCTACGATTGATTTTAAGTCTGCTGAAATACCAAAATACGTTGGATTAATGACAAGTAAACCTTTCGCATCTGGATGCTTAGTGAGCGCCTTTTTGGCTGATTCAGGTGTAATACCGTGAGAGATGCCAAGCTCTTTGTCTATTTCTGGGTGAATAAAAACAGGAATGGCGCCAGAAAATACAATCGCGGACATAATTGATTTATGAACGTTACGAGGAACGATAATTTTATCTCCAGGTCCGCATACCGTCATCACCATTGTCATGATGGCGCCGCTTGTTCCTTGAATAGAGAAAAACGTATGATCAGCACCGAAGGCTTCAGCAGCAAGCTCCTGTGCTTCTTTTATCATCCCTCGAGGTGAATGTAAATCATCGAGAGGTTCTATATTAATGAGGTCAATGCTTAATGCATTGTCGCCAATGAATGCTCTAAATTCAGGATCCATTCCGGCTCCTTTTTTATGGCCTGGAATATGAAATTGGACTGGATTGGTTGCTGCGTGTTTTTTTAGTCCAGTGTATAAGGGTGTATCATGTTGTGACAATTGCTTTCCCACCTTCATCGAAATACCTGCTATTATTGTGCCAATTACAGCAGATTTCATTGCATAAAACAAAAGAATTATATTATGAACTGATCGGAATGTAAAGCATAAAATCAATCGGTTTCTGAACAAACAGATGCTATAATAAAAGTTCAAATCAGAAATGAGTATTAAAGTGAGGGACAAGTAAATGGAATATCAATATCCAATGGATGTCGACTGGACAACAGAGGAAAAGATTGCGGTCATTTCATTTTTTCAGGCTGTTGAAAAAGCCTATGAAAAAGGAATTGCGAAGCAGGAGTTATTAGACGCATATAAACGATTTAAAGAGGTTGTGCCATCAAAAGCAGAGGAAAAAACGCATTGTGCGGCGTTTGAAAAGGGAAGCGGGTATTCCCCTTATCATGCAGTAAAAACCGCAAGAGAGGCAGAAGAGACTGCTATTATACGTATGTAAAAAACGAGCCTAAAAGGGCTCGTTTTTTCATACAGATTCTTTTTGTGTAAAACGGTATAGATACGTCAGCGTGCGGAAGGCATTTTCAATTTTTGATAGGAATTCTTCATTATTCATTTGAACGACTTCCTCTCTAGGCAGCTGAATGCCGCAAAGAAGCTCGGCTTTCTTGACTGTTTGAACACGTTCAAACAGCGTTTTCAGCTGTTCTGAATCTAGTTCGCTGTGAAGCATGACATCTGGTTTCATATGATCTTTAGACCAAACAAAATCTTGCGGTATTTTCTGCTGGATGGTGTCTAGTTCTTTTTCAAATAGCTGGCCATACTCACCTTTTACTGGAGATTCATAAATGAGTGCAAACCAGACAAAGACATGTGTTTTCCAAAGCCCGATTTGAAAATGAGGAAGTTTTTTATATCCGCGCTTACTGTTTGCAAAAGCAACCCACGTATCATTTGGTGGGTTGACAGATCTTCTAGCATGCTTTGCGACGTGTACAAACATTTCGTCTCCTGTAATAGAAGAAAGAAGTGGTGCAAAATGTTCGCCAATTGCCTCAAGCTTTGGACGGACTCTTTCTTTTAATACAGTCATTCGTTCATCTAAACCATCAACTGTGAATGTTTCAAAATCTTCATCTCTAAAACGCATTTCACTCATGTTATGCCTCCTGTATCTTTTCGCTGATCATATTTTATCATAGCTTGGGTCAAGCTCAAAAAAAGATGCACCGTCAGATCAAAGTTTATGAAGGTCGTGGTGCAGCGTTTAAAATCATCAATTTTGTGGTACATAACAAATAGGTAAAGACACAATTTTCAGAATGTCGTTGCGGTTATGCGATCGCTTCATACGATATAAGCAAGAACCATTTCTCTTATCGATTGAATTTTTTATCAATGAAAACTGACAAGGAATGAATCATTCTCTGGAAGGGGCGTTGACCAATGAAGCAAATCGTGAAGCAGGGGTATAGGCAGGAGAAGAAGAATCGCATCGCTGTGTGGAGATTAGAGGTTGATTATGAGCTTTCTACGCTTCATGAAGCCATCGAGCATAAAGATGACATCCAAATCGAACGCAGCAAACGAAAGCTTGAGCGCCTAAGAAAAGAATGGGAGCAGCTTCAAGGGTAAAACAAGGTGAGGTAAAAACGAACCAATTCATCGGTTCGTTTTTGTATGAAGCTGCTTTTTTCTTGCTTTTACGTACATAATATCAGTATGCTATTACAAATAGGTCCTACATAGAAAAGAGGTTTACAATCTGATGACAAACTGGGTGGAAATTGACCGTCTTGCAAAGCTCTGGGTAAAAGAAGCAGGGAGCCGTATTAAAGCGTCCATGCAGGAAGGTCTATCAATTGAAACAAAATCAAATCCAAATGATCTTGTCACGAATATCGATAAAGAAACAGAGCGTTTTTTTATTGAAAAAATACAGTCGACATTTTCAGACCATCACATTTTAGGAGAAGAGGGACAAGGGGAAGAGGTGACCTCACTCGATGGAATTGTGTGGATCATTGATCCGATCGATGGCACAATGAACTTTGTCCATCAAAAACGCAACTTTGCCATTTCAATCGGGATATTTGAAAATGGTGTTGGGAAAATCGGTCTTATTTATGACGTCATTCATAACGAGCTCTACCATGCCATCAAAGGAGAAGGAGCTTATATGAACGATACCCTCCTCCCTCGATTAAAAGATGTGGAGATTGAAAAAGCCATTGTGGGGATTAATCCGACATGGGCGATCGAAAGCCCTTATTTTGACGCCAAACCATTTGCCCGTCTTGTGCGTGATGTGAGAGGGACACGAACGATTGGATCCGCTGCCCTTGAGCTTGCTTATATTGCAAGCGGCAGAAGTGACGCATATGTCACGTTAAGGCTTGCGCCATGGGATTATGCAGCGGGCTGCGTACTGCTTGATGAAGTAGGGGCTGTTTACTCAAATATTCACGGAGAACGTCTTACGTTCCTAGATAAAAACAGCATAGTCGCCGGAAATCGATCCATTTGTGAAAAAATCTTGCATGATTACATAAAAGGAAGCGGAAATAAAAAATAAACAGAATCACTTCATGAGAATGAAGTGATTTTTTGTTTTTCCTGAAACTTTTTGGTAAGGCGAATGTCTATACGAATGAGGCCTTAATTTTATGTAAAGGATTGTGTATCAATGTTTGATTTGTTTAGTGATTTATCGCTCCATTTTGAAAGGTATTTTATTTTAAATGAGTATAGTATCCGCATCATTCAATGGTGTGTACTTGGACTATTTGTTCTTTTCATGACACTTCCGCTATGGAAAGAAAAGAAGAGTGGTTATGTATTTTATGCTGGAATCGTATTAAGAGTTGTTCTGCTTGGCGGAATGACAGTTGAAATGATCCACCAAGTCCTAGCTAGACAGTATACGATCGAAACATTTGAAGTGCTGACAGATTTCATGCAATTTCTCATTTATGGGTATGTTTTGCTTGCATCACTGTACTATGTGATTACTCTTCCTTATTTAAAAAATAAAGGCATGTTTTTTGCTTTTGATTTATCTGTATTACTTCTGCCTTTATGTCAAACCGTGTTTATTGTGTTTGCTGAAAGCAAAAAGTTCTTTCTTAGCGGTGATATGGGGCTAGTATGGAGAGATCTGATCACCATTTTGGTTATGGCTGGCTTTGCCGCTTTAGTACTGCATCTTTTCTTTCGCTTGTTTTGGCACTGGAAGTGGAAGGGATTGCTGTTGTTCTATGGCCTAATTTTTGCAGCCCTGCTTTATATTTTTTATCCTTCTATTTCGAAGTATGAACTTCAATCTACATTTAAATCGATTGTCATTTTAGCGGCAGCAGCAGGAAGCTTTATGACGATTTATTTGTTATCTGCTTTACTGCGGGACAAAGTGAGATTAAGGCAGTGGGGCGCTGGTTGTATAGCTGTCTTTTTTCTGCTATTACTCAATCCGATTATCAATATCCCTCATACCATGTTCCAATTCACCAAAACGGAACTGGTAGATACTTTCTCGGAAGAATATCGCCCTTTATCAGCAGCAAGTGCAAAAGCATTCGCTTCAAAGTTTGTACCGGAGAATCAATCGCTGTATTTAAATGCTAGTCATCAGCCTATCCCTTATCATTACGTGTTTGCAGATGATCAGTATGAAGTGAATATTTCTCCGTTTACAGGTGAATTAAGCGAATATTCTTATCGAGGTCGTGTAGAGGGAAAGGAACTGACCGATAAAGAATATAGGCAAAAGACCATTGAATTTTTCGAAAGAAGCGGAAGGTCAATAGATCTCAATCGCATTCAATTGACTGTACAAAAAGAGGATGGAGAGACGAACGTTCTTCTTCTGCCAAAAATGTCTCAGAATGAAGAGGACAGTTTAGCGTCTGCCACCTGGGAAAAAGGGACGCTTCGACAAGCGCAATACGTAAACGCCATCTTTCAATTAAAGGATATTGACGGAATCCATTTAACAGAAACGGAGATAAAAAACTGGATCAACAGTATTTATAAACATTTAAACCTCAAGCCGCCAGCTTATCAAATCACAGGCATTGATGAATTTTATTTTGATTGGCAGCATGAAGTGAGGGTCACAACAAAAGATCAATCGGAGTTTCTATTTAATGGCTCATCAAATGAAGTCATCAGCTTCAAGCTGTCAAAAGCGTTTCTTCAACAGAAAAAAGGGAACGTTAGCGATGAAGATTTGTTAAAGATCATAGGGAAAACACCAAAAGACGTAAGGAAAGAAATAGGCACTAGTGAAAGTAAACAATATACATTTAAACGCTCCTCTCATGTCGTCAATCTGTTTAAAGGGGATGATGGAATTGAGTTGAGAGTGCAAGTTGCTTCTTCTATCCCGCACGCAGTATCTAATCAAGATCGTGAGGACGTCTATCAGCAAGTACTTAAAAGGTATAAACCATATACGATCTATAAAAAGCAAATAAAACCTGTGAGAATGATCGACAAAGAAGGGAACATCGACATTTCATGGCTTGTCATCATACAAACCTTCGGATCAAATGAGCATAAAATCTATGAAGTGAATGGACGAACAAAAGAGGTGCATCGTTTTGACAGATAAAGAAAAACAAGCCATCTTTCAAGACTTATATGAACTGTATCAAGAAGGGGATCTGGGAGGCGAGGCAGCTAGCTGGATGAAGGCACACGAACAGCAATTTCAGCATGCGGTCACGGGTAAAAAGCCGTCTTCAGCGCCGATGGAAGGTCAGAAGGACTATGACGAGTTAAAACGTATGAAAGGGTTTATTTACTCGTTATATTTCTTTTTTATCGTTTTATCGATTTGGATGACTGTGTGGTTTTATTTTTGATGTCCAGACCAGCAGACCAAATTGAAAAAATCTATCAAGAATATTTTCAGGAAATCACCAAATATTTATATCGCCGGACGGGAAATATGGAAACGGCCAAGGACCTTGCACAGGACGTATTTATGAAGGCACTGCATGGGTTGTCCTCCTTTAAGGGACATTCAAGTATAAAAACATGGCTTTATACCATTGCGTATCACACATTTGTGAATGATTATCGCCGAAAAGTAAAATGGACTTTTACGAACGTAGAGGAAATGGATTTCTTAGAGCAGCAGTCGTTCACGACACCAGAAGATCACATTGAAAAACAAGCTGATATAGAAAGGCTGTGGCATCATATTTATCAGCTGAAGGATTCCTACCGGGAGGTCCTCATTTTAAGAGATATTCAAGAATTGTCATATGAAGAAGTAGCTGAAATTTTGAATTGGACTTTATCTAAAGTCAAAACAACCCTTCATCGAGCCAGATTAGAGCTGAAGCGAATGCTACATTGTGAGGAGTTCAATAAATGAGCTGTTATTTGATTGAAGAATTGTTACCACTTTATATAGAGGGGGACACAAGTGCAGAAACAAATGAAATTGTTGCAGAGCACTTACAATCCTGCGAGAGCTGCCAACACCTTTATCACGAAATGAAAGAGCCGATTTCCCTTATACAGACTCCTGATCTCATGCCATATATAGATGAAAAGGAAGAAAGAAGAAAATTTGAAAAGCGCTACTATGGCAAGCTGTTATATCGAGCAAGTATCGCGTTTGGTATAGGATACGCCATGATGATCATTCTTTATTGGCTGAAATAAAAAACCCCCATCTGGATAAACCAGATGGGGGTTTTTCTGAGCTTAGCTTAATTTTTCTTTCGCAATTTGAACTGCATCATAAAACGTTTTTAATTGCTCTTGAGGAATTTTCTTAAGCATTTGGTTGAAAACAAGTAATTCAGTAGAGCTGAATCCAAGACCTTTTGCGATTTTTGAATCAATCACAACGTTTCCTTTTTTGTCTAGAACAAGCGCATCACCAGCAAGATCAGCAATTCTGATCACTGATTTGAAAAGCTTTTCGAATTTAGCCGCTTCTTCTTTTGTAAGACCAAGTTCAACAGCTTTTGCTGCATCAAAAACCAATTTCCCTTTTTCGTTTTTAGTGATGCTTTCACTGAAAACGATTGTAAGAACAGCTGCGCGATCTAAGAATTTCTCAGCAGTCGCCGCTTCTTCTTCAGTTAGTCCGAGCTCAACAGCTTTTTTCACATCAAATGTGTAGTTGTTGTCTTCCTCAACAAATGAATTGATGAGAATGTTGATGACTCGCTCGTTTTTCTCCAATAATTCTTTAATGATTTGCTGCTGTTCAAAAGGAATGCCTTTGAAAGTTGCAGCGCTTGCTTGCCCAGGAGCTACTGTTGTGAAAGTAAGAATGATAGCTAAAGCGAAAAATACAACAGAGCTGAGCGATTTGCTCAAAAACTTCTTCATGCTTCTTTTCTCTCCCTTTTCTGTTAAATTTTGTTGCAAGAACAGCATACCATGAGAAACTTTATGGAAGAATAGGAAAATTGTAACTTTATGTTTGTTTTTGGAGAACTATAAAAGTTCTTGTCGAAAAATGGAGGGGTTCTGATTGCTTATTTTTGTCAATCCTTCAATATACGTTTCGTCTGATGAATGGAGCTTTCATAGGTGAATTGTCTTGTTTTTACTCAAAATAAAAAGCCTTCTACATGTAGAATGTAAAAGACTTTTACCTAATTTTATGATTGCACGTTTAATTTTCTTTTTAATGTAAATCCTGTACCCATGAAAATCATGGCGAATACAATGCTTAGACATATGCCCAGTATGTTTTTTTCTGCAAGAGTTACCCCAATAAACGCCATACTGACAACTGCAAGTAATGCACATAATAATAGAAGCCATTTGATTTGTTTCATATGTCCCCATCCCTTTTTTTAGAGTTAATATAAGTTTACAGAAAAACGATCGGCATTTAAAGGGGATTGTGATATAATATGAAAGTTATCTAATTATTTTAGGAGATGAAAATGTGAAACTTCGAAAAGACCTTCGCAACATCGCAATTATTGCCCACGTTGACCATGGTAAAACGACGCTTGTTGACCAATTGCTCCATCAAGCTGGTACTTTCCGTGCGAATGAAAATATCGCTGAGAGAGCCATGGATTCAAATGATTTAGAGCGAGAGCGCGGTATTACGATTTTAGCTAAAAATACTGCGATAAATTATAAAGATACACGCATTAATATTTTAGATACACCAGGACACGCCGATTTCGGTGGTGAAGTTGAGCGTATCATGAAAATGGTAGATGGTGTACTCCTTGTTGTGGATGCTTATGAAGGCTGTATGCCTCAAACACGCTTTGTGCTGAAAAAAGCACTTGAGCAAAACTTAACACCAATCGTTGTCGTCAATAAAATTGACCGCGACTTTGCTCGTCCGGCTGAAGTAGTCGATGAAGTGATTGACTTGTTCATTGAATTGGATGCAACAGAAGAACAGCTTGAGTTCCCAGTTGTCTATGCATCAGCAATCAATGGTACAGCAAGTAACGATGCGAGCAAGCAAGATGAAAACATGGAATCTTTGTTTGAAGCTATTGTGAACCATATTCCTTGCCCGGTTGATAACCATGAAGAGCCGCTTCAATTCCAAGTGGCGCTACTTGATTACAATGATTATGTTGGCAGAATTGGAATTGGCCGTGTATTCAGAGGAACAATGCAAGTAGGACAGCAGGTAGCCTTGATGAAAGTCGACGGCACTGTGAAACAATTCCGTGTAACAAAGATCTTTGGTTTCCAAGGGTTAAAACGAGTGGAAATCAACGAAGCGAAAGCGGGAGATCTTGTCGCTGTATCTGGAATGGAAGACATCAACGTAGGTGAAACGGTTTGTCCGGTAGAACACCAAGAGGCACTTCCAATCCTTCGTATTGATGAGCCGACACTTCAAATGACGTTTGTTGTAAACAACAGCCCATTTGCAGGCCGTGAAGGAAAATACGTGACATCACGTAAAATCGAAGAGCGTTTAGAGCAGCAGCTTCAAACAGACGTCAGTCTTCGTGTGGATCCAACTGATTCACCTGATGCTTGGGTTGTTTCTGGACGCGGAGAGCTTCACTTATCCATTCTCATTGAGAATATGAGACGTGAAGGATTTGAATTACAAGTATCGAAGCCAGAAGTTATTGTAAAAGAAGTTGATGGTGTTCGATGTGAGCCTGTTGAGCGCGTTCAAATTGATGTACCGGAAGAGCATACTGGCTCTGTTATGGAATCAATGGGTGCAAGAAAAGGTGAAATGATTGACATGATCAACAATGGTAACGGTCAAGTTCGCCTGATCTTTACAGTGCCATCACGTGGTTTAATTGGATATACAACTGAATTTCTTTCATTAACTCGTGGTTTTGGTATTTTGAACCATACGTTTGACAGCTACCAGCCAATGCAGTCTGGTCAAGTCGGCGGACGCCGTCAAGGTGTACTTGTTTCAATGGAAACAGGTAAAGCGACTGCTTACGGAATCCAAGGTGTTGAAGAGCGCGGTGTGATCTTCGTTGAGCCAGGTACTGAAGTATACCAAGGGATGATTGTTGGGGAGCATAACCGTGAGAACGACCTTGTTGTAAACGTAAGCCGTATGAAACAACAAACAAACGTACGTTCAGCGACGAAAGATCAAACGGTTAGCATGAAAAAACCTCGTATTATGTCACTTGAGGAATCTCTTGAGTACTTGAATGAAGACGAATACTGTGAGGTTACACCTGAATCCATTCGTCTTAGAAAGAAAATTTTAGACAAAAACGAACGTGAGAAAGCAGCGAAGAAGAAAAAGCTAGCAGGATTATCTTAATTCCATGAAGAATTAAAAAGATAGAACCCTGAAAGATAAGGGGAGGGAATCTTTTTGAATGATCAGGAAGTAAGTGAAAATCTATCCTTTTTCGCGATGCTGTTTCGTGTCGATGAAAATCCGCAAACAGGGATGTGGCTCCTATATGGCACCATCCTTGTTTTAGCGATTATTGTTTTTAAGCTCGGCTTTGCAAGACGTTTACCGATTTTAAAAGCGCTCGTGATTTATTTGTTTTTGATTTTTGGCTGCACGTTTCTCACATTTCTAGGAATCTTCCTGCCAGTAGCGGAAGGCCTTGTTGTGGCAGCTGCCATTTTGATTATTTATAAAATACGGCTGCATCGTGCGAAAAAAGAAGGAACAGTCAATACGTAAAAAAAGACCTGAACATGTGTCAGGTCTTTTTTTATGTCTTTTGTTCTTTCTTTCCTTTTTTCTTCTTTTTCTCTTTTGTAGCAGGATCCTGATAAAGAGAGAATCTGCCGGTTTTGATGCGAGCTTCTGTCTTTATTTTAATGCGTTCTTGGCAGTCATCGCACATATATGTATGAATTGGCCGGTTTCTTAACCGTTTCGCAACGAGTGTATCATCATCAATGGTTTCAAGCTTTTCACATAATGAGCACTTCACTCTCATCATTTTCACCTCACTTTAATGCATTTATTATAGCATGTTTTCCAGCCACTTAAAATCAGCGTAGAAAAAGGCTTATATCACAGGAGATATAAGCCGTTCTCATTATTTCTTCTGATTCATATGATGGTTTGATTGGTCGTTTTGATTTTTTTCTAACTGTTTTTGATCTTGTTCTTTGAGCTGATTATTCGGATCATTTGTCGGATCCTTTTCGTTACGGTCGATCTCATTTTTCGGCATCTCTGGCATCACGCGGCCGACAATGGCAGCTAGTTCATCCATAATACCGCTTACAGGACGGCCTGCTTGAATTTCTTTGCCCATTTCTTTTAAACGGCTGACTGTATCCGGATCAGCAACCACAACAGCATTTGCACCTTCCGGGTCATTTCTCAGCGCTTTTGCAACTGAATATTTAATGGTTTCTACTTTGCTTCTATCTAAATCATCTTTTACATCAATACCAACAACAGCATAGCGGCCGATGACGATTGCTGTTGCATCATTGACATCTGCTACGTGCTCTGTCACATTGACAAGATGCTGCGCAACATCTGTGGATGGGCGGGCTTGATCTGTCTTTTTCTTCGATGAGTCAGACACCCTTACTAAGTGCTGGCGTCCATCTTGCTTGTCCAGTGCTTCTGGCTTTTCCTGCTGCTGGCAAGCGCCTAACAGAATGATCGTTTGAATCATGAATAATGTTAAAAATAGTCGCATCTAAATTCCCTCCTTCACAAACTGCATGATTTATTTTATTGTTGAATTAACCTTCTAACTTTATTCATGAAAACATATATTTTAACAATCGTTTTGGGAAAGACAAGGATGAATGAAACCCCGATCAGGAGGCGAAGGACCTGAGTAAAATTTATGTATTAGACACAAATGTGTTATTACAGGATCCGAATTCAATCTTTTCATTTGAAGACAACGAGGTCGTCATTCCGGCCGTTGTGTTAGAAGAAGTAGACTCGAAAAAGAGATACATGGACGAGGTTGGGCAAAACGCTCGGCGCGTCTCACGTTTAATCGACGGTTTGAGATCGAAAGGGAAACTGCATGAAAAAATTACGCTAGAGTCAAAAGGAACGCTGCGCATCGAGCTGAATCATCGCTCTTTCCATGAACTTCAAGAAATTTTCATTGAAAAAACGAACGATAATCGGATTTTGGCTGTCGCGAAAAATTTGAGCTTAGAGGAAGAAACAAAGCCTCACGGCCGGCCAGTTATTTTGGTCAGTAAAGATGTTTTAGTCCGGGTAAAGGCAGATGCTATAGGCCTCCAAGCTGAAGACTTCTTAAGTGACCGTGTGCTGCAAAACGAAGACATTGATAACGGCTATCATGAGCTCTATATTCCGACGGAGCAATTGAATACATTTTATAAACAAAGCCAATTGCCGATAAAAGAAGTCACGAGTGTACCATTAAACCCTCATCAGTTTGTCATTATGAAGGGGAATGAAGGCGGCTCTGCTTTAGGAATGCTTGATCAAAAAGCAGAGAATGTGAAACGGCTCATTTATGATCAAGAGCATGTTTGGGGAATTCGTCCGAAAAATGTTCAGCAGACGATGGCACTAGAACTGCTATTGCGCCGTGATATTCCCCTCGTGACATTGATCGGAAAAGCGGGAACTGGTAAAACACTCCTTGCACTGGCTGCCGGATTAATGCAGACAGAGGATCTCGGCATGTTTAAAAAACTGATCGTCGCCCGTTCAATTGTTCCTGTCGGCAAGGACTTAGGCTACTTGCCAGGTGAAAAGGAAGAGAAACTCAGACCATGGATGCAGCCGATCTATGACAATCTAGAATTTTTATTTAATACAAAAAAACCTGGTGAACTTGATGCGATTTTGGCGGGAATTGGTTCGATTCAAGTGGAAGCTTTAACGTATATACGCGGAAGAAGTATCCCTGATCAATTTATTATCATTGATGAGGCGCAGAATTTAACGAAACACGAGGTGAAAACATTATTAACGCGAGTCGGAGAGGGAAGTAAAATTGTGCTGATGGGTGACCCAGAGCAGATCGATCATCCTTATTTAGACAGCTTAAATAATGGGCTTACGTATGTCATTGAGCGGTTCAAAGGACAGCAAATATCTGGACATGTCAAGCTTGTCAAAGGAGAACGGTCTGGACTTGCACAGCTTGCAGCTGATTTGCTGTAGTCCAGACCCTCTGTCTTATGTAATGATGAGCTCTTTGACACCTTTTATCGGCTGAGTGAGGTTGGACTGATCCGCGAAATAAACGTGGATTGGTCCTTCTTCAGTCATCGGCTTCCCATTTTGGCTGAAGTGTGCAATGCTTTCCATTGCCTGAGAAAGCGGAACAGCAATTGTCCCTGTTTCTGTGACAAATTCGCATGTATCTGCATGTTCAAGTGGTTCTGCATTTTTCAGCATATCACCTAGCTTCATTCCGAAGCTGCCTGTGACGAGTCTTTCCTTTTCGTACTTCTTCTCTGTTTTTAAAGTGGGTGGAAGTGTTTGTCCTTCTCTGATCACCCGCTCTTGGTCAAGCTCCTGATCCAGCTGACTTTCTTCATTTGCTGCGCTTTTTTCAAAAAATGAATCCATTAAAAATTTGCGGTCATCAAAAATCCATACACTTGGATCAATGGTGATCTTGTACTTTACGTTCCCCTTAATTTGAATGATGCTCATGTTCAAGACAACCCCTTTCCACCATAAATTATAGAAGTTTTCGCCTGCTTTGTCACTTTCATAAACATGCATCTCCTTGTACACACTAATCTTACATGAAAGATAGGGAGGATATTGGGCATGGCATGTCGCGACAATGAAGAGCTTCAGCGATTTGTAGAAGAAGCAAAAAAAGTGGCCAAAGATGGCAAAGTAGCATCCTATATTCCCGCTCTCGCCAAAGCGGATCAGACGGATTTATCTGTGGCTGTGTATCATGTGAGTAATACTTGCCACTCGGCAGGAGATGTAGATAAACGCTTTACTCTGCAAAGTATTTCAAAAGTATTAGCCCTTGCGCTCGTACTCTCAGAAGAAGGGCCAAAAAAAGTTTTTCAATTTGTTGGACAAGAGCCTACAGGTGACCCGTTTAATTCAATGATTAAGCTGGAAACAGCAAGTCCGAATAAGCCGCTGAATCCAATGATTAATGCAGGAGCGCTTGCAGTCACAAGCTTAATAAGAGGCGCGACGCCGCAAGATCAGCTAAACCGCCTGCTTGGCTTTATTAGAGAGCTTGCAAATGATAAAAGCATTACATATTGCAAAGAAACAGCCGCATCCGAATTTGAGACATCAATGATTAATCGGGCTATGTGCTATTATATGAAGCAATATCATATTATTAGAGGGAACGTAGAAGAGGTTATGGACGTGTATACGAAACAATGTGCCATCATGATGAACAGCTTAGATTTGGCGAAAATTGCTTGTGTTTTTTCATTAGATGGCAGACATCCAGAGACGGGGCAGCAAATTCTTTCAAAAGATGTCGCTAGAATTTGTAAAACCTTTATGGTGACGTGCGGCATGTACAATGCAAGCGGGGAATTCGCCATTAATATCGGCATACCCGCTAAAAGCGGTGTTTCAGGCGGGATTATGGGAGCGGCTCCATATGATTTTGGGATCGGAATTTTTGGTCCTGCACTGGATGAAAAAGGGAATAGCATTGCTGGCATTAAGCTGCTTGAGCTCATGAGTGAAAAATATGAGATGAGTATCTTTTAATGATGAATGTCTTCTTTTTATTTTTACAAAGCGAACTGTACAAATCTGCTTGCAATTTTGGGCGTTTCGCTTTATGATAAATAGAAGAATTAGGTACTCGCCTGGGGAACGGAGGGATACTTTTGGCGTCAGAAATTTTAGTCGATCATCGGCAAAAAGCACTGGCTTTATTAAAATTGGATGCAGATAAAATTTTAAAATTGATCCAAGTGCAAATGGACAACTTAACGATGCCGCAATGTCCTCTTTATGAAGAGGTTTTAGATACTCAAATGTTCGGATTATCGAGAGAAATTGATTTCGCTGTCCGGCTTGGATTAGTTGATCAACATGAAGGTAAGAAACTACTCGATAAACTTGAGAGAGAGCTTTCCGCACTTCATGATGCGTTCACAAAAAAATAACGATTGAAAACTCAAACTTCCACAACTAAGTTTGAGTTTTTTTGTCCTCTATTTTCTTTTGATGGATTAACGGCAAACGGACTTGATTCTTTCATGAATGACGAACAATATAAAAGAGGTAAAACGGGATCAAACGGAGAAAATGTAGTAGAATAAGAACAGCTAAGAAGATATCAAGCAGTAGAAACAGACGTTAGGAAGAGGATTATATGTTAAAGAGAATGCTAAAATCGTATGACTACTCATTATTGTTCGCCATTATCTTAATCAGCGCATTCGGTTTGGTTATGGTGTATAGCTCAAGTATGATTACATCTGTTATCAGATACGATGCCGCGCCAGATAATTTCTTTAAGAAACAGCTTTTATTTATGATTGTTGGAGCCGTCATTTTGATCTTTGCAGCACTAGTTCCATATCAGGTGTTTTCAAATAAGAAATTCCAGATTGGCATGCTGGTGCTTGCAGTTTTTTCCCTGATCTATGTGTACTTTTTCGGTCATATTGCAGGGAATGCAAGAAGCTGGATCAAATTAGGCCCGCTTCGTCTTCAGCCAGCCGAATTTGTGAAAATTGTTGTCATTATTTATCTTGCTGCGGTGTATGCAAAAAAGCAGCATTATATTGATCATATTTTAAGAGGTGTCACACCTCCAATCGTGATTGTCTCTATCCTGTGCGGATTTATCATGTTGCAGCCAGACTATGGGACAGCCTTCATTATTGGCATGATTGCCCTTGCGATGATTTTATGCTCAGGTTTCAGCGGCAAAACGCTTGCGAAGTTGCTGGCGCTATTTAGTGTAGTGATGGTTGTTCTGACCCCGTTTATTATTCTTTTTTGGGATAAAATTTTCACGCAAAATCGTCTCGGACGTTTTGAGAGTTTCCAAGATCCATTTAAAGATGCAGGGGCTACTGGACATCAATTAATCAATTCATATTATGCGATTGGATCAGGTGGCTTTTTTGGACTCGGTCTAGGAGAAAGCGTTCAAAAGTACGGGTATCTGCCAGAACCGCACACAGACTTTATCATGGCAATTATCTCGGAAGAGCTTGGTTTTTTCGGCGTGTTTTTCGTTATCGCTCTTCTTGGTTTCATCGTCGTGAAAGGTTTTTATATTGCGAGAAAGTGTGAAGATCCGTTTGGAAGTTTGCTTGCAATAGGAATTTCCTCCATGATTGCGATCCAAACTTGTATCAATTTAGGCGGTGTTTCAGGTCTTATTCCGATCACTGGGGTGACACTTCCGTTTATCAGCTACGGAGGATCGTCCATCATTTTACTTAGCATCTGTATGGGCATGCTGCTGAATATCAGCATGTTTACTGAATATAAAGAGCGTTATAAAAAGAAAAAATCAATGAGCAAACCATCGGTTGAAAAAAATGGATTGCAGAAAACTTTGAATCTTTAGAAAACAAAAGTGTACAGTTTTCATTTCTTCCTTTATTATAGAGTACATATAAAATTTTAAGGGATATGGAGGAGTGAGAATGTCACAGAGAACAATTCAAAAGGTTCTAGTTGCAAACAGAGGGGAAATCGCTATCAGAGTCTTCAGGGCCTGTACGGAGCTCAACTTACGTACAGTGGCCATTTATTCCAAAGAAGACTCTGGCTCTTATCATCGCTATAAAGCAGATGAAGCATATCTAGTTGGAGAAGGAAAGAAACCAATTGATGCCTACCTTGATATCGAGGGGATCATTGAAATTGCAAAACGAAATGACGTGGATGCGATTCATCCAGGCTACGGATTTTTATCCGAAAACATTCATTTTGCAAGACGATGCGAAGAGGAAGGCATTCAATTTATCGGTCCAACTTCTCAGCATTTAGATATGTTTGGAGATAAAGTAAAAGCGAGAGAAGAAGCGAAAAAAGCTGGTATTCCAGTCATTCCAGGAAGTGACGGACCAGTTGATTCGGTCGAAGAAGTCGAAAAATTCGGTGAAGAATACGGTTACCCGTTTATTATTAAAGCTTCACTAGGCGGCGGCGGCCGTGGTATGCGGATTGTCAGATCAAAAGAAGAGCTGAAGGAAGCCTATGACCGTGCGAAGTCAGAGGCAAAAGCTGCTTTTGGAAATGACGAAGTATACGTTGAAAAGCTGATTGAGAATCCAAAACATATTGAAGTGCAGGTGATTGGTGACAATCACGGCAATATCATTCATTTATATGAGCGTGACTGCTCTGTTCAAAGGCGGCATCAAAAGGTCATTGAAGTGGCGCCAAGTGTATCTCTAACAAATCAATTGCGTGAAGATATTTGCGAAGCAGCTGTTCAGCTGGCCCAGAATGTATCGTACATTAATGCTGGGACTGTAGAATTCCTTGTTGCAAATGGAGAGTTTTACTTTATTGAAGTTAATCCAAGGGTGCAGGTAGAACACACGATCACAGAAATGATCACAGGTGTCGATATCGTCCAAACCCAAATTCTTGTTGCAAAGGGGCATAACCTTCACAGCAAAGAAGTTGGTATTCCAAAGCAGGAAGATATCTTTACACACGGCTTTGCCATTCAATCAAGGGTCACAACAGAAGATCCGCTCAATGACTTTATGCCAGACACAGGAAAAATTATGGCCTACCGTTCAGGTGGGGGATTTGGTGTACGTCTTGATACAGGGAACAGTTTCCAAGGTGCGGTCATTACACCTTATTACGATTCACTATTGGTCAAGCTGTCCACATGGGCGCTCACATTTGATCAAGCGGCTGCTAAAATGGTCCGAAATTTACAAGAATTCAGGATTCGCGGGATTAAAACAAACATCCCATTTCTTGAAAACGTAGCTAAGCATGAGAAATTCTTAAAAGGAGAATACGATACATCGTTTATCGACTCGACGCCAGAGCTATTTAATTTCCCTAAGCAAAAAGACCGCGGAACGAAAATGTTAACTTATATTGGTAACGTTACCATTAATGGGTTCCCTGGTATTGCGGAGAAAAAGAAGCCTCATTTTGACAAGCCAGACGTACCGAAGCTTCCTCTCAATCAAGAGATCCCGTCTGGGACAAAACAATTGTTAGATACGCATGGACCTGAAGGACTTGCCAACTGGGTGAAAGAACAAAATAACGTCCTTTTAACTGATACAACCTTTAGAGATGCGCATCAGTCTCTGCTTGCGACACGCTTCAGAACTCATGATTTAAAGAAAGTTGCCCAGCCAACAGCAGGTTTATGGCCAGAGCTGTTTAGTATGGAAATGTGGGGCGGGGCTACATTTGATGTCGCGTACCGTTTCTTAAAAGAAGATCCGTGGGAACGATTGAAAGAGCTTCGTCAAGAAGTGCCAAACACACTGTTCCAAATGCTATTAAGATCATCAAACGCTGTCGGATATACAAACTATCCGGATAATGTGATCAAAGCATTTGTAAAAGAATCTGCCGAGGCAGGCATTGACGTGTTCCGTATTTTCGATAGCTTAAACTGGGTCAAAGGCATGACGCTTGCCATTGATTCTGTTCGGGAATCAGGCAAAGTGGCAGAGGCGGCTATTTGTTATACGGGGGATATCCTTGATCCATCTCGTCCAAAATATGATCTTGGGTACTATGTATCTCTTGCGAAGGAGCTTGAATCTGCCGGCGCACATATTTTAGGTATTAAAGATATGGCGGGATTATTAAAACCGCAGGCAGCCTATGAGCTAGTCTCTGCTTTAAAAGATGAGCTTACAATCCCTATCCATCTTCATACGCATGACACGAGTGGAAATGGACTGTTCACCTATGCAAGAGCGATTGATGCGGGTGTTGATATTGTAGATGTTGCCGTCAGCTCTATGGCAGGACTCACATCGCAGCCAAGTGCAAGCTCACTTTATTATGCTTTAGAAGGACATGAAAGAAAGCCAGACATGAATGTTCAATCTGTCGAACGCCTTTCTCAATACTGGGATTCCGTCAGAAAATACTATCATGAATTCGAAAGCGGCATGAATTCGCCTCATACAGAAATTTATGAGCATGAAATGCCTGGCGGTCAATATAGTAACTTGCAGCAGCAGGCGAAAGGTGTCGGTCTTGGCGAACGCTGGAATGAAGTAAAGGAAATGTACAGACGTGTGAATGACATGTTTGGTGATATTGTAAAGGTAACACCATCCTCTAAAGTAGTTGGAGATATGGCACTTTATATGGTGCAAAATGATCTAACAGAAGAAGATGTCTATGAAAAAGGAGCAACATTAGACTTCCCGGATTCTGTTGTTGAATTATTTAAAGGCTATTTAGGCCAGCCGCATGGCGGATTCCCAGAAAAACTGCAAAAGCTGATTTTAAAAGGGGAAGAGCCTCTTACTGTTAGACCTGGTGAGAAGCTGAAGCCAGTGGACTTTGAAGACATTAAGAAGCAGTTCAAAGAATCTCATGATCTGACGTTAACAGAGCAAGACGCAATTGCGTATGCCCTATATCCAAAAGTCTTTTCTGAATTTGTCCAAACAGCAGAAAGCTATGGTGACATCTCTGTTCTTGATACACCAACGTTCTTCTACGGGATGAGACTTGGAGAAGAGATTGAGGTAGAAATCGAAAAAGGAAAAACCCTTATTGTCAAACTCGTATCAATTGGCGAACCGAATCCAGATGCCACAAGAGTTCTTTACTTTGAGTTAAATGGCCAGCCGCGTGAAGTGGTGATTAAGGATGAAAGCATCAAATCCTCCGTTCAAGAAAAAATGAAGGCGGACCGCTCGAATCCAAATCACATCGCCGCGTCGATGCCAGGCACTGTCATTAAAGTACTCGTGGAAAAAGGACAAAAAATTTCACAAGGCGAGCATTTGATGATCAACGAAGCCATGAAAATGGAAACGACTGTACAAGCCCCATTTTCTGCGGTCGTAGATGAAATACATGTGACAAATGGAGAACCGATTCAAACCGGTGATCTGCTCATTGTATTAAAGCCTGAATAAGAAGTGAGACACATCCACCGTGATGTGTCTTTTTTTTGAGCGCATTAAAATGTGCAGCAGCAAGTGAGAGTGATTACACTATAGAGTGAGGTGAAGAAGGTTGGACAAAACTGTTATGATATGGTTTCGCCGGGATATGCGATTAGATGATCATATCGCCTTATCAAAAGCGATCACATATGCAAAAAAACACGAGTACAAATTATTTGCTCTTTATCATCTAGATCCATTCTTTACTGAAATGGACCTCGATTTAAACAACGAACATTTTTTCCAAAACGTGGCGCATTTCGTCAAGGAAGCAAGAGAATCTCAAATGTATGTTCACCTTCTCTATGGAGATGTCTTGCGTGCCTTTCAGCAAGTTATCGATCTGTATGACATCAAAGCTGTTTTTTTTAATGAAGATCAAGTGGGAATCGGACAAAGGCGTGACCATCACGTAACCGATTTTTTAGAAAAGAAGGGCATTCATGTGTCAAAATGGCAAGATACACACCTTCACGGGGCGCAAGATATTTTAAAAGCGGATGGCACTCATTATCAAGTGTTTACTCCATACTATCAATCATGGCGAAAGCAAGAGAAGCAGCCTGTGATAAAAGTTGACAAATCATTTCTCAGCAGCGCTCATACGATTTGTGATGAGTCACTTTCGCATGAAGGGAATGACAAACTACGCAGCATGATCATGAGATGCTCAAGGAAATTTGATCAAATCGGCTCACACAAAGCGATGAACACGCTGCATGACTTTATCCAAAAAAGATTAACACGTTACCATGAAAAACGAGATATTCCATCTGTTTTTGGAACGAGCAAGCTGTCACGTTTCTTGAAAACAGGGACAATCTCAATCCGAACGATCTTTCATGCGGTTCATGAGGAAGCGCTGTTTGAAGACGAGGGCAGAGAAACCTTTATCAAAGAGCTGGCGTGGCGAGATTTTTACCATATGATTTATGCTCATTATCCAGAGATGAAAGAAAAAGAAATTAATTCGGCGTTTCAAGGGATGAAATGGAATGAAGATGAGACGCTGTTTAACGCATGGTGTAAAGGTGAAACAGGCTTTCCCCTCGTCGATGCAGGGATGCGGCAGTTAAATGAGGAAGGCTGGATGCATAACCGTTTAAGAATGGTCACCGCCTCATTTTTAACAAAGGACTATTTGATTGATTGGAGAAAGGGAGAAGCGTATTTTGCAAAAAAGCTTGTGGATTATGATGAGGCTTCGAATATCGGAGGATTTCAGTGGGCAGCTTCTGTTGGGACAGATGCCGTTCCATACTTCCGTATTTTTAACCCAACGACTCAGTCAAAGCGATTTGATCCGAGCGGGGAATATATTAGAAGATATGTACCAGAGCTTAAGCATGTCGATGAAAAATGGATTCATGAACCAAGTAAAATGCCGATCGATGAACAACTGAAATCGAGCTGTGTACTAGGGGATACATACCCGCTGCCAACAGTTGATCACGGGGAAAGACGCAAAAAAGCCATCTCGCTATTCGAAGAAGCAAAACAACAATAAAAAAATCCCCCTTTCGGCATGATAGGGGGATGTAAATCTTATTTAAATGGCTCTTTGCTTTCATATTTAAACCGGGCAATAAGTAAGCAGAAGTAGCATAGTACCCCAAACAAACAAGAAATAAAGAATGAATGAGCCAACGCGTAACCAAGTGCAAGCTGAGAATAAACAGACATCACACCTGAAATGGCTTGAAGTGTAATCAGAATGGCTGAGATGATCCATCCATAATACAGCTGCTTCTGTTCTTTATAATGTTTCATGGCATGGAACATAGCGACAAATATCCAGACGAATAAAAGAAGTGCTGCTGCTCGGTGAGACATTTGAACCCACTGATTAAAATAAGTTGGAAGCGCACCGTCTTTTGAACAAAACGGGAAGACAGAGCAAGCAAGGCTTGACTTTGTATGTCTCACATAAGCACCCGTATAGACAACGATATACGTATACGTGATCAACCCATAAATATGGAACTGCATCTTTTTGCCGATATGAAGCGGCTTCACAAGTTTTGTTTCAGATCTGGTTGCTTCAAAGACAAGAAGGGCAAGCAGTAATACTGAAGCAAATGAAATGAGTGAAATACCGAAATGCAGTGCCATCACAAGTGCGTTAGAACCAAATACGACGGCAAGAGCTCCTAAAAGCGCTTGAAGCACTAAGAATATAATGGACATGATGACCAAAAATTTGGTTTCACGGAATACTGGACTAATTTTTTTCCAGCATAAGACCGCTAGTGCCAGAACAAGAATGGTGGAAACCCCTGTTGACATGCGGTGACTCCATTCGATGATGGAAGCGGGATTCATTTCAGGAAAGAAACGACCGTGGCAAAGGGGCCAATGTCTACCGCAGCCAAGACCCGAACCGGTTTTCGTAACAAGCGCACCGCCAATCAGTACGATCAGCATCACAAATGTTGTGATCACGCTCAATAGCCTTAAAGCAAATTTCATCAAATTATTTCACCTTCTCTAAAAAACTTCTGATGTAAATGAAAACCTCACATGCTCTCAAGTTTAAGCCAAATGCGTGTTCTGTTGCAATTCATAATGACCAAAGTTCACAAAAAAATGATATGTTAGTTCACAAAGTTTACAGATTTAGAGTGCTTGATCTTTCTTTGACAGTCTGATAGAAATAGAGGAGAGAATATTTCATTTTGCACCGCCTTCTGAAACACACATATATCCTAATAAATTCACGAAAAGTTCACAAATAACTTCAAGTTTGTCGTTTATTATTTAATAGGATGTTTTTTTACAGCTGTTTATCTTGTATGATAGAGTTGTAATGATTTTACGTGTCATTCGTTCGTTTGAAGGTTTGGGCAAGGGAGGTTATACACATTGGCAAATTCCAAAACAGCCGCGGAAGCAGCTATTCATGGACAAATAGAAGAAACAACAGCGTGGAAAGATTTTCTTGCTCTGATTAAAATGGGCATCGTCAATTCCAATTTCATTACGACATTTACTGGAATGTGGCTTGCTTTTTATTTTACAGGTATGAGTTTTCTTGGAAATCTTGATATTGTGCTGTTAACAATGATTGGTTCTTCTCTTATTATTGCCGGTTCATGCGCGATTAATAATGCGTTTGACCGTGATATTGATATATTAATGGAAAGAACAAAAACAAGACCGACGGTTACAGGTAAAATTCAGCCGGGGCAAGCGTATGCATTTGGCATTCTGCTTGTTGTATTAGGACTCATTATGCTTCTGATGACAACCATTACATCAGCAGTGATTGGATTTATTGGAGTCTTTACTTATGCGGTTCTTTACACCATGTGGTCTAAACGCCATTACACCATCAATACAGTTATCGGAAGTGTATCTGGCGCGGTTCCGCCATTAATTGGCTGGACAGCTGTAACAGGTACAATCGACACAACGGCTTGGGTTTTGTTTATGATTCTGTTCATTTGGCAAATCCCGCACTTCCTATCACTTGCGATTAAGAAAACAGAAGATTACCGTAAGGCGGGCATTCCAATGCTGCCAGTTGTTTACGGCTTTGAAGTCACAAAACGCCAAATCATCATTTGGACAGCATGTCTTCTTCCACTTCCATTTTTCTTAGGTGGATTAGGATGGCCGATTGTCGCACTTGGTACACTGCTTAATATTGGATGGCTTGTTATTGGCCTTATGGGCTTTAAAATGAAAGACGTCATGAAGTGGTCAACGCTCATGTTCGTTTATTCATTAAACTACTTAACCATCTTTTTCGTAGCGATGATTATTATTACACTATTCTAGAGTGAAATACACTTTGATCACATCAAAACAATGGCTATATCTTATAACACAACATTTTCTAACAACTATGAAAGCCGCCTGATATTCAGTTCTATTTAGGCGGCTTTCTGTTTATACATAGATGGTATTTTGAGTAAAAACATCATTTTTTTATGAAAAGAGGAAATGTAAGTGCTTTTATAAGAGGCGGGGGTTATAGATGGGTGAGAAGTGATTTTATAAATAAGAGGTAAAAAGCGAAAGGCAAAGGAGATCAAGCAAAAGGGGTTGGGACAAATTATGATAAGAAAATGGCGTGTTTATTCACTGTTTCTCTTACTGACGCTCGTTTTGGCGGGCTGTGGTGAACCATACTTATCAACACTCAAGCCAGTTGGGGAAGTAGCAGATAAACAGTTTTTCCTAACGGTACTGAGTACACTTATTATGGTTCTTGTCGTCATTGTTGTATCGATCATTTTCTTTTACGTCATCATTAAATTCAAACGTTCTAAAGTGGGAGAAGATACGATTCCAAAGCAGGTGGAAGGGAACCGCAACTTGGAAATCACATGGACAGCGATTCCGATTCTTCTACTTATTATTCTCGTTGTACCTGTTGTGGCATACACGCTTGAACTAGGGGATACAAGCGCTATGGATAAGAAAAAACGAGATCCTGAAAAGACACTTGTTGTGAATGTAAGGGCCAGCTTATATTGGTGGGAATTTGAATACCCTGATTATGGGATTGTCACAAGTCAGGAATTGATCGTACCAACAGATCAAAAGGTGTACTTTAAGCTAAAAGCATCCGATGTCAAACACTCATTCTGGGTTCCATCGGCTGGCGGTAAAATTGATACAAACACAGATAATGAGAACAAATTTTATTTAATCTTTGACTCGAAACGAACGAAAGATGCAGGGGAATATTTCTACGGGAAATGTGCGGAGCTTTGCGGACCGTCACATGCTTTAATGGACTTTAAAGTTAAAACGCTTTCTCAAGATGAGTTCTTAGGATGGACGAAAAAAATGGCTGATTACAAGAAGCCTGAATCCACAAAAGATCTCGCTTTAGAGGGTGAAAAGCTATTTAAAGAGAAAAACTGTTTAAGCTGTCACGCAGTAGAGCCTGGTGACGAACGGCCGGAAGCAGCAAGGACAGCACCAAACCTTGCGACCTTCGGAGAACGGACGAAAGTAGCTGGAATCAAAGACATGAACAAAGAAAATGTGAAAGCATGGCTGAAAGATCCAGAAAGCTTTAAACCAGGTAATAAGATGACAGGAACGTACCCTAAATTAAATGACTCAGAAGCAGATGCACTTTACGAGTATTTAAAAGGTCTTAAAGTCGAGTAACAACTAGAGCAAATATGTAAGAGGGTATGTGATCGATGTGAAGTTTTTGTTAAGAGCTCCCGAATATGTCTCTACAACCGAGAAGTCGTCATCTGTCAGACATAGTCTGTTTAAAGGATCGTGAAGAAAGACATCTATATGAAAAGGGGCAAATGGGAGATAAGAGGGGGATTTCATGGTGAGTACAATAGCTAAAAAGCGGGGGTTTGGCGCTGTCTTATGGGATTACTTGACAACGGTTGACCACAAAAAAATTGCCATATTATATTTAGTGGCAGGGGGATTTTTCTTTTTGGTTGGCGGAATCGAAGCGATGTTTATCCGTATTCAGCTAGCCATCCCTGAAAGTGATTTTGTCAGTGCAGGGGTTTACAATGAAATCATGACGATGCATGGAACGACAATGATTTTCCTTGCAGCTATGCCGCTTTTATTTGCATTAATGAATGCGGTTGTACCAATTCAAATTGGTGCGCGTGACGTAGCATTTCCGTTTGTGAATTCACTTGGTTTTTGGTTATTCTTTTTCGGAGGAATTTTCTTAAACCTTGGATGGTTTATGGGCGGAGCACCTGATGCAGGCTGGACTGCATACGCTTCGCTCACGCTGAATTCAGAAGGGCATGGAATGGATTTCTATATTTTAGGTTTGCAGATAGCGGGTATTGGTACGCTGATTGCCGGGATTAACTTTCTTGCAACGATTATTAATATGAGAGCGCCTGGTATGACGTATATGAGAATGCCGCTCTTTACTTGGACGACATTTGTCGCCTCCGCACTTATTTTATTCGCATTCCCGCCGCTGACAGCAGGGCTTGCGATGCTGATGCTTGATAGAATGTTTGACACGAGCTTTTTCAATCCAGAGCTTGGAGGGAATACAATCATCTGGGAGCATTTGTTCTGGATTTTCGGACACCCGGAAGTATATATCTTGATCCTGCCGGCATTTGGAATCTTCTCTGAGATCATTCCTGTGTTTGCAAGAAAAAGACTGTTTGGCTACTCGTCCATGGTGTTCGCTACTGTATTGATTGGTTTCCTTGGATTCATGGTGTGGGCGCATCACATGTTCACAACAGGGCTTGGACCTATCGCCAATGCGATCTTTGCCGTAGCGACCATGGCAATTGCGGTGCCAACAGGAATTAAAGTGTTCAACTGGCTGCTCACGATATGGGGCGGTAATGTGAAGTTTACAACGCCGATGCTTTATTCTGTTGCCTTTATTCCGTCGTTCTTACTTGGCGGGGTAACCGGGGTCATGCTTGCGGCAGCTGCAGCGGATTATCAGTTCCATGATACGTATTTTGTTGTGGCGCATTTCCATTACGTCATTATCGGCGGGGTTGTATTCGGTATTTTAGCAGGTGTGCATTACTGGTGGCCGAAGATGTTTGGAAAGATACTGAATGAGAAACTTGGAAAAATTGGCTTTGTGCTGTTTTTCATCGGTTTCCATTTAACTTTCTTTATCCAGCATTTTCTCGGTCTATGGGGTATGCCGCGCCGGGTCTTTACATTCCTGCCAGGTCAGGGTCTCGAGCTTGGGAACTTGATCAGTACGATTGGGGCACTGTTTATGTTTGTAGCTGTTGTGATCATGCTGATTAACATCATCTGGACAACAGCAAAAGGGGAGCGTGTATCGAGCGATCCTTGGGGAGATGGAAGAACACTTGAATGGGCAGTGTCTTCGCCTCCACCAGAATACAACTTCAAACAGCTTCCGCTTGTGAGAGGACTAGATCCATTATGGATTGAAAAAATGGATGGTAAAAAAGGAATGACAGCATCTGAACCGCTCGATGATATTCACATGCCGAATAACTCCATTTTGCCTGTCATTATCTCATTCGGTCTATTTGTGTCAGCGTTTGGTTTCATGTATCGCCAAGAGCACGACTGGGGGCTTCCAGTGATCTTCATTGGTCTTGGTATTACGTTTGCGACCATGCTCGTTAGGTCTCTGAAAGATGATCATGGATACCATATTCACAAAGAAGATTTGACCGACGACGATGATAAAGGGGTGAAAGCATAATGGAACCACAAAAAATGACGGCGGAAACCTTTCCGGCTTCTCCTGAGAAAGCCACGTTAGAAGGGAAGAATAAGTTTGTCGGGTTCTGGCTGTTTCTTGGAGGAGAAACCGTTCTGTTTGCATCGCTTTTCGCCACGTATTTGGCGCTGAAAAACTCAAATGCAGGCGGAGCAAAAACAACTGATATGTTTGACCTCACACTTGTCTTTATTGCCACAATGCTTCTATTAACGAGCAGTTTAACGAGTGTGTATGCCATGTATCATATGAAAAACTTTGCCTTTAAAAAGATGCAGCTTTGGCTTGGTATCACGGTCCTTTTAGGTGCTGGATTTTTAGGGGTTGAGATTTATGAGTTTTATCACTACGTGCATGCGTATGAATTTACGATTACCAGCTCAGCTCTTGGTTCTTCCTTCTATACACTTGTAGGAACTCACGGAGCTCACGTCGCCTTCGGACTTTGCTGGATTACCGCTCTCATGATTCGAAATATGAGACGCGGACTCGATTTATACAATGCACCGAAATATTATGTGGCAAGTCTCTATTGGCACTTCATTGATGTTGTGTGGGTCTTCATCTTTACCGTTGTATATTTAATGGGAATGGTGGGATAAGAATGGGAAATAAAAACACAAATCAGTCCAAAGTCGACCTTGTATATCGTAAAAAGAAAAATGCCGAAGAAATGAAGCATCAGCTCATTTCTTTCGGCTTGATGATTGGATTAACATTTGTTGCGTTTTTAACGATCGCCTCAGAAGACGTTGGAAATTGGTTCGCAGTACCATTTATTTTACTGCTTGCAGGCATTCAGGTGGCTTTTCAGCTTTATTATTTTATGCACATGAACCAAAAAGGGCATGAAACACCCGCCTTGTTTCTATACTCAGGTGTGTTTGTTGCGTTTATTACCGTATTAGCCTTTTTGACCATTATATGGTGGTAAACCCGCTTTGCCCTTGAAGGAGGCGCAGCAATGGAGAACTTAGAAATATTCGGATTTCGGGCATTATGGAGCCCTTATTATTTGACTTGTATTGTGATAGCAGCTGCTCTTTATCTGCTTCTTGTGACAAAGGGGAAGCACCGTGCGACCGTGAAAGAGAAAACGTTATTTCTGACGGGGCTTGTTCTGTTATATGCTGTGAAAGGGAGCCCAATTGATTTAATGGGGCATATTATGTTTAGTGCACATATGGCGCAAATGGCGGTGCTCTATTTAGTCATCCCGCCTCTCCTTATTACAGGATTGCCTGCAGCCATCTGGGAGCGGATCATTCAAATACCAGGTATTCAAGCCTTTTTCCGTTTGTTTTCCAAGCCTTTAATTGCACTGCTTGGGTTTAACGGCTTGTTTTCGCTGTATCACATTCCACTTGTGTTTGATTTTGTGAAAACAGATCCGTTTTACCATGCATTGATGACGGTTGTTATTTTTATCGCTGCCTTTTTCATGTGGTGGCCGCTTGTCCATAAAGTCCAAAGTCTGCCGCAGATCACAGGCATTTTGAAGCTTGGATATATCATGGCAGACGGGATATTGATGACTCCGGCCTGTGCACTCATCATGTTTAGTGAGGCACCGATCTATGCAACCTATTCTGATGCAGGTGCATGGATACAAGCACTGCATTTATGTGTGCCAAGTGATATGCTTGCAGGCCTTGCTCTCACTGGTCCTGATATGTTCCACACCTTGCCGCTGCTAGAGGATCAGCAGCTAGGTGCCATTTTGATGAAAATTATTCAGGAGATTGTGTACGGCTCTATTCTTGCTGTTGTCTTCTTTGACTGGGCAAGAAAAGAAAGAGCAAAAGATGCCGTACCAGATGCGCTTATTCCGAAATATGAATAAAAAAGCACAGCCGACTGGCTGTGCTTTCATCTTAGAAAAAGGGCTAAAAGATCATTTTAGCCTTGTTTTATGCTTCAGCCGTCATGGCTTCTAGTTTTTCCTTCAGCTGTGCGAGTGTTTTTTTGCTTGATTGGATGAGAGACTTAGGGAATTCTTCGCCTTCGCCATATTCAACGCCATGTGGATAATAATGTTTTCCAAGTAATGGTGTTAGAAGCTGGATGTGTGCCTTTTTGGAACCGACATCTCCTTCAGTGGCGTAGCCGGAAATTCGTAAATAAAAGGTTCCCTCTACCATGCTGTACTTTCTGTCGTACGTCACACGCTCATAATCCCATTGATCGGCTCGTACAAATCCTTCACTTTCCATAATGAAATCTAATTTATTTAAGTCAGCTGATACCTCTTCAATCCCCGTACCTTCAAACTTCACCCAAAACCCCTCCTTATAAAATTTCCCTTTACTGACAATCATAGTATGAAAGCGTTAAACTTTCAACTGTGAAAGGTATGTTCTTTTATAAGCTGGTTACAGTAATAAAGAAAATAACGGATGGAGGAATTAACGTGAAAACGAAAAAAATCAAAGATATTATGACAAAAAAAGTAGTGACATGTCAGCAGGATGACAATACGTATGAAGCAGCAGTCAAAATGAGAGATGCTGACATCGGTGCCATTCCAGTAGTTGACGGAGATCAGCTCGTTGGAATAGTGACAGACCGTGACCTTGTGCTTAGAGGCATTGCAGAAAAAAAGCCAAATTCACAGGAAGTGGGCTCGCTGATGACAAAGGAAGTACTAACAGCTGAAGAAGATGCAACGCTTGAAGAAATTGTCCGACTCATGTCAGAGCATCAGCTCCGCCGCATTCCCGTTGTGAAAAACGGCGCATTAACAGGAATTGTCGCTCTTGGAGATTTATCTGTCGAAGATTTATCAAATGATCGCGCGGGAGATGCACTGACAGAAATCTCTCAACAGGATCAAGATCATGGACAAGGATTTCTTCATTAAGAGGGGCATATTTTAAATTCGTGTTAAATAGGCTGTATTGTCGTTGATAAATGGAGCAAGTTTTGTTTAAATGACAGTAGAAGGTACTTTTTGTACCTTGCCAATTTAACGGAGGTGTTTATTTGAAAACTGTGCTCAAAACACTCCTCATCCTCCTGATTATATCTGGAACGTACGTTCTGTTTATTCAATATGGATCTTCACCAGAAAAAGAAAACAGCAATGAACCGAAGGTGTCTAATGAAGAAACATCTAGCGATAAGCCGATCAATATCCCAAAGAAGGGGCTCATGTCCTTTATGGGGAAATCTTCAAACGAAGTGCTTAAACAGCTGGGAGAACCAGATCGCATTGATCCTTCCGCATATGATTATGACTGGTGGATTTACAACCAATCGAAGAAGCACTATATTCAAGTAGGGGTAAAGGATAGTAAAGTGGTGACCTTGTTTGCAACAGGAGACGGACTGAATGTAGAACCATTTAAAATCGGTCAAGCCACGAGTGAAGTATTTAAGAAAACACAAATTGCACCTTACATTCATGTAGAGGATGAACAAAATTCATACCGCTTTGAATTCTCAGAAGATGATATGAATACAAGACCCACTGTGAAAGTGGGAGATGATGTGTATGTTCAGCTTTACATGGATAAGTTTGAAAGCACCCTTTCAAGTATCAGGGCCTTCAACGCAGATACATTTGTGAAACAAAAGCCGTATGAGGTCGTCTACCGAGGTCAATTGGTAGAACCTGAGCCGATATCGGGCGAAAAGTGGAAAGATATCGAAACATCCAGTCAAAAACAAATTTTTGATATGACCAATATTATCCGCCATAAGTACAACCTGCCGATCTTAAAGTGGGATGATGAAACCTCTGAAGTGGCCTTTATGCATAGTGAGGACATGAAAGAGAATCATTATTTCTCCCATGAATCTAAAAAATACGGTACGCTGAAAGACCGGTTAGAAAGAGGCGAGGTGGGCTTTCAGCTCGCAGGTGAAAACATTGCCTATAACTATGTCGATGGACCTGCAGCGGTAGAGGGCTGGCTCAATAGTGAAGGTCACAGGAAGGCGTTATTAAATAAAGATTACACGCATCTTGGCGTAGGGGTGAAAGAAAAATATTACACCCAGAATTTCATCAAGAAATCATCTTAAACGAAAGCAGCTGCATAAGTCGCAGCTGTTTTTTTGATGTTTAAAAAGAGGCTCACCAAAATAGATGCTGGTGTATATAGTATAGTAGGCATTTGTATGGGGGGTGAGGATATGACAAACAAGCAAAAACAAACATCCATTGATGAATTTAAACAATTCGTCAGACGCCATCCGAAGTTAATTCAAGAAGTGCAAACGCAAGAAAAAAGCTGGCAAAGTGTCTACGAGAATTGGGTCATGTTTGGTGAGGAAGATGAGATGTGGTCACCTTACCGGCAATCGAAATCTGAAGACACTAAAGAAGAAAAAGCCTCTAAGCCAAGTGAAGCAGGAAAAGCAGATTTTATGTCTAAAATGGTTTCTGCTGTGAAAAAAATGGACGCTGATCAAATGAATGAACAGATTAACAAAATGAGCCAGTCTATTTCCTCTTTACAAAGCTTACTCGGCCAATTTTCATCCAATGGTTCAAAGAAAGGTTCATCTGGAGGCAGTCAGCACCCATTCTCCTTCAGGAAAGATTAAGTGAAAGGGGATGCTTCTGGTGCGAAAAGAAGTACAGGAATTTGTCATGGCCGAAGAGGATCGAATCAAATTCATAAGGCAGCGTCCTCTCTGGTACAGACAGCTGACGCGACATCCTGAAAATCTATCGTCCTTTGAATTAGATAAAATGAACTTTTACGAAAAAACCATTCCTCATCGTGTAAGTCAGTTGAGCAATAGCGTCCAAATGGCTGAAATGATGATTCAAATGTTCCAAGCAATGCGCAATCAAAATGGAGCCGGTTGAGGCTTTTTTGAGTTGATTAAGATGTCTATTTCCTGAGCATCCTATAAAAGTAGATGAAAGGAGAATCAGATGATGAAATGGATGCTGTCAATAGGCGCATTGCTTTTTCTTGTTACCGGGTGTCAAAGTCAACATGGAGAAGAGCAAGTGATCAAGCAAGACCCAGCATTACCAGTCATGCAGCAAGCCAAAAGCGAAATGAAGCAGCAAGGCTTTTTGAAATACAAAGTGCAGGGATCGTCGGTCTATATAGAAAGTACACTTCAAGATTTTCATCTTCAGCCAGAGCGTCTAAAAAAGAACGAGAAGGCGGGATATTTCACAGTGTATGTAGACGGGAAACGTGCAGGGAATGAGTATACTGCGGCATTTGTGGTCAAGCACCTTTCAAAAGGAAAGCATAAAATGACCGTTGTGCTGAATTCTCGTCATCCAGAATATAAACAGAAAAGAGAAACATGGGATGTATTTGTCACGTAAAAGCATTTTCTGATCCATAGGTTTCGTGGTAAACTATGAATTGGAGGTGCAACATTTATGTATGCGACAATCGAATCTGTGGAGCTCCAAGAGGAAGCAAATCAATTGGCTGCCATGATTCTTCAGTCGGAGGAGGCTGAACATTACCGCAACTGCTTTAAGCGTCTCCAGCAAGACGAAGAAGCCCAACAAATTATTGCCCATTTTACAAAAGTAAAAGAGCAATATGAGGATGTGCAGCGGTTCGGCAAATACCATCCGGACTATAGAACGATCTCAAAGGAAATGCGTGAGGTCAAAAGAAAGCTAGATCTTCACGATACAGTGGTTGATTTCAAAAAAGCAGAAACAGCGATTCAATCCATCTTAGATGAGATTAGTATTGAAATCGGTCAAGCTGTATCAGCATATATTAAAGTTCCAACAGGGAACCCATATTTTGATGGTCTATCATCATGCGGCGGTGGCTGTGGATCAGGTGGCAGCTGCGGCTGTAAAGTATCTTGACGAGACTTGAATGTCTCGTCTTTTACATAATGAATGAAAAGAATTGAAAAGCGGCAGGTGAAAAGATGGAAACCAAACGTCAAGGGATGGTCGTCTGGCTGCATTCGTTAAAGCAGTCTAAAGCGCTAAGAAAATTCGGGAATGTTCACTATATTTCAAGGAAAATGAAATATGCGGTGATCTATTGTGATATGAATGATCTTGAGCGCCATATGGCTAAGCTCAGCTCGTTACCATTTGTGAAACGTGTTGAGCCTTCATATAAACCTTTTATTAAATTAGAGTACGAATCCAAATTGGACAAAGCAAAAGAGTATGATTATAAGGTGGGCTTTTAAAGACACAAAAAAATCCCCGCGGCATCACCCGCGGGGTCCTTCTATTCTTAATGATTCATTAAGGAGAAGGCAAAGGGAGAGGAGAAACCGGAGGAAGAACTTATGGGGAAACGTAAGTCTTCTCCGCGGTTGGCAACAGCACCACATCAGATGCTGTTATAAGTAGTATGACCCCGGATTTCTTGATCTATACATAGAAAATGAATGAAAATCCGCGCATTGTTCCTTGAGGAGTGATGTGGTAAGATAATGTTGAATTTTTTGTCATCAACAATGACCAATAGAAGCAAGCAGAAAAAGTGGTGGAAAAATGAGAGTCATCTCTGGAACGAGAAAAGGCCGCACACTTAAAGCGGTACCAGGTCAATCAACAAGACCGACGACAGATAAAGTAAAAGAATCGATATTTAATATGATCGGCCCGTATTTCGATGGCGGATGGGCTCTTGATTTATTTGCAGGAAGCGGTGGTTTAGGGATTGAAGCGCTTTCTAGAGGATTCGATCATTGCATATTTGTTGATCGCGATATGAAGGCGATTCAGACGATTAAAGGCAACCTGAATCAATTGTCGCTAATGGATCAAAGTGAAGTGTTTCGAAATGAAGCAAAGCGTGCACTCGCAGCTGTTGTGAAACGAGATGAATCCTTTCAAGCCATCTTCCTTGATCCGCCCTATAAAGATCAACAGCTAAAAGCACTTCTTGAAATGATTGACGAGCACGCCTTGTTAACAGATGACGGCGTGATCGTGTGTGAGCACGACAAAGATGTGAAGCTGCCAGAAGAAGCAGGACAACTTCACATCACAAGACAGGAACTGTACGGATTGACTGGTATTACGATCTATAGAAAGCGGGGAAATTAATATGGGGAACATAGCCGTTTGTCCGGGCAGCTTCGATCCAGTCACATTGGGGCATTTGGATATCATCAAAAGAGGTGCAAAGATTTTTGATGAAGTGTATGTATGTGTATTAAATAATTCATCTAAAAAACCGTTATTTACTGTTGAAGAACGGTGTGAGCTTATTCGCCAAGCGACGAAGGAGCTGCCAAATATCAAAGTTGAATCCTTTCACGGCCTTCTCGTTGATTATGCGAAGCAAAAAGAAGCCAAAGTCATTTTACGCGGACTAAGAGCTGTGACGGACTTTGAGTATGAAATGCAAGGCACCTCAATGAACAAAGTGTTAGACGATGAAATTGAAACGTTTTTTATGATGACCAACAATCAATATTCCTTCTTAAGCTCCAGCATTGTCAAAGAAGTAGCGAAATATCATGGGGCAGTCAAAGATCTTGTACCAAAAGAGGTAGAAGCAGCGCTAAAGGAAAAATTTAATGGATGAGTGCACCTGGCACTCATCCATTTTTTAATTTCCGATAGTAGAGCGCGATATACACAATCAAGCTGCAAAGTGTGATCAAAGGACCAGCTGTCACAAGTTGATTCCAAAGCACGCTGCTGAACATGACGACCTGCTGGCCTGCATTAAAGGCACCCGCTGGGAGAGCGATGTCTGATCGAGAGACATAAAGAGGCTTGAATAATAAAAAGGCAAAAACAGCTGCATAAATCCCGTGAAGCAAACGGGCGAAGAAAAATGGTTTAAAGCGGATATCGGTTGCCGCTAGAATGCCGGCGACTTGAGCTTGAACAGAAAACCCGCTGAATCCTAAAATAAAGCTGACGACAATGGTTTTAGCGAGAAGGGTGACTTCCTGTGACCCCGTCATCTGGCTTCCTAATGTGATTTCAAATAAACCAGCAATCATGGCAAGGTCTAATTCTGGCGGAAGGTGCATCGTTTGCAGCATATATCCGAGCCCTATGGATAAAAGGTCTGTCACATGGACAACTGACAGCATTTTGCTAAACACAGAAAATAAGATAATAAAGCCGCCAATCATAAAGAGTGTTTGGACTGATGACATGACTGCATCACTTAAAATTTGGCCGAGCGGTCTTTTCTCTGCGAGTCTTGCTGTATGAAGAGCATTGAATGCCTCTTTAAACGGCGGGAATAAAAATTTCTTGCGGCTTCTTAAATGCGCATCATGCCTCGCTTTATATCCCCGCATCGTCACACCAACAGCAAGGTTCCCTAAATAATGTGCGCTTGCCAATACAATGCCTAGAGCTGGGTGATGAAAAAAACCAACAGCCACCGCACCGAAAATAAACAATGGATTCGATGAATTTGTAAAGGAAACGAGACGCTCTGCTTCGATCCGCGTCAGCTGCCTTTCCTGCCTCAATCTTGTCGTTAATTTCGCACCGGAAGGAAACCCTGAAGCCATTCCCATTGCTAGGACAAATCCGCCTACACCTGGCACCCGGAAGATGGGGCGCATAAATGGCTCTAATAATACTCCGACAAATCTGACAATCCCGAAACTAATTAATAGCTCGGACAAAATAAAAAAAGGAAGCAATGATGGAAACACAACCTCCCACCACATTGCAAGTCCATTTTTCGACGCTTGCAAAGAGGCTTGTGGGTGTGTAATCACAGTGGCTGTTAAAAAAATAAAAAAAGCAGCGATGAACAGAGTGTTCCATTTTTTCATGGAGATTTCGCCCCTTGCCGTTATGATCTATTGGCGTGCTCGTGATAAGAAATTTGCCGAGCCTGTCTTCTATTACTATACGAGCAGTAGGGGCATGTTTAGACCTATAGATTCGTATATATGCATAGAAAGAGGAGGGTGGATTTTCATGAAGCGACCGATCATCGGGCTTGCATTAGGCTCCGGGGGTGCGAGGGGAATGGCGCATATCGGGGTTTTGTCTAGTCTTGAGAAGCAAGGGATACAGGTAGATATGATCGCAGGAAGCAGTATTGGCGCACTTGTTGGGAGCTTTTATGCGGCAGGACAAGACGTAGAAAAAATGAAAAAACTTGCACTTGTCTTCAGAAGAAAGTATTATGCTGACTATACACTGCCAAAAATCGGTCTTTTAAAAGGAAATCGAATTTTGCAGCTGATTCACACGTTTACATATGGGAAAACATTCGAAGAATTAAGAATGCCCCTTGCGGTGGTCGCCTGTGACCTCGAAACAGGGGAGAAGGTTGTGTTTAAAGAAGGGTCTGTCTCACAAGCAGTCAGAGCAAGCATCAGCATTCCAGGCGTGTTTGTTCCTCACGAAATGGGCGGCAGACAGCTAGTGGATGGAGCGGTTGTTGACCGCATTCCTGTGTCTGTGTTAAAAGAAATGGGCGCAGACCTTATCATCGCCTCTGATGTATCAAGGGTGAAAAAAACAGAAAAGGCGACGAGATTATCGGATGTGATTATGCAAAGTTTGGACATCCTTCAAAATGAATTGGTCCGTCATCAAACCATTCATGCAGATCTCATGATTCGGCCGAGGCTTGAAACATTTAGCTCTAGTTCGTTCACGCAGGTTCAGGAGATGATTGAAGCTGGTGAGCTCGCCGCAGACCAATTAACAGGTAAACTGAAAGATGTCATTGATAAATGGGAGTGTTAATCGAATGAAAAAATTGAATATTCGCTGGCTCAGCTTTTTTATCGTTGTTCTTGTCTTATTTGGCTTAACTTTTGTCAAACTGCCGTATTACGTGACAAAGCCGGGTGATGCAACAGAAATTGCCCCTCACATTCAAGTGGACGGTGGATACGGTGAGAAGGGCAGCTTCTCTCTTATGACAATTAAAGTAGGTCCAGCAAATCCGTATACGTATTTGCTTGCGAAAATGAATAAATATGACGAAATCGTCCCAGAAGAAAATATTAAAGCGGACGGAGAGTCGGATGAAGATTATATGAAAAGACAGCTTCAGCTAATGAAAAGCTCTCAAGAAAATGCCATGATTGCAGCGTATACAAAAGCAGGTAAAAAAGTAGATTATACGTTTAATGGAGTATATGCGAGCTACGTCATGAAAGGCATGCCTGCTTACGGCAAAATTGAAGTGGGTGACCGGATTAAAAGCGTTGATGGCAAGACGTATGACTCTGCTGATAAAATGGTGTCGTATATCAGTCGTCAAAAAGCAGGTACATCTGTCCGTTTTGTCCTTGAACGAAACGGCAAGGATATCACGCAGCAAGTGAAGTTAAAACCTTTTAAAGAAGAGCCGAATCGAGTCGGGATTGGCGTATCATTATTTACAGATCGAAATGTGAAAGTCTCGCCTTCCATTAAGGTCGATATTGAAAATATCGGCGGCCCGTCGGCAGGTTTAATGATGTCACTTGAAATTTATAACCAGCTAACAAAGGAAGACGAAACTCATGGCTATGCGATTGCAGGGACCGGAACGATTGACGCAGATGGCACGGTCGGGCCAATTGGCGGCATTGATCAAAAGGTCGTTGCAGCAGATAAAGCAGGAAAAGATATCTTCTTTGCACCAAACGATAAAGGTGATCCAAACTCAGACTACAAAAATGCAGTGAAAACAGCGAAAGATATTAAAAGTGATATGAAAATCGTTCCTGTGGACACAATGCAGGACGCACTGAACTATTTAAACAAGTTAAAAGAGAAAGCATCTTAACTAAAAAAAGAGCAGCCTTCATCAAAGGCTGCTCTTTTTATCAAGATTGGAAGAGACCAGTCTCTTCATCATAGCGGATCGGTGAGGTTTTAAATTCTGCTTCTGTTAACTTTGTTTGCATTGGTTCGCTGATGGGAAGGCTGAAGACGCGGGAAGCACGAATGTCAAGATCAAGGGCAGGGTGTGAAAAGGAAGACAGCTTGCTGATGAGCGGTACGTCCAATTCTTTTTTGACAAGTGATAAGTATTGCTGTCCTTTCTTTGACATACCAAGTAAACGAATGTATGGCGTGTGTTTCTCGTTTAGCAGCTCATGCATCACAGTTTTCTTTACCCTCATTAAAAGGTGCGTATTCATCCGCTGCAGCCTTGTCCACGTATATCGTTTTGTTTTCAAAAGTGATAGATATTCCTCGTAGGAGGACGCATGTGTGATCGCCTTTTGCATGCGGTGTTCGATGCCTTCTTCAATTTCATAGATGCCTTCTAGTTCTGCTGTATCCATTGTATGAAACACATGTTTTAAGAAGCTGAAATAGTCTTCTTGTGTATGTAAAAGATCATAAGAAGAATAATAGTCATGTAATTGCTTAAGCGAAGCTTCCGGAAGATAAGAGGCGACAGTTTCAAATGACCCATTCTCTTTTAACGCTTTTCGGATGCTTGTTGCGCTTGCGATTTTCTGATGTTTAGGAAGCTCTTGATCATGATAACCTGATGCAATTCTTTGAGAGGTAAAGGGCTCTATGTGAGGAGATCTCTCTAAGATCGCTTTGACATAATGGAAGCCTAAAATGTTATTGGGCTTAGACAGATCCAGTAAGTGTTTAGGATCAATGATCTCTTGAAACGCAGCGGCAGAGGCAGCTGGATAACTAAGCCCTTCTTTGACCTTTGCTTTTGTGAAAAGATCAATTTCTTCTTTTTTCTCATGCCAAGCGTGAGCTGTTCGTTCAAATGCTTTGATATCTCCATCCTCGCTTCCGAAAAAAAGGGAGCGGCATTTTAAAGCGTCTAAAATGGACACAGCGCCGTTTGCAAAGGTTTCTGCCTTTTGCACTGCATATATGTATGGAAGCTCACATACGATGTCTACACCGTTTTGTAATGCCATTTTAGTACGTGCCCATTTAGAGACGATGGCAGGCTCTCCGCGCTGGAGGAAGGAACCGCTCATGACGGCAATGGCTACATCTGAGGAGGTATGTGTTTTCGCCTGACGAACATGATAGGCATGTCCATAATGAAATGGATTGTACTCGACAACAACTCCTGTTGCTTTCAATAGATGTTCCGCCTTTCTTGCTATGGTTAAATGGTCTATGCTACAGTAGCATAAGGGAAAAATGAAGCCCATTTTTTTCAGTGTAGGCATTCCGTGAACTGATGTCAAACAACGCTCTGACATCACAAAGGACTGTAAAGAAAAAATATTGACAAATAGCATGATGAAAGCTATAATCATGTTTGTTGCTCTTAGAGGTGATACAATTGAAATGGACAGTTTATCAGTTACATCAAAAAGCTAAAAACAGCTTCGATTTTCATGAGACGGTTGACTTAAATGAACTTACTAGCCTTCATTCAGATATACGTCGCATTTCACCAGTAGAGGTGAAAGGGACTGGAGTGATCGAATCAAAGCAAGTCGCATTTGATTTAACCATCACAGGTGAAATGACATTGCCTTGTTCAAGAACGCTTGTTGATGTAAATTATCCATTTGCGATTTCAACGAAAGAACTATTTGTACTTCATAAGACAGACGATATAGAAGATGAAGACGTATCTGTTGTAGAAGACGATATCATCGACTTAACGCCTATAGTCAAGGAAGAAATTCTTCTTGAAGTGCCGATGCAAATCTTTTGCGACCAAACAGACGTAAAAGGTGCTGCACCACAGGAAGGGAATGACTGGGCGGTCATTTCGGAAGATGCACATCAAAACCGAATTGATCCGCGTCTGGAAGGCTTGAAGAAGCTCTTAGAAGAAAATAATGAATCTTAACTCTTTAAGGAGGTGGGAATAATGGCTGTACCTTTTAGAAGAACTTCTAAAATGAAAAAAAGATTGCGTCGTACGCATTTCAAACTACAAGTACCTGGTATGGTAGCTTGCCCAGAATGCGGTGAAATGAAAATTTCTCATCGTGTCTGCAAATCTTGCGGAACATACAAAGGCAAAGACGTAAAAAGCAACTAATGCTTGATAAAAAAGCGTAAGGGAATCTTCCCTTGCGTTTTTTTATTTGTCTATTTTTTAGGTTTCTCTCCTGCAAATAGTCTATCTACTCTAGTAAGCGCATATGATGTGGTATTCAGATTCAGGGGGGATGATCAATTGACGATTACAAGGCAGGATGCATGGACACAAGATGAAGATTTACTTTTAGCAGAAGTCGTCTTAAGACACATTCGAGATGGAGGAACGCAGCTTTCCGCATTTGAGGAAGTCGGGAAAGCATTGTCAAGAACAGCTGCAGCATGTGGATTCAGATGGAACTCATACGTTAGAAAACAATATCAGGCAGGCATTGAGCTGGCGAAAAAACAGCGAAAAGAACTGCGTAAAAAGATTGGAATTCATTCCTCAGGTTTACCGCAAAATACGTTAACGATAGAAGAGAAGACATCTTCAGATCAGACTGAATTAACCTTGCGAGAAGTGATTCAGTTTTTAGAGCAGCTTGAAAAAGAACCTGCTGGCTCTGCTTATTTACGCGAAGAACTAGCGGATGCACAGCATCAACTGAAGTCGCTCACGGAAGAAAATGAACATTTGAAGCGGCAATTAAAAATGACAGAAGAAGATTACCGGGCACTCATTGGGATTGTTGAAAGAGTCAAACAGAATATCAACTTAAAAGAATATGCTAAATAAGAAAACGCCCCTCACAGAGAAAGGAGGGGCGTTTTGCCATCAGTATTAAGCAGATTCACCTGTATTCTTTTGAATATGGGCGGGCTCCCAGATGAGTGGATTTTCACCTTTGTCGCGTTCCATATCATATTTCACCGCTTCAAAGCCCATTTTATCCCAAAAACCGGCAGATTTGACGCGTGGATTGGTTCGGATAGGCAACCCGAAAGATTTGGCGAAATCAACAAGTGCCTCGCCGTACCCTTTACGCTGATACCCAGGAAGCACTTCCAGCTTCCACAGCTCTAAATAATCATGATTGTGGTCAAAATACGTTGTCGTCGAGCCGTCCACTTGATAAAGGCTCATACGTGCAACCAGCTTATCTCCAAAATAAATCCCGTAAAATGGAGAGTTGCTGTCATTTTCTATCATATTACTTTCAAGGTCTTCAAGCATGGATAGTTCTTGTATGCCATATTCCTTAAATTGTTTAAATTCCTCTAAAGTTTTGTAATTGATTAGAAGTCGCTTTACTTGTGTCATATGATCTTCCCCCTTACACACATAATGTTGACAGTGATGTCGTTGAAGGCGTTTTCATCCCATCCGCCTCAAAAAGTTTTTACACTTATTATTATAGTTTTTAAATTAAAAAAATTCAATCACGGCGCGCCATCTGCTTTTTGCATCGCGGCATGAAACTGTTAAAATGGTTGATATGATGAAGTAAACAGAAAAAGGGAAGTGCGGCAGTTGAACATTGGAATCATTGGCGGCGGTGCGATTGGTCTGCTTTGTGCTAGTTATTTATCACAGCATCATGACATCACTGTTTTGACAAGAAGAAAAGAACAGGCAGAGGAGATTCAAACATCAGGAATTAAGCGAACGGTAAAAGGAGAGACATTTCGGTCGTCTGCCGAGGCACGGGCAGAGATTACAGGAGGATTTGATCTGCTGATTGTGACGGTGAAATATCATCATTTGCAAGAGGTGCTTGATGACCTATCGACATTACCTCGTCAGCGAATCTTATTTTTACAAAATGGCATGGCCCACTTATTAGATTTAGAAAACTGGAAAACGGCGCATACAATATATATAGGTGTCGTAGAGCACGGGGCGATGAAGGTATCAGATCATGCGGTAAACCATACAGGGATTGGTGTCATCAAGTGGGGTGCTTTTCATCCTGAGGATGCAGCTGATGTGAGAAATGCTTTAAACGAAACGCCGGCTCATTTTCAGATGATTTATACGGATGAATGGAAAAAAGTGCTGGAGGAAAAACTGCTAGTCAATGTATGCATTAACCCGCTCACGGCTTTATTGCATGTGAAAAATGGGGAATTGATTGCAAATCCTTCATATAAATACATGATGAAATGTGCATTTGAAGAAGCATTGTCCATTTTAGGTCTGGCTGAAAAAGAGCAGCTCTGGTCACACGTCGTTTCAATTTGTAAGAAAACGGCCGCCAATCAATCGTCGATGCTTCAAGATATCGTCAAAGGCCGTGAAACCGAAAGAAAAGCCATCGTTGGCTATCTTTTAAAAAAGGCTCAAGCTCAAGAGATTCTGGCGCCACATCTTACTTTCTTCAATCGAAGCTTGGAAGTATTGGAAAAAAAGCAAACAAAATCTTTTGAGTGAGCTCATTTACATGCTATACTTTTTTCGGGAAACTAACTATTTATTGAAGAAAGGAAGTTCTAAACATGCAATTGACTGAACTTTCCATCCGAAGTCAGAATTTATTCATACGTGATTATATAGAAGAAAAAAAAGAGATGACTGCTTTTTTTGATTATGATATACATTCTGAGCACACATGGAAAAAGAGATACGACGATCTCATGGAAATGAGCTTCCCGCGCGAGGCTTTAGCAGATTATATGAGCGCATACCACGCAAAGTTTGAATCGGCAGCGATGCGTCAGAACATTGAAAAGATCCGTGACAAGCGGAGTGTCATGGTGGTTGGAGGGCAGCAGGCAGGCCTACTTTCAGGACCGCTTTATACCATACATAAAATCATATCCATTATTCAGTTCGCAAAAGAAAAAGAATCAGCGCTTGGCGTTCCTGTGATTCCAGTCTTTTGGGTAGCAGGTGAGGATCATGACGTAGATGAAATTAATTTTGTCTACACATCTGGCGACAAAGGTCCAGTCAAGCAAAAGCTGCCATTACATAACGTTAAAAAAACTGCTGCAAAAAGAACACCGCTGCATCAAGAAAAAACAGAGAAATGGCTACGTGACGTGTTTTCAACGTATGAGGAATCTGCATATACAAATGACTTGCTTGATCAGCTTCTTCGATGTTTACGCAAATCACAAACGTTTACTGATTTCTTTGAATGGATTGTATGCGACCTTTTTGAAGAAGATGGACTTCTTCTATTTAATTCAGGAGACTTAGGCGTTAAACCACTTGAGCGTACGTTGTTCAAGCACATTGTCGAGACAAATGATGCGGTCACAGCTCGTTTGAATGAAACGCAGGCTGCCATGAAACGAGCGGGATATCAGCCGATCATTGAAGCTGGTGACAATCAGGCGAACCTGTTTTACGAATATGATGAGGAGCGTTTCCTTATTGAAAAAGAAAACGGCCAGTTTTCTATATCAGAAGTGGGGCTTACATGGACGAAAGAAGAGATTTTGCAGGAAATTGAGGAGCACCCAGAACGGTTCAGCAACAATGTGGTGACGCGCCCCTTAATGCAGGAAACCCTTCTTCCGACACTTGCTTTTATGGCAGGACACGGTGAAGTCAACTATTGGGGGGAGCTGAAAGGAATCTTTGAGCATTTTAAATTGAAGATGGCACCTGTTCTTCCAAGACTGCACGTGACCATTCTTGAAAGGCACATCGATAAGAAGCTGCCGGCTAGAGAACTTTCTGTAGAAGAAGTGCTCACAAGCGGAGTAAAAGAAAAGAAAGAGGCTCACTTTGAGCAAAGCCTTCCAGACAGCTTTGTTCAAGCCGTTGATCATGCGAAACGTGAATTAGCGAAAGTTCACGGTGTATTGAGGCAAGAAGCACTGGAGGTTGAACCAAACTTCGAGCAGCTGCTAGATAAAAATGCCAAATTTATCGAAGACCAGCTTCAATTTGTTTATCAAAAGGTGGCGAAGCGTGTGGAAGAGAAGGAAGGATATATCCTTCGGGATTTTGAACGGATTGAAAACAGCTTAAAACCACTAGATGCCCCGCAAGAAAGAATTTGGAATATCATGTACTTTTTAAACAAATATGGTCCAGAATTCTTCAAAACGTTCAAAAATCTGCCATTTTCATTTCAAAACAAGCAGCAAATTGTCAAACTTTGAAATAAAGTTTTAATGAACCCTGACTAGTTCAGGGTTTTTTTTTATGTAGAAACAGTGTAAAATAAGTTTTGTGGAGAGAAGTGGTGGATAGTGGAGAGTAAGGGTGAGAAAGTGGGGCTCTGATTATCATGTTCATGGGTGAATACCAACATACGATTGATACAAAAGGGCGCATGATCATCCCTGCTAAATTTAGAGACGGTCTCGGAGAACAGTTTGTGCTGACGAGAGGGCTTGATCAATGTTTATTTGGCTACCCTATGAGTGAGTGGAAACTAATTGAAGAGAAACTCAAAGCACTGCCGCTAACGAAAAAAGATGCACGTGCGTTTACCCGGTTCTTCTTCTCCGGCGCAGTTGAATGCGATCTGGACAAGCAGGGGCGCATTAACATCGCATCAAACCTACTCCAATATGCAAAACTCGAAAAAGAATGTGTGGTCATCGGCGTTTCAAATCGAATTGAGTTGTGGAGTAAGTCGATCTGGGAACAATATACAGAAGAGCAAGAAGATTCTTTTGCTGAAATTGCTGAAAACATGATTGGGTTTGATATATAATAATCCCTTGTGCAGCAAGCTTTCTACACATTCATTTCTATTTGAAAAAGGTGGGACCATAACATCATGTTCCAACATGAGACAGTATTATTAAAAGAAACAGTTGACGGTTTAAACGTCAAAGAAGACGGTACATATGTAGACTGCACGCTGGGCGGAGCAGGTCATAGCTCATATTTACTATCTCAACTATCAGAAAAAGGTACATTGATTGGATTTGACCAAGACGATGCTGCACTGGATCACGCACGAGAGAAGCTCGCGGATTCTAAAGCGAACATTCTTTTCATAAAAAGCAACTTCCGATATTTAAAAGAACGTCTGAATGAACAAGGCATTACAAGCGTAGACGGTGTGATTTTTGACCTTGGGGTTTCATCGCCTCAGCTCGACACACCAGAGAGAGGCTTTAGTTATCACCATGATGCACCTCTTGACATGCGAATGGATCAAACAGCCGCATTGTCGGCAAAACAAGTGGTGAATGAATGGCCATTTGAAGATCTAGTTCGGATTTTCTACAAATATGGGGAAGAAAAATTCAGCAAGCAAATCGCACGCAAAATTGAAGAAGCTAGAAAAAAAGCGCCAATTGAAACAACAGGTGAGCTTGTCGACATTATCAAAGAAGGAATTCCCGCACCTGCAAGACGAACAGGCGGACATCCAGCAAAAAGAGTGTTTCAAGCGATCCGAATTGCTGTAAATGATGAATTGAAAGTTTTTGAAGAAGCACTAGAACAAGCAATAGAGTTACTCAATCCGAAGGGGAGAATTTCTGTCATTACATTCCATTCACTTGAAGACCGGATTTGTAAGAGTACATTTAAAGAAATGTCTTCACTTCCAGAACTTCCGCACGGACTACCAGTGATTCCAGAAGGACTTGAACCAAAGCTGAAGCTGATCACGAGAAAACCAATCGTTGCATCAGAACAAGAGCTGGAACATAACAACCGTGCCCGTTCAGCGAAGCTCCGAATTGCAGAAAAAAAGTAAAACGACACCATAGATGATGATAAAAAGGAGGTTTCTTATGAGTAATTTGGCTTACCAAAGAGAAGTAAAGCAATATCAAACAGAGCAGCAAGGCCAATCGGTGGTTATCAAAAGACGAGGTTCTATCACACTTGGTGAAAAAATCTTACTTGTCATGTTTGTCATGGCTCTTATGTGCAGCTCCATTCTCATCATTTCTAAAGCCTTTGCTGTCTATCACGCCAATATTGAGGTGCAGAAATTAGAACAGCAAGTATCTTTAGAATCGAAGAAGATCACTGAGCTTCAAAAGGAAAAAGACTTGCTGAGTGAACCAGAGAGAATCATCGAAGCTGCGAAAAAAGCAGGCTTAAGCATATCGAAAGATGTTAAGAAGGTCGATTAAGATGGCGATGCCTAAAAAGAATAAAATGATGAACAGAGGCGCGGCAATTGCGAGTATTTGCTTCGCCCTGTTTTTCTTTATCATCCTTGCACGTTTTATCTATATTCAGATTACAGGAACAGTCGATGGTCAAGTATTAGCCGCAAAGGCAAATGAACAATATCAATCGAAGAAAACACTTGAAGCGAAAAGAGGGTCTATTTTAGACCGAAATGGGAATGTGATTGCAGAGGATACTTCTGTCTATAAGCTCATTGCAGTCATGAGCAAGAAAATGACGGTCGATCCCAAGCACCCAATGCATGTCGTCGACAAAGAAAAAACAGCAAAAGAGCTGTCAAAAGTAATTGATATGAGCGAAAGCGAAATATTAAAGCGTCTGAATACAAAAGATGCGTTCCAAGTTGAGTTTGGTAAAGCTGGGAAAGATATCAGTTTTTCAACAAAGGAAAAAATTGAAAAGCTAAAGCTTCCAGGAATCGCATTTGAAAAAGACACGAAGCGATATTATCCAAACGGCATGTTTGCTTCGAATCTGATCGGTTATGCAAGATTAGATGAGGCGACGAAGGACATGTCAGGCGCGATGGGACTTGAGAAGGCGCTGAACAAATATTTAAAAGAAAAAGACGGCTATGTCACATATAACAGTGACAGAAGCGGATGGGCTCTTCCAAATAGTAAAGAAGACATTGTCGCTCCGAAAGATGGAAAAAATGTCACGCTGACTATCGATCAAAAAATTCAAGCGTTCCTTGAAGAGAGTATGACGCAGGTTGCCAAAAAATATAAACCGAAGAAAATCATTGCCACAGTCGTTGACCCAAAAACGGGCAAGGTGCTCGCAATGGGACAGCGGCCAAGCTTTAATTTAAATGAATTAGACATTACGAATTATAACAATGATGTCATTTCATATGCGTTTGAACCAGGTTCAACGATGAAAATCTTTACACTTGCTGCGGCAATTCAAGAAGGGGTCTACCAAGGCAATGATAAATATCAATCCGGTACTTATAAAGTAGGCGGCGGCCTTGTAAGAGATCACAACAACGGAAATGGCTGGGGAAAAATTGACTTTCATCAAGGGGTTCTCCGTTCGTCAAACGTAGCTTTTGCAAAGCTGGCAAAAGAAAAACTAGGCTTCACGCGATACGAACAATATTTACAAAAATTCCATTTCTACGACAAAACAGGCATTGACTTGCCGAACGAAGCGTCTAGTAAAATCAATTACAGATACGAATATGACAAAGCATCGACGGCTTATGGCCAAGCGTCTGCTATTACACCGATTCAACAAATTGAAGCAGCGACAGCGATAGCAAACGGTGGAACGATGATGAAGCCATATGTCATTGATCATATTACAGACCCGAACACAAACAAAACGATTTTACAGCACGAACCAACAGTAGCTGGAAAGCCAATTTCCTCAGATACAGCAAAGCAAGTACGTGACATTTTAGGGGAGGTTGTTTCTTCGAAGATTGGAACAGGTCAGCCTTACCAAATCAAAGGCTTTGACGTTGCTGGAAAAACAGGTACAGGACAAATTGGCGGTGCCGGCGGTTACCTTCAGGGAAGAAACGATTACGTCTTTTCATTTATGGGAATGGCGCCAAAAGATGATCCGAAGCTGCTCGTTTATGTCGCTGTACAGCAGCCGCAGCTGTCTGACACAGAAACTGGCTCTGCCCCAGTTGCACAAATCTTTAACCCAGTCATGAAAAATAGTCTGCTATATTTAAATATTGCACCAACAAAAACAGACGATAAAAAATCAGGCGAACAAAAAGTGAAACAAGAAACAATGCCTTCATTCCTAGATTTAGAAGTGAAGCAGGCGGAAACAGAAGCCAAAAATAAAAACTTAACGCCTATTGTCATCGGCGACGGCCTCTCCATTAAACGACAGTGGCCAAGTGCAGGCTCTGAATTCTCTGAAAGCCAGAAAGTCTTCTTGAAAACAGCAGGAAAAACCATGAAGATGCCTGATATGACAGGCTGGTCGAGAAGGGAAGTCCTTCAATATGCCTCCATTTCCGGTGTGCATATCGAAACAAAGGGACAAGGATATGCTGTCAAACAAAGTGTGAAAAGTGGAGCAGAGATTTCAGATAAAGTCATCACTGTGACATTTAAAAGCCCGAATTAATTGCAAAACCTAGCAAACGACTTGCTAGGTTTTTTCTTTTGCTGAGCGGGATAGACGAGACGTTCTACATAAGGACGGGCCTGCATATGATGGAAACAAGCCATATGTATGTAAGGAGTGAACCGGGCGTGCGAGTATCAAGTGTAACAGTGAGAAAACGATTGCTTTTCGTGCTGCTGATTGGGGTGATCATTTTTTTCATCATAGATACTAGATTAGGATATGTACAGTTTATTATGGGCGAGAAGCTCACAAGCTTAGCAAAAGATTCATGGAGCCGGAACCTCCCGTTCGAACCAGAAAGGGGAGATATTTTGGACCGAAATGGGGTAGAACTTGCAACGAATAAAAGTGCCCCATCTATATTGGTCGTCCCCCGGCAAATTAAAGATCCCGCAGAAACAAGCAAGAAACTGGCGGCAGTCCTGAATATGTCTGAGGAGAAAGCGTACAAGCACGTCACAAAGAAAACTTCAATCGAACGAATTTCTCCAGAAGGGAGAAAAGTATCTCATGAAAAAGCAAAAGAAGTCAGAGAGCTTGATTTAGATGGCGTTTATGTTGCGGAAGACAGCATCAGACACTATCCGTTTGGCAGTTTTCTTTCTCATGTGCTTGGTTTCGCCGGAATTGATAATCAAGGGTTACTTGGACTGGAAGCCTATTATGACGATGACCTAAAAGGTGAAAAAGGCTCTGTCAAGTTCTATTCCGATGCAAAAGGGCAAAAAATGCCAGATGAAGCAGATGATTATACACCGCCTAAAGATGGCCTAGATATGAAATTAACTGTTGATGCGAAAGTACAAACCATTATAGAACGTGAATTAGACAATGCGCAGGCAAAATATAACCCAGAAGGCATGATTGCGATTGCGATGAATCCGAAGAACGGTGAAGTACTTGGGATGTCGAGCAGGCCGGATTTTGATCCAGCGGACTATCAATCAGTTGACTCAAAAGTGTTTAACCGAAATCTACCGGTGTGGAGCACATATGAGCCAGGTTCGACATTTAAAATTATTACACTTGCAGCAGCACTAGAAGAGAAAAAAGTCAATTTGAAACGCGATCATTTCTTTGACAGCGGATCTGTGACAGTTGATGGTGCAAGACTTAGGTGCTGGAAAAAAGGCGGACACGGGTCACAGTCATTTTTAGAAGTGGTTCAAAACTCCTGTAACCCTGGCTTTGTTGAGCTAGGCGACCGTCTTGGAAAGGATAAATTATTTTCCTATATTAAAAATTTCGGATTTGGCCAAAAAACAGGAATCGATCTTCAAGGGGAAGGACGAGGCATTTTGTTCCCGCTGGACCGGGTTGGTCCTGTAGAGCAGGCGACAACTGCCTTTGGTCAAGGTGTATCTGTTACGCCGATACAGCAAGTGGCTGCCGTAGCCGCAGCGGTAAATGGCGGAACACTTTACACGCCGTACATTGCAAAAGAATGGATAGACCCAATCACAAAAGAGGTTGTGAAAAAGCAATCACCGATTGCCAAAAAGAAAGTGATTTCAGCAGAAACATCAAAAGAAATTAGATATGCGCTTGAGAGTGTAGTCGCTCAAGGGACTGGCCGAAATGCATTTGTTGAAGGATATCGAGTTGGCGGAAAAACAGGGACAGCACAGAAGGTGAAAGATGGCAAGTACATGGAAAATAACCACATTGTGTCGTTTATCGGGTTTGCGCCTGCTGATGATCCAAGTATCGTTGTATATGTGGCTGTAGATAACCCGAAAGGCACCATTCAATTTGGTGGGACAGTTGCTGCGCCAATTGTGGGTCATATTATGCGGGACAGCCTGCCTGAAATGGGTGTGAAAAAAAGAAAAGGACAAATTGAAAAGAAGTACCAGTGGCTGGACACAAAAACGATTGAAGTACCGAATCTTGTAGGGGGATCTGTTTCAGACCTTGAATCCCTCCTGATTAATCTTAAGATCGATGCTTCTGGAACTGGCAGTAAAGTGGTGAAGCAATCACCTGCTGCTGGGACGAAGGTCAAAGAAGGCTCCACCATCAGATTATACTTAAACGATGAATAATAAAGAATGAACAGAGGGTAGCCGCACTCATTCGGCTGCCTCTTTTTGTTGAAAGAGAAGGTCTGTTTGAAAAAAAGAACCTAAAGTGTGTTTTTTCCAAGAGAAACTTAAGGAATACGCTGGATGTATCCTTTTTTTTACGATAAAATATAGACTGTGTGTTTTTTTCGCAAGACATGCACGTGAACGAATTTGAGAGGTTTGATATGAAATGAAATTACAAGAACTCCTTACATACTTTAAAAGTGAAAACAACGAATTAATAAACGAAAATCCTGATATCACTTCCATCGAAATGGATTCTAGAGAGGTGAAAAAAGGAAGCCTTTTTGTCTGTATAAAAGGCTATACAGTAGATGGACACGATTATGCTGAAAAAGCGGTGAAAAGCGGGGCTGCAGCGATTGTAGCAGAACACCCTCTTAACATAACAGATATACCAGTCATTATTGTGAAACACTCTCAAAGAGCTCTTGCAAGAATAGCTGATGCGTTTTACGAACAGCCAACTCATAAGCTGAATCTCATCGGGATCACTGGAACAAACGGAAAAACTTCCACAACACACATGATTGAACAAATGATGAGAAAAGCCGAAAAGAAAACAGGCTTAATCGGTACGATGTATATGAAGGTGAATGATGACATTCTCGATGTGAAAAACACGACACCTGAAAGTGTCACACTTCAGAAGACCTTTAAACAGATGCTTGATCAAGATGTAGACACAGCCATTATGGAAGTATCATCACACGCACTGCATCTTGGCAGGGTACATGGATGTGATTATGATATTGCCGTTTTCACAAACCTTTCGCAGGACCATCTTGACTACCACAACACAATGGAAGAATATAAACATGCGAAAAGCTTGTTGTTTTCACAGCTAGGCAGTGCCTTTCATCACGATAAGCCAAAGCATGCGATTTTAAATGCGGATGATGATGCTTCGAGTTACTATGAAAAAGTGACAGCTGCTGAAGTTATGACATATGGCTTAGAGCAAAAAGCAGATGTCATGGCAAAGAATATACAAATTAAGCCAAAGGGAACTCAATTTGATTTAATCACTCCAATTGGCACCAAAAATGTGACAGTTGCCCTCATCGGTAAGTTTAATGTGTACAACATCCTAGCAGCTGTATCAGTAGGGATTGTATCTGGCTTAACATTTGAAACGATTGTAAGTGCTATTGAAGAGCTGGAGGGAGTCAAAGGCCGATTTGAACTTGTGAACTGTGATCAAGATTTCCCTGTGATCGTCGATTACGCCCATACACCTGACAGCTTAGAAAATGTCCTGACAACGTGTAGAGAATTAACAGACGGCAAAATTTTCTGTGTGATAGGCTGCGGCGGCGATCGTGATAAAACAAAGCGTCCTCAAATGGCCCAAATCGCTGTGATGTATGCAGATGAGCCTGTATTTACATCAGACAACCCAAGAAGCGAAGATCCTTCAGCTATCTTAAAGGATATGGAAAATGGTGTGCCAGACGCATATTATCATAGCTTTGTGAATCGCAAACAAGCCATCTTTTTTGCAATTGCCAATGCGAAAAAAGGCGATACAGTCTTAATAGCGGGTAAAGGCCATGAGACATATCAAATCGTTGGCGATCAAGTGTACGATTTTGATGATGCAAAGGTTGCAATGGACGCTATTTTAGATCTAAACAAATCTTAAAATGATGAAAAGAGTGTAATGAAATGAAGCATTTTGTACAAAAACAACATACGAAGAACGCGAATGAATACCTTAATAATGAATGCAATTTTCTGATGGAAAACGGCTTTGGAAATTCGGAAGGAGTAAAGAACGATGCTTGAACAGGTGATATTGTTTACAATCATAATGGGATTTTTAATCAGTGTTCTTTTATCCCCGATTTTTATTCCGTTTTTAAGAAGACTTAAATTTGGTCAAAGTATTAGAGAAGAAGGACCACAGTCTCACCAAAAGAAATCAGGTACTCCGACAATGGGCGGAATTATGATTATCTTTTCTATCACAATTACGACGATTGTGATGATCAACAAATTTTCTGAGATTAGTCCAGAAATGTTTTTATTGTTATTTGTCACGCTTGGGTACGGTCTATTAGGATTTTTAGATGATTATATTAAAGTAGCGATGAAACGAAACCTAGGTTTAACATCAAAACAGAAATTAATCGGTCAAATTGTGATCGCAGTGATTTTTTATGCAGTCTTCCATTATTATCAGTTTGCAACGACGATTCGCATTCCAGGAACAGATGTCAGCTTCGATTTAGGATGGGCTTACTTTATCCTTGTCGTTTTCATGCTTGTCGGGGGTTCAAATGCTGTGAACTTAACGGATGGACTGGATGGTCTATTATCTGGTACCGCTGCTATTGCCTTTGGAGCCTTTGCTATACTGGCTTGGAATCAATCACAGTACGATGTAGCGATCTTTTCAGTAGCTGTTGCTGGAGCCGTTCTTGGGTTTCTTGTGTTTAACGCGCATCCTGCAAAAGTATTTATGGGTGATACAGGGTCGCTTGCTTTAGGCGGAGCGATTGTAGCGATTGCCATTTTAACAAAGCTTGAAATTTTACTTGTCATTATTGGAGGAGTATTTGTTGTCGAAACGTTATCCGTTATTCTTCAAGTGATCTCCTTTAAAACAACTGGAAAAAGAATCTTTAAGATGAGTCCGCTTCACCACCACTATGAGTTAGTTGGCTGGTCTGAGTGGAGAGTAGTTGTCACCTTCTGGACAGCTGGTTTATTACTTGCTGTTTTAGGAATTTACATCGAGGTGTGGTTATAATTGAATAAGATGCAAATGTTAAAAAACGAACATGTACTAGTATTAGGTCTTGCAAAAAGCGGATATGCGGCAGCTTCAATTCTTCATGAGCATGGAGTAAATGTCATAGTAAATGACCAAAAGCCGTTTGAAGAAAATGAACCAGCTCAGCTTCTTTCTGAAAAGGGGATTGATGTCATTTGTGGCAGCCATCCTCTTCGTATGTTCGATGATAATGAAATCACGATTTTAATTAAAAATCCAGGAATTCCATATGAAAATGTGATGGTTCAAGAGGCGATTCGCCGCCAAATTCCAGTTTGGACGGAAATTGAATTAGCTTATCATTTAACCTCAGCTCCTTTTATTGGGATTACTGGATCAAATGGAAAAACCACTACCACGACTTTGATTTATGAAATGCTGAAACACGATAGTCAAAAAACTTTAGTGGCAGGTAATATTGGCACAGTTGCCAGCGAAGTCGCTGCAAAGGCAGCTGGCGATGAGTGGATTGTAACTGAGTTGTCTTCTTTCCAGTTAATGGGAACAGTTGATTTTAAACCTAAAATCAGCTTAATATTAAATATTTTTGATGCACATTTAGACTATCACCACACTCGTGATGAATATGAAAAAGCAAAGCAGAAAGTATACGCACATCAACTTGAAGATGACATAGCTGTCATTAACCTTGATGATCCATCAGTCGTAAAACTGGCTGAAGCTTCAAAAGCAAAAAAAGTGTTTTTCTCGGTGAAAGAGCAAGTAGAAAATGGTGCGTATATTAAAAATGGTGCGATTTACTACATGAATGAACATATCATCGATTTAAAGGATGTTGTTCTTCCTGGTGAGCATAACCAAGAAAATATTTTAGCAGCTATTTGTGTTGTGAAAAATACTGGCTGCTCAAATGAAGCAATCGCACACGTTCTCACGACTTTTAGTGGAGTGAAGCATCGTCTCCAGTTTGTAGATACAATTCAAAGAAGAAAATTCTATAACGATAGTAAAGCCACCAATATACTGGCAACAAGTAAAGCATTGTCAGCTTTTAAGCAGCCGACCATTTTACTAGCCGGCGGGCTTGATCGCGGTAATGAATTTGATGAATTGAAGCCTTTTATGAAAAATGTAAAAGGAATCATCACATTTGGTGAGACGGCACCTAAGTTTGTGAAGCTTGGTGAAGAACTGGGAATACATCATGTAAAACATGTCGATAATGTTGAACAAGCAGTACCTGCGGCGTTTAACATTTCTGAAGAAGAAGACGTGATTTTATTATCCCCGGCTTGTGCAAGCTGGGATCAACATAAAACATTTGAAGAACGTGGAGACATGTTTGTAAACGCCGTGCATATGCTTAAATAAGGGCTTGTCTCTCATAATGACTGACAGCCCAAATGAATTATGCTTGGGGTGTCGGTCTCTTGACGAATAAGAAAACTTCTCCGGACTTTTTGCTTGTTGTCATTACGTTACTTTTATTGACGATTGGTTTAATTATGGTGTACAGCGCTAGTGCTGTGTGGGCATCGTATAAATTTGATGATTCGTTTTATTTTGCAAAAAGACAGCTTTTGTTTGCCGGAATCGGAGTTATCGCGATGTTTTTCATTATGCGAGTCGATTATTGGACGTGGCGGACTTGGTCAAAGATATTGATTGCTGTTTGTTTTCTCCTTTTACTGCTTGTACTTATTCCAGGTATCGGTATGGAGAGAAATGGATCAAGAAGCTGGATCGGTGTCGGTGCGTTTAGTATTCAGCCCTCTGAATTTATGAAGCTTGCGATGATTGCGTTTCTTGCAAAATTCTTATCTGAAAAACAAAAAAATATCACATCCTTTCGTAAAGGTTTCGCACCAGCATTAGGCATTGTGTTTTCTGCATTTGCCATCATAATGCTGCAGCCAGATTTGGGAACAGGGACGGTAATGGTTGGAACCTGTATTATTATGATATTTGTTTCAGGTGCGAGAATTGCTCACTTTATATTTCTCGGTCTTTTAGGGCTCAGCGGATTTGCAGCACTCGTCTTATCAGCGCCCTACCGCATAAAACGAATTACATCGTACTTAAATCCTTGGGAAGATCCACTAGGCAGTGGGTTTCAAATTATTCAATCCTTATACGCTGTTGGTCCAGGCGGTCTGTTCGGAATGGGTCTCGGTCAAAGTAGACAGAAATTCTTTTATTTACCTGAGCCTCAAACAGACTTCATCTTTGCGATATTGTCTGAAGAGCTTGGCTTTATAGGAGGATCACTCATTCTGCTGCTCTTTAGTGTTCTATTATGGAGAGGCATACGAATAGCACTTGGAGCCCCAGACTTATACGGAAGTTTCCTAGCAGTTGGCATTATTTCAATGGTTGCCATTCAAGTGATGATAAATATCGCAGTTGTTACTGGACTCATCCCTGTGACAGGTATCACGCTCCCATTCCTAAGTTATGGAGGCTCATCACTGACATTAATGCTGATGGCAATTGGCGTACTTTTGAATGTAAGCAGATACGCTAGATATTAATGTGCTGCTAGTTCATGAAACCATGATGATATTTATTTTGCAAAAGTACAAAAAAATGATTTGAAGAGTGAAAAAGACAGCTTTAGTATTGAAAGCATGTTTTTTGACTCTTCTTTACAGGTTTTAACGGAGCCCTGTTGTTTAAAACAGGGTTTATACTTTGTTCAGAGCAGAAAAAAATTGAGGGGAAATGGTATAATGCGTATAGTAATCAGTGGAGGCGGAACAGGCGGACATATTTATCCGGCCTTAGCTTTTATTAAAGAAGTGAAAAGACTGCATCCTAATGTAGAATTTTTATATATTGGTACTGAAAATGGACTTGAAAAGAAAATTGTAGAAAGAGAAAATATCCCTTTCAAGTCCATAGAAATTTCAGGTTTTAAAAGAAAGCTTTCCTTTGATAACGTAAAAACGGTGATGAGATTTCTAAAGGGAGTTCAAAAAAGTAAATCTTACTTAAAAGAATTCAAGCCAGATGCGGTCATTGGAACAGGTGGTTATGTGTGCGGCCCTGTTGTTTATGCAGCTTCTAAGCTGAAAATCCCGACTATTATTCACGAACAGAACAGTCTGCCTGGAATCACAAATAAGTTTCTGGCGAGATATGTTGATAAGGTAGCCATCTGCTTTGAAGAAGCAAAGGCACATTTTCCTTCTGAAAAGGTTGTATTTACGGGAAACCCTAGAGCCTCTGAAGTCGTCTCTATAAAAGAGGGGAAATCTCTGAAAGAGTTTGGGCTGGATGAAAAGAAAAAAACAGTTCTTATTTTTGGCGGGAGCCGGGGGGCTGCACCGATTAATAGAGCAGTCATTGACATGCAAAATGAATTAAAGGCTAAGAACTATCAGCTTTTATATATCACAGGTGAGGTTCATTATGAAAAAGTGCTGAACGAACTAAAGGAAAAAGATGCAGCGCCTAATATGATCACAAAGCCTTTCTTGCATCAAATGCCGGAGTACTTGAAATCAATTGATGTGATTGTTGCAAGAGCAGGTGCCACAACGATCGCTGAAGTGACGGCCCTTGGAATCCCAACTATTTTTATTCCAAGCCCATACGTCACAGCAAATCACCAGGAAATTAATGCAAGATCATTAGAAAAGCATGACGCTGCAATCGTTTTAAGAGAATCAGAGCTTTCTGGAGAGAGCCTCCTTCATGCCATTGATGAAATTGCTGGTAATGAAGAAAAATTAAACGAAATGAGCCGCTTAACAAAAGAACTGGGAGTACCAGATGCGGCTGGACGTTTATATAATGTATTAAAAGAAATTACGACTACATGATGGAATGATATTAGGTAAGGCGGAGGGTAATATGGAGAACTTGAAGAATGAATTATTAGAAGCGCAAGTCGGTAAAGTGCTTGAAAATGAGCCGCTTGCAAATCATACGACAATGAAAATAGGCGGGCCGGCAGATCTATTGATTGTTCCTAAAGATATCGATGCAGTTAAAACGATCATGGATCAGATAAAAAAACACCACGCGGACTGGACGGTTATTGGGAGAGGATCGAATTTACTCGTACTTGATAAAGGAATACGTGGCGTTGTCCTGAAGTTAGGCGCTGGACTTGATCATTTAACTATAAATGATGAAGAAATTACAGTTGGCGGGGGCTATTCTGTTGTAAGGCTTGCAACGTCTCTTAGTAAGCAGGGTCTTTCAGGGCTGGAGTTTGCAGCTGGTATCCCGGGATCTATTGGCGGCGCTGTTTATATGAACGCAGGTGCGCACGGATCTGATATCAGTAAGATCCTTGTGAAAGCGAGAATCTTATTTGAAGATGGAAGTATCGAGTGGCTAACAAATGAGCAGATGAACTTTAGCTATAGAACATCTGTCCTTCAAAAGGAACGACCAGGCATTGTTCTCGAGGCCGTGTTTAAGCTCAAACAGGATGATCGCGAGAAAATCACAAAGAAAATGCAGCAAAATAAAGACTATCGTAAGGAAACACAGCCTTACAATCGACCATGTGCCGGAAGTATTTTTCGAAATCCGCTGCCTGAATATGCAGGACAGCTTGTAGAAAAAGCGAATTTAAAAGGGTACCAAATTGGCGGAGCAAGAATCTCTGATATGCATGGCAACTTTATTGTGAACGCTGGTGGCGCAACTGCTCAAGACGTGCTGGACTTAATTCAATACATCCAAAAGAAAATTAAAGATGACTACAATGTAGATATGCATACAGAAGTAGAAATTATCGGTGAAGCAAATTAAAAACTAGTTTTTATGAATGATGGCATCACAGGAAAACAAACGGCATGAAAGAATGCCGTTTGTTTTCTCATCAAAATGATGACCCAAAGGTGTGGACAAGCAGCTTTGAATGGGGTGAAGAATATACATGCGGCCTGATCATGAAAATGAAAAGATCGTCAATATAGAAGAACGAATTCCTAAAATTAAAGAACAGAGGAAGCAGAAAGCGAACCGGAGACTAATCTCTTTTATTCTACTGTTTTTTATCATGGTTTTAATCATTATTTATTTGCAGACACCAATCAGTAAAATTTCTTCTTTAACTATTACGGGTAACGAGCATGTCCCTACAAAACAGCTTGTGAAACTTTCCCAAATTAAAGAAGGCGAAACAGAGTTTTGGAATTTAAATAAAGATTTAACAGCAGATCATATAAAACAAAACAAACTGATTAAAAGTGCCAGTATCAAAAAACATTTTCCAAATAAGGTCAGTATTGCTGTCAAAGAATATGCCAATATTGCTTATCTTCAAAAGGGAAATCTATACTATGAGCTTCTTGAAAATGGGACAGCATTACCAGAAGAAGTCACACCAAGTCATGCAGGACCTATTTTTGTGGATTGGGACAATAAAGAGAAGCTGAAGCTAACTGTAAGATCTTTGAATCAGCTGCCAGCCTCAATTCAGGAACTCATCTCTGAAATATATTATGTGCCGACAAGCTCAAACCAATGGCTCGTTAAATTTTATATGAATGACGGAAACACTGTGATTGCATCAATTAAAACATTCGCTGATAAAATGGAAACCTATCCTGCCATTGTAAAAGAACTTTCACCTTCTGAAAAAGGCACAATCCATATGGAAGTCGCGACGTATTTTGAAGCGTTTAAATCTAAGAAAAAGGAAGATGAACGTTGAGAGGCAAAACAGTTATATTCTCAATTGTAATGCTTGTTCTTGGTTTTCTGATTTCTTTTTCATACCAATATACTAAGCAGCATCAGGCAGAGGTCATTCGCACAGAGCAATGGAAAAAAGAATACTCCTTGAAAAGTCAGCTGACAAAGCAAGAAAAGGCGAATCAGAAACTTGAAAAAGAATTATACAGCCTTCAATCACAGGTTCAAGCCACTGAGTCCAATTTGAAAAATGAAAAAGAGCAGTATTTTAATGTATTGGAAGATGTTGAGAAATACAGGATGTTTACAGGAGAGATCGGCGTAAAAGGAAAAGGGGTAAAAGTATCCCTTGAAGATGCATCTTATATCCCGAGTGGACAAAATGTCAATAATTACATTGTTCATGAGAGCCACATTTTTCATGTGATAAACGAACTATTTATATCAGGGGCCTCTGCCGTATCTATTAATGGACAGAGAATTACACACCAATCATACATACATTGTAACGGCCCAGTTGTCACAGTTGACGGTGTACAGCATCCAGCGCCGTTTGTCATTTCTGCTATCGGTGATCCGGCTGTGTTAATACCTGCATTAAATATTGCAGGAGGAGTGGTCGATCAGCTGACAAGTGATCATATTTCGATGACGATTGAAAAAAAGGATATTCGTATGAATCCTCTTTTAAAACACAAAGATTAAAAGTGAAAAGGTGAGTGGTGTTGAGGAAAAAGAAGCCTTTACTTAGTTTGACAGTCTTAATGGTGATATTCGGCATCATGGTCTCCATCCAATTTAACTCATTGCAAAAGCCCAAAGTTCGTGATACTCGCGATGTGTGGGAGCTAAGAGAGGATTTATCTGCATCTAAAAGTAAAGAATTGGATTTACTGAAAGAAATTGATAAATACGATGAAATGCTGAAAAAGTATGGTCATCAAGGTGATCAATCAAAAGAAGCTCAACTAACGAAAACATTAAAAGATTTAAAAGAAAAGGCTGGTTTTACAGAAGTGACAGGAGAGGGAATTGAAGTTGATATCTCTCAGCTCTTCTCAAAGGATCTGACTGGAGAAGAAGTGAAAAATATCCCGCCTGATCTTCTGAAAAAGCTAATCAACGAAGCCAATATGTATGGGGCAAAGCATATTTCCATTAATGACCACCGTGTGATTAATACTAGTGTGATTCGAGATATTAATGGCACGACAAAAATGGATGGCTACAGCTTAGATGGTGATGAAGTGACCATCAAGATGATCAGCGACCAGGCCGACAAATTATACAGCCGTTTAAATGTATCAGATATTGCTGATTTGTTTGCTCAGGAAAATTTCGGCTTGAGTATTAGCCAGCCAAAGCAACAAATTCAACTAAAAGCATATGACGGTGCAATTCAGGTAAACGAGTTGAAGCCTCTTGACGATGTAAAGGAGGGAAAATCTTAATGTGGCTTCCTGTACTTGGCTTAATCATAGGAGTTGCGATCGGTTTCTTAACAAATTTTACGATACCGAATGAGTATTCTAATTATCTTTCCCTCGCTGTACTTGCTGCACTTGATACATTGATTGGTGGAATCAGGGCACATCTGCAAGGGGCATACGATGAACTAGTGTTTGTATCAGGCTTCTTTTTTAATATTATACTTGCAATAAGTTTAGCTTTTCTGGGCGTCCATCTTGGTGTAGACTTGTATTTAGTCGGAATGTTTGCTTTCGGCGTTAGATTGTTTCAAAATATAGCAGTTATTCGAAGAATTCTACTAACTAAATGGACAATTTCTAGAGAAAAAAAGAAAAAAAGTGAGTCATAAAAAAGGATATACATATGATGTAACGAATATTTTCAGTAATCCTAATAAAAAATGTTGATTTTTTAAGTTTTGTTACACACTTGTAAAAACACATTCATTGTATTGTTGTTCAGCAAATAATAGAATAGAAAGTATTGATATGTGAGGAGGTGCCATAGAATGAACAACAATGAAATTTACGTCAGCCTTGACATCGGTACATCCAATATTAAAGTCATCGTCGGAGAAATGGCGGATGATTCGCTTAACATTATAGGTGTTGGAAATGTCCCTTCAGAAGGGTTAAAAAAAGGATCGATTGTTGATATAGATGAGACAGTTCATTCTATTAGACAAGCATTTGAACAGGCTGAAAGAATGGTAGGTTTTCCTTTACAAAAGGCGATTGTCGGAATTAACGGAAACCACATTCATATTCAGAATACGAGCGGCGTGGTCGCAGTATCTAGTGAAAACAAAGAAATACATGCTGAAGATGTGAGACGTGTCTTAGATGCTGCACAGGTAGTATCTATTCCTCAAGAACATCTCGTCGTAGACGTCATCCCGAGGCAATTTATCGTCGACGGAAGAGATGAGATCACTGATCCGAAAAAAATGCTTGGTGTTCGGCTAGAGGTGGATGGATCGTTAATTACAGGTTCTAAAACGATTCTACATAACTGGCTCCGATGTGTAGAGAGAGCTGGAATTGAAATTATGGATATTTGCTTGCAGCCGCTCGCATCGGGCTCAGCAGCATTATCGAAAGATGAAAAAAATCTAGGGGTAGCTCTCGTCGATATTGGCGGCGGATCTACAACGATTTCCGTATTTGAAAACGGGCATCTCTATTCTACTCACAGTATCCCTTTGGGCGGAGAGAACATTACAAAAGATTTGTCTATAGGACTTAGAACTTCTACTGAAGAAGCTGAACGAATCAAAAAACAATTTGGACATGCGTTTTATGATGAGGCATCGTCTGAGGAAACATTTGAAGTTTCTGTCATCGGTACCGATCAGAAACAGACGTATACACAGCTTGAAGCGGCCAATATCATCGAAGCTCGGCTGGAAGAAATCTTGCTCTTTGTGGCAGAGGAATTAAGAAATATGGGTGTCCATGATTTGCCTGGCGGATTCGTTCTAACAGGTGGACAGGCAGCTATACCAGGTATCCTTTCTCTTGCACAAACGGTCTTGCAAAACAATGTTAGAATTGCAAGTCCGAATTATATTGGGGTGAGAGAACCTCAGTATATGACAGGAGTGGGTCTGATCCACTTTGCTTATCGCAATGCAAAGATTCAGGGCAGACAGGTTGGATTCCAAATGCCGGATGAGGCGTTTCATGAGGTAGGCGCATCCATGGAGCCGGTTTCTTCTGCACCACAAGTAAAAGAAGCGCAGCCAAGACCGAAAGTAAAACAAAAAGCACAAGAAGAGACAAATAAAAAACCGGGCAAAATGAAAAAACTATTTAATATGTTCTGGGAATAGAATTAGATTTTCGACGGATTAGGAGGATTCAGCATGTTGGAGTTTGAAACAAATATAGACGGCCTAGCATCAATTAAAGTAATCGGAGTAGGTGGAGGCGGAAATAACGCTGTCAACCGAATGATCGAAAATGACGTACAAGGTGTCGATTTCATTGCAGTCAATACAGATGCACAGGCGTTAAATCTATCAAAAGCAGAAACGAAAATGCAAATCGGTGCTAAGCTGACAAGAGGGCTTGGAGCAGGTGCGAATCCTGAAGTCGGTAAAAAAGCTGCTGAAGAAAGCAAAGAACAGATTGAAGAAGTATTAAAAGGTGCTGATATGGTCTTTGTAACTGCTGGTATGGGCGGTGGAACTGGTACGGGTGCTGCACCTGTCATTGCAAAAATCGCAAAAGATTCTGGTGCATTGACAGTTGGAGTCGTGACTCGTCCTTTCACATTTGAAGGAAGAAAACGTCAGCTTCAAGCAGTAGAAGGAATTGCTTCTATGAAAGAAGCAGTTGACACATTAATTGTGATTCCAAACGATCGCTTGCTTGAAATTGTTGATAAAAACACGCCAATGCTTGAAGCATTCCGTGCAGCAGATAACGTACTACGACAAGGTGTTCAAGGGATCTCAGATCTTATTGCTACACCAGGTTTAATCAACCTTGACTTTGCTGACGTGAAAACGATCATGTCTAATAAAGGTTCTGCTCTTATGGGTATTGGTGTTGCAACAGGTGAAAATCGTGCTGCTGAAGCTGCGAAGAAAGCTATTTCTTCACCGCTTCTAGAAACGGCGATTGACGGTGCACAAGGTGTCATCATGAATATTACTGGTGGTACGAACCTAAGTCTTTATGAGGTACAAGAAGCAGCGGACATTGTGGCTTCTGCATCTGATGAAGATGTAAACATGATTTTCGGTTCTGTCATTAATGATAACTTGAAGGATGAAATTGTGGTAACGGTTATCGCAACTGGCTTTATTGAGCAAGAGCCAGAGGTGTCAAAGCCACAAAGAAATCCATTAGGGCAAGGATTAAAACAAAATCAATCCATTCCTCAAAAGCGTGAAGTGAAACGTGAGGAGCATCAGCAGTCATCATCTCAGCCGAGACAAAATACACAATCAAGCGATGATACGCTGGATATCCCAACGTTCTTGCGCAATCGTAATAAACGCTAGTCAAGTATTACTCATCCCCTTCCACCCGGAAGGGGATTTTTTCATGTCTCATATATAAAGAAACCTGTATCTCTTCTGAATAAAAAGTCTTGAATGTGTCTGGATCACTTCATTCAACATATGTATTTTGACTTAGAGTGATTAAGTAAAAAGAATCATTTTTAAATCCTATTACAAAAAGCGACAAAATGATGAACTTTATTTGACTACATTAAATAGAACACCATGAATCTTGTCATGAACAAAGGAAAGGGAGGAGTGAGACCCGCACTCTGTTTGACCATTTGAGGAGGAGGGATTTGATTGAAAGTGAAGTTTCGCAAAACCGCCGGCTATCGTTTGATGAGTCTTTTGGTGATTGGTACTTTAACGATGACAAGCTTTGGGATGGTTCAAGCAAAATCGACTTCTACCTCATATCAAGAGGAAGCTGTTTCCTCCAAGAAAACAAAAGCAAAGATCTCATCTAGATTAATGAAACAGTTTCAACAAGAAGACAAGTTGACCTTTTTAGTCAAAATGAAGGAACAAACAAATGTCAAAAAAGTGGCGAAGGATGCTGTGTCAAAAGCAAAAAAACAGAAGTTAACAGCTGCTAAAACGCAGTACACAAAAAGATCAGCTGTTGTATCAGAACTAAGAGCAACATCTGAAGAGACGCAGGAAGCGCTACTTGCTTATTTACAAAAGGCACAAAAGAAAAAGCAAGTGAAGGATATTCATTCGTACTATATTGTGAATGGTCTCGCTGTGACGGGAACGAAAGAAGTCATGGAAAAGGTGGCTTCCTTCCCAGAAGTAGATCAAGTGCTGCCAAATGAAATCCGTCAAATTCATCGTCCTGTTGATTTGAAGACTTCAAAGCCGAACAAACAAATCAAAGCAGCAGATGGAATCGAGTGGAATATTTCTCAAGTTCATGCCCCAGAAGCATGGGCTTTAGGCTATGACGGTACTGGTGCCGTTGTGGCAAGTATTGATACAGGTGTGGAATGGGATCATCCTGCATTAAAAGAAAAGTACCGCGGATTTGATCCTGCACGTCCGAATGAACCTTCACATGAATTCAATTGGTACGATGCAACGACAGGCTCTGAAACGCCATACGATGATTTAGAGCATGGTACACATGTGACGGGAACGATGGTTGGCTCTGAGCCAAATGGAGAGAATCAAATTGGCGTCGCACCAGGTGCAAAATGGATTGCGGTGAAAGCTTTCTCAGAAGATGGTGGATCAGATGCTGATCTGCTTGACGCAGGTGAATGGATTTTAGCCCCAAAAGATGAAAACGGAAACCCTCATCCAGAAAAGGCACCAGATGTAGTGAATAATTCTTGGGGCGGCGGGCCTGGTCTTGATGATTGGTATAAAGATGTGGTCAATGCTTGGAGAGCAGCAGACATCTTCCCAGAGTTTTCAGCTGGTAATACGGATTTATTTAACCCTGGCGGTGAGGGATCTATTGCAAATCCTGCGAACTATCCCGAAGCCTTTGCGACGGGTGCAACAGATCAAAACAACAAATTGGGTTCTTTCTCTTTGCAAGGTCCCTCTCCATATGGCGTCATGAAACCAGATATTGCGGCCCCAGGGGTAAACATTCGTTCTTCTATACCTGGAAAAGGGTATGAGGATGGCTGGAATGGAACCTCGATGGCAGGTCCGCATGTTTCAGCTGTTGTGGCTCTTCTTCGCCAAGTACAGTCAGATCTGTCTGTGGAAGAGATCGAAGAAATTCTCATTGATACTGCAAAGCCGCTGACAGATCAGCAATTCCCGGAATCCCCTAACAATGGCTATGGGGCAGGATTAGTTGATGCAAGAGAGGCGATCACAGCATTAACAGATGGAATTGGCAAGATTGAAGGACAGGTAACAAAAGAAGGAGAAGATACAGAACCACCTGTTTTTTCTCATAAAGGACCGAATGAAATTTTTGCCTCTACGCCAACTCCTCTAAGCATCACAGCCGAAGATGAAGTAGCTGTGACAAATGTCTCCTTGAGCTATCAAGTGGATCAAGGGAAAAGGGAGACGCTGCAAGCAAAACGTACGGATGGAAATCATTTAAAGGGGACATATGTTGTCCAGCTGCCAGAACTTGAGGGAGAAAACGTCACGTACCGATGGATTGTGAAAGATTTTGGAGAAAATGAAGCCGCATCAGAACCGTATACGCTTCCGATTAGAACATCCATTACGACTGGCTACTCGCAAGATTTTGAGGCATGGCCTAGTGGATGGTTCAGTGGCGGAACAAAAGATCCTTGGCAGTGGGGAAAGCCGACCACAGGTCCGAAACAAGCCTTTACTGGAGATCATGTCTACGCCACAAACCTAGACAGTCCTTATGAAAATCAAACAGATGCTCATTTATCCATGCCGATGATTGCTGTACCTGAGTCAGGCTCCTCCTTTTTACAATACCAATACTGGCATGACCTTGAAGCAAATTATGACTATGTGCATATTCATGTGCAGCCTGAGGGGGAAGATGCTGTCCAGGTGGCAGCCTATACAGGCAAAACAAGTGCATGGACAAAAGGAGAAGTTGATTTATCTGCCTACAAAGGTCAAAATGTGAGAGTTATTTTTCAGCTCAGAACAGATGGCAGTGTGACAAAAGACGGTTTTTATTTAGATGATGTGAAAATAACAGATGAAGCCTTGCCTCAAAAGGCAAAGAAACAACTTGGCATCATCAAAAAAGAAAAGCCTGCACAGCAGCATAAGAAACCCGTCGATCCGAAAAGGGCAAAGCCTGCTAAAATAAAAGAAAAACATGTCCAGATGAAAAAGGAAAAAAGCTTAGATGCTCCGTCTATCAAAGCTCTTCCGATGAAGGCAGAAATCAGTGTTCTTGAAAGCGGCAAGTCCACGTACACAGATGAAGCGACAGGGAGATATCAGCTTTCTCATGGTGCAGGGGAGTTTACAGTGAAAGCTGAAGCATATGGATTTGAATCACGCACCCGTAAAGTCAATATTCCCTCAAATGACACGGCAGAAGCGAATTTCTCTTTGCAGCCACTTGAGAAACGAACGATCTCCGGGACAATTGTAAACGAAACAACGGGTGAAAAAGTCAAGGATGCCACGGTTTATCTTGTAGAAGATGCGAAAATTGAGCCGGTCAAAACAGATGAATCTGGCGAGTTTTCTCTAGAGGCATTGAGCGGTGTGTATACAGTCAAAGTATTTGCGAAAGGGTTTAAAGGATATTCGTTTACAGCGGATGTGACAGAAAAGCCGCTTGAAAAAGCAATTAAGCTTGAACCATTCATCGGTTTTGCTGGCGAAATTGGCTACGATGACGGAACAGCTGAAAATGCGCGGGCGTTCTATGATCCTGGCAATGGTTGGGCGGTGAAATTTTCATTAGAAAAGGGGAAGAAACAAGCGCAAGTCACAGGTGGGCTTTTCCGTTTCTGGACAACAGAGTGGCCAGCCCCTGGCGGGAATGAATTTGCGGTTGAAGTGTATGATGCATCCGGGAAGGACGGCGCTCCAGGTGAGAAAGTCGCTGGACCTTTCAAAGCGAATGCGCTGCGCAATGGTGAATGGACAAAAGTAGATTTAGAAGATCAAGCCATTACGGTGGAGGGAGATTTCTACCTTGTCTATATTCAAACGAAAAAGAATACGGAATCTCCAGGCCTTGCAACAGATGAAGATGGACCAAATGCTGAAAGAAGCTGGCAGCTGACAAGCGGTGCCTTTTCTCCTTCTCCAAAAGAAGAGGGAAATTATATGATTCGTGCGCTTGTCCAATATGAAGCAGATGTACCAGAAATAACGTCTCCAAAAGCAGGAACGATCACGAACAAAGATGAACTGGAGATTGAAGGAAAGGCCTCTCCAGGGCTTGATGTAGCGATCTATCAAAATGATGAAGAGATTGCCAAAGTAAAAGCAGACCAGTCAGGTGTTTTCAAAGAGAAGGTCACAGTGTCAAGCGGAGAGCATGTATTCACGGCCGCTACTGTTACGGATAAAGGCGCGACGAAAAAATCCAAATCAGTAAAGGTGATCATTGATCAAACAGCCCCAGCGTTAACGATAGATACACCGAAAAAAGGGGAAAAGTCTAACAAAGAATCTCTCACTGTAGAAGGAAAGGTAACGGATGATCATCTTGATCAAGTCACTGTGAATGGAAAAAAGGCAGGAATAAAAGATGGGAAATATTCTGCAAGAATACTGCTTGAAAACGGGAAAAATACGATCAAAGTAACAGCGAAAGATGCAGCAGGAAACAAAACGACTAAAAAAATCGATATCGATGTTCAATACGAAGCACCTGAGATTTCAAAGCTGACACCCGCAGAGAATGTCAATCTATCATCAGGTGAGTCAGTTAAAATTTCATTTCACAGCAGAGAAAAGCTAGACGCAACGTTTGTCATTCATATGCCGCTGACAAACGCTAGATCAAAGCTGCAAAATACAACAGAGCTGCCGCTTCGCGAGGTAGCTAACGGAACATATGAAGGCTACTGGACAGCTACCTCTACTGCCAAAGCAAAAGGTGCAGTCATTGAAGTGATTGTGCGGGATGATTATGGAAATGTCACACGACAAAAGGCTCCAGGCACATTAAATATCAATGAAAAATAATCCTTAAAAAAGGCACGACTCCTAGGAGCGTGTCTTTTTCGTTTCGAACAATTGTTTGAAGGCTTGTCCGGGAGAACACTCTCTTGCTTTGCGCTCTCATTCCTCGACAAAAACAATAACAATCCACCAAAAGTTCTCTATCATCCCCAACAAGAATTGACAGACTTCCATCTCATGGCTGTTTTATACTGGTACAAACAAGTGCAAGTACTGCTTTTGATTCTTTGTTTCAGATGAAAGGAGCAGAAGGTGGTCATTTATTTAGATGTGATTTGGCTGTTAAACTTTTGTTTTGATCTATTGCTTCTCTTACTCACTGCATTTATTCTCAAACGACAAGTAAAAAAAAGGCGATATATGTTAGGAGCTCTGATTGGATCGAGCATTGTTCTCTTGCTCTTTACACCATTTGCAATGTTTGTGTCACACCCTCTAGGCAAACTGCTTTTTTCTGTCTTGATCGTGCTTGCAACTTTTGGATTTCAAAGATTTCGTTCCTTTTTTCAAAACCTGTTTGCATTTTACTTTGTCACATTTTTGATGGGAGGAGGCATGATCGGGGTTCATTCGTTTTTACAAACCAATACTGTTATTCAAAACGGGCTGCTGATTTCACAAAATGATGGATTTGGTGATCCCATTAGCTGGCTTTTCGTTTTAACTGGCTTTCCTGCGATTTGGCTCTTTTCAAAGAAAAGATTAGGAGAGGTCGGTGCGAAAAAAAGACAGTTTGATGAACAAGTACTTGTGGAGATACACATTCACGGAGAGACCATCCGGCTAAAGGGACTCGTCGATTCTGGCAATCAACTGTATGATCCTATGACGAAAACACCTGTGATGATTGTTCAGGCCGATCAGCTCATGTCCATTTGCGGAGAGCCTTTTATAGAGCTTATGAAGCAGTCTCATCCTGTTGAAGTGATGCAAAAGCTCGATGATCGATTTCCGCTTCTTGATCGTTTAAGACTTGTTCCATATCGAGCGGTCGGTCATGATCACGGGTTTCTTCTATGCTTAAAACCAGATACGGTCATCATTTATTCAAAAACACATATGATCCAGCCAGCCAAGTGTTTTGTAGGCATGAGTCTAAGCGGTTTATCAGCAGATCAGGAATTTCAATCCATCATTCATCCAGATATGTTAGACGGAAAAATCATCCAAGGGGTGTCTTAAGTTTTGGTGATGTCTTTTATCTTACGAGGTCAACTTGACATTTAGAAGGGAGAAGAAGATGAAAAAATTAAAATTTAAACTCACTTACTACTGGTATAAACTCCTCATGAAGCTAGGTCTAAAGAGTGATGAGATTTATTATATTGGTGGTAGTGAGGCGCTGCCGCCGCCATTATCAAAGGATGAAGAGCAGGAACTGCTTGTCAAATTACCAAAAGGTGATCAAACAGCAAGGGCCATCCTGATCGAAAGAAATTTGCGGTTGGTGGTCTACATCGCAAGAAAATTTGAAAACACAGGGATTAATATTGAGGATTTAATTAGTATTGGAACCATTGGCCTGATTAAGGCAGTCAATACATTTAACCCAGAAAAAAAGATCAAGCTCGCGACATATGCTTCGAGATGTATTGAAAATGAGATTTTGATGTATTTGCGCCGGAATAATAAAATTCGTTCAGAAGTGTCGTTTGATGAGCCGCTCAACATTGATTGGGACGGAAATGAACTGCTTTTATCAGACGTCCTTGGAACAGATGATGATATTATCACGCGGGATATCGAAGCAAATGTAGATAAAAAACTTTTGAAAAAAGCGCTGGAGCAATTAAATGACCGCGAAAAGCAGATCATGGAGCTCAGGTTCGGTTTGGTCGGCGGTGAAGAAAAAACCCAAAAAGATGTCGCTGACATGCTAGGAATTTCTCAGTCGTATATTTCAAGGCTTGAAAAAAGAATTATTAAACGATTACAAAAAGAATTTAACAAAATGGTCTAAAAAAATTTTTTTGAAAGCTCTGTTCCTTTGCTGCCAAAGGAATCAACTTCTTTTCTCATGATTCTCATCATCACTCGTGCATATTTTTCCATCCCAAGGAGATACTGAACTTTGTACAACAGCTCCTGTAGGGAGGGAAAAAAGTGTCCAGAAATAAAGTGGAAATCTGCGGAGTCGACACCTCCAAACTGCCTGTTCTGAAAAACGAAGAGATGAGAAAATTGTTCAGACAGCTGCAAGATGAAGGTGACGATACAGCAAGAGAAAAGCTAGTCAATGGCAATTTGCGGTTGGTTTTAAGTGTGATTCAGCGTTTTAACAACAGAGGCGAGTATGTGGATGATCTCTTCCAAGTAGGCTGTATCGGATTAATGAAATCAATTGATAATTTTGATTTAAGCCACAATGTCAGATTTTCAACTTATGCGGTCCCTATGATCATAGGAGAAATCCGTCGATACTTGCGTGATAATAACCCGATTCGGGTGTCTCGTTCACTAAGAGATATTGCCTATAAAGCGCTTCAGGTCCGTGAGAGGCTGATTAGTGAGACAAGCAAGGAGCCAACGGCAGAAGACATTGCCAAAGTGCTGGAAGTGCCTCATGAGGAAATTGTCTTTGCCCTAGATGCGATTCAAGATCCTGTTTCTTTGTTTGAACCGATTTATAATGACGGAGGAGATCCGATTTATGTGATGGATCAAATTAGTGATGATCGGAACAAAGACACACAATGGGTAGAGGAATTAGCCTTAAAAGAGGGAATGCGCCGATTGAATGATCGGGAAAAAATGATTCTCCGCAAACGTTTCTTCCAGGGAAAAACGCAAATGGAAGTCGCTGAAGAGATCGGGATTTCTCAAGCACAAGTCTCAAGACTTGAAAAAGCAGCCATCAAACAAATGAATAAAAATATCTTTTAAAGCCGCCGCTTCATGTGCGGCTTTTTTCATTCTTGTGAGAGAGCACGTCTCTAGTATTGACTCTGTTATTTTTTTCATTTAATCTGTTTTTAACAAATGTTATTTTAGATATCATTTGTTAGGGAACACTTAAGCGGAAAGAAGGGTTATTATGACATTCCATGATGAAAGAAGGCTGCTCATAAAGGTTGCGCATATGTATTATGAAGAAGGCGCCACTCAATCTAAAATAGCAGAAGCTGTTGGGGTTAGCCGTTCGCTCATATCGAAATATTTGGCAAAAGCACGTGAAGCAGGAATCGTGGAAATCATTATTCATGATGAAGTGAATCAACAATATGGATCATTAGAAAGAAAAATAGAGCGGAAATATGGGCTGCGAGAAGTCGTCTGTGTGGAAACGCTCAGCCAAGAAACAACCAAAAGCCGAATCGGCGCTGCAGCGGCAGGCTTTTTGTTAAAAGTAATAAAGGATGGACAAGTTATCGGTTTTTCCTCAGGAACCACTTTGCATGAAATGGCGAAAGCGCTTACGTCAGTTCAGCACTTTCCATCCGTGACATTTGTTCCGCTTGTCGGGGGTGTGGGAAACGAAGATGTTGATATCCACGCCAACTATATTATTGCAAGGTGCACAGAAGCACTCAAATCTAAATGTGAGTTTTTACATGTGCCTGTTATGCTTGATACGAAAGAAGCGAAGGACGTACTAATCCGGCAGCCATCAATCAAAAAAGTGATTAAACTAGGAGAATCATCAAATATTGCGGTTGTCGGAATTGGCGGGGTTCCGCAGCATTCAACGATGGTGAAATCTTATATGACAAGCGGTGAGGAGGATATTCTTCAAGCGAAGGATGTGGCGGGTGACATTTGCTATAACTTTATTGATCATCAAGGGGAAGTGTATCCCCACCCGTGGAACGACCGGGTAATGGGCATAAGCCCGCAAAAGCTGAAGGAAATCCCGCTAGTCATTGGTGTCGCTGGAGGCGAAGAGAAAATTGAAGCGATCAGGGCAGCATTAGAAGGTGGATTAATTCATGTATTAATTACGGATGAACGAACAGGAGATGCCTTGTTAAAGTAACTACCTAATCATATTAGGTAGTTTTTTTGAGTCTTTAGACTCAAAAAGATTGAAAATTTTATCGATTTTAGCTTGACACAAAGTTGACACATCATATAAACTAAGTTCATAACAAATGATAAATAAAATAACAAATGTTACAAGAAACAGATTTTTGTTAATTTTTATAACATTTGTTAAAAGTTTCAGATTATTTTTCTAGCAATCTACCCGAGAAGCAAGAAAACCTGAAAGGATGATTTTTATGTCAATCTATCAACAATTGTTAGCTCGAGAACGCAGTGGAGATCCAATCAAAGTAGGAATTATTGGGGCAGGCCAAATGGGCTTTGGACTCATTTCACAAATTTCTAAAATTCCAGGCATGATTGTAGCAGGTGTTTGTGATATTCACCTTAGTGCAGCAGAGAAGGCAGCGAATTTTTACAAGCAGCATGCGAAGCCGCATCAAATGGTCGTCACAAATGATTATAGAGAAGTGATTCAATCAGATTTTGTGGAAGTAGTCGTAGATGCAACAGGTGTTCCAGAGGTCGGAGCAAACATTTCTTTGGAAGCGCTTAATTCAAAAAAACATCTCGTTCTTTTAAATGTAGAAGTTGATATTACCATCGGTTTGGTGATGCATAAATTATTCACAAATGCAGGACTTGTTTACTCTGGATCAGCTGGTGACGAACCGGCAGCAACACTAGAATTATATGAATTTGCGAAAACAATGGGACTTGAGGTGCTCGTTGCTGGGAAAGGCAAGAACAACCCATTCTTCCCAGAAGCAAATCCAGATACGTGTAAAGCAGAAGCAGATAGTAAACATATGAGTGCACATATGCTCGCTGCCTTCCAAGACGGAACAAAAACAATGGCAGAAATGAACTTATTAAGTAACGCGACAGGGCTTTTGCCAGATAAAGTCGGTATGCATGGAGTCGAAGCAAATTTAGAGAATGTAGCAGATAAATTGAATCAAAAACAACAAGGCGGCGTGCTCGATAACTTCGGAGTCGTTGAATATGTAAATGGGCTAGCACCAGGCGTATTCGTTATCGTCAAGAGTGATCTTGAGCCAGTAGATGAAGAGCTTCGTTACTTAAAAGTTGGAAAAGGTCCTCACTACACGCTTTACCGTCCTTTCCACTTAGCGAGTCTTGAAACACCTGTTACCATCGCCAAAGCGGTCTTACAGCATGACTCATCGATCCACCCGATTGGTGTACCAGTGTCAGAAACAGTTGCTGTAGCGAAAAGAGATATTCAAGCAGGAGAATCACTTGACGGAATTGGCGGATACTCCGTAAGAGGTGTACTTGAAACGCATCAAGACATGAAATCGAACGGTCATATTCCAATTGGCTTAATCAGCGGAAAAGTCGTAGCAAAAAAAGACATCAAATTAGGACAGTTCCTCACTCATGATGATGTAGAGCTTGATTCAAACACAACCGTTTGGAAGCTGCGTTCATTACAAGATCACTTATTTCAATCATAAGGACGTGAAGCTATGGAAAAATTAGCAATCGTACTTTGTATCATTCTCATTGTGCAGTATGGATTATCTTTTATTCAGATCAAGTATTACCGCAAAAGCATGGACTCACTAATTGATGACTACAGAGGGAAACAGGGCTATCACTTATTTTCAGGAATGGAACGGCGCAAAGTTGGCCCTGGGGCCATTGCGCTCATCATTGTGGATGAATCGTATATCATTCAAAAATGTCATGTGCTTGGCGGAGTGTCGATCTTATCTAAATTTAAAGAAGTTCCTTCATATGAAGGCAAGCATGTAGGGGCTGTGCTAGACGAGCATCACATGATGAAGAAAACATTGAAAAAACGTAAAAAGGCGCCAGCTGTCATGCAAGCACTATCCATGGCGGCTGAGCAGGCACTTGTCTCGATTTCGAAAAAAAATATAACAAATGTGAACTAAAGAAAGGGGAGATGAAACATGGAATGGATTCAATGGTTTGGAGAGCACTTTATCGGAATGTTTGAAGCCGGCGGAAAGCAATTCATGGGTCTTGTTACAGGTATCGTTCCAACGCTTGTTGTGTTACTTACTTTCACTTATGCTGTCATGAAATTTATTGGAGAAGAGCGAGTGAATAGAGCCATTCAGTTTGCAGCGAAGTATACCATTTTGCGCTACACGTTAATGCCGATCTTATCCGTTCTTATTTTGACAAACCCAATGGCTTATACGTTTGGCCGCTTCTTACCTGAAAAACAAAAACCAGCATTCTATGATTCAGCTGTTTCATTTGTTCATCCGGTGACATCACTTTTCCCGTATGCCAACGCAGGAGAACTATTTGTCTACTTAGGAATTGCGAACGGGATTAAAGAAGCTGGATATTCAATGTCAGAGCTTGCTGTTCGTTACTTCTTAGTCGGGATCGTCGTCATTTTACTACGCGGAATTATTACTGAATGGATTACAAAATATTTAGCAGGAAAAATGAAAGCGAATTCACAATAGGGGAGGGTTAGACATGACAAACCACAAAGTATTTGTTGCAAAAGGTGCTGGCGGATGGGGAGAAGGCTTAGAGCTTGAACCAACTGGTAAAAGAAGAAAGGTTGTTTCCATTACAGGTGGAGGCATTCACCCAGTTGCACGTAAAATTGCAGAAATGACAGGGACAGAAGCATGTGACGGCTTTAAAAACTCCATACCAGAAGATGAAATGATGTGTGTTGTCATTGACTGCGGAGGAACAGCGCGAATCGGACTTTATCCAATGAAACGCATTCCTACTGTAGACGTTTTGGCATCCTCTCCTTCTGGACCGCTTGCTAAACATATTACAGAAGATATCTTCGTATCAGGCGTAACAGAAAAAGATATTTCCTATGCAGAAGCATCTGATGGTGAGGCAAAAGCAGAAGGTCAGGAAAACAGTGAGTCGATTGACAAAGAGAATTTCAAAGAGACGTATGCAAAGCTGAAAGAGGAAAATATCGAGCGGCAGGAAAAAGGCAATTTTCTGATGAGATTCTCGCGTGGAATTGGGAAAGTCACCGGTACGTTCTACCAGGCTGGCCGTGATTCGGTTGATATGCTTTTGAAAAACATTATTCCATTCATGGCATTTGTCAGTATGTTAATTGGAATTATCAATTATACAAAAATTGGTGACCTGATTGCCCATTTTCTATCACCTTTGGCAGGATCTCTTTGGGGGCTCTTACTGCTCGTAGTGGTCTGTACATTGCCGTTCCTATCACCAGTCTTAGGACCTGGAGCAGTCATTGCCCAAGTTATCGGCGTTCTGATTGGTAGTCAAATCGCACTAGGAAACATTCCGCCTCAATTTGCACTTCCTGCACTATTTGCCATCAACGGTCAAGTAGGGTGTGATTTTATTCCAGTGGGGCTGTCACTTGGTGAAGCGAAGCCGGAAACGGTACAATATGGGGTACCAGCTGTTTTGTATAGCCGTCTCATTACAGGGGTTCTATCTGTTGTGATCGCATACGTTGCTAGCTTCGGTATGTATTAAACGTATTAAAGGAGGAATCGAGATACATGGTAACACAATCTGTCGTAAAAGAAATTGGGATCTTAGTCCCGCAATTTAAAGAAGATAAGCTGATTGTATTATTTGGACCCGCAGCGCCGCAGGAATTAAGAGATATGTCTGTCATTCATGAGTTCGAACATCTAGAAGAAGAGCCGCTGAAGCTGGGCGGAACCATTCAAGTGGGCGATCAAACGTACACGATCACAGCCCTCGGCAATAAAGCAAATGACAACTTTAAAGAGCTCGGCCATATTTCGATCTACTTCCAAGAGCCGTTTGATGATGTATTACCAGGAGCTGTATTTGCATCCCCGCACACGTTTCCTGATATAAAAGAAGGCGTACGAATTGAAATTTCGTAACCATAAAAAAAGCTGTTCCTAAAAAGGAGCAGCTTTTTTACATGAGGTTTACCAGAAAGAGCATTTGCGATATGCTGTAAACATTCATTATTTGTATATTCAGAATTTTTACTCAGGAGGAAGTTATCGTGTCACTTGAATTGAAGAATGTTTCATTAAAACGAAATGGGAAATGGCTGCTTGAGTCTATTGACTGGCAGGTGAACAAGCAGGAACACTGGGTACTTTACGGTTTAAATGGTGCGGGGAAAACCGCATTATTAAATATGCTCTGCTCTTATTATTTCCCCACGTCAGGCGAGATGACAGTGCTGGGACATGTCTTTGGCAAGGAGGCTCTTGGTGAAAAGCTCAGGAGGAAAATTGGACTCATCTCAGCAGGACTTGAAAAGAAATTGCACAGAGACGACAATGCTTTTGAAATTGTGCTGAGCGGCGCATTTGCTTCTATCGGGCTTTATGAAACCCCGACAGATGAAATGAGAGAGAAAGCCATTGATCTATTAAAAGCATTTGGTTCATTCAAATATGCCAACAGAACTTATGAAACACTCTCACAGGGAGAGAAGCAAAAAGTCTTGATTGCGAGAGCTTTAATGAATGATCCGCATCTCTTGATTTTAGATGAACCTGTGACTGGTCTTGATTTTCTAGCAAGAGAGCAAGTGCTGGAGACCATCTCATTGATTGCAGCAAAGCCTGATGCGCCTACTTTGCTCTATACGACCCATCATGCAGAGGAGATTCTGCCTGTTTTTCAGCATACCTTATTATTAAAAAATGGATCTGTTTTTGATCAAGGAGAAACAAAAGAGATGATGACAAGCGGCCTGCTTTCTTCTTTTTTTGAATGTCCGGTAGATGTCATGTGGAGAAATGGCCGTCCGCATTTAAGTAAATTGTAGATAAAAGAAACTATTGGTCTGCGTCCCTGCTTTTCCATCATACATATTATAGTAGAAAACGAAAGGCGGGGAAGGACAGATGATCAGCATTTCTGAATTCCAAATCAAGGATGTCGTCGATGTATCCAGCGGGAAAAAACTAGGTACCATTGGGGACATTGATATTAATGTCACAAGCGGCAAAATCCAAGCGATTATTATTGGCGGCACAGGTAAAATGATGGGATTTTTCGGAAAAGAAGAGGAAATGATTGTCCCATGGCGAAATATAGTAAAAATTGGCGAAGATGTGATACTTGTCCGCTTGTCTTCTTAATTCGTATAACTCCTCAATGAATCATTCAATTTTTCCTTAAAATAAACTCTTCATTCTTAGCAAACAATGTCTTTTTCGGGTAAAAAGATTACGTTTTCATATCAATTTGAAAAAAAACCTGCAGAAAGGGCACATTTGAGTGTAATATTTAATGAATCCCACTAACTGTCTATGTATGTCTTGTGGTAAAATAGGAGCGAAATAAAGAGAGATGAATGAAAGGTGGGAGGCAGCTTTGACACACAAATATGACCCCTTTCAGCAGAAATCACCATATGCAATGACCATTCATGATTGGACGAACATGACATGTTCTGGTAAAGAGGTATTGTCCGGGTTTACAACAAAAAATGGCGGCTTCAGCCTTACTCCATATCAATCATTGAACACTGGACTCCATGTAGGAGATGATGCTTCTAGTGTTCAAATGAATCGTCAAGTCATAGCAGATGCTGCTGCTGTGCCGCTCTCTGATTGGGTGTTTGCAGACCAAACACACGAGGATCGCATCCTGAAAGTCACCAAGGAGCAAAGAGGAAGAGGAAGTCTTCATTATGATGAGGCACTGCCAGGTACAGACGGTTTATATACGTCTGAGACGAACATGATGCTCGCTCTTTGTTTCGCTGATTGTGTTCCGCTTTATTTTCTAGCTCCGCAAAACGGATTAATTGGAACGGCTCATGCCGGCTGGAAAGGAACCGTCAAGCAAATTGGTGCAAAGATGGTTGATGTATGGGTCAGCCAAGAAGGTGCCAAGGTCGATCAGATTCAAGTCGTCATTGGACCATCCATTGGCAGCTGCTGCTACATAGTCGATGACGTCGTCATGGATCAAGTGAAACAGCTTCCTTTTTCAACAGAGGATGTGTATTCCGAGATTTCACAAGGACAATATAAAATTGATTTGAAAACACTAAACAAAAACGTATTGCTTCATGCAGGAATAAAAGAAGAAAACATACATGTCAGTTCGATGTGCACAAGCTGCAATGATCAGCTTTTCTTCTCACACCGGCGTGATCAAGGGAAAACAGGACGTATGATGTCTTTTGTCGGGTTTAAGGAGGCATAAGTGCAATTGAATGTACGAGAGAATCTCAGACAAATAAATGAACAAATAAACGAAGCATGTAAAAGAGCCGGTAGACAACCAGCAGATGTATCAGTCGTCGCTGTGACAAAGTATGTCTCGATTGAACGAGCACTAGAAGCCAAGGAAGCAGGGATTGTGCACTTTGGTGAAAATCGAGACCAAGGGTTACTTGAAAAGCAGGCGGCCATAACCGATGAAAACATTAACTGGCACTTTATCGGCAGTTTACAAACACGAAAAGTGAAATCTGTCATTCAGACAATTGACTACTTACATTCGCTCGACAGAATGTCTCTTGCGAATGAAATTGAAAAAAGAGCGGATCACACAGTTCGCTGTTTTGTACAAGTGAACACATCACTTGAGGAGTCAAAACACGGCTTGAAAAGTGAAGACGTCATTCCATTTGTGAAGCAGCTCGCTGATTTCAAACAGATTGAAATTGCAGGACTGATGACGATGGCTCCATTTACAGAGGATCACACTGTGATTCGCAACTGTTTTAAAGCATTAAAAAACCTTCAAGAAGAAGTAAAACATCTTAACCAAGTAAATGCACCTTGTCAGCATTTATCGATGGGCATGTCAAATGATTTTGAAATCGCAATTGAAGAAGGTGCGACATTCGTTCGGATTGGCTCTTCACTTGTTGGAAATGAAACAGGAGGTGCGTGACATGAGCATAAAAAATAAGTTTAAAAGCTTTTTCACTCTCGACGATGAAGAGTATGAGTACGAATATATTGATGAAGAAAGAGAACCCGTTCAAGAAGAAAAAGGAACGAAGGACAAAGCAGCATTTCAAGAGCGCCCGCAGACAGGAAAACAAAATGTTGTCAGCTTGCAAAGCGTGCAGAAATCCTCTAAAGTGGTGTTAAGTGAGCCGCGTGTTTATGCAGAAGCGCAGGAGATTGCAGACCATATTAAAAACAGACGTGCAGTCGTCGTGAATTTGCAGCGCATTCAGCATGATCAAGCAAAGCGAATCATTGACTTCTTAAGCGGAACCGTTTATGCAATCGGTGGAGATATCCAGCGTATTGGCTCGAATATATTCCTCTGCACACCTGATAATGTAGATGTATCTGGCACAATATCAGAGCTATTGACAGAGGAAGAACCTCAGAGGTGGTAAATCATAGTGATTCTAAATTTCATTTTTAATATTTTAGGAACGGTATTAACGATTTACTCATTCGCGATTATTATTTACATCTTTATGTCATGGGTGCCATCTGCAAGAGAAACTGTGTTTGGCCGTTTTCTGACAAATATTTGCGAACCGTATTTAGAACCATTTCGTAAAATTATTCCGCCAATCGGTATGATTGACATCTCGCCGATTGTGGCATTGCTTGTGATTCGTTTTGCATCATCATATGGACTAACTGGTCTTTACAATATGATTGTGCGCTTCATGTAAACAGGCTGCCGGGCTTGGCACTGCCAGGCTCTTTTACATAAGAGGGGAACAAAATGAGCGATATCTATCAGCATTTTAGAAAAGACGAACAGCCATTTGTCGACCAAGTGTTAGGCTGGAAAAAAATCGCACTCGACCAATATCGAATGAAATTAACAGACTTCCTTGATCCGCGTGAGCAATTTATTACCGAGTCCGTCATCCAGCATGCTGAAGAACTTGGGATCATGTTTTTTGGCGGGTATGAGGGAGCGGAGCGCAAAAGAGCTCTCATTTATCCTGATTATTTAGAACCTTCTATTGAAGATGTTGAGCTGTCATATTTTCAGGTGAACTATGCGAAAAAGTTTATTTCCTTAGAACACCCGAAGCTTCTCGGCTCATTGATTGGGACAGGCTTGAAGCGTCAAAAATTCGGAGATCTATTATTTTCAGAGGAAGATGTGCAGTTTATTTGTACAAGTGATGTCGCTGATTTTGTGCGGGCGCAGCTGACACATGTCGGCAGAGCATCCGTTTCATTAGAGGAAATCACGCAGGCAGAAATAAAGCCAGTGATGACGAAGACTGATATCAAAGAAGATACCATTTCTTCACTTCGGCTTGATGCTGTATGTGCTGCTGTCAGCCGTCAGTCTCGGCAAAAAGCACAGCTTTTAGTCAAAAATGGACTTGTCAAAGTCAATTGGAAAGTCACTGAGGACCCTTCCTTTACAATCGGTGAAGGCGATCAGCTCTCTGTAAGGGGATTTGGCCGCTTTAGCCTCAAAACGATTGATGGGAAGACCAAAAAAGATAAATTCAAAGTAACATTTGAGCTTATGACATAACGAACTTGAATCTGGAGGTGGCGAGGTTGCCATTAACACCTAATGATATTCATAATAAAACGTTCACAAAAAGCTTTCGCGGCTATGACGAAGACGAAGTAAACGAGTTTTTAAGCCAAGTACGTAAAGACTACGAGATCGTACTCCGTAAAAAGAACGAGCTTGAAGACAAAGTAAACGAGCTTGACGAAAGACTAGGTCATTTTGCCACAATTGAAGAAACATTAAACAAATCGATTCTTGTGGCGCAGGAAGCAGCAGAAGACGTTAAGCGTCATTCTGATAAAGAAGCAAAATTGATTATTCGTGAAGCAGAGAAAAATGCAGACCGTATTATCAACGAAGCGCTGTCAAAATCAAGAAAGATTGCAATGGAAATCGAAGAACTGAAGAAACAATCGAAGGTCTTTAGAACTCGTTTCCAAATGCTCATCGAAGCGCAGCTTGATCTTCTGAAAAATGACGATTGGGATCATTTACTGGAATATGAAGTGGACGCTGTCTTTGACGAAAAAGAATAAGCGCATCATCTTGACATGACGTGCTCATGTTGCATATAATACCATCATAAATTAACAAGAGATAAACGTTTGAAAGGGACACTCGCAGCTGTCACATGCGTAATTAAGCGAATCAGGGATGGTGGAAGCCTGACATTACGAGACGCTGCAATGAGATCACCCCTTTAGTTCCTTTTCTGAAAAAAACAGTAAGAAAAGGCGTCTGATCACGTTACGATTTTAGAGTGGATAAGCGGCTGCTTAAATAGCGCTTGTCTAAAAGGGTGGTACCGCGAGACAAGCCTTCTCGTCCCTTATGGGATGAGAGGGCTTTTTTTATTGTTTTTTAATCAGAATTTGCATGTGGAGGAATGGGTATGAACTACAAAGACACCTTATTAATGCCGAAAACAGAATTCCCAATGAGAGGGAACTTGCCGAACAAAGAGCCTGAAATCCAAGAGGAGTGGGCAGAGAAAGACATCTATCAAATGGTTTTAGAGCGGACAAAAGGACGCCCAACGTTTATTTTGCATGATGGGCCTCCATATGCGAATGGTGACATTCATATGGGGCATGCACTCAATAAAATCCTAAAAGATTTTATCGTCCGTTTTAAATCAATGAACGGGTACCATGCTCCGTACGTACCAGGCTGGGATACACACGGGCTGCCAATTGAAACAGCTCTTACTAAAAATAAAAAAGTAAAACGCAAAGAAATGTCTACAGCAGAATTCCGCAAACTATGCGAGGAGTATGCTTGGAAGCAAATTGAAGGTCAGCGCAGCCAGTTTAAACGCTTAGGCGTCAGAGCAGACTGGGACAATCCATATGTCACATTAAAGCCTGAATATGAAGCGCAGCAAATTCTTGTCTTTGGTGAAATGGCGAAGAGAGGCTATATCTATAAAGGATTAAAGCCAGTTAACTGGTCTCCTTCAAGTGAATCAGCTCTTGCTGAAGCGGAAATTGAATATAAAGACAAACGTTCACCATCGATTTACGTTTCGTTTAAAGTAAAAGATGGCAAAGGCGTTCTTGAAAACGGCGAACAATTCATTATCTGGACAACAACACCTTGGACGCTTCCGGCAAACCTTGGCATTTGTGTTCATCCAAACTTAGAGTACAGTGTTCTTCAAGTCGGTGCTGAGCGATATGTCGTAGCATCTGAACTGGTTGAACAAGTGGCAAAAACACTCGGCTTTGAAGAGTATGAAGTCGTGAAAACGCTAAAAGGAAAAGAATTAGACAACATCGTTGCAGAGCATCCAATCTATGGTAGAGATTCTCTTGTGATGCTTGGTGATCACGTGACAACGGATGCGGGAACAGGCTGTGTTCACACGGCACCAGGCCACGGGGAAGATGACTTTATTGTCGGTACGAAATACGGTCTTGATGTGCTCTGTCCAGTAGATGAAAAAGGTGTGATGACAGATGAGGCACCTGGTTTTGAAGGACTATTCTACGAGGATGCCAATAAAGCCATCACAGAACAGCTTGAAGCAAAAGGCGCGCTGAAGAAGCTCGACTTTATCACGCACTCCTATCCGCATGACTGGAGAACGAAAAAACCAACGATTTATCGTGCGACAGCTCAGTGGTTTGCATCCATTAAAGATTTTAGAGAAGCGTTATTAGACAATATTAAAGAAACGAAATGGGTTCCAGCATGGGGTGAAACACGCCTGTTCAATATGGTGCGTGACAGAGGTGACTGGTGCATTTCAAGACAGCGTGTATGGGGCGTTCCAATTCCGGTGTTTTATGCAGAAAATGGTGAGCCGATCATCACAGACGAAACCATCCAGCATGTATCTCAATTATTTAGAGAGCATGGCTCGAATATTTGGTTTGAAAAAGAAGCGAAAGAGCTATTGCCAGAAGGCTTTACACATCCAGGCAGCCCGAATGGTGAATTCACTAAAGAGCAGGACATCATGGATGTATGGTTTGATTCCGGTTCTTCTCACCAAGCCGTTTTAGAAGAAAGAGATGACCTAGTCCGTCCGGCAGATCTTTACCTTGAAGGCTCTGACCAATATCGCGGCTGGTTTAACTCCTCTTTATCAACAGCTGTTGCTGTCACTGGAAAAGCACCGTATAAAGGTGTCCTAAGCCACGGCTTTACGCTTGATAAAGAAGGACGTAAGATGAGTAAATCATTAGGCAACACGATTGACCCAACGAAGGTTGCGAAGCAGCTCGGTGCAGAAATTCTTAGACTTTGGGTATCTTCTGTCAACTATCAAGCCGATCATCCAGTGTCTGATGATATTTTGAAACAAGTAGCAGAAGTCTATCGTAAAATCCGTAACACCTTCCGCTTCCTGCATGGAAACCTATTTGACTTTGATCCAGCAGTAAATGCCGTGCCAGTAGAAGAGCTTCGCGAAGTGGATCAATACATCTTGATCAAATTAAACAAATTGATTGATAAAGTGAAAAAAGCTTATGATGATTACGAATTTGCGGTCGTCTATCATGCGATTCACAATTTCTGTACAATTGAGCTCAGCTCTTTCTATCTCGATTTTGCAAAGGATGTCGTCTACATTGAGCATGCAGATCATCCAGACCGCCGCAGCATGCAGACTGTCTTCTACGAAACATTAATGGCATTAGTGAAGCTGACTGCACCAATTCTTCCGCATACAGCAGATGAATTATGGAGCCACTTAAGCTTTGTTGAAGAGCCAAGTGTTCAGTTAACAGATATGCCAGAAGGTGTGGCAGTTCCTCAAGCTGAAGCGACAGAAGCGAAGTTTGACCGCTTTATGGAGGTACGTGACGATGTGCTAAAAGCGCTGGAGATTGCGCGTAATGAGAAAGTCATCGGTCGTTCACTTGAAGCAAGTGTGACGCTTTATGCGACAGACGAAGTGAAAAACCTTCTTGCATCCATTAAAGAAGATGTGAAGCAGCTCTTTATCATCTCTGAATTAACGGTCGAGGATAAGCAGCATGCAGATACATCGGCGCCTGAATATACATCAGGAAGAATTGTGGTTCAAAAAGCAGAAGGAGAACTGTGCGAACGTTCCCGCATTATTTCAAAAGATGTTGGTGCAAATCCGAAATACCCAACATTGTCGCTGAAAAATGCTGAAATCGTGGAGAAATATTACCAAAATTAACAGTGCGATATCACAAGCTGGCGCCCCGTCATATGCGGGGCGTTTTCTTTTTTGAGAAAATGACAGCGTTTAGAACGAAAGGAAAAATCTTATGGCTTTAAAGTAACCAGGCAGGGCAACAATATGATTATCACGACAGGGCAGGAGTTGAAATAGCGACATGAATGGCGATCTAGAGACGATTTACACGGAACTCCTTCAAATCAAAGAAGAGCTGCAATCTAAACTGTTTGAATACGCATCATTTCGTTCACCCGCTGAGCATGTCTCGTTGAATGACGTTAAAACGACCACACTTCTTTATCACATCAAAGAAGAGCTGCAAGATGTGTCTCTCGCTATTGCAAAGATCGAACAAGGGACCTATGGCATATGTGAGGCGACAGGTAATATGATTCCGCTTGAACAAATGAGCATTCTTCCTACCGCCCGCACGGCTGACGACTTTTTATATCATAAGCAATACGAGAAAAAAGCATTCACTCCTTATCCTTCCGAATCAAATGATTCTCATTTTGAAGCCTTCCACATGTAGGGAGGTTTTTGTCTGTCAACTAAAGTTTCTTTACTCCTTCCTGTTTTCTTGATAAAATGCTTAAAGATCAAAGTATGAAGATGGAGGAACGTGTGTGTTCTATTACATAATCGCATTCGTTATCATTTGTTTAGACCAATTAACAAAATGGCTCATTGTCAAAAATATGATGCTCGGAGATTCTGTTCCAGTTATTGATGGATTCTTTTATATCACGTCTCACCGAAATTCAGGAGCCGCATGGGGAATTCTCCAAGGGCAAATGTGGTTTTTCTATGTGATCACACTCGTTGTTATTGCGGGAATTGTTTATTACTTACAAAAACATGGACAAAAGGACAAGCTGCTTGGAGTAGCGCTGGCCTTAATGCTTGGCGGAGCGATCGGAAACTTTATCGACCGTATTTTCCGTCAGGAAGTGGTTGATTTTGCTCATTTCGTATTTGGGGATTATCACTACCCAATCTTTAATATTGCAGATTCTTCTCTCTGTGTAGGGGTTATTCTGCTCTTCATTCAAATGCTGTTAGATGGAAAGAAAAATAAGGAGTCAACTACATGAATCAAGTAAATATTGCCGTTTCAGAAGAACAAACGAGTGAACGGCTAGATAAATTTCTAAGCACAACAGAACCAGAATGGTCAAGAACCCAAGTCCAGCAATGGGTTAAAGATGGGCTGATCGAAGTAAACGGGAAACAAGTAAAGGCCAATTACAAAGTACAAGCTGGGGATCAAATCAAAGTGGAGATTCCAGATCCGGAAGCGCTAGATGTAGAAGCAGAACCAATGGATCTTGATATTTATTATGAGGATGCAGATGTGTTAGTCGTAAATAAGCCTCGAGGAATGGTCGTTCATCCAGCCCCAGGTCATGTGTCAGGTACACTTGTAAATGGTCTGATGGCACATTGTACCGATTTATCAGGGATTAACGGTGTGATGCGTCCTGGAATTGTCCACCGAATTGATAAAGATACGTCTGGGCTGTTAATGGTTGCAAAAAACGATATCGCACATGAGTCACTCGTCAATCAGCTGGTGGCTAAAACTGTCACAAGAAAGTATACGGCTGTTGTCCACGGTATTATCCAGCATGATACAGGCACAATTGATGCACCAATTGGCAGAGACAAAAAAGACCGCCAAAGCATGACGGTCACAAAAGAAAATGCAAAACAGGCCGTCACTCACTTTGATGTGATTGAACGCTTTAAAGACTTCACGGTTGTCGAGTGCCGTCTGGAAACAGGAAGAACACACCAAATTCGTGTTCATATGAAATATATCGGCTACCCTCTTGCAGGAGATCCGAAATATGGGCCGAGAAAAACAGTCGATTTTAATGGACAGCTTCTGCATGCTGGTGTTTTAGGATTTGATCATCCTAGAACAGGAGAATATATCGAATTCACAGCACCAATTCCAGCTGATATGAGGGGCTTTATCGATTCATTAAGAAATAACGATTGACAGGCCGTTCTTTTTTTGAAATAATAAACGAAGAAATTGAGATTCTTTAAAACAGTCCAGAGAGGCTGAGAAGGATAACGGATCAATTTGTGCACGAGTATGCACAAATGAACGCCCCTCTCTGCCCTTTGCAGAAGGGGCTTTTTATTTGTCAAAAAGAGGTGTAAAAGATGGAACAAAAAGCAGTCATTCTTGATGAACAAGCGATCAGACGAGCGCTTACCCGAATTGCACATGAAATGATTGAGCGCAACAAAGGGATGAAGGATGTCATCCTTGCCGGGATCAAGACAAGAGGCATACATCTTGCAAAGCGCCTTGCAGAGCGCATCGAGCAAATTGAAGGAAATCCAGTCACTGTGGGTGAACTTGATATTACGCTATACCGTGATGACCTGACAAAGAAGACAGACAATCAAGACCCGCTTGTAAAGGGAGCAGACATCCCAGCTGACATTAATGACAAAACACTCATTGTCGTTGACGATGTCCTGTTTACAGGCAGAACCGTCAGAGCAGCTATGGATGCCCTTGTGGATGTAGGAAGACCATCTTCCATTCAGCTGGCTGTGCTCGTCGACCGGGGACACCGGGAGCTGCCAATTCGAGCGGATTATATCGGGAAAAACATTCCGACATCAAAAGCAGAGACCGTTATGGTTCAACTGAATGAAGTAGATCAAAACGACCTTGTCGCTATATACGAAAAATAACCTTTTTAAATGCATTCCAGAGAGTTTGCAAAGAGGGCAATAACAGAGACACCGAGCACACGGCTAACATGACGTGTCTGGTTTTTCTAGGCCTCTTTGCGCATACTCGCAAAGAGGCTTTTTTAATGAAAAAGGACACATCTAGGAGGAAAATCATGAGTCAGCAAAAAGCCAATTTAGGCATTCGAGATATCCCAAAACCATTCACATGGCTATCACTTAGCCTGCAGCATTTGTTTGCGATGTTTGGTGCAACCATTCTTGTACCAAAAATCATTGATATGAGTCCAGCCGTCGCGCTCATCTCAAGCGGTGTGGGAACGATTGTTTACTTAATCATCACAAGAGGACAAATTCCGGCGTATCTTGGATCGTCCTTTGCCTTCATCGCCCCCATACTGAATGTGAAAGCAACGGGCGGCCCCGGAGCCGCAATGGTTGGTGCCTTCATGGCGGGTGTCGCTTATGCGCTCATTGCCCTGTTCATTAAATGGCTCGGAACAGGCTGGCTGATGAAGCTTCTGCCGCCGGTCGTCGTAGGACCAGTCATTATGGTCATCGGACTCGGACTCGCTGGAACAGCAGTCAACATGGCGATGTATGTTGATCCGAATGCAACCGAGCTTGTTTACAGCCTCAAGCACTTAATGGTCGCTGGCTTCACACTGGCTGTCACGATTATCAGTATGATTTTCCTAAGAGGATTCCTTAGCTTAATCCCAGTTTTAATCGGCATTATCAGCGGCTATCTCTTTGCCTTAACACAAGGCATTGTGAACTTCCAGCCGGTCATTGACGCAAAATGGTTTGCTGTCCCAGACTTCGTCGTGCCATTTGTCGACTATACACCTGCTGTGACTTTAAGCATTCTCACAGTGATGGTGCCGGTTGCCTTTGTCACAATGTCTGAGCATATTGGCCACCAGGTGGTGTTAAGTAAGGTCGTAGGACAAGATTTTATTAAAAAACCTGGTCTTCACCGCTCCATTTTAGGAGACAGTGCGGCGACCATCTTCGCTTCACTTATTGGTGGACCACCAACAACAACTTATGGAGAGAACATTGGCGTACTTGCCATCACAAGAGTGTTCAGTATCTTCGTCATCGGCGGAGCAGCCGTGTTTGCGATCTGCTTCGGTTTTGTAGGGAAAATTTCAGCATTAATCAGTACAGTGCCGTCCGCGGTGATGGGAGGCGTTTCGTTCCTGCTCTTTGGAATCATTGCCTCAAGCGGCCTGAGAATCCTGATTGATCATAAAGTGAATTTTGAAGAAAAGCGTAATCTCATTATCGCATCAGTCATCCTAGTCATCGGAATTGGAGGGGCATTCATTGAGGTGAAACAAATCAATCTCACTCTATCTGGAATGGCACTTGCTGCGATTACGGGTGTCCTGTTAAACCTGATCCTGCCGCATCAAAAAGCGGAAGATGACGAGTCAAATGAATCAAATACAGAAAACCTTTTAAAAGAAGTCCAGTGAGGCTGACAAGGGTTCTAAATGGAGCAGAATGCACGAAAGTGCCGCTGCTTCTTTTGGAGAACCCTAAGCTGCCGAGGCTTAGGGTTTTTTTGAACCTGAAAGTGATGAAAAACTAGAGGGGGAAGAAAAAATGAATGATTTATCGACAATGAGCAGCTTATCAAAAGAAGAGATTTTACAGCTGATTGAAGAAGCAGCTGCACTCAAAAAGGGGAAACAAGAACATGGATTAGCCGGAGAATTTGTGGCAAACCTCTTCTTTGAACCAAGCACAAGAACACGTTTTAGCTTCGAAGTAGCAGAGAAGAAATTAGGGATGAATGTCCTGAGCTTAGATGCAGCAAGCACCTCCGTTCAAAAGGGCGAAACACTTTACGATACGGTAAAAACACTGGAATCGATCGGAGTAAAGGCATGTGTGATCAGAGACAGCACCGATGAATATTATAACGAGCTGATCGGGAAGGTTGGAATTCCCATCATCAATGCAGGTGATGGCTGCGGACAGCATCCAACCCAATCACTGCTTGACCTCATGACCATTTTTGAAGAGTTTGGCGGCTTTGAAGGCTTAACGATTTCGATTCATGGAGACATCAAACATAGCAGGGTAGCAAGGTCAAATGCTGAGGTTCTCTCAAGGCTGGGAGCGACAGTCCTCTTTTCAGGACCTGCTTCCTTCCAGGATGAACAAAACCCTCACGGAACGTACGTCCAAGTAGATGAAGCCATCGCACTATCTGATGTGGTGATGCTGCTCAGAATCCAGCATGAACGGCACGCTGAAAAAATGGGCAGTGAAGATTACTTATCAACTTATGGATTAACAGTAGACAGAGCAAACAAAATGAAAGAACGCGCGATTATTATGCATCCAGCACCAGTAAACAGAGGTGTTGAAATAGATGATTCTTTAGTAGAGTCCAAGCAGTCAAGGATTTTCAAGCAAATGGAAAATGGTGTTTATATCCGAATGGCCGTATTAAAAAGAGCTTTTCAAAATAGCACACTACATCAAAAAGGGAGAGATTCTGTCTATGTCATATCTCATTAAAAACGGTTTTATCTTAACAAGCACAGGTGAAAGAGTGCAGCAGGATATTAGGGTAAAAGGAAAAGTGATTCAAGCGATTGGTCACCTAGAAAGAGAAGACGGAGAAGAGGTTATTGATGCAGCAGGGCTATTTGTGTCACCAGGCTTGATCGATCTGCATGTGCATTTAAGAGAGCCAGGCGGAGAGAAAAAGGAAACGATTGAAACAGGCTCTAAAGCAGCCGCAAGAGGCGGATATACGACGATTGCAGCGATGCCAAATACAAGACCGGTTCCAGATACAAAAGAGCAAATGGAATGGCTCATGAATCGAATCGAAGAAACTTCATCTGTGAGAGTACTGCCATACGCCTCCATCACAACGAGACAAATTGGGGAAGAGATGACGGATTTTGCAGCACTAAAAGAAGCAGGCGCCTTTGCTTTTACAGATGACGGTGTCGGCATCCAAACAGCAGGCATGATGTACGAAGCGATGAAACAGGCAGCAAGTCTTGATCAAGCGATTGTGGCGCACTGTGAAGATAACTCGCTCATTTACGGCGGGTGCGTTCATGAAGGAGAATTTTCAAAAGCAAATGGGTTAAACGGTATACCGTCCATTTGTGAATCGGTGCATATTGCAAGAGATGTTCTTTTAGCAGAAGCAGCGAACTGTCATTATCATGTATGTCATATCAGTACGAAAGAATCTGTACGGGTCGTACGCGATGCAAAAAAAGCAGGCATCCGTGTGACGGCTGAGGTGTCACCGCATCACCTGCTGTTGTGTGATACGGACATTCCAGGTCTTGATACAAACTATAAAATGAACCCGCCGCTCAGAGGGAAAGAGGATCGCGAGGCATTGATCGAGGGACTGTTAGATGGAACGATTGATTTCATCGCCACAGACCATGCGCCGCATACAGAAGAAGAAAAGAACGAAACCATGCAGCGTGCCCCGTTTGGAATTGTGGGACTTGAAACAGCGTTCCCGCTTCTGTATACACGATTTGTCAAAACAGGCGAATGGACATTAAAAGAACTCGTTGATTATATGACAATCAAACCAGCAGAAGCCTTTTCCCTTCCATACGGAAAGCTTGAAGAAGGACACATAGCTGATATTACACTCATTGATTTAAACAAAGAAATGGCAATCGATAAAACAAGCTTCTTATCAAAAGGACAAAATACACCGTTTGACAAATTGACTGTATCAGGATGGCCGGTCATGACACTTGCATCTGGGAAAGTCGTTTATGAAGAGGGGAGACTAGTAAAATGAAGAGACGCTTAGTGCTAGAAAACGGAACAGTATTCGAAGGAACAGGCTTTGGCAGCTTAGAACCATCAGTCGGAGAAGTCGTCTTTAATACAGGGATGACGGGCTATCAAGAAATTTTATCTGATCCATCATACTGCGGACAAATTGTCACACTCACTTACCCGCTTATCGGCAACTACGGCATTAACCGTGATGATTTTGAATCGATCACACCGTTTGTGAAAGGGCTGATTGTGAAAGAGCTTTGTGAAAAGCCCTCAAACTGGCGCTCTTCATACTCACTCGATGAATATTTAAAAATGAAAAACATTCCGGGGCTGAGCGGAATCGATACACGGAAGCTGACTAGAATGATTCGAAGTGCAGGGACTTTAAGAGGGGCGTTTGCAGGACCTGAAGAACAAGTGGAAGACGTTGTCCGCCGCCTTCAAACATTGCAGCTGCCAACTGATCAGGTGAGCCAAGTATCTGTGAAAAATGCGTACCCAAGCCCAGGCAGAGGGAAAAGAATTGTTCTTGTCGATTTCGGCATGAAGCACGGCATTTTGCGCGAGCTCAATAAACGTGATTGCGACGTTATTGTGGTGCCATACAACATCACTGCAGATGAAGTGCTGCAGCTAAAGCCTGATGGCATCATGCTTTCAAACGGACCTGGAGATCCTGTGGATGTACCAGAAGCCGTTGAGATGATTCAACAATTGATTGGAAAGGTGCCGCTCTTTGGCATTTGCCTCGGACATCAGTTATTTGCTCTAGCGTGCGGTGCAAGCACAGAAAAAATGAAATTTGGTCACAGAGGGTCTAACCATCCAGTAAAAGAACTAGCAACTGGCAAGGTGACACTCACGTCTCAAAACCATGGCTACACGGTTAGCAAGATTAACGAAGACGTGCTCGAAGTCACACATATTGCCTTAAACGACAATACGATTGAAGGATTAAAACATAAAGAAGCACCAGCATTCACTGTTCAGTACCACCCAGAAGCATCACCGGGTCCAGAAGATGCAAACTACTTATTTGACCAGTTCATGGAAATGATTCATACGACTGAGAAAGAAGGGGAAGAAGTATGCCAAAACGCGTAGACATCAAAAAGATTTTAGTAATCGGATCAGGTCCTATCATCATCGGTCAGGCAGCGGAGTTTGACTATGCAGGCACACAGGCTTGCTTAGCACTAAAAGAAGAGGGCTATGAAGTCGTTCTTGTGAACTCTAACCCTGCTACCATCATGACAGATACAGAAATGGCCGACAAGGTATACATCGAACCACTGACACCAGAATTTTTAACACGAATCATTCGAAAAGAACGCCCTGATGCGATCTTGCCAACACTTGGCGGGCAAACTGGATTAAACCTTGCTGTTGAATTGTCAGACCTTGGTGTATTAGCTGAATGCGGCGTTGAAGTACTCGGTACAAAGCTGTCAGCCATCCAAAAAGCAGAGGATAGAGATTTATTCCGTAATTTGATGAATGAACTAAATGAGCCTGTACCAGAAAGTGAAATCATTCATAACCTGGAAGAAGCAATGGCGTTTACGGATCAAATCGGTTTCCCTGTCATCGTCAGACCAGCCTATACATTAGGTGGAACGGGCGGCGGAATTTGTACAAACGAGCAAGAACTGAAGGAAATCGTTGAAAACGGCCTGAAGCTAAGCCCAGTTACACAATGCTTACTTGAAAAAAGCATTGCAGGCTTTAAAGAAATTGAATATGAAGTCATGCGAGACAGCGGTGACCATGCAATCGTTGTTTGTAACATGGAAAACTTTGACCCTGTCGGTATCCATACAGGTGACAGTATTGTTGTAGCGCCAAGCCAAACGTTAAGTGATCGTGAATATCAGCTGCTTCGCAATGTGTCGCTTAAGCTGATCCGCGCACTTGGCATAGAAGGCGGCTGTAACGTTCAGCTGGCACTTGATCCAAACAGTTTTCAATACTATATCATCGAAGTAAACCCGCGTGTGAGCCGTTCCTCTGCACTTGCGTCAAAAGCGACAGGCTATCCAATTGCCAAATTGGCAGCGAAAATTGCAGTCGGCTTAACGCTTGATGAAATGATGAACCCAGTCACAGGTAAAACCTATGCAGCCTTCGAGCCTGCACTTGACTATATCGTTTCAAAAATACCGCGCTGGCCGTTCGATAAATTTGAATCTGCCAACAGACGTCTTGGTACGCAAATGAAGGCAACTGGTGAAGTCATGGCGATCGGCCGCACATTAGAAGAGTCTCTTCTAAAGGCTGTACGTTCACTTGAAGCCGATGTGCATCACATTGAATTAAAAGATGAAGCAGACATCACAAATGAAGTGCTTGAAAAACGGATTATTAAAGCGGGAGACGAACGATTATTTTATATCGCTGAGGCGCTTAGAAGAGGCTATACAGTCGAACAAATACACGAATTCTCAAAAATTGATTACTTCTTCCTTCATAAACTGGAAGGCATCATCGCCTTTGAGAAGACATTAAAAGAAAACAAAGGCAATACAGACGTATTAAAAGAAGCGAAAGAAAAAGGCTTCTCAGATATCTACATTAGCCGCGAGTGGAATATGAACGAAGCGGATGTCTACAAGCTAAGACAAGAAGCAGGCATTGTACCTGTATACAAAATGGTGGATACATGTGCGGCAGAATTTGAATCAGAGACACCTTATTTCTACAGCACGTATGAAGATGAAAATGAATCAGAACGTACAGACAAGAAAAGCGTTATCGTATTAGGTTCAGGTCCCATCCGAATTGGACAAGGGGTTGAATTTGATTATGCGACCGTTCACTCTGTGTGGGCAATTAAACAAGCAGGCTATGAAGCGATCATTATTAACAACAACCCTGAAACGGTCTCAACAGACTTTAGTATTTCAGATAAGCTCTACTTTGAACCACTCACTGTAGAAGACGTGATGCATATCATCGACCTTGAACAGCCTGAAGGAGTTGTCGTTCAGTTCGGCGGGCAAACAGCGATCAACTTAGCAGATGAATTATCAAATAGAGGGGTTAAAATTCTTGGAACTTCTCTAGAAGACCTAGACCGCGCAGAAAACCGGGACAAGTTTGAACAAACGTTAGAAACACTCGGCGTGCCCCAGCCTAAAGGGAAAACAGCAACGTCTGTGCCTGAAGCAGTAGCGATTGCCAATCAAATTGGCTACCCAGTCCTTGTCCGTCCTTCCTATGTATTAGGCGGCCGCGCGATGGAAATTGTGTATCAAGAAGCCGAGCTTCTTCACTACATGGAGAATGCGGTGAAGGTCAATCCGCAACATCCAGTGTTAATTGACAAGTATTTGACAGGAAAAGAAATTGAAGTAGATGCCGTGTCTGATGGCGAAACGGTCGTGATACCAGGCATTATGGAACACATTGAAAGAGCCGGAGTTCACTCTGGTGACTCGATTGCAGTCTATCCGCCGCAAACATTGTCTGAGGACATCAAAGCGAAGATCGCAGAATACACGATCAAGCTTGCAAAAGGACTTAACATTATTGGGCTTTTGAACATCCAATTTGTCCTATCAAAAGGCGAAGTGTATGTACTTGAAGTGAACCCGCGATCAAGCCGGACGGTTCCTTTCTTAAGTAAAATCACAGGCATCCCGATGGCCAACCTTGCGACAAAAGTCATCTTAGGCGACAAGCTCAAAAATTATGGCTACGAAGAAGGGCTTCACACAGAGCAAGAAGGAGTGTACGTTAAAGTCCCAGTCTTCTCTTTTGCTAAATTAAGAAGAGTCGATATTACACTCGGACCTGAAATGAAATCAACAGGTGAAGTCATGGGGAAAGATGTCACGATCGAAAAAGCCCTATATAAAGGATTGATTGCGTCAGGTATTCAAATTCCTAATGACGGAACAGTACTTCTGACAGTGGCTGATAAGGATAAAGAAGAAGGACTTGAGATCGCAAGAAGATTCCATTCAATCGGCTATCATATTTTAGCGACAGAAGGAACGGCGAATTATTTAAAACAAGCCTCCATTCCATCAAGTGTGGTCGGCAAAATTGGAGAGGAAGGCAAAAACCTTCTCGATGTCATTCGAAACGGGGAAGCGCAATTTGTCATCAACACCTTAACAAAAGGAAAACAGCCGGCAAGAGACGGCTTTAGAATTAGACGTGAATCTGTTGAAAACGGAGTGGCCTGCTTAACGTCCTTAGATACAGCAGAAGCCATTTTAAGAGTGCTTGAGAGCATGACATTTAGAGCAGATGAAATGCCAGAAGTGAAAACGAATGCTGAGGTGACAGTAACGATATGAAAAAAGCATACTTGACGGTCGTCTCGAACCGAGAGATCGCTGATCATATTTACGAAATGACATTAAAAGGAGACCTTGTGGACTCCTTTCAAACGGCTGGACAATTCCTTCATCTAAAGGTCAGTGAATCCATGACACCGCTGCTGAGAAGACCGATCAGTATTGCCAACATTCATGCCGAGCAAAAAGAAGCAACCATCATTTACCGCGCAGAGGGAGAGGGCACAAAGCTCCTCTCCCAAAAGCGGGAGGGAGAATCAGTCGATGTATTAGGGCCGCTTGGAAACGGGTATGATCCTTCAGTCGTCCAGCCCGGAGAGACGGCATTACTAGTCGGCGGCGGAATTGGCGTACCGCCTCTATATGAACTGTCCAAGCGTTTAACGAAAAAAGGCGTCATCGTGAAGCATGTGCTCGGCTTTCAATCGAAAAAGGATGTATTTTACGAGGAGAAATTTCAAGCACTAGGCGATACGTTTATTGCAACGGTTGATGACACATACGGTGCTAAAGGCTTTGTAACAGATGTGATAAAAGAGCAAAACCTGAGCTTTGATGTGCTGCTTTCATGCGGTCCAACACCTATGCTAAAAGCGCTGAAAGACACGTATCCTGATAAGCCCGTCTATATTTCGATGGAAGAACGAATGGGCTGCGGAATTGGTGCGTGCTTTGCATGTGTCTGTCATACCGATCAGCTCGACAAACCTTACGTCAAAGTCTGTCTTGATGGACCTGTTTTTAAAGCAGAGGAGGTGGCGTTGTCATGCTAAACATTGAGTTACCGGGATTATCTTTAAAAAATCCAATCATCCCTGCATCAGGCTGCTTCGGGTTCGGGAGAGAATTTGCATCCTTATATGACCTATCATTGCTAGGCGGTATCATGATCAAAGCCACAACCCTTGAACCGAGATTTGGCAATCCCACGCCAAGGGTAGCCGAGACAGGAGCTGGTATGCTTAATGCAATCGGCCTTCAAAATCCGGGTCTAAAAGGCGTGCTTGAAAATGAGCTGCCTTGGCTTGAACAATTTGATACACCTATTATTGCGAATGTTGCTGGCTCACAGGTTGATGATTATGTGGAAGTAGCCAAGCAAATCAGCCAAGCAAAAAATGTTCATGCCCTTGAACTGAATATTTCTTGCCCAAATGTGAAAACAGGCGGGATTGCCTTCGGTACAGATCCAAATATGGCGGCGTCATTGACAAAAGCGGTCAAGGAAGTCTCTTCTGTACCTGTCTATGTCAAGCTGTCACCTAACGTAGCCAATATTGTGGAGATTGCTCAAGCGATTGAAGCTGCTGGAGCGGATGGACTCACCATGATTAACACATTAATCGGTATGCGTTTAGATTTAAAAACGGGGAAACCCATCCTTGCCAATAAAACAGGCGGATTATCAGGACCAGCTGTCAAACCGGTCGCTGTGCGCATGGTACACGAGGTGAGTCAAGCGGTTTCTATTCCGATTATCGGGATGGGCGGAGTGCAAAGTGCTGAAGATGTACTTGAATTTTTACTAGCAGGTGCAAGTGCAGTAGCTGTCGGCACAGCCAATTTTGTGAATCCATTTATTTGCCCGGAAATCATTGAAGAGCTGCCAAATGTGTTAGCAGCATATGGTTATTCATCTGTAGAGGAATGTATCGGAAGGAGCTGGAAACATGAAGCACTTGCCCATCATCGCGCTTGATTTTCCATCAGGGAAGGACGCGCTTGCCTTTTTAGACCCTTTTGAAGGGACACCATTATTTGTGAAGGTAGGCATGGAGCTGTTTTACCAAGAAGGTCCTGCCATCATTGACGCACTAAAAGAAAAAAATTGCCGTATTTTCCTTGATCTGAAGCTTCATGATATTCCAACAACCGTGCAAAAAGCGATGAACCGGCTTGCTGCACTTGGTGTTGATTTGGTCAATGTGCATGCTGCTGGCGGGAAACGAATGATGCAGGCTGCGTTAGAGGGACTTGAAAGCGGGACTCCTGCTGGACAAAACCGCCCGGGCATTATTGCAGTGACCCAGCTGACTAGTACGTCAGAAGACATGATGAGAAATGAATTACTCATTGACCGTCCGCTGCAAGAGACTGTGATCCGGTACGGACAATTAGCATATGAAAGTGGGCTGGACGGGGTTGTTTGTTCTGTTCATGAATCTAAAGCACTTCATGAACATATTTCACCATCCTTTCTCACTGTAACGCCAGGAATTCGCTTACCGAATGATCAAACTGATGACCAACAGCGCGTGGCGACACCGGCCTATGCAAAAGAGCAAGGTGTTTCACAAATCGTTGTTGGAAGATCAATCACAAAAGCTGATAAACCAATAGAAGCCTATCATCAAATTTTGAAAGAGTGGGAGTGACTGCCAGATGAAATCAAAAATCGCGAAACATCTATTACAAATCAAAGCGGTCTCATTAAAACCAGACGAACCGTTTACATGGGCGAGCGGTATAAAATCACCGATCTATTGTGATAACCGCCTGACATTGTCATTTCCAGAAGTGAGACACGACATTGCTGAAGGTCTAAAAGATTTGATTCTCACTCATTTCAAGGGAGCAGAGGTTGTCGCGGGTACTGCAACAGCAGGCATTCCTCATGCGGCATTAGCAGCAGACCGCTTGAACATCCCGATGTGTTATGTCAGAAGTAAGCCGAAAGCACATGGAAAAGGAAATCAAATTGAAGGGGCCGTATCAAAAGGCCAAAAGGTTGTCGTCGTAGAAGACCTTATTTCCACAGGAGGCAGTGTGCTTGAAGTGGTCGCTGCTCTTCAAGATGAGGGCTGCGAGGTACTAGGAGTTGCCGCGATCTTCACATACGGACTGCCAAAAGCAGCGGCAGCCTTTCAAGAAAAAAATATTCCATATGTCACCCTAACAGACTATGACACATTGACAGACGTGGCACTTGAACTGAAAGCGATTGAGCCTGCTGCGATGAACAAACTAAAACGCTGGAGACAAGATCCTTCCTCAGAATCTTGGATGGAAGAAACGGTCTGAAAAGTCAAAGCCCATCGTTAACAAAAACTGTGCCTGCCCGCACAGTTTTTTATTTAGGTAAAAATAGTAAAAAAGACTCAAATTTTAATAAAAACTAATCCTATCAATAAAGTCGGGTTGACTTTTGTTTGAATTGTGTTAATATTTAAGACAAATTGAAACTCTTATCCAGAGAGGTGGAGGGACTGGCCCGATGAAACCCGGCAACCTGCGATTCGCAAGGTGCTACTTCCTGCAAAATGATTCTATTTTGAAAGATAAGGAAATCGTGAGCTTCCTCATCTTTCTTTCGGACTGAAAGAAAGTTTTTTTATTTTAACGGTGAGGAGGAAGAGGAGATGGAAGTGAAACAAAATCAGGATGAGGACTTAGTAAAGCATATGCAAGAACTGATTGGGGATATGAAATTCGGTTCAATTACGTTAATTGTTCAGGACGGTCAAGTGATTCAAGTGGAAAAGAACGAAAAAATTAGATTGAAGTAGTGCGGATAAAAGCAATATGAGCTGTACTCCGGAAGGGGAGAAATCATGTTAACTTATGAAAATTGGCAAGAGCCGTCCATTACATTTCAAGAAGATGATTTGTATAAAGGAGCCCTGTCTGTACTGAAATGGGCGTACGGTCATTATGGTGACCAGCTCGTATATGCGTGCAGCTTTGGGATTGAGGGCATCGTTCTGATTGATCTGATTGCAAAAGTAAAAAAAGATGCGAAAATTGTCTTTTTAGATACAGGTCTGCATTTTAAAGAAACATACGACACAATTGATGCAGTAAAGGAAAGATACCCGGGTTTAGACATTGAACTGAAAACGCCTGAGCTGACGGTTGAACAGCAAAATGAGCAGCACGGTGATCAATTATGGAAAACAAATCCTCAAAGCTGCTGCCATATGCGTAAGGTCATTCCTTTGCAAGAAGCCCTATCTGGTTATCCAGCTTGGCTTTCCGGTTTAAGAAGAGAGCAGTCACCAAAACGAGCAGGGACGAATTTCTTAAATAAGGATGAAAAATTCAAATCAGTGAAAGTATGTCCGCTTATCCATTGGACGTGGAAGGACATATGGAGATATGCATCTAGAGAAGAACTTACTTATAATCCGCTGCATGACCAGGGATATCCAAGTATCGGCTGTGCACCGTGTACACAACCAGCATTTACTGCAGATGATCTGCGTTCTGGCAGATGGTCAGGCACAGCAAAGACAGAGTGCGGATTACATGAGTAAGGGAGCATAATGTATGGAAATCGCCGCAATTTTATTTAGTCTATTCTTTGCTTTAAACATAGGCGCAAGCGGAGCAGCTGCTTCTATGGGCATTGCGTACGGGTCAGGCGCGATTCAAAAGCCCATTTATGCGCTCAGCGTTTGTGCAGTTGGGATTTTAGCAGGTTCAGTGATTGGCGGCGGTGAGGTCGTCAAAACGATCAGCTCTGGTATTATGCCAGAATCAGTCATTACACTTGAAATCGTTTGTATTATCATTGGTTCTGCTGCACTATCACTTTTCATAGCGAATCTGATGGCGATCCCTTTATCAACAAGTGAGGTCACAGTAGGGGCTGTGGTTGGTGTGGCCGTCGCGTATAAAGTATTGTTTGTGAAATCCATTTTAGTGATTGTGGCATTTTGGGTGATCATCCCGATTTTCGCCTTTCTTTTTACCTTTGCTGTCGTCAAAATCATCAGAATGTTCCCTAAACGGAAGCTGTCTAAAAAAGGCACAGCTATTTTATCTGTCGTGTTAATCCTCAGCGGATTTCTAGAGGCGTTTTCAGCTGGTATGAACAATGTCGCAAATGCGGTCGGTCCGCTTGTCGCGTCAGGCGTTTTGTCAGTCGGGCAAGGAACTCTTTACGGCGGGATCTTTGTTGCACTTGGTGCGCTTTTGCTTGGGAGAAGGGTACTAGAAACAAACGGAAAGAAAATCACCCGCTATCAAACGGGCGAAGGGATTTTACTTTCGAGTACCGGTGCCGGGCTTGTCATCGTCAGCTCTATTTTTGGGCTGCCTGTTCCGCTTACACAAATCACCTCCTCGTCTATTATCGGGCTTGGAATGGCAAAAGGCGGGCCAAACATTTTTCACAAACATGTTGTGAAAAAAATGCTGAAAGTGTGGGTGGTGTCACCCTTCTTATCACTCAGCCTATCGTATTTGCTGGTGAGCCTTTTCTTAAAAGGAGACTATTACTCTATCTTTATCATGATGAGTGTACTGCTTGCCTCACTTGGTGCGCTGAGTCTGATGAAGGCAGTCAAAAATGAGAGCAGCTCTATTCATGAACAGGGCGGCGGGATTTAATCACAAATCCGACTATTAACATCTAATAAATATGAACATTGAGAGGAAGATGAACAAATGAGTTTAACACCACATGGTGGCGTATTAATTAATCGAGTAAATGAAGAATATGATCTCAGCACAGTTGCAAAGGAAATTGAACTAGATGCGATCTCCTTTGCAGACCTTGAACTCATTGCAATTGGCGGATATAGTCCAATTGAAGGGTTTTTAACAAAAGCTGATTATGAAGCAGTTGTGAGCAGTATGCGGCTAGCAAGTGGTGTCGTTTGGTCTCTTCCTATTACACTGCCAGTGACAAAAGAAAAGGCGGCGGAAATCCATCAAGGCGATATCGTGCGCTTATCTTATAATGGAACTGTATATGGGGTCATTGAAGTAGAGGATCAATACACACCAGATAAGGAAAAAGAAGCGGTAAATATCTATAAAACTGATGACCGCAATCATCCAGGCGTGAAAAAATTATTTGAACGCGGTGATACTTACATTGGCGGGAAAATTACACTGACGAAACGCAGTGAAAAACCATTCCCTCAATTTACGTATGAGCCAGAAGAAACAAGACGTCATTTTAAAGAAAATGGCTGGAAAACCATTGTTGGTTTCCAAACGAGAAACCCGGTTCATCGTGCGCATGAATATATTCAAAAAACAGCATTAGAAACGGTCGATGGTTTATTCTTAAATCCTCTTGTCGGTGAAACAAAATCTGACGATATCCCGGCAGATGTGAGAATGAAAAGCTATCAAGTGTTATTGAATGGTTATTATCCAAAAGACCGCGTCTTTTTAGGTGTTTTTCCTGCTGCAATGCGTTATGCTGGACCAAAGGAAGCGATATTTCACGCGCTTGTTCGTAAAAATTATGGCTGCACCCATTTTATTGTCGGAAGAGATCATGCAGGTGTTGGTGACTATTACGGCACATACGAGGCGCAGGAACTATTTGATCAATTTACAAGCGAAGAAATCGGTATTACGCCATTAAAATTTGAACACAGCTTCTACTGTAATACATGTGAAGCGATGGCCACACCAAAAACGTGTCCTCACGACAAAAGCGAGCATGTCATTCTTTCAGGTACAAAAGTTCGAACGATGCTGAGAAACGGTGAATTACCACCAAGCACGTTCAGCCGAAAAGAAGTCATTGAAACATTAATCGAAGGATTAAAAACGACGGTATCTTAAAGGGAGGGTATGACATGAGCAACGAACATATCGTGTGGCATGATGCATCTATTACAAAAAAAGAATATCAACAGAAAAACAATCATACGAGCGGCATTATCTGGCTTACAGGTTTAAGCGGATCAGGTAAATCAACGATTGCAAATGCAGCTGCAAGAGAGCTGTTTGAACAAGGCTATCAAGTCACCGTTCTTGACGGCGATAACGTGCGGCACGGACTCAATAAAGATCTAGGGTTTTCAGATGACGACAGAAAAGAAAACATCCGCCGAATCGGAGAAGTGGCAAAATTATTTGTGGAACAAGGTACGATTGTCATCACTGCTTTTATTTCTCCATTTCAAGAAGACCGCCACATTGTCAGACAGTTAGTCGAAGATGGGGAATTTCACGAAGTGTTTGTCAAATGTGATCTGAACGTGTGTGAAGAGCGTGATCCAAAAGGGTTATATAAAAAAGCGAGAAACGGCGAAATTCCATTTTTCACTGGAATCGATTCACCATATGAAGAGCCAGCTGAGCCTGAGCTCGTCTTAGATACAGGGGAATTATCCCGTGAGGAATCCAAACAGAGTCTTGTTGATTATGTAAAAGCAACAACGAAATAATCGCCTGATGGCAGGGGGAGAAAAGCAAGATGGGGAAAGTATACATTGTGGGTGCTGGACCCGGAGACCCAGATTTAATAACATTAAAGGCCCATAAGGCGATACAGCAGGCAGATGTCATCTTATATGATCGTCTTGTCAATCAAGACATTCTCGCCCACGCCAAACCAGAGGCGGAATTGATTTATTGCGGAAAGCTGCCAAATCATCATACAATGAGACAGGAAGCCATCAATGAAGCGCTTGTGGCTCATGCAAAGGAAGGGAACGTTGTCGTTCGGCTGAAAGGCGGCGACCCCTTTGTCTTTGGCCGCGGCGGTGAAGAAATCGAATGCTTAGCTGAACACGGAATTCCGTATGAGGTTGTCCCAGGAATTACTTCTGGTATTGCGGCAGCTGCTTATGCGGGAATCCCTGTGACACACCGTGAATTCAGCTCAAATGTTGCTTTTGTCACGGGTCACTATCAAAAGGATGAACATTTTGAAGAAAAGTGGGAGGCGCTGGCTACAGGGATTGATACTCTTGTGATTTACATGGGTGTCAAAAACGTGGAAAGAGTGCAGCGCCTGCTTTTAAAAAATGGACGGGATCCAGAAACACCCGCTGCATTTATACACTGGGGAACCACGACGAGGCAAAAGACAACTTGCTGCACTGTGGCGACACTGTCTGAAACCGTTGAAAAAGAAGGGATCGAGCATCCAAGTTTAATTGTTGTTGGAGATGTCGTTCATTTTCATCAAAAACTGAACTGGTTTGAACCCGCATTAATCGAGAAATGAGAATGATAGAGAAAAGACACGTACGTACATACATCGTGTCTTTTCGTCTGATGAAATAAGTGAGAGGGAGGAGCCGCATGAAACAAGCTGTCCTTTATGTTGGGCATGGAAGCCGAGTAAAAGAGGCGCAAGATAAGGCCATTTCTTTTATGAAAAGCTGTATGCCGTTAGTGAAAGCAGATATACAAGAAATTTGTTTTTTAGAGCTGACGGACCCTTCTATAGAAGAAGGATTTGAGGCCTGTGTGAAAAAAGGAGCGACACACATTGCCATCGTCCCGCTCCTCCTTTTAACTGCCATGCATGCTAAATCGGATATACCGGTCGAAATTGAGAAAGTGCGCGCGCGATTCCCGCAAGTGAAGGTCACATATGGAAAGCCAATCGGGGTGAATCAAGAAGTAACAAAAGCGGTTGCCGCAAGAATTGAAGAAGCAGGATATCAAGGCGAGCGGGCGCGGATTCTTTTAATTGGCCGCGGGAGCTCTGATCCGGATGTGAAGCGAGATGTGTTTGGCATTGCAGACGATGTCCGAAGTCTGCTTCCGTATGCAGAGGTTCTTCCGTGTTTTATTACAGCATGTGAGCCCAATTATCGAGATGTTCTCGCGCAGTTATCAGCAGATGACGATGGACCTGTCTATATCGTTCCTTACTTGCTGTTTACCGGAATTTTAATGAAAGAAATTGAAAGTGAAGCCGCTCAGGCGAGAAAGCGGCTGAAAGATGTCCGGGTATGCCGGTATATTGGCTTTCATCCGCATGTCAAAGCGGCTTATATTGAACGTGTGCAAGAAACCATGTTAAACAAAGACGATGCGTTTCGTTTCCGAGGAGAAAGCCATGCTTCCAGTCCATCTTGATTTAACCAATAAACAAGTGGTCATTGCCGGCGGCGGATCGGTGGCGTTAAGAAGAGCAAAGGCACTGTGCACGGAGCCTTGCCATATAACCATTGTGAGTCCTAATCTTTCTGAAGAGATGGCACACTTCATTGATACATACCAATTGAATTGGAAGGAAAAGAAGGTAGACGCTGAAGATTTGAAGGATGCATTTTTCATTGTAGCTGCGACAAATGACCCTTCGGTAAATGAATGGATTGCACAAACAGCACAGCCTCACCAGCTTGTGAATTGTGTGAGCCACTCAGAGCTAGGCAATGTGATTGTGCCGAAGGTTGTCAAAGCAGGAAAAGTGACGATTTCAGTCTCTACAAGCGGTGCAAGCCCCGCCCGGACAAAACAGCTGGCGGCGGCAATTGAATCCTTGCTTGAACAAGAGGATATTGACGCACTTGATGCCCTTTACATCGAAAGAAAAAAGCGACAAAGAAAAAGCCGATAAATCCTCATGTCAGGATTTTATCGGCTTTTCTTATTTATTTTCTCAGCTTGAGCACAAGATCTTCGTCAGGCGTGACAAATAATGTTTGCTGCTGATCATACGTAACAAAGCCAGGCTTTGCTCCGTTCGGTTTTTTCACATGCCGGATTTTTGTATAGTCGACAGGAACGGAGCTGGACTCTTTTGCTTTCGAAAAGTAGGCGGCAATTTGAGCCGCTTCAAGCAGCGTTTGTTCATCAGGTGCTTGGTGACGAATGACGACGTGTGATCCAGGAATATCCTTTGTATGCAGCCAAATATCATCACGAGCAGCTGCCTTTGTAGTCAAATGCTCGTTTTGTTTGTTATTTTTTCCAACTAAAATCGGAATACCTTGGGACGATTCATACGTTTCGAGCTGAATGGCCGCCGGTTTTTTCTTTTTGGCGTGACGCTTTTGTTTGGCGCGCAAATATTTTCCTTCAACAAGCTCTTCTCTCATTTCCTCTAAATCCTTCGGAGAAGCAGAGGACAGCTGCTGAATCAGCTCTTCAAAATAAGCAATTTCTTCATGAGTTCGCTCAATTTGTTCATTTACAGCTTCTACAGCATTTTTTGCCTTTTGATATTTTGTAAAATATGCTTGTGCATTTTCAGAAGGGGTTTTGTTTGTTTTAAGCGGGATTGTAATTTCTCCGCCGTCTTCATCGTAATAATTGATGACAGTCGCTTCTTTATCCCCTTTTTTGATCGCATATAAATTGGCTGTTAACAATTCGCCATAGAGCTGATACTTGTGTGCATCCTGAGATTCTTCAAGGGTTCTTTTTAGCTTTTTTAGCTTGTTTTCATTTTTCTTTTTTTCATTGACGACAAACCGTTCAAGGTCAGCCGCCTGCTGTTTGACTCTGTCTCTCTCAGCTTTTCCAAAATAAAAGCGGTCAAGCAGCTGGCTGAGTGAGTTGAATGTCTTCATCTCGCCTTGGACATGCTGAAGCTCTAATAAATAGAAATACTCTTTCCCGTCTTTTCTTGTAAGCTGCGGCGTAAAAGAATGCATGCGAATGAGCTGGAACATGTCGAGCAGTGTATTTGGGATCGTTTCTTGATTGGCAAGACCGGCCCGGTGTACTGCTTCCTTTGCAAAAAGCGGGGAAACCCCAGAGAAGGTATCGACAATTTGATTGGCGATCTTTCCTTCTTGAAAGCGTAAATGCTTCAAAATATCATCCTTTGTCACGTCAAAAGGATTCAATTTTTGCTGCGCAGGTGGCAGTAGGTATTCATAACCAGGGAGCACCGTTCGATAGCTGTTTACAGATGGAGAAAGGTGTTTCAGACCATCAATGATCTGCTGCGTTCCATCCTCTACAAGAATGAAGTTGCTATGACGTCCCATGATTTCAATGTAAAGCTTACGCGTCTGCTCATCGCCGATTTCGTTTCGGCTTCGCACGTGAAGCACAATGACCCTGTCAAATCCAATCTGTTCAAAACGTTCAATGAAGCCGCCCTCAAGATGCTTTCTGAGTAGCATACAAAACATTGGCGGCTCACTTGGATTGTCGTATTGATGCTCGGTGAGCTGCACTCTTGCATAGCTCGGATGAGCCGATAAAAGGAGCTTATGATTTTTCCCGTTTGCTCGAATATGAAAAATCAGCTCGTGCTTATATGGCTGATGGATTTTTGAAATCCTTCCGCCAGTTAATGCCTTTTGCAATTCATTAGTCATACCATATGTAAAAATGCCGTCAAATGACATGTTGGATACACCCTCTTCTTTCACACAAATCTACTGAAAGAACCTTCCGTTTTCTCGTTCTTTAGGCAGTCTTATTATTATAGCATGATTTAGGACGAGTCTGAATAAACTGGCTTATAGAACACTGCATATGAGAGAGAACAAAAGAGGAGTGGACGAGGTCAAATGAATTGGCATGAACTGAACCAAACCGATTTATTAAAAACAATGAATACATCGATAGGTGACGGACTGTCAGAAAAAGATGTACAAAAGCGGCTTGAAAAACACGGGCCAAATGAATTGCAGGAAGGAAAAAAGGCGTCGGCTCTGATCATTTTTTTAGCACAGTTTAAAGATTTCATGGTGTTAATCTTGCTTGCTGCAACAATCATTTCTGCCTTTTTAGGAGAATACATTGATGCTGTTGCGATTGTGGCCATTGTTTTGATTAATGGTGTACTCGGCTTTTATCAAGAACGCCGGGCGGAAAAATCCCTTCAAGCGTTAAAGGAATTATCAACTCCGCACGTGTATGCAAGGAGAAATAATGAATGGGTCAAGATCCCGTCTAAACATCTCGTGCCAGGGGATATTGTGAAATTTTCAAGCGGAGACCGGATTGGGGCAGATATTAGATTACTAGAAACAAAGAGCTTAGAAATTGAGGAGTCCGCCCTCACTGGTGAGTCTATCCCAGCGGTCAAACACGCAAGTCCGCTTTCAAGCGACCATGTTTCGCTTGGGGATTTGACGAATATGGCCTTTATGGGGACGCTTGTTACTAGAGGCAGCGGCGTAGGGGTTGTCATTGGTACAGGAATGAATACAGCGATGGGACAAATTGCCGGCATGCTGGATGCAGCAGGTAATATGGAAACGCCGCTGCAAAGGCGTCTCGAGCAGCTTGGAAAAATTCTGATTGTGGCTGCTTTATTTTTAACGGTGCTCGTTGTTGTTCTTGGTGTAGTGCAAGGACATGAATTGTATCATATGTTCCTAGCGGGTGTATCTCTTGCTGTGGCGGCGATTCCAGAAGGACTGCCGGCGATCGTCACTGTCGCCCTTTCCCTAGGGGTACAGCGGATGATCAAACAAAAATCGATTGTCAGAAAGCTCCCGGCAGTGGAAACACTCGGCTGCGCGTCAATCATTTGCTCTGATAAAACAGGAACCATGACGCAAAATAAAATGACTGTGACCCATGTGTGGGCAGAGGGAAAAACGTGGAATATTTCTGGCACAGGCTACGAGCCATCCGGTGACTTTACCTTAAACGGGGAAATCGTCCATGCCGACAAGCATCCAAGCCTGCAAAAGGTGTTATTATACGGGGCGCTTTGTAATACATCGACCATCGTTGAAAAAGACGGGGAGATGAGGCTTGATGGGGATCCAACAGAGGGAGCGCTCCTTACCGCAGCACGTAAAGCGGGTTTTACAGAGCAATTCATCGAAGCTGGATTTCATGTCATTGAGGAGTTTCCTTTTGACTCAGAAAGAAAGATGATGTCAGTCGTCGTTGAAACAAATCAAAAAGAGCGGTATGTCATTGCAAAAGGTGCGCCGGATGTACTAATGAACCGTTCAAGTCATATCATGCACGGCGGACGCACAGCTTCTTTTTCAGCCACTCACAGGCAAGAAACAGAAGCTGCGATTCAAGGTTTAGCAAGACAGGCGCTTAGAACCATTGCCATTGCGTATAAAAAAGTCGGTCTGACAGAAAAAATCACCTCTGTACAGCAGGCTGAAGCTGATTTAACATTTATCGGATTAGAGGGCATGATCGATCCGCCGCGTCCTGAAGTCAGACGAGCGATTAAAGAGTGCCGGGATGCTGGCATTAAAACGGTCATGATTACAGGGGATCACGTGGAAACGGCCAAAGCGATCGCAAAAGACTTAAGCCTTTTACCGAAGCAAGGACAGGTGCTCGACGGAAAAGCACTTGATCAAATGAGCGACAAAGAGCTTGAGCAAACGGCTGAAAATGTATATGTCTTTGCCCGGGTTTCTCCTGAGCATAAGCTGAGAATTGTCAAAGCCTATCAAAAAAATGGTCATGTTGTAGCGATGACAGGCGACGGGGTCAATGATGCGCCTGCCATTAAACAAGCAGATATCGGTATCTCCATGGGCATCACTGGTACAGACGTAGCCAAGGAAGCGTCTTCTCTTATTTTACTTGACGACAACTTTGCGACCATTAAATCCGCCATTAAAGAAGGCCGAAATATTTATGAAAACATTCGTAAGTTTGTCCGCTATTTGCTGGCATCAAATGTCGGAGAAATTTTGGTCATGCTGTTTGCGATGCTCCTCGCGCTGCCGCTGCCGCTCGTTCCTATACAAATCTTATGGGTAAACCTTGTTACAGATGGTCTACCTGCTATGGCACTTGGCATGGATAAGCCAGAAGGCGATGTCATGAAGAGAAAGCCGCGGAATATGAAAGAGGGTATTTTTGCTAGAGGGCTTGGCTGGAAGGTCATCTCAAGAGGATTCCTCATCGGGCTTGCGACCCTTTTGGCATTTATATTTGTGTATCACCGCGATCCAAACAACCTGCAATATGCGCAGACTGTCGCATTTAGTACGCTTGTTTTGGCGCAGCTCATTCATGTATTTGACTGCCGCAGTGAACGGTCCATTTTTGAACGTAATCCATTTGGGAACCTCTATTTGATCGGTGCGGTTTTGTCATCACTTTTACTCATGCTTGTGGTCATTTATTACCCGCCGCTTCAGCCAATTTTCAAAACGGTCGCGATTGCACCAATTGATTGGCTGCTGATCATCGGGATGTCTGCACTGCCAACTTTTTTACTGGCAGGATCACTTTTGACAAGAAAAAAATAATTCATTATGGTATAATTTTGAGGTAATAGTGTCTGCTATTACCTTTTTCATTTTATTAATATGAAAGAATTGGGTGTTTTAACATGATACGCAGTATGACGGGATTCGGCCAAGCGAGTAAAACGGATGGAGAACTGACAGTGTCAGTTGAGCTAAAATCGGTCAATCACCGTTTTAAAGAGGTTCATGCCCGTTTGCCGAGGCCGCTTTTATATTTCGAAGATACATTAAAAAAGATCATTCTTCGTCACGTGCAGCGCGGTAGAATTGAGCTGTTTGTCACGATTGAAGGCGGTAAACTAGCAAGCCGGTCCTTACAGATCGACTGGCCGCTGCTTGATGAATACATGAAAGCCGCAAAAGACCTCGAGGAACGCTATCACATTTCAGGCATTCAGCATGCACATGACTTATTGGGGCTTGAGCTTGCCGTTCAGGTGGAAGAGTCAGCCAGCCGAAATGAACAGCTAGAGCAGCTGCTGATGGAAGCTTGCGAGGATGCTGTCAAGGAGCTTTGCTTCATGAGAGAGCAAGAGGGAGCATCACTTCAAAAAGACTGTGAACTAAGGCTTTCTGAACTAGAGGCCTATACAGAAGAAATCAAAGTCTTTGCACCAGAGGTTGTGAGTCAGTACAAAGAACGATTGAATCAGCGATTGCAAGAATGGATCGGAGAGGCGCTTGACGAGAGCAGACTGACAACAGAGGCTGCCATCTTTGCTGACCGCTGCGACATTACAGAAGAGATTACGAGATTAAAAAGTCACTTTCAGCAATTTCAGCAAATCTTGCTGCAAGGCGGTGCTGCCGGCCGAAAACTTGACTTCCTTGTACAGGAGCTCAACCGTGAAGTGAACACCATTGGATCGAAAGCGAACCATCACCATTTAACAAAGCTGGTGGTTGAAATGAAAAGTGCTATTGAAAAAATAAAAGAACAAGTGCAAAATATAGAATAGTCATTGTGTATGCTGTTTACAGTGCGTCTCTTTCGGCGAGACTAGAGACGTTTATATTACAGGGGGACGAAAGAAGATGACCATAAAGTTGATCAATATCGGATTTGGAAACATCATTTCAGCGAATCGGATGATTTCGATCGTCAGTCCGGAATCAGCACCGATTAAACGAATGATACAAGACGCAAGAGATCGAGGCATGCTCATAGATGCTACATACGGAAGAAGAACCCGTGCTGTTGTCATTATGGACAGTGACCATGTCATCTTATCTGCCGTTCAGCCTGAGACTGTCGCGCAAAGACTTTCTGTAAAAGAAGAAATCATAGATGAAGGGCAGGGGTAATACGCCATTATGAAAGAAAGAGGACTTTTAATCGTTCTCTCTGGACCTTCGGGAGTTGGAAAAGGAACGGTCAGACAAGCCATTTTCTCCCAGGAAGATACGAAATTTGAATACTCTATTTCTGTGACGACACGCAAACCGCGTGAAGGTGAAAGAAATGGTGTCGATTATTTCTTTAAAACCAGGGAAGAATTTGAACATATGATTGAAAACAAAAAGCTGTTAGAATGGGCAGAGTACGTCGGGAATTACTACGGCACGCCTGTTGACTATGTTGAACAGACATTAAGCGAAGGAAAAGATGTTTTCCTTGAAATTGAAGTGCAAGGTGCACTTCAAGTAAGAGAAGCATTCCCGGAAGGTCTATTTATTTTCCTTGCACCGCCTAGTCTTTCAGAACTTCAAAACCGCATCATTACACGCGGTACAGAATCTGAAGAGCTCATTCGAAACCGAATGGCCGCTGCGAAAGAAGAAATTGAAATGATGGATGCTTACGACTATGTCGTTGAAAACGATGATGTCGAGCTTGCTTGTGAAAGAATCAAAGCGATCGTCCTTGCAGAACACCTGCGCAGAGACAGAGTCGCACCGAGATATAAAAAAATGCTGGGGGTAGAATAAACCATGTTAGATCCTTCAATTGACTCATTGATGAACAAACTTGATTCAAAATATACACTTGTAACAGTGTCTGCACGCCGTGCACGTGAAATGCAGATCCACCAAGATCAGCAGATTGAAAACACAAAGTCTTACAAATTTGTAGGCAAAGCACTAGAAGAAATCGACGCTGGTCTTTTGACATTTGAAAAAGAGGATCAAGAATAACACATCGCTTCTGCTATGCAGATACGATACGTTCAAAAAAGTCAAAACTATGATTGGTTTTGACTTTTTTGAATTGTAGACGAATTTGTGAAAAAGGCCGTTAAGGGGGACAAACAAATGTTACAGTCAAAAAATATTTTGCTCGGTGTCAGCGGAGGAATCGCCGTATATAAAGCAGCAGCACTTACTAGTAAACTTGTACAAGCAGGCGCAAATGTCAGAGTGATTATGACGGAATCTGCTCGTGAGTTTGTGTCTCCGCTAACCTTCCAAGCTCTGTCTAGGCATGAGGTATATGTGGATACATTCAAAGAAAACAATCCAAGAGTCATTGCGCATATTGACGTAGCTGACTGGGCCGATCTCATTCTTGTTGCCCCTGCAACAGCACATACAATCGGTAAAATGGCCGCTGGACTTGCAGATGATATGCTGACGACGACTTTGCTTGCTTCAACAGCGCCTGTATGGATCGCTCCAGCGATGAATGTGCATATGTACGATCACCCGGCTGTGAAACGGAACATTCGCACATTATATGAAGACGGCTACCGCTTTATTGAGCCAAGTGAAGGTTATTTAGCCTGCGGGTACATTGGAAAAGGGCGATTAGAAGAGCCTGAAAAAATTGTGGAACACATCCGTGCTTTTTTTGATGAGCCAAAAAGCTTACCGCTCTCAGGAAAAAAAGTCGTGGTGACAGCAGGTCCTACACGTGAAGTCATCGACCCTGTCCGATTCTTTACAAATCGTTCTAGTGGAAAAATGGGCTATGCGATTGCAGAGGCTGCTCAGCAAATGGGGGCAGATGTTACGCTGATTTCTGGACCTGTTTCTTTAATTGAACCTGACCATGTACATGTAGTGCACGTTGAATCAGCTGAAGAGATGTATCAAGCTGTGCTAGAGGTATATGGGGAAGCTGATCTTGTTATTAAATCAGCAGCTGTCGCCGATTACACCCCTGTCACGACATATGCTCATAAAATGAAAAAACAGGACGGCGCTCTGGACATTGAATTCACCCGGACAAAAGATATTTTAAAAGAGCTGGGGAAAAGAAAAGAGCATCAAGTGCTGGTCGGTTTTGCAGCTGAAACGCAGGATGTAGAATATTATGCGAAAAAGAAAATTGAATCCAAGCATCTAGATATGATTGTCGCCAATAACGTTACAAAAGAGGGTGCAGGCTTTGGCACAGATACCAATGTGGCAGCGATGATCAAAGCAGATGGAACGAAAAAAGAGCTGCCGATGATGAGCAAAAAAGACCTTGCCTTTGAAATTTTAAAGGAGGCAATACAGCTGCTTCCAGAAGAGCGTGATCGAGCATGATTGCTGAAGTCATCGTAGATGTCACAACGAAAGCGATTGACCGGCCATTTGATTACCGTGTACCAGATCGATTCAAAGATCTCGTCAAAGCGGGAATGAGGGTGGTCGTTCCCTTTGGCCCGAGGAAGATTCAAGGGTTTGTGACAAAAGTCAAAGATGAAACAGACATCAAGACAGGAAACATCAAAGAGATTGTCGATTTATTTGATTTATCACCTGTTCTGACAGATGAGCTATTGGAGCTTTCCCACTGGCTGACGGAAAAAACATTGTCTTATCATATCACGGCACTTCAATCGATGCTGCCCGCAGCCATGAAGGCAAAGTATGAAAAAGAAATTCAGGTGCTTTCAGAGGAAGAACTTCCGCAGTCATTGAAAGAGCTTTTCGGTCAGCGAGAAAGCATTCTTTATGCTGACATCCCGGCTGAACAATTAAAACAAATTCAAAAGCATGTTCAAAAAGGTCATCTAGAGGTGAGATACCATGTCTCGCAAAAATCTGGAAAGAAAAAGGTCCGCATGCTCCAGATGGCTGTATCGAAAGAAAAACTTGCAGAAAAACAGCAGCAGCTAAAGAAAAATGCGGTGAAACAAAAAGCACTGATCTCCTATCTGCTTGAAGCGGGAGAGACAACCTTTTTAGTGAAAGACTTGCAGCAGCAAACAGGCGCAAGTTCTCAAACGCTTAAAACCTTTATTCAAGAAGGGCTGTTAACAGAAAGCTATGAAGAGGTCTATCGAGATCCTTATCGTGACCGTGAGTTTACACCATCTGCTCCACTTGATCTCACGCCAGAGCAAAGAGAGGCGGCCGATCATATTCATCAAGCAGTGAGTGAGGATCAGCACGAAACCTTTCTTTTGCACGGAGTGACAGGAAGCGGCAAAACGGAGATTTACTTGCAGACAATCGATCATGTTCTTCAAAAAGGAAAAGAAGCGATCGTTTTAGTTCCTGAAATCTCGTTAACCCCTCAAATGGTGCAGCGATTTAAAGAACGATTTGGCTCAAATGTGGCCGTTCTTCACAGCGGCTTATCGACAGGAGAAAAATATGATGAATGGCGGAAAATCCATCGCAAGGAAGTCAAGCTTGTCGTTGGCGCAAGATCTGCTGTTTTCGCTCCATTTGAAAATCTAGGCATGATTATTATAGATGAAGAGCACGAATCCTCTTATAAACAAGAAGAAATGCCTCGTTACCATGCCAAGGATGTCGCCATTGAACGAGCAGGGCGGCATCAATGTCCAGTCGTATTAGGCAGTGCAACACCTTCACTTGAAACCTATGCACGTGCGAAAAAAGGCGTCTATACATTGCTGTCGCTCAAACACCGCGTCAACCAGCAGCAGCTGCCTCACGTTTCGTTAATTGATATGAGAGAAGAACTAAGAAATGGCAACCGCTCCATGTTTTCAGAGGAATTGATGCTTAGGTTAAAGGAAGTGCTTGAAAGAAAAGAACAAGCCGTTTTATTTCTGAACAAAAGAGGCTATTCATCCTTTGTCATGTGCCGTGATTGCGGATATGTAGAGCAATGTCCTCATTGCGAAATTTCTCTCACCTATCACCGCTATCAAAAACGGCTGAAGTGCCATTATTGTGGTCACGAAGCACCAGTACCTGCTGAATGTCCAGAATGCCACAGTGAGCATATCCGCTATTTTGGTACGGGGACGCAGCGTGTAGAAGAAGAGCTGACAAAAGTACTGCCAGAGGCAAGAGTCATCCGAATGGATGTGGATACAACGTCTAGAAAAGGTGCTCATGAAAAGCTTCTTACCTCTTTTGGCAATAAAGAAGCGGACATTTTGCTCGGGACGCAAATGATTGCAAAGGGACTGGATTTCCCAGATGTCACACTTGTTGGTGTTCTCAGTGCGGATACATCCCTTCACATCCCTGATTTCCGTTCAAGTGAAAAAACATTTCAGCTTCTCACACAGGTCAGCGGCAGGGCAGGGCGGCATGAAAAAGCGGGCTCGGTCATTATTCAATCGTATACGCCTTCTCACTATAGTATTGAATTAACGAAGCAGCATGACTACGAATCCTTTTATGAACAGGAGATGCTGCATCGCCGCCACCAGTCCTATCCGCCGTATTACTTTTTGGCGATGGTGACAGTGTCACATGAGGAAGTGACGAAGGCAGCACATGTGACTGATCAAATTGTCCAGTTCCTAAAAATGAATTGTGCACCGAATACGCGAATCCTTGGTCCGGCTGCATCACCAATCGCTAAGATCAAAGATAGATATCGCTATCAATGCGTGATAAAATACAAAAGGGAAAATGAACTGGCAAGTTTACTACGGAAAATACAAGACCATTATCAAAAGGAAATGGAACAAAAACAATTGATGATTTCAATAGATATGAATCCATATATGATGATGTAAAACGGAGGGCTATAAGTGGCAGTAAAACCAATAGTCATACATCCGGCAGAAGTGCTTGAACAAAAGACAGAGCGTGTCGATACGTTCGATAAAAAGCTGAAAAAACTGCTAGATGATATGTATGATACAATGCTTGAGCTTGATGGAGTTGGACTAGCAGCACCACAAATCGGTGTTTCAAAAAGAATCGCTGTTGTAGATATTGGAGAAGAATCTGGCAGAATTGATTTAGTGAACCCCGAGGTGCTTGAAGTAGAAGGAAGCCAAACAGATATTGAAGGCTGCCTGAGCTTTCCATCCCTATACGGTACTGTAGAGAGACCGAACTATGTGAAGGTAAAAGCCTTTGATAAGAAAGGCAAACCATTTACAATAGAAGCAGACGGATTTTTAGCAAGAGCTTTATTGCACGAAATTGATCATTTAGACGGCATTTTATTTACGTCAAAAATCATTGAAACCTATACAGAAAAAGAACTTGCGGAAATGGAAGGGTGAAGAAAATGGCACGTATCGTATTTATGGGAACCCCTGATTTCTCAGTACCTGTGCTGCAAACACTGATAACAGAAGGATACGAAGTGGTAGGGGTCGTCACGCAGCCAGACCGCCCGAAAGGAAGAAAGCGAGTGCTCACACCGCCTCCTGTGAAAGTGGAAGCCTTAAAGCACGGCATTCCTGTGTTGCAGCCTGAAAAGGTACGCCTAGATGAAGAAATTGATAAAGTGCTTTCATTACAGCCGGATTTAATCGTCACAGCTGCATTTGGGCAAATTCTACCTAAACGGTTACTCGATGAACCTAAGTTTGGCTGTATCAATGTTCATGCCTCGCTCCTGCCAGAACTAAGAGGCGGCGCGCCGATTCATTATGCGATCCTTCAAGGCAAAAAGAAAACAGGCGTTACGATCATGTACATGGTGGAAAGGCTCGATGCAGGTGACATGATCAGTAAAGTAGAAGTGGAAATCGATGAATTAGACAATGTTGGAACACTGCATGACAAATTAAGTACAGCTGGTGCCGCACTGCTAAAAGATACGGTGCCAAATGTTCTGAGCGGGTCTATTTCTCCGATTCCGCAAAATGAAGAAGCGGCCACATACGCGCCAAATATTAAGCGGGAGCAAGAAAGATTAGACTGGACAAAAACCGGTGAAGAGCTTTACAACCAAGTTCGCGGGCTAAATCCATGGCCAGTTGCCTATACTGAATGGAACGGCGCTCATTTAAAAGTATGGGAAGCGAAAAAGGTTCCGCTGCAAGCGCAAGAAGAACCTGGGAAAGTGATTGAGCTTCAAAAAGAAGGTCCGGTCATTGGAACGGGGAATAAGCAAGGCCTCATATTAACAGGTGTGCAGCCGGCTGGTAAGAAAAAAATGAGCGGCGAAGACTTCTTAAGAGGCGCAAATATCGAAATTGGGCAGAAATTAGGGTTAATGAATGAAGAAAAGTAATGTGAGAGAAGTAGCGCTGGACGCTTTAATCAAACTCGAACAAAACCAAGCTTACAGTAATTTGCTTTTGCAGTCAGTCATGAAAGATAAAGACTTAGCTGACCAGGACAAACCGCTGTTAACAGAGCTTGTGTATGGTACACTGCAAAATAAGCTGGCATTAGATTATATGCTTGCGCCCTTTGTGAAAAAACCGCAAAAGGTGGCTCCGTGGGTGATGCAGCTTTTACGGATGTCACTTTATCAAATGGTGTACCTTGAAAAAATCCCAGATCGTGCAGCCATTCATGAAGCTGTCGAGCTAACGAAAAAGCGCGGGCACAAAGGCATTTCTTCACTTGTGAACGGTGTTCTTCGTTCCGTACAAAGAGAAGGCGTTCCGTCATTTGATGCGATTAAAGATCCAGTAAAGCGGCTGTCCATTGAGACAAGCCACCCATTATGGCTTGTGCAGGAATGGGTTCAGGCGTACGGATTTGAAGCGGCAGAAAACATGTGCCGCATTCATTTAGTCCCGCCAAAGCAGACGCTTCGCGTCAATCGAATGAAAACTGACCGCACGGCACTGCAGCAAAAACTAATGGATGCAGGCATTGAAACGGAGCTTGGCGATTTATCTGAAGATGCACTTAAGCTCATGAAAGGGTCTATCGTCTCAACCCCTTCTTTTCAAGAAGGCTATGTTACGATACAAGACGAAAGCTCTATGCTTGTTGCAAGAGCGCTTGACCCTCAGCCGGGAGAAACGGTGCTTGACGCCTGTGCGGCTCCTGGCGGAAAATCAACACATATTGCAGAACGTATGAATGATGAGGGGAAAATTGTTTCACTCGACTTACATGAACATAAAGTGAAACTCATCAAACAAGCAGCAAAACGTCTGAACCTTACTCACATTGAGGCAAAAGCACTTGATGCAAGGAAAGCAGCAGACTATTACAGCGAAGCTTCGTTTGACCGTATTCTCATTGATGCGCCGTGTTCCGGTTTTGGCGTCATTAGACGAAAACCAGATATGAAATATACAAAGTCACAAGAAGACTCAGCAAGGCTTGCAGCTATCCAGCAGGCCATTTTAAAGGAAGCGGCCCCGCTTTTAAAACCGGGCGGAACCCTTGTATACAGTACGTGTACAATGGATCCAACAGAAAATCAACAAGTGATTCATGCGTTTTTACAAGAACACCAAGACTTCGAACCCGATCTATCTCTTAATGAACGGCTGCCTGAGCAGGTTGCTCCGTTTGTTCAAAACGGAAGTGTGCAAATTCTTCCTCATTATTTCGGAACAGATGGTTTCTTTATTTGCAGCATGAGAAAGAAGGGATAAAAAATGACAGAACAAAAAGTAAGAAAAGAACTGAAGACAGAAATGCCGTCGATCTACTCATTTGAGCTTCACGAAATGAAAGAATGGTTAAAAGAACAAGGCGAAAAGCCTTTCCGCGCAGCTCAAATTTTCGAGTGGCTTTATGAGAAACGTGTGACATCCTTTGACGATATGTCTAACCTTTCAAAGGATTTAAGAGAAAAATTAAAAAATCAATTTGCGATCACCACATTAAAAACCGTGATCAAACAAACGTCTCAAGACGGAACGATCAAGTTTTTATTTGAATTACATGATGGATATACGATTGAAACAGTGCTGATGCGCCACGAATACGGAAACTCTGTCTGTGTTACAACTCAGGTTGGCTGCCGAATTGGCTGTACATTCTGTGCATCTACACTTGGCGGGTTAAAACGAAACCTTGAAGCAGGAGAAATCGTTGCTCAAGTATTGAAAGTGCAGCAGGCACTTGACGAAACAGATGAGAGAGTCAGCTCGGTTGTCATCATGGGAATTGGTGAACCGTTTGATAACTTTGACGAAATGCTTGCCTTCCTTAAAATCATCAACCATGACAACGGCTTAAATATTGGCGCGCGTCATATTACAGTGTCAACAAGCGGAATCATTCCAAAGATCTATCAATTCGCTGATGAGCAAATGCAAATCAATTTTGCTGTCTCCCTGCATGCACCAAACACAGAGATCAGAAGCCGTCTTATGCCGATCAATAAGGCATATAAGCTGCCGAAATTAATGGAAGCCATTGAATACTACATTCAAAAAACAGGAAGACGTGTCAGCTTTGAATACGGCCTGTTTGGCGGAGTAAATGATCAAGTTCATCATGCAGAAGAGCTTGCAGACTTATTAAAAGGAATCAAGTGCCACGTGAACCTCATTCCGGTGAACTATGTACCGGAAAGGGATTATGTAAGAACACCGAGAGAACAAATCTTCCTATTTGAAAAAACGCTGAAAGAACGCGGCGTAAACGTAACGATTAGACGAGAGCAAGGCCATGACATTGATGCTGCTTGCGGTCAGCTAAGAGCGAAGGAGCGTCAGGAAGAGACGAGGTGACGAATGTTGATAAGGGCAGCCTTTCAAACCGATACAGGAAAAGTCCGTCAGCATAATGAAGATGATGCAGGTATTTTTGAAGCAAAAGAAGACACCCTTCTAGCTGTTGTAGCTGATGGAATGGGAGGTCATCTTGCTGGTGATGTCGCCAGCAGGATGGCCGTCTCTTCTTTAAAAGAATACTGGGAAGAAACATCTTCAATCCCAGCAAAACCAGCAGAGCAAGAAAGCTGGTTAATCTCAAAAATTAGTGACATTAATGATCAAGTGTATGAACATGCGAAAAATAATGAGGAGTGCCAAGGAATGGGGACAACCATTGTTTGTGCGCTCGTTCATTTGCAAACGGTCACAATTGCCCATATTGGAGACAGCCGCTGCTACTTGCTAAGAGAAGGAGCACTGACCCAGCTAACAGATGACCATTCACTTGTAAATGAGCTTGTGAAAACAGGTGAAATTTCTAAAGAGGATGCAGAATATCATCCAAGAAAAAATGTGCTGACAAAAGCATTGGGAACAGATAAACACGTTCAAATCGATGCACATACTTTTGAAGTGGACCCAGGAGATCAAATCCTGCTTTGCTCAGATGGATTATCAAATAAAGTAGAAGAAGAGAATTTGATTCATATTTTAAACCAAACGACCGCACCAGATGAAAAAGTAACAGCATTAATCCAAACAGCGAATGACAACGGCGGTGAAGATAACATTACAGCAGTATTGTTAGAAATCTCCTCCCAGCCAGAGGAGGGTGACAGCAAGTGTTGATCGGAAAACGGATCAGCGGCCGTTATCAGATTCTTCGCGTCATAGGCGGAGGCGGAATGGCAAACGTTTATTTGGCGGAGGATATGATTTTAGATCGCGAAGTCGCGATTAAAATTTTGCGCTTTGACTTTGCAAGCGATGATGATTTTATTAGACGTTTCCGGCGTGAGGCGCAATCAGCCGCAAGCTTAGATCATTCAAATATTGTCAGCATCTACGATGTAGGGGAAGAAGATGACATTTATTATATTGTCATGGAATATGTCGAGGGGATGACGCTAAAAGAATACATACACGCCAATGGCCCGCTTCATCCGAAAGAAGCCGTTCGCATTATGGAGCAAGTCGTTGCCGCAATGGAAGAAGCCCATGCGAAACAGCTCGTCCACCGGGACATTAAGCCTCACAATATATTAATAGACAACATGGGGAATATTAAAGTCACTGATTTCGGGATTGCTATAGCACTCAGCTCAGCGACCATCACCCACACAAATTCGGTCCTAGGATCCGTGCACTATTTGTCTCCAGAACAAGCACGCGGAGGTCTTGCGACGAAAAAATCAGACATCTATTCACTTGGCATTGTGCTCTATGAACTCATTTCTGGACGCATGCCATTTGAAGGGGAATCAGCTGTCAGTGTTGCGCTGAAGCATTTGCAATCAGAGCCGCCATCTGTGAGAAGGTGGAATCCTTCTGTTCCACAAAGCGTGGAAAACATCATTTTAAAGGCGATGGCCAAAGATCCTTTTTATCGATATGAAGATGCATCTGAAATGCAAAAAGATTTACAAACTGCTTTCGACCCTTCAAGACTAAAAGAAAAACGCTTTGTGATTGAAGAAGATCATGAAGCAACGAAAGCGATCCCAATCATTCAAGATCATCAAGTCGATCAAGACAATGAAAAAACAGCTGTCCATCCAGTGCAAAAACCGAAGAAAAAAGAGAAACAAAAGCCGAAAAAGAAACGGAAAAAATGGCCTTGGATTGTGGCATCCATCCTATTTATTCTGACTGCTGCGACCATTTTAGCCATCACTGTGTTTCCGGGACTGCTTTTTCCAAAAGATGTGGAGGTCACTGATGTATCTGGGATGACGATTGACAAAGCCGAGGATACCTTGAAAAACGCTGGCTTTACCGTCGCCTCTGATCCAATTGAGATCGCTGATGAAAAAATTGAAAAAGGGCTTATCGTCAAAACAGACCCGAAAATCGGCACAAAGGTAAAAGAGGGAACCGAGATTCAGCTTTACCAAAGTACGGGCAAGGAAAAGACCGAATTACCTGATGTAACAGGTGAAAAGGTGGATAAAGCAAAAGAATTATTAGAGAAAAAAGGGTTTAAGCAAGTTGTTGTGGAGGAAGTAAATGATAATGACACCGAATCTGGGATTGTCATGGAACAGAAACCTTCAGCAAGTACTGAGCTTGTGGCAGCAGATGAAGAAGTGACGTTGACGGTCAGCATAGGTCCTGCCGATATTACTTTGCGGGATTTAACGACATATAGTAAACAGGCTGCATCGAATTATTTAGAGGATAACGGATTAAAGCTTGATGAAAAAGAAGCGTATTCTGATGATGTGCCAAAAGGTGAAGTGATGAAACAGGAGCCAGTAGCAGGTACTGCTGTGAAACCAGGTGATACGGTTAAGATCACATTCTCACTCGGGCCGAAGAAAAAACCGGCTAAAACAGTGACTGAGAAGATTGCCATCCCGTATGAACCAGTAACAGAAGGGCAAGAGATGACCGTTCAGATTTCCATTGACGATGCTGAGCATAGCATTTCTGATTCATATGAAACCTTTAACATCACTGCACCAACCGAACGGACCATTAAATTTAAGATTGAACCAGGTCAAAAAGGATACTATCAAGTGACGGTTGATGATAAAGTCGTAAGCTCTAAAACGATCGAATACCCTGAAGATGAATAAAGGAGGGACTTTATGCCTGAGGGCAAAATTATTAAAGCATTAAGCGGATTTTATTATGTGCTCGATGAGTCTTTAGAAAGTGGAAAAGTGATTCAGTGCAGAGCAAGAGGTATTTTTCGAAAAAACAAAATCACACCTCTTGTTGGAGATTATGTTGTGTATCAAGCAGACAACGATAAAGAAGGCTACTTATTAGAAGTAAAAGAGCGGACAAACGAACTTGTTCGTCCGCCTATTAGTAACGTCGATCAAGCGGTGCTCGTTTTCTCTGCGACAGAACCAACCTTTAGCACATCGCTTTTAGACAGATTTCTAGTGCTTGTAGAAGCAAATGATATTGAGCCGATTATCTGTATCACAAAAGTGGACTTATTGAAAACAGATGAAGAGCGTGAAAGTATTCAAGGCTATGCAGAGGACTATCGGCAAATTGGATATGATGTTCATTTAACATCCACGATCGAGGGAGACGGAATTGAAAAGCTGACCCCGCATTTTCACAATAAGATCACTGTATTTGCTGGTCAGTCTGGTGTAGGCAAGTCCTCCCTTTTAAATGCGATGAGTCCTGATCTGGCGCTGAAAACCAATGATATTTCCTCCCATCTTGGAAGAGGAAAACATACGACAAGACATGTCGAACTCATTCGTACAGCAGAAGGGCTTATTGCAGATACACCAGGCTTTAGCTCACTCGAATTTACCGGCATCGAAGCGGAAGATTTAGGTCTTTACTTTTTAGAAATCAAAGAGCGGAGTGCAGATTGTAAGTTTAGAGGCTGCCTGCACGTGAAAGAGCCAGGCTGTGCGGTAAAAGATGCGGTCGAACAAGAGCGAATCAGAGAGTATCGCTATCAGCATTATTTAGAGTTTTTAACTGAAATCAAAGACAGAAAGCCGAGGTACTAAATCATGGTTTATATTGCCCCTTCCATTTTATCAGCAGATTTCGCCAATTTGGAGAAAGATATCCGTGATGTGGAACAAGGCGGAGCGGATTACATCCATATCGATGTGATGGACGGCCATTTTGTACCGAATATCACATTTGGGCCGAATGTTGTGCAAGCAATCAGACCGCATACAAAGCTGCCGCTTGATGTTCACTTAATGATTGAGCAGCCAGACCGGTATATTCCTGCATTCGCCAAAGCAGGTGCTGACATTATTTCTGTCCATGTTGAGGCTTGTCCGCACTTGCACCGAACGATACAGCACATAAAAGAACAAGGTGTAAAAGCAGGTGTCGTCTTGAACCCGCACACACCTGTTTCTCAGATTGAGCATGTATTAGAGGATGTAGACCTTGTCTTATTCATGACGGTGAATCCTGGTTTTGGCGGACAGGCGTTTATTCCTTCTGTCCTCACGAAGGTAAAAGAAGTGAAGACCCTTAGCGAACAAAAGGGCTTATCAGACTTACTCATAGAAATAGACGGCGGTGTCAATGTAGAGACTGCAAAAAGCTGTAAAGAGGCGGGCGCTAATTTACTTGTGGCCGGCTCAGCTGTATACGGTAAAGACAACCGTGCAGCTGCTATTCAGGCTATTCGAGAAGCGTAAAAAAAGGAACCAAAGTCACTCTGATCTTTGGTTCTTTTTACATGGAGAGGAGCGTATATCATGCACATACATATCGTAGCCGGCGGTCCTTTTGAATACATTCCGCCCCTTGAACATGAAGCATCGCAGGATGATATTCTCTGGGTTGGTGTAGACCGGGGAACGCTTTTTTTACTAGAGCGCGGCATCATGCCTGCCAAGGCTTTTGGTGATTTTGACAGTGTGACAGAAGAAGAGCTTTGTGAGCTGAAAAAGAAATTGCCTGCCCTGAATGTATTTCAGGCTGAAAAGGATGAAACCGATTTAGAGCTTGCACTGAACTGGGCCATGCGCCAGCACCCAGCGCATATTTACATCTACGGCATTACAGGAGGAAGGGCTGATCATTTTCTAGGAAATATTCACCTTCTATATCAAGGCATTCAGCACAAGCAGAACATGACTCTTGTAGATAAACAAAATATCATTCAAATGTTTGGGCCTGGTACATACGAAATCAAAGAAGACCCGGATAAAAAATATGTGTCGTTTCTGCCCTTTGGTACATCGGTTGAAAAGCTGACATTAAAAGGTTTCAAATATCCTCTGAAAAATTGTCATATTGAGCCCGGTTCCACACTATGTATTAGTAACGAACTCATCCACTCAAATGGTACTTTTTCTTTTCATGAAGGCATATTAATAATGGTAAGAAGCAAAGATTGACCAACCTATCAATGTGGATGGCTGATTAAGCTCAATTGTGCTGCAAGCGGTACTTTTAGGAGGGGGACAAAATGAAATTTTATACAATCAAACTGCCTAGATTTCTTGGCGGCATTGTCCGTGCGATGCTTGGTTCATTTAAAAAAGATTAATGAGTAATCTCCTTTATTTCCACATAAAAACGCCTGCTACAGTTTATTGTAGCAGGCGTTTACTCTTGCTTATACACGCTCAACTTTACCAGATTTCAAAGCTCGAGCTGATACATATACTCTTTTAGGCTTACCGTCCACTAGAATACGAACTTTTTGAAGGTTCGCGCCCCATGTACGTTTTGTAGAGTTCATTGCGTGAGAACGGTTGTTCCCAGCTTTTGTTTTTCTGCCTGTAATAACGCATTTACGTGCCATTTGTTTCCCTCCTAACTGCGAAAACATCATCATATTCTTCATATACGTACTTAGAGATGCCTCAAGATACTTTAATAATTTACCACAGCTTCAAGGGGTTTGCAAGGATTGTTTACTCCTCTTTCAAGAAAAATACCTTGACATCTTGATAAAAAATCAAGGCTATAGTATAAGTAGGATTGGGTCGGATTGAATGATTTCTTTTAAAAAGAAGGGTCTTATAGTAAAATAGTGATAACTCAGGGCAATTTCTCAAAAAGGGGGAACCAATGTGTCCATTGAACTTAGAACGAAATACGGACAAATTGATATATCAAATGAAGTCATTGCAATGGTGGCAGGAGGCGCTGCGATCGATTGCTATGGTATTGTTGGCATGGCGTCCAAAAATCAAATCAAGGACGGTTTGACGGATATTCTCCGCAAAGAGAACTTCAGCCGGGGTGTTCTTGTGCGTCAAAAAGAAGACCGCATTCATATTGATATGTACATCATCGTCAGCTACGGTACAAAAATATCAGAAGTCGCACATAATGTTCAAACGAAAGTCAAATACACGATTCATCACACAATTGGACTTTCTGTTGACTCGGTCAACATTTATGTACAAGGAGTAAAAGTTACGAACCCGTAGTAAGGAGGAAATATATTGTCTATTAGAAATCTTGATGGCCGCTCATTTGCAAAAATGATTCTTGCAGGTGCTCACCATCTTTCTCAAAACGCACAAATTGTGGATGCGTTAAATGTTTTTCCAGTGCCAGACGGAGACACGGGGACAAATATGAATTTGTCGATGACTTCAGGGGCAAAAGCAGTTGAAGAAACAAATACCGATCATATTGGGAAGGTCGGCGTGGCTCTCTCGAAAGGGTTATTGATGGGCGCAAGAGGAAACTCAGGCGTGATCCTGTCACAGCTCTTTAGAGGTTTCAGTAAACATATTGAACAAAAAGAAACGATTGATGCAAAAGAATTTGCTCTTGCCTTACAGGCGGGTGTTGATACAGCATATAAAGCCGTGATGAAACCGATTGAAGGAACCATCTTAACGGTTGCAAAGGATGCAGCAAAGAAAGCGGTTGCTGTTTCAGCGGCAGAAGATCAAATTGACCGCGTTCTAGAGTTGACGATTGAGGAAGCAAGAGCATCACTTGATCGAACGCCAGATCTGCTTCCTGTCTTAAAAGAAGTGGGTGTTGTCGATAGTGGAGGTAAAGGACTTCTATGCGTATATGAAGGTTTCCTTGCTTCATTAAGAGGAGAAGAGCTTCCTCCTAAAGCGGCTTCTTTACCGACGCTAAAAGAACTTGTCAGTGCAGAGCATCATAAAAGTGCGCAAAGCCATATGAACACAGAAGATATCGAATTTGGCTACTGTACTGAATTTATGGTGAAATTTGAAGAAGACAAACAGTCCTTTGATGAGAATGCCTTCAGAGAAGATTTAAGTGAATTCGGAGATTCACTTCTTGTGGTGTCTGACGATACACTTGCGAAAGTTCATATTCATGCAGAGCAGCCGGGAGATGTTTTATCATATGCACAGCGTTACGGCAGCTTGATTAATATGAAAATTGAAAACATGAGAGAGCAGCATAGCTCAATTGTGAACGAAGAAAGAGAACATGCACCTGCTGCACCAAAAGCACCTGCTGCTGAAAAACAGCGCTTTGGCGTCGTCAGTGTCGCAATGGGAGAAGGAATTGCTGACTTGTTCAAAAGCATCGGAGCTTCTGTCGTCATTGAAGGCGGGCAGACGATGAATCCGAGCACAGAAGACATTGTCACAGCAATAGAGAGCGTACATGCCGAAACCGTCTTTATCTTACCTAATAATTCTAATATTGTCATGGCAGCTAAACAGGCGGCAACTGTCTCAAACCGTGAGGTCGTTGTCATTCCGACGAAGACCGTTCCTCAAGGAATGTCGGCACTTCTTTCTCTCAATGAAGCAGCTTCAAACGAAGATAACGAAAGAGCGATGCTAGAAGCGATTGACCATGTGAAAAGCGGGCAAATTACCTTTGCAGTGAGAGATACTCAAATTGATGGAATCGACATTGCGAAAGGTGACTATATGGGTCTGTTCAACGGGAAAATCACCTTAACATCGAAAAATCAATTAGATGCTGCAAAAGAACTTCTCGCCAAAATGGTGACAGAAGATGATGAGATTGTCACCATCATTAAAGGGGAAGATGCATCATCCGATGAGATGGATGCGTTACAAGCCTTTATTGAAGAAACATTTGAAGATGTAGAAGTTGAAGTCCACGATGGAAAACAGCCGCTTTATTCATATATTTTGGCGGTTGAATAACGAAAGAAGGGCAAATAAAGCCCTTCTTCTTCTTTTGCAATTTTTTACTAGCCATTCCACGGTGAAATGAGTTGCGGGAAACGAATGAATCCATTAGTCTAAAGAAAGAACCAAACCATACGTGAGTGGTGATGAGAGGGGAAGACCTATGAAATTTAGAAGTGTGTTTGATATTATTGGACCTGTCATGATTGGGCCATCAAGTTCGCACACAGCGGGTGCGGCTCGTATCGGGAGAGTAGCTCGCAGCTTATTTGGAAGAGAGCCGAAACGAATTGTCGTTTCATTTTATGGTTCCTTTAAAGATACGTATAAAGGGCATGGTACAGATGTCGCCATTATCGGCGGTGTTCTTGACTTTGATACATTTGATGAACGAATCAAAACAGCGATCGATATTGCTAAAAGCAAAGAGATCGATATTGAATTTAAAGAAGAAGAGGCAGTGCCGGCGCATCCAAATACAGCAAAAGTAGAGATTTCAGATGCGAACGGAAGCCTTGAATTAATTGGGATTTCCATCGGCGGAGGTAAAATTGAAATCACAGAATTAAATGGCTTTGAGCTCAGGCTTTCAGGGAATCATCCTGCCATTCTTGTGGTTCATAACGATCGCTACGGGACGATTGCGGCAGTTGCCAATGTCTTAGCGAAATTCGCCATTAACATCGGTCATATGGAAGTGGCGCGTAAAGATGTCGGGCAAGAGGCACTGATGACAATTGAAGTGGATCAAAATATTGACCCAGCTGTCCTATCAGAGCTTGAAACGCTGCCAAACATTATTCAAGTCACACAAATTGCAGAGTAACAACAAGGAGGTTATGAATGATGTTTAAAAACGTCAAAGAACTCGTGCAGCTAACAGAAGAACGGAATACCTCCATTTCAGAAATTATGATTGTGCAAGAAATGGAAGTGACAGGGAAGTCACGTGAAGAAATTTTCTCCCAGATGTACCGCAACCTAGAAGTGATGGAGCAGGCTGTGGAAAACGGGCTGAAGGGTGTGAAATCATTATCAGGGTTAACAGGCGGAGATGCAGTCAAACTTCAAGCCTATATCGCATCAGGCAAAACGCTGTCTGGTCATACGATATTAGATGCTGTTAGTAAGGCTGTTGCAACAAATGAAGTCAATGCCGCAATGGGAACCATTTGTGCAACGCCTACAGCAGGCTCAGCAGGTGTTGTACCAGGTACGTTATTTGCAGTGAAAGAAACATTAAAGCCAACAAAGGAACAAATGGTCAGATTCCTGTTTACTTCTGGCGCATTTGGTTTTGTTGTGGCGAATAACGCCAGCATTTCTGGTGCAGCAGGCGGCTGTCAGGCAGAGGTAGGTTCTGCATCAGGTATGGCAGCAGCAGCTATTGTCGAAATGGCAGGCGGTACACCGCAGCAATCTGCAGAAGCGATGGCGATTACACTCAAAAATATGCTTGGACTTGTTTGCGATCCAGTAGCAGGACTTGTCGAAGTGCCGTGCGTGAAACGAAATGCAATGGGTGCATCTAACGCTATGATCGCAGCAGACATGGCACTTGCCGGCATCACTAGCCGCATTCCTTGTGATGAAGTCATTGATGCGATGTACAAAATCGGTCAAACGATGCCAACAGCTCTACGTGAAACAGCACAAGGCGGACTCGCTGCGACACCGACAGCAAGAGAGCTTGAAAAGAAGATTTTCGGAGGTGTGACCTCATCTCGTGATACAGAAACTGCAAGATAATGTCTCTGTCCTGAAGGGGATTGGAGAGGAAACCGAAAAAACACTCAATGAACTTGGAATCTACACAGTAGCCGATTTACTCGGCTACTTTCCTTATCGATATGACGACTATGAGCTTCGTAACTTAGAAGAAGTAAGGCATGACGAACGAGTCACAGTTGAAGGGAAAGTACATAGTGAGCCCGTTCTCACCTATTATGGAAAAAAACGAAGCAGGCTGACATTCAGGCTGCTTGTCGGGCGTTTTCTCATTACAGCGATTTGTTTCAATCGGCCATATTTAAAACGAAGCCTTGTGTTAGGTGATACAGTTTCCGTCACAGGCAAATGGGATAAAAACCGCCAATCTATCATGGTACAGGAATTTAAAAAAGGAACGCACGAGCAAGATGGCAGTATAGAACCCGTTTATTCAGTAAAAGAAAATGTGACCGTGAAAATGATGAGACGCTTTGTGAAACAAGCTTTGTCACTTTATGCAGACAAAGCTGAAGATCCATTGCCAAAGCAGCTTGTCTCTGCTTATAAGCTCATGTCCTATCAGGAAGCGTTAAAAACCATTCATCTCCCAGAGACAAGAGACTCGCTCAAGCAAGCAAGACGACGTTTTGTGTACGAGGAATTTCTCATCTTTCAGCTGAAGATGCAGGCGATTAGAAAGAAAGAACGAGAGAGAACATCAGGCATCCAGCATCCGTTTTCCAAAGAAGCTGTTTTTGAGTTTGTTCACAGTCTGCCATTTCCACTGACAAAGGCACAATCAAGAGTGCTTGATGAAATCATGTCAGACATGGCGTCTCCATATCGAATGAACCGGCTGCTCCAAGGAGATGTAGGTTCAGGGAAAACAGCTGTTGCAGCCATTGCGCTTTATGCCGCTCATTTATCAGGTTTTCAAGGTGCATTAATGGTCCCAACAGAAATTTTGGCAGAACAGCATGCGGATTCGCTTTACCAGCTGTTTGAAAAATGGGGACTGAATATCGCCCTTTTGACAAGCTCTGTGAAAGGAAAGCGCCGCAGAGAATTGCTGGAACGTCTAAAAGAAGGTGAGATTGACATTTTAGTCGGCACGCACGCACTCATTCAAGACGAAGTCGAATTTCAGCAGCTCGGTCTAGTCATCACAGATGAGCAGCACCGGTTTGGCGTAGAGCAGCGGAAAAAACTGCGAAGTAAAGGGCAGGATCCGGATGTCTTGTTTATGACTGCTACACCTATTCCGCGAACACTTGCGATCACTGTCTTTGGAGAAATGGACGTATCCGTCATTGATGAATTGCCAGCTGGCAGAAAACAAATCGAAACGTATTGGGTGAAGCATGACATGCTTGAGAGAATTCTTGCTTTTGTGGATAAAGAGCTGAGAAAAGGCAGACAGGCATATATTATTTGTCCGCTCATTGAAGAATCAGACAAGCTGGATGTCCAAAATGCGCTTGATGTCCATAGCATGCTGACTGAAGCATACCGCGGTAAGTGGTCGATTGGCTTAATGCATGGGAAGCTGGCAAGTGATGAAAAAGATCAGGTCATGAGAGCCTTTACCGCAAATGAAGTGCAAATTCTCGTTTCGACCACAGTCGTTGAAGTCGGGGTCAACGTGCCGAATGCAACCATCATGGTTATTTATGATGCAGACCGCTTCGGATTGTCTCAGCTTCATCAGCTAAGAGGGCGGGTCGGCCGAGGAGAGCATCAATCATTTTGTATTTTAATGGCTGATCCAAAGTCAGAAACGGGAAAAGAGCGGATGCGGATCATGTCCGAAACAACCGATGGCTTTGAGCTGTCTGAAAAGGACTTAGAACTAAGAGGACCCGGCGACTTCTTCGGTAAAAAACAAAGCGGGATGCCCGAATTTAAGGTAGCAGATATGGTTCACGACTATAGAGCGCTGGAAACGGCTAGAAAAGATGCGGCAGACCTTGTCCAATCGGACGCCTTTTGGACGGATCCCGAATACAAAGAACTCCGGCAAACGCTGATAGACAGCGGTGTGCTGGGCGGAGATAAATTAAGCTGATCAAACGCTGGAGGAATTTTCTTGTCTTTTTGAAACAAGGATTGATTTATCATCTATGAGATTATATACTACTATTAGTACCTAGTCATAAATGTACGGATGGTGTCTGCATATGAAACTAAATAAAAAAGAACGTCAAAAGCTCCTCCAGCAAACGATCAGCTCGACTCCATTCATTACTGATGAAGAATTGGCAAGTAAATTCGGTGTCAGCATACAAACGGTTCGTCTTGATCGTTTAGAGCTGTCGATCCCTGAATTACGCGAAAGAATTAAGCATGTGGCCGAAAAGACATTAGAGGATGAAGTAAAATCACTTCCACTGGATGAAGTGATTGGAGAAATGATTGATGTAGAACTTGATGACCAAGCCATTTCCATTTTAGAAGTGAGAAAAGAGCATGTATTCAGCCGAAACCAAATTGCCAGGGGACATCATCTCTTCGCCCAGGCAAATTCGCTGGCAGTTGCCGTCATCGACGATGAACTGGCTTTGACAGCAAAAGCAAATATCAGGTTTACAAGGCAGGTGAAACAAGGCGAAAGAGTCGTCTCTAAAGCCAAAGTAGCCTCACATGATAAAGAAAAAGGAAGAACCGTAGTTGAAGTAAACAGCTATGTTGGTGAGGAAGTTGTCTTCTCAGGTGACTTCGTCATGTATCGCTCAAAACAAAAGTAAAAGGTGGCACGTAATATGAGAATTGCAGTCGATGCAATGGGGGGAGATCATGCCCCTAAAGCCATTATTGACGGTGTGCAAAAAAGCTTAACAGCATTTTCAGATATCGAGATTACACTTGTCGGCGATGAAAACAAAATCAAACCATACATAACAAACAACGATCGCATCACGATTTTAGATGCAAAAGAAGTCATTGAACCGACGGATGAACCAGTGCGTGCAGTCAGACGTAAAAAGGATTCATCTATGGTGAAAATGGCGCAGGAAGTTTCCGAGGGACGAGCAGATGCCTGCATCTCAGCAGGAAATACCGGCGCCCTCATGACAGCTGGGCTGTTTATCGTAGGCAGAATTGACGGTATTGACAGACCGGCCCTTGCCCCCACTTTGCCAACACTGGATGGCAGCGGCTTCTTATTACTAGATGTTGGTGCCAACGTTGATGCAAAACCAGAACATCTCGTGCAATATGCCATGATGGGATCCATCTACGCAGAGCGTGTCTTCCCAAAGAGCAATCCGCGTGTTGGACTGTTAAATGTAGGAACAGAAGATAAAAAAGGCAACGATTTAACGAAAAAAACCTTTGAATTATTAAAAGCATCAGACTTGAATTTCGTAGGAAATGTAGAGTCCCGTGACTTATTAGAAGGTGTTGCTGACGTTGTTGTCACAGATGGTTTCACAGGAAATATTGCGCTTAAAACAATTGAAGGCACAGCCCTTTCTGTCTTTAAAATGCTGAAAGAAACATTAACATCCAGTTTCACAGCAAAAATAGCAGCAGGCATGATGAAGCCGAAATTGATGCAGATGAAATCTAAAATGGATTACTCCGAATATGGCGGTGCCGCTTTATTTGGTTTAAAGGCACCTGTTATTAAAGCGCACGGCTCCTCTGATGAAAATGCCATTTTCCATGCAATTCGTCAGGCGCGTGATATCGTAGAAAAAGACGTTTCAGCTATCATTCATCAAGAAGTCCAAAAAGAAACGACGAAAGAGTCTTAATGGAGGTAAAGCAGCATGACTAAAATTGCATTTTTATTCCCTGGCCAAGGCTCTCAAAAAATTGGCATGGGAAAAGATTTATTTGACCAAGAAACAGTATCTAAAGCTGTATTTGAAGAAGCAGACAATACCCTCGGGTTTGATTTATCTTCTATGATTTTTGAAGGGGATGCAGAAGAACTGACGCTCACTTATAACGCGCAGCCAGCTCTTTTAACGACAAGTATCGCCATCTTAAAGAAATTTGAAGAGAGCGGAATCAAAGCCGATTATGCAGCAGGACACAGTCTTGGCGAATACACTGCCCTCGTTGCAGCAGGCGCACTTTCGTTTAAAGATGCTGTTTATGCAGTCAGAAAGCGCGGAGAATTAATGAATGAAGCTGTTCCAGCAGGAGAAGGCGCCATGGCAGCGATTCTCGGCTTAGACAAAGCGGCACTTGTCGAAGTGACAAAAGAAGTGACAGAGAGCGGTCACCTTGTAGAGCTCGCTAACTTAAACTGTCCTGGTCAAATCGTCATCTCTGGTACAGCAAAAGGGGTAGAACTTGCTTCAGAGAAAGCGAAAGAAAAAGGCGCTAAACGTGCAATTGCTCTTGAAGTGAGCGGACCTTTCCATTCTGCATTAATGAAACCAGCTGCTGAAAAATTTACAGATGTTTTGTCAAAGCTGGATATTGCGGATGCCGAAACTCCGGTCATCTCAAATGTAACAGCAGACATCGTGACATCTCGTGATGACATTGAGACAAAGCTCATTGAACAACTGTATTCTCCAGTTCGTTTTGAAGAAAGTGTGGAACGCCTCATTGATCTAGGCGTCACAACATTTATTGAAATTGGTCCTGGCAAAGTGCTTTCAGGTCTTGTGAAAAAAGTGAATCGCCGCCTGACGACGATTTCCGTTTCAGATCAAGAAACAATTGAAGCAGCCATTCAAACACTCAAGGGGGATTCTTGATGCTTACAAATAAAACAGCCGTTGTAACAGGAGCATCACGCGGGATTGGCCGTTCCATCGCGATCGATCTAGCGAAAAGTGGTGCAAATGTTGTCGTGAACTATTCTGGAAACGAAGCAAAAGCAAATGAAGTCGTAGATGAAATCAAAGCACTCGGCCAGCAGGCATTTGCTGTGAAAGCTGATGTCTCAAATGCTGAAGAAGTACAAGCTATGATGAAACAAGCGATTGATACCTTTGGTTCAATTGACATTCTTGTGAATAATGCAGGCATCACAAAGGACAACCTGCTCATGAGAATGAAAGAGAATGAATGGGATGATGTTATTAACATAAACTTAAAAGGTGTCTTTAACTGTACAAAAGCCGTGACACGTCAAATGATGAAGCAAAGAAGCGGAAGAATCATCAATTTGGCTTCAGTCGTTGGTGTGTGTGGAAACCCTGGACAAGCAAACTATGTTGCAGCAAAAGCTGGCGTCATCGGATTAACGAAAACAACAGCTAAAGAGCTGGCAACCCGCCATATTACAGTGAATGCAGTAGCACCAGGTTTTATTTCAACAGATATGACTGACAAGCTTGATGACAATGTACAGACGGAAATGCTCAAACAAATCCCGCTCGCACGCTTTGGTGCACCTGAAGATATTAGCAACGTTGTTGTCTTTTTAGCTTCAGAAGGAGCAGGTTATATTACAGGCCAAACCATCCAAGTAGATGGCGGAATGGTCATGTCCTAAGAAATATCAAAATTTCATTAGGTTTTCTCTAGTTTTTTAAAAACGAATCAACTATAATACTTTGAGGGGAGGTGAAAGGCAATGGCAGACGTATTAGAGCGTGTATCAAAAATTATTGTAGACCGCCTTGGCGTTGATGAGGCTGACGTGAAAATGGAAGCTTCATTTAAAGAAGATTTAGGCGCTGATTCCCTTGATGTAGTTGAGCTAGTTATGGAACTTGAAGATGAGTTCGATATGGAAATTTCTGACGAAGATGCTGAAAAAATTGCAACAGTCGGTGACGCTGTGAACTACATAAATAACCAGCAATAAGCGTAACAAAGTCCCGTCTACTTTCGACGGGACTTTGAAAATTTATGTTAGTTTCAACACATTCAGCTGATCAATTGTCAGCCTTTTTCAGATGCTGGGAGCAATGTTTCCCTGCATGTAGAAAGAGAGACTCCATATAATCAGTATCCTTAAAGGCGATTACGCCTACCTGGAGGTTGCTATGCCAAAACAATATAAAGACAAACAGAAACAGAGCAAAAAACTAGAGCAATTTAGAGAATTCCAGCAGCGCATTTCTGTACACTTTAAAAATGAAAAGCTTCTATATCAAGCTTTTACCCATTCCTCTTATGTGAATGAACACCGGAAAAAGCCATACGAGGACAATGAAAGACTTGAATTTTTAGGAGATGCTGTTTTAGAATTGACCATCTCTCAATTCTTATTTGCAAAATATCCAGCGATGAGCGAGGGAGATTTAACGAAACTAAGAGCGGCGATCGTATGTGAACCGTCACTTGTATCACTAGCACATGAGCTGTCCTTCGGTGATCTTGTTCTTTTAGGAAAAGGCGAAGAAATGACAGGCGGCAGAAAACGCCCAGCACTCTTAGCGGACGTATTCGAGGCGTTTATCGGTGCACTTTATTTAGATCAGGGACTGGAGCCAGTTGAACGGTTCCTAGAAGCGTACGTTTATCCGAAAATTAATGATGGAGCGTTCTCGCATGTCATGGACTTTAAAAGCCAGCTGCAAGAATTTGTGCAGCGCGATGGAAAAGGTGTGCTTGAATACCGTATCCTGCATGAAAAAGGCCCTGCACATAACCGGGAATTTGAAGCAAATGTATCCCTTCGAGGTGAAGTGCTCGGAATCGGAAATGGACGCTCTAAAAAAGAAGCAGAACAGCACGCTGCACAGGAAGCACTTGCTAAATTGCAGAAACATCATATGAACCAATAAAATCCCCCTCGTTATTTCAGGGGGATTTCACTCTGTTTTCCATCATCTTTTTACACTTCATATGGTAAGATGATAGTACTTTAAATACATAAGGAGGATCACTCTCATGTTCCTCAAACGTTTAGACGTGATAGGATTCAAATCATTTGCACAGCGAGTGACCGTGGACTTTGTCAAAGGGGTCACAGCTGTTGTTGGACCAAACGGAAGCGGCAAAAGCAATATTACCGACGCCATCCGCTGGGTACTTGGAGAACAATCAGCGAAAAGTCTCCGCGGAGGAAAAATGGAAGATATCATTTTTGCAGGAAGTGACTCAAGGAAAAGAGTCAATCTAGCAGAGGTGACTTTAACATTAGATAACGAAGACCACTTTTTACCGATCGATTTTCACGAAGTCAGTGTGACAAGAAGGGTTTATCGTTCAGGAGAAAGTGAATTTCTCATCAACAATCAATCTGTCCGCTTAAAGGATATTATTGATCTTTTCATGGATTCAGGTCTTGGAAAAGAAGCTTTTTCAATCATCAGTCAAGGAAAGGTAGAAGAAATTCTATCAAGCAAGGCAGAAGAGAGAAGAAGTATTTTTGAAGAAGCGGCTGGTGTTTTGAAATATAAAACAAGAAAGAAAAAAGCCGAGAATAAACTGTTTGAAACGCAGGACAACTTAAACCGAGTGGAAGATATTCTGCATGAACTAGAAGATCAAGTAGAACCATTAAGAATGCAAGCCTCTATTGCAAAAGACTATTTGCAAAAAAAAGAAGAGCTTGAAAATGTCGAAATCGCCCTCACTGTCCATGACATCGAAGCACTTCATGAAAAATGGACAACACTTGGTGAAGCAGTCGAGCGCTTCAAACAAGATGAAATGAAGCAGTCTACAGATATCCAAGCAAAAGAAGCCAAAATTGAAGAGTCGAGAGACCGCATTCAAGCGCTTGATGAATCAATTAATGACCTGCAAGAAGTTCTTCTTTTCACAAGTGAAGAATTAGAAAAGCTTGAAGGAAAAAAAGAAGTGCTAAAAGAACGAAAAAAAAATGCTGCCGCAAACCAAGGACAGCTAGAAGAAACGCTCGTTCGCTTAACTGAAAAGCAGGCACTGTTAACCGAAAAGATTGAACAGCAGAAAATCACGCGGGACAGCCTGCAAAAAGAAGTGCAGCAGCTAAAAGATGAAGTGAACACAAAGCAGCATCAACTGTCGCTTCATAGTGAAGATGTGGAAGGTCAAATTGAACAGCTGAAAAGCGATTATTTTGATCTGCTCAATGAACAGGCTTCCATCCGTAATGAACGTAAATTATTAGAAGAACAGCAGCGACAAGCGGCGATGCAGCTAGAGCGGCTGACGCAAAATAACCAAAAACATATCGAAGAACGAGTGTCTGTCAAAGAAAAGAAAACAGAGGCTGAGCAGCAGCTTTCAGCACTGGAAGAAGACATTCTGGCACAAGTCAAACGTTTTAGAGAAGCAGAACAAAAGCTTGAGCAAATGAAACGTCAATACGAGAAAAAAGAAATGGCTCTTTATCAAGCCTATCAATACGTACAGCAGGCAAAATCCAAAAAAGAGATGCTTGAATCCATGCAGGAAGACTTCTCAGGCTTTTTCCAAGGAGTGAAAGAGGTCTTAAAGGCAAAAGAACGGTTAGGCGGTATTCACGGTGCTATTGCAGAGCTGATTCAAACGGATCAGCAGCATGAGACAGCGATTGAAATTGCGCTAGGTGCAGCCACGCAGCACGTCGTCACAGAAAATGAAGCTGCTGCGAGACAAGCGATTGGATACTTAAAGCAGCATTCCTTTGGACGTGCAACCTTCCTGCCAATGAACGTCATCAAAGAAAGAACCATTCAGCTCAGAGATGTCCAAACAGCAGAGCAGCACGCTGCATTTATCGGTGTAGCGAGTCACCTCGTTTCCTTTGACGAAAAGTATCAAAAGGTGATTCAGAATTTACTTGGAACTGTGCTGATCGTTAGAGACTTAAAAGGCGCCAATGAATTGGCAAAAATGCTTGGACATCGTTACCGTATCGTGACCCTTGATGGAGATGTCGTAAACCCCGGCGGTTCAATGACTGGTGGCGGCGTAAAGAAAAAGAACAACTCTCTTCTTTCAAGAAACCGGGAGATCGAAACGTTAACAAAGCAGCTCGTTGAAATGGAAGAGAAAACAACGATCCTTGAAAAAGAAACAAAAGAAACGAAGCAATTGATCGGAGCAAACGAAAGCCAATTAAACGAACTGCGCCAGCGCGGCGAAACGCTTCGTGAAAAGCAGCAAGAACTGAAAGGGAAGCTATACGAACTGCAAGTTGCAGAAAAAAATATCAATGCTCATCTTGAACTCTATGATCAAGAAAAAGAAGAATTGCAGCAGCGTTCTACTGAACTTGCGGATAAGGACAAAAAGCAGGTCGCTCTTGAAGCCTCTATAGGTGAAAAATTGACGACTCTTGATCAAGAGATCAATACATTAACAAAGCGTAAGCAGACGCAAAGCTCAACGAAAGAAACCATTTCTGCCGAATTAACAGAGCTGAAAATCTCGCTTGCCAAAAAAGATCAGTCCTTAGCCAATGAACAAGAAAAGCTTTCGAGTTTAATGGCTGAATTAGAAGAGGCTGAACAGACGCTGATGGAAACAAAAGAAGATCTGTCACTCTTAACAAGTGAAATGTCATCTAGTTCAAGCGGAGCCGAACAACTGGAAGAAGCGGCGAAAGAGAAGCTGGAAAACAAAAACAAAACAACCGCACTCATTTCAGAGCGGCGTAAGCAGCGTCTTGCTCTTTCTGAAACATTAGAATTCGCTGAACGTGAACTTAAAGAACAAAAGCGTTTATACAAGCAGCTCACTACAAGCTTAAAAGATGAAGAGATTAAGCTAGGCCGTATGGAAGTCGAGCTCGATAACCTGATTGCTTATTTGAACGATGAATATGCTCTTTCGTTTGAAGGAGCAAAAGAGATGTATCAGTTGACGTTATCGCCAGATGAAGCGAGAAAACGAGTGAAGCTGATCAAACTAGCGATTGAAGAGCTTGGAACAGTAAACTTAGGCAGCATTGACGAGTATGAACGTGTCAATGAACGCTATCTCTTCTTAACAGAGCAGCGAAATGATCTGACAGAAGCGAAAAATACATTATTCCAAGTCATCGAAGAAATGGATCAAGAGATGACAAAGCGCTTCTCTGAGACATTCTCTCAAATTCGCGGGCACTTTGAATCTGTATTCCAAGCATTATTTGGCGGCGGAAGAGCTGATCTTAAGCTGACAGATCCAAATGATTTGCTCAACTCTGGCGTTGATATTGTCGCGCAGCCGCCAGGGAAAAAACTGCAAAACTTAAGCCTGCTTTCAGGCGGGGAGAGAGCCTTAACAGCGATCGCTTTACTATTCTCTATTTTAAAAGTGAGACCTGTTCCATTCTGCGTGTTAGATGAGGTAGAAGCGGCGCTTGATGAAGCAAATGTTTTCCGTTTTGCGCAATATTTAAAGAAATACAGCGAGGAAACACAGTTCATTGTCATTACGCACCGCAAGGGAACAATGGAAGAAGCAGATGTGCTCTACGGCGTAACCATGCAGGAATCAGGTGTTTCTAAGCTTGTATCTGTCAAACTAGAAGAAACGAAAGAGCTTGTCCAGTAATTAAAGGAGGTTTTTGAACCAATGAGCTTTTTTAAGAAATTAAAAGAAAAATTTACACAGCAAACCGATTCAGTATCAGAAAAGTTTAAAGATGGACTCGAAAAAACGAGAAACTCCTTCCAAGGAAAAGTAAATGAACTGATTTCTCGCTACCGCAAAGTCGATGAAGACTTTTTTGAAGAGCTGGAAGAGGTTCTAATCGGTGCTGATGTCGGTTTCACAACTGTGATGGAACTGATTGATGAGCTGAAAAAAGAAGTGAAATTAAGAAACATTCAAGACCCAAGTGAAGTACAAGCGGTGATTTCTGAAAAACTGGTTGACATCTACAATAGCGGAGAGGAACAAATTTCTGCGCTGAACATTGAAGACGGGCGTTTGAATATCATTTTGTTTGTAGGCGTCAACGGTGTTGGGAAAACAACGACGATCGGCAAGCTTGCAAACAAGCTGAAAAATGAAGGGAAATCCGTCATTTTAGCAGCAGGTGATACGTTCCGTGCTGGTGCGATCGAGCAGCTTGAAGTTTGGGGAGAGCGTTCAGGTGTTCCTGTCGTCAAACAAACAGCAGGCTCTGATCCAGCAGCGGTGATCTATGATGCCGTTCAATCAGCAAAAGCGAAAAATGCAGATGTCCTCATCTGCGATACAGCAGGAAGACTTCAAAACAAAGTCAATTTGATGAAAGAGCTGGAGAAAGTCAAGAGAGTCATTGAGCGCGAGGTTCCAGATGCACCTCATGAAGTATTGCTCGCCCTTGATGCGACAACAGGTCAAAACGCCATGGCACAAGCCAAGGAATTTTCTAAAGCGACAAATGTGACAGGGATTGCTTTAACAAAGCTTGACGGTACTGCAAAAGGCGGAATTGTTCTTGCGATTCGAAATGAGCTGAACATCCCAGTAAAGCTTGTCGGTTTAGGTGAAAAGGTGGACGATCTGCAAGAGTTTGATGCAGAATCGTATGTGTATGGATTATTCTCAGACGTAATTGATCAACAAGACTAACAAAAAAATGCCGGCAAAACTGCTGGCATTTTTATTTATACGTAGCTTCATGAAGTGACAAGATAAAAACTTGACACACAGCAGAGAACCGTGTAAACTTAGTTGATGTAAAGGGAATGAACTTAACAAAGGGGAGAGAGCCCATGACGCTTGAAAAAACAACGAGAATGAATTACTTGTTTGACTTCTATCAATCGTTGTTGACCGCAAAGCAAAAGAGCTACATGTCGCTTTACTACCTAGACGATTTTTCCCTCGGTGAAATTGCGGATGAATATGAAGTATCAAGGCAGGCTGTTTATGATAATATTAAACGGACTGAAGCGATGCTTGAACAATATGAAGAAAAGCTGCTCTTGTTTAAGAAATTTAAAGAGCGTAAAGAACTTCTCAAAAAAATGAGAGAGCTTGTAGCTGATTCTGCGCAAACGGAAGAAGCAGAAGCTTTAATTGAATCGCTTGAGAAATTAGATTAGGAGGCGGCACAGTATGGCATTTGAAGGATTAGCCGACCGACTGCAGCAGACGATTTCAAAAATCCGCGGCAAAGGAAAAGTGTCAGAGCAAGATGTAAAAGAAATGATGCGCGAGGTACGCCTTGCCCTTCTTGAAGCTGACGTCAATTTTAAAGTAGTCAAAGACTTTGTGAAAAAAGTAAGTGAGCGGGCAGTTGGACAAGAGGTCATGAAAAGCCTTACCCCTGGACAACAGGTCATTAAAGTTGTAAAAGAAGAACTCACTGAATTAATGGGCGGAGAAGAGAGTAAGATCGCTGTAGCGAAAAAATCTCCAACAGTCATTATGATGGTTGGTCTTCAAGGGGCAGGTAAAACAACCACAACTGGGAAGCTTGCCAATTTACTTCGCAAAAAACATAATCGCAAGCCGATGATGGTGGCTGCTGATATTTATAGACCAGCAGCGATCCAGCAGCTTCAAACGCTTGGGAAACAGCTTGATATGCCGGTGTTTTCATTAGGTGATCAAGTCAGCCCTGTCGAAATTGCCAAACAGGCAATTGAAAAAGCGAAAGAAGAACACCATGATTATGTCATTTTAGATACAGCAGGACGTCTTCATATCGATGAAGAATTAATGGATGAACTTCAGAAAGTAAAAGAAGTAGCCAATCCAGAAGAAATTTTCCTAGTTGTTGACTCTATGACAGGTCAAGATGCTGTCAATGTCGCAAAAAGCTTTAATGAACAGCTTGGTTTAACAGGTGTTGTTCTCACAAAACTAGACGGTGATACAAGAGGCGGTGCAGCCCTTTCTATTCGAGCTGTCACCAATACGCCGATTAAATTCGCTGCACTAGGAGAAAAGCTTGATGCAATTGAACCATTCCATCCAGAGCGGATGGCATCAAGAATTCTTGGCATGGGAGATGTGCTCACGCTGATTGAAAAAGCACAGGCAAACGTCGACCAAGATAAAGCGAAAGAGCTTGAGCAAAAAATGCGGACAATGAGCTTCACGCTCGATGATTTCCTCGAGCAGCTTGGCCAAGTTCGAAATATGGGTCCTCTTGATGAACTGATCCAAATGATGCCGGGAGCCGGTAAAATGAAAGGGCTCAAAAACGTCCAAGTGGACGAAAAGCAGCTCAATCACATCGAAGCGATCATTAAATCAATGACGACTCAGGAAAAAGAACAGCCAGAGGTCATCAATGCAAGCCGAAGAAAACGGATTGCAAAAGGAAGCGGAACATCTGTACAGGAAGTCAATCGCCTTTTAAAGCAATTTGATGAAATGAAAAAGATGATGAAGCAAATGACCAACATGTCCAAAGGAAAGAAAAAGGGCTTTAAATTACCATTTATGTAATTGGTTATACATGATAAAACCGTTGTTAAGAAAAAACACTTTACAAACCCTTTTATCATTGTTAATATACTATCTTGTTGAAATATTTTCGGAGGTGCTAGTAAAATGGCAGTAAAAATTCGTTTAAAACGTATGGGAGCAAAAAAATCTCCTTTCTATCGTATTGTTGTAGCAGATTCTCGTTCACCACGTGACGGTCGTTTCATCGAAACAGTTGGAACTTACAACCCAGTGGTATCACCAGCTGAGGTGAAAATCAACGAAGAATTAGCGCTTAAATGGCTTCAAAATGGTGCGAAACCATCTGATACAGTTCGCAACCTTTTCTCAAGCCAAGGAATTCTTGAAAAATTTCATAATGCGAAAAACAGCAAATAATGAATGAGCTGTCCTTGGAAGAATTGATTGTGTCCATCGTCGAGCCACTTGTTGATTTCCCTGAAGATATTCACGTATCTTCATTAGAAAAAGATGAGCAGGTGATTTACACACTGTCTGTCAATGCTGAAGATACCGGAAAAGTGATCGGAAAGCAGGGACGTACAGCAAAAGCGATACGAACAGTCATTTTTGCAGCAAGTGCAGAGTCTTCTAAGAAAGTTCAACTTGAGATTGCTGACTAAAAAGGGAGAGGGCTTAGGACCTCCCCTTTTTTTACACGTTTAAATCTATTTTTCGTTATACTGTAGAGGACAAATGCCTTCGGATAGGGGGACAAAAAGGAAGATGCAGATCATTCAACATGTCACCGTGATGCAAGTATTAACTGAAAGCAGTAAGGACAAACTGTTAACGACTTTTTTGGAGAAAAAAGAAAGACTAGAACGTGAATGCAATCAATTATATTTTCAACTAAAAAAACATGAAAAAGAACCACATCAGCAAGAAGCCATCCCTCAATTTCAAAAAGCGATCGATAAAAGGCAAGAGAAGATCAGGCAGATTGATTTTCAAGTAGAGCAGCTTCATATTTTGCCGCTTGGAAGTGAAATGAAAGAAACAGAAGTGGATGCACTGGTTGAAGTAAAAATAGGTGATAAATGGGATGACAAAATGCAAGATAATGTCATCGTCGTGAAAGACGGCACCATTGTGGAAATACGTCAGGGGTGATTGAGAACATGGAGCTAGAATGGTTGAATGTTGGAAAGATCGTCAATACACACGGAGTGCGCGGAGAAGTACGCGTCGTGTCAAAGACGGATTTCCCAGAAGAGCGTTACAAAAAGGGAAGCGTGCTCTATATTTTTAAACAAGGTCAAAAAGAGCCGCTGAAAGTGACTGTCGCATCACACCGCCAGCACAAACAGTTTGATTTACTCACATTTGAAGAAATCAACTCATTAAATGAAGCAGAGCTTCTGAAAGAGTCAATCTTAAAGGTAGAAAAAGAACATCTTGGGTCATTAGACGAAGGAGAATTTTATTTTCACCAAATCATTGGCTGTGAAGTATACGATGAAGAGGACAAGCTGATCGGCCAAATCAAAGAAATCCTTACGCCAGGGGCAAATGATGTGTGGGTGGTTGGAAGAAAAGGCAAAAAAGATGCCCTCATTCCATATATTCCATCTGTCGTCAAAAACATTGATATCTCATCCAAAACTGTTCGCATTGAAATGATGGAAGGACTCATTGACGAATGAAAATCGACTTTTTAACCCTTTTTCCTGAAATGTTCGAAGGTGTGCTTCACTCATCGATCTTAAAAAAAGCACAGGAGAAAGAAGCTGTTTCATTTCATGTTGTCAATTTTAGAGAGTATTCGGATCATAAGCATAAAACAGTGGATGACTATCCGTATGGCGGCGGTGCTGGTATGGTACTGAAAGCACAGCCCGTATTTGATGCGGTAGAAGATTTAACGAAGAAAGCAAGCACGAAGCCCCGAGTTATTCTTGTCTGTCCTCAAGGGGAAAGATATACACAAAAAAAGGCAGAAGAACTTGCAAAAGAAGAGCATCTTATGTTCATTTGCGGCCACTATGAAGGCTACGATGAGCGCATCAGGGAGCATCTTGTCACAGATGAGATCTCAATCGGAGATTTCGTCCTCACAGGCGGAGAGCTGCCAGCGATGATGATTGCAGACAGTGTGGTCAGGCTTTTGCCTCATGTGCTTGGAAAAGAAGCATCTCACATCGAAGATTCATTCAGTACAGGTCTGCTTGAGCACCCGCACTATACAAGGCCAGCGGATTATAAAGGACTAAAAGTGCCGGATGTGCTCCTCTCTGGAAATCATGCCAAAATAGAAGAGTGGCGGCGCAAAGAATCATTGAAGCGAACTTATACAAGACGGCCAGATTTGATCGATTCTTGCAAAACATTAACGGATGATGAAAAAAGATGGCTTTGGCAGCTTCATAATGACTAGATTGTATTGCACACGGCATAGAGGTATGGTATGATACTACTTGTGACTTGGACGGCTTGCTGATCCAAGTTTGAAAACGATGTTCCGCTGCAATGAAGAAAGAGGACATGAGCATCTGTTGGAAGGAGTTGAAAACGATGCAACATTTGATTGAAGAAATCACAAAAGAACAATTACGCACTGATCTTCCTGCGTTCCGTCCTGGTGACACTTTACGTGTACACGTTAAAGTTGTCGAGGGTACTCGTGAGCGTATCCAGATCTTTGAAGGTGTTGTAATTAAGCGTCGTGGTGGTGGAATCAGCGAAACTTTCACAGTTCGTAAGATCTCTTACGGTGTAGGCGTTGAGCGTACATTCCCTGTACACACACCAAAAATCGCTAAGATCGAAGTTGTACGTCACGGTAAGGTACGTCGTGCGAAACTTTACTACCTACGTGAACTTCGCGGTAAAGCGGCTCGTATCAAAGAAATCAGACGATAATGATATCAAAGGAAAGAGCTTGTTACCTGTAACAGGCTCTTTTTTTGTACAATGTATAAAGATAACAGGTAGAAGAGAGAAGGTGCACATATGACGATTCAATGGTTTCCAGGCCATATGGCAAAAGCAAGACGTGAAGTCACAGAAAAATTAAAGCTCATCGACATCGTATTTGAATTAACCGATGCAAGAATTCCGATGTCCTCTAGAAACCCAATGATCGAAGAAATCCTTCAAAATAAACCCAAAATCATGCTATTAAACAAAGCTGATAAAGCAGATCCTCGTATGACAAAGGAGTGGCAGGCGCATTTTGAGCAGCAAGGCGTTCGGTCACTAGCTATTAACTCTGTCGATGGACAAGGGTTAAATCAGATCATCACAACTTCAAAAGAAATTTTAAAAGAAAAGTTCGACCGCATGAAAGCGAAAGGCGTCAAACCACGTGCCATTCGAGCACTGATTATCGGGATTCCCAACGTCGGAAAATCGACCTTAATCAATCGTTTAGCGAAAAAGAACATTGCCAAAACAGGAGACCGTCCTGGTATTACGACATCACAGCAATGGGTAAAGGTAGGGAAAGAACTAGAGCTGCTCGATACCCCTGGAATCCTCTGGCCGAAGTTTGAAGATGAGCAAGTAGGACTCAGACTTGCGGTGACTGGAGCGATCAAAGATTCGATCATCAACTTACAGGATGTCGCTGTGTATGCACTTCGTTTTCTAGAAGAGAACTACCCAGAGCGATTAAAAAAACGCTATGACCTAGCGGAGATACCTGAAGATACGGTTGAGCTGTTTGATGCAATTGGGACTAAGCGCGGCTGTCTAATGAGCGGGGGATTCATAAACTATGACAAAACCACCGAAATCATTATTCGGGATATTCGAACAGAAAAATTTGGTCCCCTCACTTTTGAGAAGCCTGAAAGCTAAAAGACACGCAGCTCATGCGGGTCTTTATTTTTTGTGAAAAACTGCCGATATAAAGAAGGAGGCTGCGAAAAAGCCTATGTACACGGTGAAACAAATAAAAGAACTAATAGAAAAGCATGCAGGCGATGAGTCATACATTCGTGAGCTTGTGAAAGATGATACGAGAAAAAGTGTCCAAAAACTCATAGAAAAGTGGCACAAAGAGAGAGAAAAGCAGCAAGCACTTCGCGTGGCATGGGATGACATGCTGCAATTTGAAAACAAAGCAAAGGCGCAGGGATACACATGTATTGCTGGAATAGATGAAGCAGGAAGAGGACCGCTCGCCGGCCCAGTTGTGGCAGCAGCCGTCATATTAAAGGAAGATACAGTCCTGCTCGGTTTAAACGACTCAAAGCAATTATCTGAGAAAAAAAGATTGGCTTATTTTGATTTAATTCAAAAAGAAGCACTTGATATCGGAATCGGCATTGTTGATGCGGCTACGATTGATGAAATCAATATTTATGAAGCATCAAGACTGGCGATGGTGAGAGCTGTGGAGCAGTTAACTCATACACCTGATTATCTACTCATAGATGCCATGACACTTCCACTTTCTACTCACCAAGAGAATATCATCAAAGGAGATGCAAAAAGTGCATCCATTGCAGCAGGTGCATGTATTGCGAAGGTGACAAGGGATCAGATGATGGAAGAGTACGGGCGTAAGTATCCTGAGTATCAATTTGAAAAACATAAAGGGTACGGAACGAAAGAGCACCTGGCTGCGATTCAAACACATGGTGCTGCCCCAATCCACCGATTATCGTTTGCGCCGGTGAAATCTGTTATATCATAAATTTTAGTCTAAGGAGGCTGCCTGTGATGACAAGAGTTGAGGACATACATACAGCACTGAATAGCCGGCTGAATACAGCCGAATCGGTTCCATTAAACACCGAAGGGAAGGATAATGTTCATCGGCTGATTCTCGGCAAAGTACTAAAAATGCTTGGAGATGATACAGCCCTTGTTCAAATAGGCTCAACGAAAATAAAAGCGCAGCTGGCGGCTCAGCTTAAAGCAGATGCGTTTTATTGGTTCCAATTTGAACAAGAGGGTGGAGGCAGCCTCAATAAACTAAGACCCGTTCAGCAATTTGATCAAGATCCTAAGACATTAAAGGATGCAGCAGTCAAACTATTAGAAGGTCTCTCACTGAAAAATGGGCTTGAAAACATGCTGACAGCTACAGCTTTTTTAAAGGAAAAGTCCGTCATCAACGAAGGAGAGTTAAAAACGGCAGTGAAGTGGATCGAACAGCTTCAAGGAGCTGATGTGAAGAAAGGGCTCCAGTCACTTCTTTTTGCTTTAAAGAAAGATTTACCGATCCGGCAAGGGGTGCTTCAATCTATTTTAGCCGTAAAATCATCCTCTGCCCTTCATCAGGATATAACAGCGCTATTAAATCAATTAACACAGCTGCCGAAGCACACAGACGCCACACAGACCCTTACACAAGCCGTTCGGTCAGTTATAGATGCAGAGACAGCCGTCCATGCAGAAAAGCTCTTATCAGTCCTTCTAGCAGCGAGAGAAGGCGAGGCGAAGCAAGGCGGTAGTTTACCAGTAACGACTCAGCTCAATCCGTCTCAGCAAAAAGAAAATAGCCATGCCCCAATCGTTCAAGAGCGGCAGCCGTCCCAAGTTCTTCAGACAAACGCGCAGCAGCAGTCAACAAGTCCAAAAGAGCTGCAAATCCCGCTTCAGCAAATTGAGCGGATACTGGCCAGCTTGATGAAACAAGGTGCAGATGGGCAACTAGAACCCAACTTAAAACAGCTCACAACATTGCTGCACGGACTCCAGCAGGCAGGCTCTCAGCCTGACGCAAAAGCAGCTGTGCTTCAAAAAGAGTTTCCATTTCTTTCGAAACCGGAGGCGAAAGCATTAGCTCAGGCGGTGCAGCAGACTGAACCAACATTAAGCAATAAAACTGATGTGCTCGATTTACTAATGACGATGAAAAAGGCAATCGGTGTGCGTGATGAAATTGGTATGCTGAAACTGCTTGAAAAAGGCAGCCAGGATGTCAAAAGTCAGGAGCTGCACCAATTAAAGCTTACCTTAAATGATGTGAGACAGGCTGATTTACCAGAGCACGTTAAAAAAGAAGTGGATCAATTATTTCATAGATTGAATGGACAGTTATTTGTGCAGCAGGAGAACCAAACCGTCAGTCAAATGATGGTTTCCTATCCTCTTTTCTCAAAACATAGTGTTCAAGATTTAACCTTTATACTAAAGGGACATAAGAAAAAAGATGGCTCTATTGATATTTCTCAGTGCCGCCTGATGTTTTATTTAAACATGGAAAACCTTGAAGAAACCTTAATAGACTGTACGATTCAGCAAAAGGTCATGTCCATTACTGTCGAGACAGCTCATGAACTGCAAGGAACCATTAATCCGATGATTCCGGCTGTTCGGGAGAATTTAAATGCTCTAGGATACAGTTTAACGGGAATTACAGCAAAAAAGAGACAAGAGCCAGTAGATCCGTCTCAATTTCTAGATGAACACTTTCATAAAATCAGCGAGAAAGGGCTGGACTTACGAGTATGAAGGATTCAAAACCGCTTAGAAGAGCGGTCGCTCTGCATTACGATGAAGAAAAACAAAAGGCGCCAAAAGTCGTTGCAACAGGCAGCGGCTATGTGGCAGATCATATTATTGAAGAAGCAAAAAAGTCGGGAGTCCCTATCCAGGAAGACCGTAATTTAGTCGAACTCATGCGCCACTTAACGTTAGATGAGGAAATCCCTGAAGCGTTATACGATACTGTAGCAGAAATTTTTTCGTTTATCTACAGGTTAGATCAAAAAATGAAAAAATAAGGTAAAATAAGTGATTTGACTGAAAAATTTATATTTTTAATAAAATAAAAGTTTGAATGTTTAGAAGGATTTTACGATTTTACATAGAACCCTAGACATTCTCTTTTTTATTCTTTAAAATGAAAGCGCAGTCTATTTTATAATTTTTGTTTCTACATATGTTGGGAGGATGGGAAATGAATATCCATGAGTACCAAGGAAAAGAAATCCTAAGAAAATATGGGGTTTCAGTTCCAAATGGTAAAGTAGCATTTACACCTGATGAAGCAGTGAAAGCATCAGAAGAGCTAGGGAGCTCTGTATATGTCGTAAAAGCACAGATTCATGCAGGCGGCCGTGGTAAAGCAGGCGGGGTAAAAATTGCAAAAACGAAAGATGAAGTGAAAGGGTTTGCAGAGGAATTGCTCGGCAAGACACTTGTCACACATCAAACAGGGCCTGAAGGGCGCGAAATAAAACGCTTACTTATTGAAGAAGGCTGCGATATTCAAAAGGAATACTATGTTGGACTAGTTTTGGACAGAGCGACATCAAGAATTGTATTGATGGCATCTGAAGAAGGCGGTACTGAAATTGAAGAAGTAGCAGAAAAAACGCCAGAAAAAATCGTGAAAGTTGTTATCGATCCAGCGATTGGCCTGCAAGGCTATCAGGCGAGAGAAGTAGCATTTAAAATTAATATTCCAACAAAATTAGTTGGCCAAGCTGTTAAGTTTATGACAAGCCTTTACAATGCGTTTATTGAAAAAGATTGTTCAATTGCTGAGATTAATCCACTGGTTGTAACAGGCGATGGAAAAGTCATGGCACTTGATGCAAAATTAAACTTTGATAGCAATGCCTTATATAGACAAAAAGATATATTAGAATACCGTGACCTTGATGAAGAGGATCCAAAAGAAATTGAAGCATCTAAATATGACTTAAGCTACATTTCTCTAGATGGAAATATTGGCTGTATGGTCAATGGAGCAGGTCTTGCGATGTCTACAATGGATATCATCAAGCATTACGGCGGGGACCCTGCAAACTTCCTAGATGTTGGCGGCGGTGCAACAGCTGAAAAAGTAACGGAAGCATTTAAAATCATCTTATCTGATCAAAATGTAAAAGGGATTTTCGTGAACATTTTTGGCGGCATCATGAAATGTGATGTCATTGCAGAAGGTGTTGTTGAAGCGACGAAACAAGTCGGCTTAACATTACCACTTGTTGTACGTCTGGAAGGAACAAACGTTGAATTAGGGAAGAAAATCCTGAGTGATTCAGGCTTAAATATCACTTCTGCTGAGTCTATGGCTGACGGGGCAGAAAAGATTGTATCTTTAGTCAAGTAGAGCAGAAAGGCAGGGAACCTAAATGAGTGTATTTATTAATAAAAATACGAGAGTAATTGTTCAGGGGATTACCGGTTCAACCGCATTGTTCCATACAAAACAAATGATTGAGTACGGAACAAATATTGTTGGCGGTGTCACACCTGGAAAAGGTGGAACTGAAGTAGAAGGAGTTCCTGTATTTAATACTGTATCTGAAGCAGTTCAGACAACTGGAGCGAACGCTTCTGTTATCTATGTACCAGCACCATTTGCGGCAGATGCCATTTTAGAGGCTGTTGACGCAGAAGTCGATCTCGTCATTTGTATCACAGAACATATTCCAGTTCTGGACATGGTCAAAGTGAAGCGTTACATGGAAGGTAAGAAAACAAGACTTGTTGGACCAAACTGCCCAGGTGTCATCACACCTGAAGAATGTAAAATTGGTATCATGCCTGGCTACATTCATAAAAAAGGTCATGTGGGTGTTGTTTCTCGTTCTGGAACGCTTACATATGAAGCGGTACATCAGCTTTCAGAAGCTGGCGTTGGTCAATCGACAGCTGTAGGCATCGGGGGGGACCCGGTAAATGGGACAAACTTTATTGATGTGTTAAAAGCATTCAATGAAGATCCTGAAACGCATGCTGTGATTATGATCGGTGAAATCGGTGGTACGGCTGAAGAAGAAGCAGCTGAATGGGTAAAAGCAAATATGACTAAACCAGTCGTAGGCTTTATTGGCGGTAAAACGGCGCCTCCAGGAAAACGTATGGGACATGCTGGTGCCATTATTTCTGGTGGTAAAGGAACAGCTGATGAAAAGGTAAAAACAATGCGTGAATGTGGAATTGAAGTGGCAGAAACACCATCTGTCATGGGAGAAACGTTGATTAAAGTATTAAAAGAGAAGAATCTCTTCGAAGCTTGTAAAACGCATTAATGACACAAGAAGACTTGTTCTTTGACAAGTCTTCTTCTTTCTATCTTAAACTGGAGGAATGGTATGTACAACGTGTCCGAAAGAATGATTTTTCACCGCTTAAAAGGCCTCATCTCACCCTCATTACTTACAAAATGGTGGAAAGTCGATCCTGAGCTATATATAAATGAAGAAACACATCATTTTAAACAGGATCGAGCATTACAAACGATCGACTTTACCCGCTTAAAACAAGCTGAAGAAAATGAATTCCCCATTTTTCAACACATCGTTCAAGCCTATTTAAAGCAAAACATTCACATGATTCCCATCACATCACCCTTATATCCAAGCACTCTAAAAAATATTTATGATCCTCCCCCTGTGTTATTCCTAAAAGGAAACGTATCATATTTAAATGAAGAAAAAAGTTTAGGTGTAGTCGGCACGCGACTTCCATCATCTTATGGAGAAGCATGTGTGAAAAAAATTGTTGGTGAGCTTGTCAAAGAAGAGTGGATGATTGTTAGTGGGCTAGCTAAAGGAATCGATGGACTGGCACATAAAGAGTGCATCAGGAAAAAAGGGAAAACGATTGGCATTATAGCCGGTGGCTTTCAGCATTTATACCCAAAAGAGCATGCGCAAATGGCTCAATACATGGGCGAGCATCATTTGCTTTTGTCAGAGCATCCGCCTTATGTCAAACCAGAAAAGTGGCATTTTCCAATGAGAAATCGTTTAATTAGTGCGTTGACGAGAGGAACCATTGTCATTCAGTGCAAAGAAAAGAGCGGTTCTCTTATTACAGCCTATCAAGCACTTGAGCAAGGAAAAGAAGTATTTGCGGTTGCCGGTTCCATCTTTGATCCTAATTCCACAGGACCGGCAAGACTCATTCAGCAGGGAGCAAAGCTTGTTCATTCTACAAAGGATATTTTAGAGGAATTCTCCTTCCGCAGCGTTCAATATACTGAACTCTCATAAAAATATCGTTTGACAAAAGACATCGGAATATTTAATAATAGTGAGGATTTAAGTTTACACTTTGTTTTTCGTGTTTATAATGATGTTCATCATAAAGAATTTTTAACGATTGCCTGTTAGATAGGTGCAATTAACATAAATATGAATTGTGAAATGTATAAAGAGAGAACACCTCTTAAGGGGGATTTTGAGTATGGCTGATTATTTAGTCATCGTTGAGTCGCCAGCAAAGGCGAAAACGATTGAGCGTTATTTAGGAAAAAAGTATAAAGTAAAGGCTTCAATGGGACACGTCAGGGATTTACCGAAAAGTCAGCTCGGTGTTGACACTGAGCATGACTTCGAACCGAGATATATTACGATTCGCGGGAAAGGCCCAGTTTTAAAGGAATTAAAAACAGCGGCGAAAAAAGCAAAGAAAGTCTTTCTCGCGGCTGACCCCGATAGAGAGGGAGAAGCGATTGCTTGGCATTTAGCACATAGCCTTGACCTTGACCTCTCTTCTGACTGCCGTGTTGTTTTTAACGAGATTACAAAAGATGCGATTAAAGATTCCTTTAAGCATCCTCGTATGATCGATATGGACTTAGTTGATGCACAGCAGGCAAGACGAATTTTAGATCGTCTCGTTGGGTATAAAATCAGTCCGATTTTATGGAAGAAAGTGAAAAAGGGCTTAAGTGCTGGCCGTGTTCAATCAGTTGCACTCCGACTCATTATTGATCGCGAGAATGAAATTAATGAATTTAAACCAGAAGAATACTGGACAATTGACGGTACATTCCTCAAAGGAAAAGAAAGCTTCGAAGCAAGTTTCTTTGGTCTCAATGGCAAAAAACATCCATTGAAAACAAAAGAAGATGTAAAAGAAATCCTTTCGAAATTAAAAGGAAACAAATTCTCTGTAGAGAAAGTAACGAAAAAAGAACGTAAACGTAATCCAGCTGTTCCGTTTACGACTTCTACTTTACAGCAAGAGGCTGCAAGAAAATTAAACTTCCGTGCAAAAAAGACGATGATGATTGCACAGCAATTATATGAAGGAATTGATCTTGGTAAAGAAGGTACAGTCGGTCTCATCACTTATATGAGAACGGACTCAACACGTATTTCAAATACGGCGATTGAAGAAGTATCTGCTTTCATTGATCAGACGTACGGCAAGAATTTCTTAAATACAACAAAACGAACGGCTAAAAAGAATGAAAACGCACAAGATGCTCACGAAGCCATCCGTCCGACTTCTACGTTAAGAAAACCGGCAGATGTCAAGCATGTGCTAAGCCGTGATCAGCTTCGCCTGTACAAATTGATTTGGGAACGATTCGTGGCAAGCCAAATGGCGCCGGCTGTTCTTGATACAATGAGTGTGGATCTTGATCATAATGGTCTTACTTTCCGTGCGAATGGAAGTAAAGTGAAATTCCCTGGGTTTATGAAGGTTTATGTAGAAGGGAAGGACGACCAGCTCGAGGAAAAGGACAAAATGCTTCCTGATCTGAAAGAAGGGGATACAGTCCTTTCAAAAGATATCGAACCTGAACAGCATTTCACACAGCCGCCTCCACGCTACACAGAGGCAAGATTGGTCAAAACACTTGAAGAGCTCGGTATAGGCCGTCCATCTACGTATGCACCAACATTAGATACGATTCAAAAGCGCGGTTATGTCGCGCTTGATAATAAACGATTTACTCCGACAGAGCTTGGAGAGATTGTACTCAACTTAATCATCGAATTCTTTCCTGAAATCATTAACGTTGAATTTACAGCGAAAATGGAAAAGGAACTTGATAGTGTTGAAGAAGGTACGATCGAATGGGTTCGTATTATCGACAGCTTCTATCAAGACTTTGCAAAACGGGTAGAAAAAGCTGAAGCAGAAATGCAAGAAGTTGAGATTGAGCCGGAATACGCAGGTGTTGATTGTGAAGAGTGCGGACATCCGATGGTTTACAAAATGGGTAGATACGGCAAGTTCATGGCGTGCTCTAACTTTCCTGACTGCCGTAACACAAAACCAATTGTCAAAGATATCGGTGTCAAATGCCCGTCATGTCATGAAGGAAACATTGTTGAACGAAAATCGAAGAAACGCCGCATTTTTTACGGCTGTGATCGTTTTCCAGAGTGTGAATTCGTTTCTTGGGACAAACCAATTGAAAGAAAGTGTCCAAAATGCGAAAATATGCTTGTAGAGAAAAAGCTGAAAAAAGGCGTTCAAGTTCAATGTGTGAACTGTGATTATAAAGAGGAACAACAAAAATAGCGGTGAGCAACCTTGTTCACCTGCTTTTTTATGTCATCAAACAGAACTTACGAAATAGGAGAGTTGTCCAATGAGTCAATTTGTAAATGTGATCGGAGCCGGTTTAGCTGGAAGTGAAGCTGCATGGCAAATCGCTAAACGAGGAATTAAAGTCAATTTATATGAAATGAGACCTGTTAAACAAACGCCGGCTCACCACACAGATAAATTTGCGGAGCTTGTATGCAGCAACTCACTGCGTGCGAACGCTTTGACGAATGCAGTAGGTGTATTAAAGGAAGAAATGCGTCATTTAGATTCAGCCATTATCGCAGCAGCAGATGAAAGCTCAGTTCCTGCGGGCGGCGCGCTTGCAGTAGACCGTCATGAATTTGCAGCAAACGTGACAGATCGCGTGAAAAATCATCCGAATGTTACGGTCTTTCAAGAAGAAGTGCAAAGCATTCCAGAAGGCCCGACAATTATCGCGACTGGCCCGCTGACATCAGAAGCACTTTCAAAAGAATTAAAATCGTTAACAGGAGAAGAATATCTCTATTTCTACGATGCAGCGGCACCTATTCTAGAGAAAGATAGCATTGATATGGATAAGGTGTATTTGAAATCACGCTATGACAAAGGAGAAGCCGCATATTTAAACTGTCCAATGACAGAAGAAGAATTCGATCGTTTTTATGAGGCGCTCATTTCTGCTGAAACTGTGCCATTAAAAGAATTTGAAAAAGAAATCTTCTTTGAAGGCTGCATGCCAATTGAAGTCATGGCGAAAAGAGGAAAGAAAACGATGCTGTTTGGCCCGATGAAGCCAGTAGGACTTGAAGATCCGAAAACAGGAAAAAGACCTTACGCTGTTGTTCAATTAAGACAGGATGATGCAGCAGGTACCTTATATAACATCGTTGGCTTCCAGACACATCTAAAGTGGGGCGATCAAAAGGAAGTATTCCGTTTGATTCCAGGCCTTGAAGAAGCAGAGATTGTTCGTTACGGGGTGATGCACCGTAATACATTTATTAACTCGCCAAGCCTTTTAAGACCGACTTATCAGTTTAAAAATAGAGATGATCTATTCTTTGCCGGACAAATGACAGGCGTTGAAGGGTATGTCGAGTCTGCAGCTTCCGGACTTGTGGCTGGCATTAACGCCGCTCGTTTTGTCAAAGGAGAAGAGCTTGTGACACTTCCTGAGGAAACGGCGATTGGCAGTATGGCTTATTACATCACATCGACAAACAAGAAAAGCTTCCAGCCGATGAATGCGAATTTTGGTTTGCTGAAAGATCTAGGTGTTCGAATTAAAAACAAACAAGAACGTTATGCAGAGTACGCTAAGCGCGCAATCGAAACTATTCAAACTATTTCGAAATCTCTGTAGTAAAACATTGCACGGAAAGCAAGATATGTGATACCATTTAAAAGCCTTAAAGAGGTGTAAAAATGACGAATAAACAGCGTCTTGTCCACTTATTCATTGAATATCTGCAAATTGAAAAAAACTATTCAGCTTTAACGATCTCAGGATATACAGAAGCCATTGAAGAGTTTGTCAGATTTATGAACATTCAAGGAATAGACGGTTTTGAAGAGGTATCCTATCAAGATACGAGAATTTATTTAACAGAAGCTTATGAAAAAGGCCTGACAAGAAGAACGATTAGTAAGAAAGTCTCTGCGCTTCGCAGCTTTTATAAATTTTTATTAAGAGAACAGCTTGTGAAAGAAAATCCTTTTTTACTCGTTAGCTTACCAAAACAGGATAAGCGGATTCCTTCATTTTTGTATGAGGAGGAACTAAAAGAGCTTTTTACAGTTTCTGATGTCAGCACACCGCTTGGGCAAAGAAATCAAGCCATTTTAGAACTTCTTTATGCAACAGGTATGAGGGTCAGTGAGTTATGTTCATTAAAAGAATCTGATCTTGATTTATCGATGGATACAGTGCTTGTTCATGGGAAAGGCAGCAAGCAGCGGTATGTTCCTTTCGGGTCATATGCTCATGAAGCGCTCATTACTTATTTAGAGGATGGAAGGCAGAAGCTGAAATCTAAGGGGAAAGACCGCGCTGATGCACATGTGTTTTTGAATCAGCGCGGGACGCCTCTTACAGACCGAGGTGTTCGATTCATTCTCACTGAATTAATGAAAAAGGCGTCAGGTACATTACATATCCATCCTCACATGTTAAGGCACACCTTTGCCACGCATCTCTTAAACGAGGGGGCGGATTTGAGAAGTGTTCAAGAGCTTCTCGGTCATTCAAATTTATCATCTACACAGGTGTACACGCATGTATCAAAAGATTCTTTAAGAAACACGTACATGTCTCATCACCCAAGGGCTTTTAAACGATCCTAAAAGGAGGTTTTTTCATGTCATCATTTCATGCAACAACCATCTTTGCCGTTCAACATAAAGGAAAAAGTGCAATGGCTGGCGACGGTCAAGTCACTTTCGGGCAGGCTGTCGTGATGAAACACACAGCAAAAAAAGTGCGCCGTCTTTTCGGAGGCAAGGTGCTTGCAGGTTTTGCAGGTTCAGTAGCAGATGCGTTTACACTCTTTGAAAAGTTTGAAACAAAGCTTGAAGAATATGGTGGCAACTTAAAGCGGGCAGCCGTAGAACTAGCGAAGGAATGGCGAAGTGACAAGATGCTAAGGCAGCTTGAGGCCATGCTCATCGTCATGAACAAAGAGAGCATCCTGCTCGTCTCTGGAACTGGAGAGGTCATTGAACCAGATGATGGGATTTTGGCCATTGGCTCAGGCGGCAACTATGCGCTTAGCGCCGGGAGAGCACTCAAAACCCATGCAGGTGATCATCTCTCAGCGAGAGAAATTGCAAAGGCCGCTCTTGAAACGGCCGGAGAAATCTGTGTCTACACGAACGATCAAATCACTTTAGAAGAGCTTGAATAGAAAGGACATGAGACGTATGGAGAAAAAGCCGTTCACCCCAAGAGAGATAGTTGAAAAGCTTGATCAATACATCATTGGTCAGCTTGATGCGAAAAAAGCAGTGGCGGTGGCTTTAAGAAACCGTTACAGAAGAAGTCTTTTACATGATAAGCTAAAGGATGAAGTCGTTCCTAAAAATATTTTAATGATTGGCCCTACAGGTGTGGGGAAAACAGAAATTGCCCGCAGAATTGCTCGAATTTCTGGTGCCCCTTTTATTAAAGTGGAAGCGACGAAATTTACTGAAGTGGGTTATGTTGGCCGTGACGTAGAGTCCATGGTGAGAGATTTAGTTGAAACAGCGATAAGACTCGTCAAAGAAGAAAAAATGAAAGATGTTCAAGAAGAAGCAGAAAAACAAGCAAATAAACGCCTTGTTCATTTACTTGTTCCTGGTAAGAAAAAAAGCCAGTCTGTGAAAAATCCTTTTGAGATGCTGTTTGGCGGTTCTGATGAAGATGACCGTGATCGAGATCATTCAAATGAAGAAGTGGAACTCGAATCGACAAGAAAGCGAATTGCTCATCAGCTGGCGATGGGAGAACTTGAAGATCATTACGTCACGATCGAAGTAGAAGAACAGCAGCCTTCCATGTTTGATATGCTTCAAGGCTCGGGTATGGAGCAAATGGGTATGAACATGCAGGATGCGCTTGGCAATCTCATGCCTAAAAAGAAAAAACGCAGAAAGCTGACTGTTAGAGAAGCAAGAAAGGCGTTAACGGCTGAGGAAGCTTCAAAACTGATTGATATGGATGAAGTCAGTCAGGAAGCGGTCTACAAAGCAGAGCAGCAAGGAATTATTTTTATCGATGAAATCGACAAAATCGCCAAAAGCGGCGGTGCATCATCTGCAGATGTTTCTCGTGAAGGGGTTCAGCGTGATATTTTACCGATTGTAGAAGGTTCAACTGTGATGACGAAATATGGTGCCGTTAAAACTGATCATGTGCTTTTTGTTGCAGCAGGTGCATTTCATATGGCAAAGCCGTCAGATTTGATTCCCGAGCTTCAGGGGCGCTTCCCAATTCGTGTAGAATTAGATAAATTAAGTATAGAAGACTTTGTGAAAATCTTAACGGAACCAGATAATGCATTATTAAAGCAATATAAAGCTTTACTTGAAACAGAAGGTATATCTCTTGAATTTTCTGACGATGCTATTCATAAGATTGCCGAAGTGGCTTATCATGTCAATCAGGAGACAGATAACATCGGTGCAAGAAGGCTTCATACCATACTTGAGAAGCTGCTTGAAGAGCTTTCATTTGAGGCGCCTGATATAACGATGGAGACAGTGACCATTACCCCTCAGTATGTCGAAGAGAAGCTAGGAAAGATTGCAAATAACAAAGATTTAAGTCAATTTATACTTTAACAAATGAATAAAGTAATCTAGGAGGATCATTATTATGGCGTTACTACAAAAAACAAGGATTATTAACTCAATGCTGCAAGATGCAGCGGGGAAACCAGTTAATTTCAAAGAGATGGCAGAAACACTGAGAGATGTCATTGATTCAAACATTTTCGTATTAAGCAGAAGGGGAAAGCTTCTTGGTTACTCCATTAATCAACAGATCGAAAATGCACGTATGAAAAAAATGCTTGAAGATCGTCAGTTCCCTGAAGAATATACAAAGAGTCTATTCAATGTCCCAGAAACGTCTTCAAACCTTGATATTAACAGTGAATATACAGCTTTCCCGATTGAGAACCGTGACTTATTCCAATCAGGTTTAACAACAATTGTTCCAATTATCGGCGGAGGAGATCGTTTAGGTACGTTAATCCTGTCCCGCTTACAAGATACATTCACAGATGATGATTTAATTCTTGCTGAATACGGGGCAACAGTTGTTGGAATGGAGATTCTTCGCGAGAAAGCAGAGGAAATCGAAGAAGAAGCAAGAAGTAAAGCGGTTGTCCAAATGGCGATTAGCTCTCTATCATACAGTGAGCTTGAAGCGATTGAGCACATTTTTGAAGAGCTTGATGGAAACGAAGGTCTTCTTGTCGCAAGTAAAATTGCAGACCGTGTAGGGATCACTCGTTCAGTGATCGTAAACGCATTACGTAAGTTAGAAAGTGCAGGCGTAATCGAATCTCGTTCTCTTGGAATGAAGGGAACGTACATCAAAGTGTTGAACAACAAATTTTTAATTGAACTCGAAAATTTAAAATCTCATTAATCAAAAACCCTTTTTGGCCGAAATAAATGCTGAAAAGGGTTTTTTATGTGAAAAAATGAGGATTTGTCCGAAAAATGTCACTCTTTTTTCCAAGAAACCCCTTACAAATCTGTAGTGCTTTGAATCTAGGCCTTTATACCTATTCGTAAAATAGATATATATTACGAGTTTTTTTTACATATACATCATAGACTTTAATCCTATTATTTCTTACAATGAACATATGGTTTTACAAATCTCGACATGATTAAATGGAATGAAATACATATGATTGGAGGTATATGGTTTTGGATATATTTTCTGGAACGATAAGCAACCTTGAGAATGCCTTGGGCAGAGCGAATGTTAAGCAAAAAGTCATAAGCGATAATATCGCGAATATAGACACACCGAACTACAAGTCGAAAAACGTCACATTCCATGACATGCTAAATGATGCATCGAACAAATTAGATGCTAAAAAAACATACCAAGGTCACATTGATTTTTCAAAAACAGGGTCTAATTATTCAGTTGTTTCTAGCAACCGTACTTCATATCAAGAAAACGGAAATAATGTCGATATTGATCAAGAGATGAGTGAACTCGCTAAAAACCAAATTCAGTATAATGCTTTGGTGGAAAGAATGAGCGGGAAATTTAATTCTCTTAAAACAGTTTTGACAGGAGGTAAGTGATGTCGATTTTTTCAGGAGTGAACGCTTCGGCCTCAGCATTAACGGCACAGAGGCTCAGAATGGACGTTGTATCCTCAAACCTTGCAAATATGGATACAACAAGAGCTAAACAGGTTGATGGCAACTGGGAGCCTTATAGACGTAAGCTTGTCACATTACAGCCGTCAGGTGAATCATTTTCATCTATATTGAACTCAAGTATGAATTCGAGCGGCAAATTAGGAAACGGCGTCAAAGTAACAAAGATTACAGAAGACGAAACTCCATTCAACCTTCAATATGATCCTACAAATCCCGATGCCAATGAAAATGGATATGTTCAAACACCAAATGTCGATCCATTAAAAGAAATGGTCGACCTCATCAGCAGCTCAAGATCATATGAAGCAAACGTGACTGCTCTAAATGCGAACAAAAGCATGCTGATGAAAGCTTTAGAAATAGGAAAGTAAGGTGAAAAGAATTGGTTAATGCAATATCTCCTTTCCAGCTTCAAACCGCTCAGCAAGCAAGTGAATTGACGAATGCATCGTCCTTGCAGGCGGCTGCACCTAAAAGTCAAACGAATTTCTCTGATGTGCTGAAAAATTCCATTGAGGCTTTAAATCAATCACAGCTGAAATCAGACCAGTATACAAATGCGCTTGCACAAGGAAAAGATGTCAATCTCGATGAAGTCATGATTGCCTCGCAGAAAGCGAGTGTCACACTCACAGCTGCGACAGAGTTTCGAAATAAAGCAGTCGAAGCGTACCAAGAGATTATGAGAATGCAGATGTAGGAGGTGCTGGTGGACAAAAAAAGACTGAATGGAATGACCGGGGGTTAAGATGAATCGTACTTTAATGCAATTAAGAACAAAAACAGTTGAGTTTTGGCGAAATCGATCAAAATTACAAAAAATACTCATGATTGGCGGCGTTGCTGCCCTAGCAATCATTATTACGGTTGTTAGCATCTTTGCTTCTTCTGAAAAAATGGTTCCGCTCTTTAGAGACTTGTCTGAGGCAGAAGCTGGACAAATCAAACAGGAACTAGATGGCAAAAACGTTAAATCGGAACTTGCAAACAATGGAACAACGATTCTCGTTCCAGAAAAGCAAGCAGACTCTTTAAAAGTAACACTCGCATCTGAAGGGCTTCCTAAGACAGGCAACATTGATTATTCCTTCTTTGCAAACAATTCAGGCTTCGGTTTAACAGATAATGAATTTGATGTTCTGAAAGTAGACGCAACTCAGACAGAACTATCCAATCTGATCAACACAATTGATGGGATTAAAGATTCAAAAGTGATGATTAACCTGCCAAAAGATTCCGTTTTTGTTGGAGAAGAGCAAAGTAATGCATCAGCATCCATTGTGCTGCAAGTTGAGCCTGGCTACACGCTTACGCCGCAGCAAGTAAAAGGCCTTTATCATCTTATTTCAAAAAGTGTGCCGAATTTAAAAACAGAAAACATTGTCATTATGGACCAAGATTCCAACTACTACGACTTAAACACCAGTTCCGATTCTTATGCAAGTGGAATGGATGCACAGCAGCAGAAAAAAGAGGAAATCGAAAAGAATCTTCAAAGAAAAATTCAGCAGCTGCTCGGAACAATGATGGGTCAAGATAAAGTGGCTGTATCGGTCACAACAGACATTGATTTTACTGAAGAAAAAAGAAAAGAAGACCTTGTAGAACCTGTTGATAAAGAAAACATGCAGGGGATTGCTGTCAGCGCTGAAAAGATTGCTGAAACATATTCAGGCAATGGAGCAGCAGCTGGAGGCACCGCTGGAACAGGTGACGATGATGTCACAAATTATCAAGGTGCCGATGGAGCGAATGGAAGCGGAGATTACGAAAAGAGTGAAGATCGTATCAATTATGAAGTCAACCGCATTCATAAAGATATCAAAGAAAGCCCTTATAAAATTAGAGATGTTGGCATTCAAGCGTTGGTCGAACCACCAACTGCAAACGATGCAAACTCTTTAACAGCTGAAAGACAAGATGATATCAAAAAGATTCTTTCAACGATCATTAGCACATCGATTGATAAAGAATACACAAATGGTCAAGCGCTCACTCAAGCAGACTTAGATAACAAAATCGTTTTATCAGTATCAAAATTAGACGGTAAACAGCAAACTGCGGCAGATAACCCTTCAAACAATATTCCAATCTGGGTTTATATTGTAGGCGGTGTGCTCCTACTTGCAATTATAGCTCTTATCATTCTTCTTGTACGTAAGCGTAGAAGAGATGAGGAAGAAGAGTTTGAGTTTGATGAACGTACACCAATCGATGTTCCTGATATCGACACTGAACCAGAAACAGAAGAAATGGTGAGAAAAAATCAGCTTGAAAAAATGGCAAAAGAAAAACCAGAAGACTTTGCTAAATTGCTACGCAGCTGGCTGTCCGAGGATTAGGAGGAATACACATGTCGAGAAAAGATCCAAATCGACTAACAGGCAGACAAAAAGCAGCAATCCTAATGATTTCCTTAGGGCTAGACGTGTCAGCATCTGTATACAAACATCTGTCTGAAGACGAAATAGAAAAATTAACATTAGAAATTTCCAATGTACGAAGTGTAGATACTGCTAAAAAAGATGAAATCATCGAAGAGTTTCACAGCATTGCCATCGCGCAGGACTACATATCGCAGGGCGGTCTTTTGTACGCAAGACAAGTGCTTGAAAAAGCGCTTGGTGAGGACAAAGCGGACAGCATCTTAAACCGGTTAACATCCTCTCTTCAAGTAAAACCATTTGATTTTGCTCGAAAGGCTGAACCAGAACAAATTTTAAACTTTATCCAGCATGAGCATCCACAAACGATTGCGCTCATCCTTTCCTACCTGGATCCAGTGCAGGCTGGGCAAATTTTATCTGAGTTAGGCGAGGAAGTACAAACTGAGGTTGCAAGACGTATAGCCTTAATGGACCGCACATCTCCAGAGATCATCAATGAGGTGGAACGCATTCTTGAACAAAAGCTGTCTTCAACATTTACGCAGGACTACACGCAAACAGGCGGAGTCGAAGCGGTTGTGGAAGTGCTAAATGGTGTAGACCGTGCTACGGAGAAGACCATTTTAGACACACTTGAAATTCAAGATCCTGAACTTGCTGATGAAATTAAGAAACGGATGTTTGTCTTTGAAGATATTGTCACTCTTGACAGCAGAGCGATTCAGCGCGTCATCAGAGATGTTGAAAATGATGACTTATTGCTCGCACTCAAAGTGGCAAGCGAAGAGGTCAAAGAAATTGTCTTCCGCAACATGTCACAGCGGATGGTCGAAACATTCAAAGAAGAAATGGAGTTTATGGGGCCTGTCCGGCTTAGAGATGTCGAGGAAGCACAAACTCGTATTGTCAGCATCGTAAGACGACTTGAGGAAGCTGGAGAAATCGTCATAGCTCGAGGCGGAGGAGACGATATCATTGTCTAGGATTATCAAACATGAAACATCTGTTATTCCTGAACAAGGACGGCAAACGATTCCTTTACAGCAAGTGGAGTTTAAAAGAGAACATCACGAAGAAGAGCTTGTCAATGAAACCGAAGCATCACAGCTTGTACTTAGTGATGCAGAAGATCAAGCGAGCCGCATATTAGAACAAGCAAACAGTGAGCTGGAAAAAACAATGGCTGAAATCAATCAGCGCAGAACTGATTTTGAAGAAGAAAGAATACAGCTCATTGAAGAAGCGAAACAAGCAGGTTATCAAGACGGCTTTCAAAAGGGCGAAGCAGATGCGAATATGCAGTACCAAGCTATTCTTGATCAAGCAAATGACATCGCCGGTCTTGCAAGGCAGGACTACGAAGAAAAAATTGAAAGCTCTGCTGAGCAAATTGTGGAACTTGCTTTTGAACTCGCTAAACGCGTTTGGAATGCAGCTGAGGAGACGAAAGATCAATTTTTGGCTCTTGTGAAGCAGGTCATTTCAGAAGTGAAAGAATATGACGATATTTCGATCTATGTTGACCCTGAACATTACGAGCATGTGATGGAATATAAAGACGAATTGATTAGAATCCTTCAAAAGGATACACATCTTGCCATTTACTCGGATGAAAAAGCGCCAAAAGGAACTTGTTACGTAGAAACAAGTTTTGGAAAAGTGGAAGCGAGTGTTGATACCCAATTGAATCAGCTGAAAGAAAAATTATTAGAAGTCATTGATTCAGGTGATCACAAATGAAAATGGATGTGTTAAAAGAAACGATTGAAACCGCTGATCCTTATAAACGATTTGGTAAAGTCAACCGAGTGGTTGGGCTCATGATTGAATCTAAGGGGCCTGAGAGTTCGATCGGTGACGTGTGTCTCATTCATAAAAAAGGGAGCAAGCACCATCCGATCAAAGCAGAGGTCGTAGGGTTTAGAGATGAAAACATTCTGCTCATGCCTTATGTAGAAGCATCCAATATTTCACCAGGAAGTCTTGTGGAAGCGACGGGTGAGTCGCTGAAGGTCAAAGTAGGGACTGGATTAATTGGTGAAGTCGTTGATGCCTTCGGTGATCCGCTTGATGGCAGTATGCTTCCGAAAGGACTTGCACCTGTTTCGACAGATCAATCACCCCCAAATCCGATGGACAGACCGCCTATTCGAGAAAAGATGGGTGTCGGCGTTAGAGTCATTGATAGTCTGCTCACAGTTGGCACTGGTCAAAGGATCGGGATTTTTGCCGGAAGTGGTGTTGGAAAAAGTACCTTAATGGGGATGATTGCAAAGCAGACAGAAGCAGACCTCAATGTCATTGCCCTTGTTGGAGAACGTGGCCGTGAAGTTCGTGAGTTTATTGAAAAGGATTTAGGTGCTGAAGGACTGAAGCGATCAATTGTTGTCGTCGCAACTTCTGACCAGCCTGCACTGACGAGACTGAAAGCTGCCTATACTGCAACAGCCATTGCGGAATATTTCAGAGACAGAGGCAAAAATGTCATGTTCATGATGGATTCTGTTACGAGGGTTGCCATGGCGCAAAGGGAAATAGGTCTTGCAACTGGCGAGCCGCCAACAACAAAAGGATATACACCTTCAGTGTTCGCTATACTGCCAAAATTGCTCGAACGAACTGGGACAAATCAGCTTGGTTCCATCACAGCGTTTTACACAGTTCTTGTTGATGGGGACGATATGAATGAACCGATCGCTGATACAGTGAGGGGGATCCTGGATGGCCACATTGTACTTGATCGTGCTTTAGCCAACAAAGGACAATTTCCCGCTGTTAATATTTTGAAAAGTATCAGCCGTGTCATGAGCAATATCGCAAGTCATGATCACAAGGAAGCGGCTAACCGGTTCCGCCAGCTTTTATCCACTTATCAAAACGCTGAAGACCTCATTAATATTGGAGCATATAAAAAAGGCTCCTCCAAAGATATTGATGAGGCCATGCAGGCTTACCCTCATCTGATTTCATTTTTGAAGCAGGATGTAGAAGAGGCTGTATCTATTGAAGACAGTGTGAGTTTATTGCTCAGTTTGATGAATAGAGAGGATTGACAAAAACAGTGAGATATCAATACAAATTTCAAAAGCTCTTAGAACTGAAAGAAAGTGAAAAAGACAAGTCACTTGCAGCGTACCAACAATCCGTTTCGGCATTTGAGCAAGTCGCTGAAAAACTCTATGAAAATATGAGTAAAAAAGAGCTAATGGAAAAAAGCAAAGAAGAAAAGCTGAGAAGTGGAATGAGTGTTCAAGAAATGCGTCATTACCAGCAATTTGTGACCAACTTAGATAACACCATTCAGCATTATCAGCAGCTTGTGATCATGAAACGTCATCAAATGAATGAAAAACAATCTGATTTAACTGAAAAAAACATTGAGTTTAAAAAGTTTGAAAAAATGAAAGAAAAGCAATTTGAAAAGTTTTCCCTTGAACATAAGGCAATTGAAATGAAAGAAATGGATGATATCTCTATCAGCCAATTCATGTTTCAAGGACATTAGGAGTCGAGATGAATGCCTAAGAAGGAAAAAACAAAGGAATCAGGCGGCGGGAAATTTCAATGGATCTTGTTTATTGTCATCATCCCATTGATTGTGCTTGTGATTGTCACTGGCACGATCCTTTATATGGCAGGTTTTGATCTAAAGAAACCGCTCCAAAACATTCCGGTGATCAGCAGTTTAGTTGGTTCAGATGACACCTCAAAAACGTCATCTTCACCTAATGATCAAAGCGATGCAGAGTTGAAAGAACTGAAAAAGACCATTAAAGAGCAAAAAAATGAGCTCGAAATTGCACAAAAAGATTTGAAAACAAGTGATGAAGAGATTAAAAGACTGAATCAAAAAATCAACTCACTTGAAAAAACATCTGAAAATGATGCAAAGAATACGTCAGCCAATGACAGTTCATCGAATAACAGCTCATCAAATAATACGTCAGGTAATAACTCGGCAGCGGAGTCCTCTGATGCAGCGGCATCCTCTAATCAGCAGACAAAAGGAAAGATCGCCAGCATTTATGAAAGCATGGACCCAGGGAAATCCGCCAAAATTTTATCAGAACTAAGTGATAAAGAGGCATTAAAAATCCTTGAAGAGCTGAGCAAAAATAAACTGACAGACATATTAGCAAAACTGACACCTCAGAAGGCAGCAACGTTTACAAAAGAGCTTGCCAAAAAAGAAGAACGTGAAAATGGGGGTGGACAATAAGTGAAGCTATTGGATATTGCAGCCTTACAGCAATCTTCTCAAGGTCTCTCGGGACTAAAGGGAGGCGGCGCGGCAACTGCCAGCGGTTTGTTTAAACAATTACTTAGCGGAGCAGGCGCCCAAAGCGGTCCTGTTGATGCTGAGACAGCCGCTTCTACCTCACTTTCTATCAATGATGCGATGCAGATCATTGAAAAATGGATGCAATCACCTGAAGAAGGAATGAGCGCAGATCTACTAAGTGCGCTTCAAACACTACAAGGTCAAACACTTGAAGCAACTGATCTCAAGTCACTTGAAGAATTATTTCAAAAAATGGAATCTTCCATTTACGGTGATCAAGCTGAAAAGCCAGGTTCTGAACATAGTGAACAGCTCATACAAGTCCACTTTTTCATCTATCAATTGCTTAATCAACAGCCGCTCAGCTTTGATGCGAAACTTGTGCAGGATATTGAAGGAAAAGGTCAAGACTTCATCGACTTTCTTTCGAAAAACGGGGTAGATGAGAAACTCGTTCAGCAAGTAAAAGAGCAGTTCTTTTCGCAGGGTTCAGCACCAAAGCTGAATTCGATGACTCAAAGTGAGCTAAAGCACTTTAATCAGTTAATCGATCATATGATGGCGAGTGCGAAAGGATCTGACAAAGAGTGGAAAATTTCACTAGGAGAGTTGAAGGAACTGGTCTCTCCAAAACAAGAATCTACTCTCGCTTCTCCGGCAAAAGGGAATGCATCTCTTGAGTGGCTCATCAAAAAAGAAGTCGTTAAAGGACAAAGCACTGCTGCGCCAGCTTCTGAAAAAATAATGACCCACTCGCTTCTGCCAGGTCATAAGCAGTTTTTCCACCTGCAGTCAGCGGCTCCTGTTCAGCAGACACAAACGACGGATGAAAAGCCAGGAACAGTTGATCAGCAAATTCTAAACACGTGGAAGCAAATGAAATTCACGCCGTTTGGCAATTCAAGCGGACGGTTTACCGTTCGATTAAATCCTGAAAATCTTGGATTTATTACCATTCAGCTAACGAAACAAAACGGTATGTATGCGAGTAAAATTACTGCCTCGACGCAAGCAGCAAAAGAGCTGTTAGAGCATCACCTTCCGCAGCTCAAGCAGGCGCTTCCGAATATGTCGGTTCAAGTGGACCGTTTCCATATACCGCTTCAATCAAATGAGCAGCCGTTATTTGGACAGTTTAGTGAAGAAAACAAGCAGCAGCAGCCAAAAGGACAGAATTTCCAGCAGACTGATGAACAGGAAGCAGAATTCCAAGATGTCCTAGATGCTCTTGTTGGGTCAGATGAAGAAGAGGAGGAGATCTAATGGCAACAGTTGATGCTACGAATAGAACAGCCGCACAAACAGACACTTCTTCAAAAGCAGAAAAGAAAACAGATACGCTCGGCAAAGATCAATTCTTGAAAATTTTGCTCACACAGCTTCAAAACCAAGATCCGACAAACCCACTTGATGACCGTGAGTTTGTCACGCAGCTTGCCACTTTTTCATCTTTAGAACAGCAAACCAATATGAACGATTCGATCACCAAGCTGAATCAGCTCATGTCTACATTTGTTGCACACCAAGATCCGTTTACGACGTATGTAGGCTGGATTGGTAAAGAAGTATCGGGCAAGCTGGATGATAAAGAGATATCGGGCACTGTGAAGTCTGTTAAAAACATAGACAATGAATACTTGCTTATTTTGGAAGATGGAACGAAAATCAGCCCTTGGGATGTTACAGCAGTTGGAGAAAAAACGAAGTAATTCGAGGAGGAAAATAAATGTTACGCTCACTTTACTCAGGAATTAGCGGAATGAAAAACTTCCAATCAAAATTAGATGTGGTAGCCAACAACGTAGCCAACGTCAATACACACGGATACAAAAAAAGCCGTATCACGTTTAAAGATATGGTCAGCCAAACCATTGGAAGTTCAGGTGGACCAACGAACAACTCTGGTTCAATCAACTCAAAACAAATTGGTTTAGGATCATCTTTATCTTCTATTGATAAAATCATGTCAGCGGGATCTTCTCAAAATACAAATGAACCTTACGACTTCTATATCAATGGAGATGGGTTTTTCCGTATTGAAAGTCAAGGAGAAATTCTTTATACAAGAACAGGGAATTTCGACACTGATTCAGAGGGAAGCTTAGTCACCCCTGATGGAAATTATCTGCTTGGAATGAATGGACAAAAGATAACGATTCCAGATGGCGTTTCAAGTGTAAGTGTTGGTCCAGATGGAACGGTTTCGGTTGTTGAAAACAACGTATCTAGAACTGTTGGACAGATTTCACTCGTATCTTTCCGTAACGCAGGAGGATTAGACAAAGTTGGTGACAACCTTTACCGCCAAACGTTAAGCTCAGGTGCACCAAGTAATCCTATCGTACCTGGTGAAGAAGGAACTGGCGTGATCCAAACAGGTAAACTTGAAATGTCAAACGTTGATTTAACAGATGAGTTTACTGAAATGATTATCGCGCAGCGCGGATTCCAATCGAATGCAAAGACGATCACAACTTCTGATGAAATTCTGCAAGAGCTTGTGAATCTGAAACGATAGGAGGTAGGGGGAGCGGATGATCGCTTCTCTGCTTAATATGATTGAAGTGACAAGATTAAATGGCAAAGGATTTATGCTGAACGCTCTCCATATCGAGCAAATCGAAAGTTTTCCAGACACGACCATTACTTTGGCCAATGGAAAGAAATTCGTTGTGAAAGAAGATGAAGAGCAGCTTCAAGAGAAAATCATTTCTTTCTACAGAAAAATCCAAGTCATTTCATTGAATCAAGGAATAGAGGAGTTTGAATGAAGAAGAAATTAGTCGTAGTAATGCTAATCATGATTATTGCCATCGTCGGAATTGGAGCAGGCATCTTTTTTCTGCTGAATGGGTCAGACGAAGCAAAAGCTGAAAAAGAGCCAACAGCAGATGAAGTCGTAAAAGCTTCTGTTGAAATTCCTGAGATTATCACCAATTTAAAATCTGAAGGAAATGCTGTCAAACTTGTCCTGAATATTGAAACGGACTCTGAAAAAGCAAAATCAGAGCTTGAGAAAAGAAGTTTCCAAGTAAAAGATGCTGTAATCGACATTTTATCAGACACGAATGCAGATGAACTTGATGGCAAAAAAGGCAGAGAACATTTTAAAACACAAGTCAAAAACAAAGTGAATAACTATTTGCAAGATGGCAAGGTGAAAGAAGTATATATAACCTCCTTTAATCTGCAATAGAGGCGATTAATTAACGCGACGGAGGTGAAGAAATGTCAGGAGAAGTGCTTTCCCAGAATGAGATCGACGCATTATTATCCGCCATCTCAACAGGCGAAATGGATGCAGAAGAGCTGAAAAAAGAAGAAACGACGAAAAAAGTGAAAGTGTATGACTTTAAACGTGCACTGCGCTTTTCAAAAGACCAGATTCGAAGTTTAACAAGGATTCATGATAACTTCGCTAGACTGCTCACCACTCACTTTTCAGCGCAGCTAAGATCATATATTCAAATTACTGTCAGCTCGGTTGACCAAGTACCATACGAAGAATTTATTCGTTCGATTCCTAATATGACATTATTAAACTTATTTTATGTCAGCCCGCTTGAAGGAAGAATCATGCTTGAAGTAAACCCAACAATCGGCTATGCGATGATGGACAGGCTGATGGGCGGGATTGGCATTAGTCATAATAAGACAGAATCACTTACAGAAATTGAAACAAAGATTATCTCAAACATGTTTGAGGGAGCTTTGGAAAATTACAGAGAAGCGTGGCAGTCCATAACCGACATCGAGCCTGAAATGGCAGATTTCGAGGTAAATCCCCAGTTTGTTCAAATGGTGTCACCAAACGAAACAGTTGTCGTCATTTCTCTTAATACACAGATTGGCGAGGTAAGCGGGGTTATTAACCTATGTATTCCTCACGTTGTATTAGAGCCTATTATTCCGAAGCTGTCTGTACACTACTGGATGCAGTCTGAACGAAATGAACCAAAACAGCAAGAGACAAAGGCCATTGAAAAACGGATTATGAAGGCAAAAATACCGGTAGTCGCAGAGCTGGGACAATCGGAAATGACGGTGGAAGAGTTTTTGAATTTGGAAATTGGTGATTGTATTGCCTTGGACAAACCAGTAAATGCGCCTCTTACTGTTATGGTCGGAAATAAACCGAAATTCTTGGGACAGGCCGGCCGCGTGAATCGGAAACAGGCGATTCAAATTCTAGATCACGACATAAGAGGTGAAGAAGATGGAGAATAACGGAAGTAAATTATCACAAGACGAAATCGATGCGCTCCTTAAAGGAGGCAGCAATGACGATATAGAGCCTGATACAATCCTTTCTGCAATGGAGCAAGATGCCATTGGAGAAATCGGTAATATTTCATTTGGCAGCTCTGCAACAGCACTTTCAACCCTATTAAATCAAAAAGTGGAGATTACAACTCCAACGGTTACAGTAATTCAAAAAAGTAAGCTGAATGAGGAATTTCCTCATCCGTATGTCGCTATTGAAGTGAATTATACAGAGGGCTTCAGCGCAAGTAACCTGCTTGTTATCCAGCAAACAGATGCAGCAGTCATTGCGGACTTAATGATGGGCGGAGACGGCACAAATGCTGACCCTTCTTTAAGCGAAATTCATTTAAGTGCAGTGCAAGAAGCGATGAACCAAATGATGGGTTCTGCTGCGACGTCTATGTCGACAGTCTTTAATAAAAAGATTGATATTTCTCCGCCGCGCGTCGAATTACTTGATGTGAAAGAAGGAGAAGGGACAGACCGCATTCCAGCTGAAGAAATGCTTGTCAAAGTATCCTTCAGATTAACAATAGGTGAACTGATCGATTCAAATATTATGCAGCTTTATCCTATTACATTTGCGAAGGATTTAATCGCAGAATTAACAGTCCCTGCGCAAGAAGAAGAGCCTGTTCAAGAAGCTCAAGTGAGCACACCTGAACCTCAGCCGGCAGCAACGCAAACGCAGTCTGCCCCAGCGCAGCAAGCAGCACCGCCGAAAAGACAGGCGAAGCCGGCAGCACCTGTAAATGTGGCGCCAGTCGAATTTGAAGCGTTCAGTGAGCCTCAGCATACAACAAGCCAGCTTGGAAATCTTGATATGCTGATGGACATTCCGCTTTCCATTACGGTGGAACTTGGAAGAACTCAGCGCAGTGTGAAAGAAGTTCTTGAGCTTTCAGCTGGAAGTATCATTGAACTGGACAAACTTGCTGGTGAGCCAGTAGACATTCTAGTTAACAAACGAATCGTCGCCAAAGGGGAAGTCGTTGTCATTGATGAGAACTTTGGTGTTCGTGTGACTGACATTTTAAGCCAGTCAGAAAGACTTTCTAATTTAAAATAAACAAACATACAGGGAGAGAATAAGTAAATGGCTACTAAGGTATTAATCGTAGATGATGCAGCATTCATGAGAATGATGATCAAGGATATTCTTGTAAAAAACGGATTTGATGTAGTAGGAGAAGCAGAAAACGGCGCACAAGCAGTTGAAAAATACAAAGAAACATCTCCTGATCTTGTCACAATGGATATCACAATGCCAGAAATGGACGGAATCACTGCACTAAAAGAAATTAAACAAATCGATGCTTCTGCAAAAATCATCATGTGTTCTGCAATGGGACAGCAGTCAATGGTTATTGACGCGATCCAAGCAGGCGCAAAAGACTTTATCGTGAAGCCATTCCAGGCAGACCGTGTACTTGAAGCAATTAATAAAACGTTAGGCTAAAAAAGGGTGTAAGATTTGTTGAAAAAACGTTTGATATGTATAGCAATGATCAGTTTTATGCTTTTCTTGACGATGCAGCCTGCCTCACTGTTTGCTGAAACGAAAGATCCTGAGAATGGCACAGTGAATGACTGGCTTAAAGATGAGAAAGAAAGCAAAAAGGATACAGAGAAGAAAACCACTGACAATCAAACGAATCCGGCAGAAGAAGTTCCCTCTTCTTCTGTCTCCATTATGGATTTTGTCAAAATGATTGGTGCCTTACTATTTGTCATCCTGCTTATTTATGGATTGGTGAGATTTGTTGGTAAGCAAAACCGCTTACTCAAACCATTTCGCTATGTTGAAAATATTGGCGGAACGACAGTCGGACAAAATCGTTCAGTCCAGTTGATCAAGGTGGGCAAACGAGTATTAGTTGTCGGCGTAGCAGATTCAATCCAGCTGCTAAAAGAAATTGATGATGAACAAGAATGTGAAGCAATCGTAAAACAATATGAAGAAGCGATGGAGAGTAAGACCGATTTACCAAAAATGGTTCAAAAATTCACATCGCAGGTAAAGAAACATGATCAGCCGACCACTTCTTCTTTTTCAGCCAATTTAAAGGCGCAGCTAGCCGAATTGAAAAAGACCCAATCAGAAGTCAGAAAGAAAGGCCCGAAACAAAATGAATGAGTTTATCGATTTATTTAATTCCAGCGGTGCAGGAAATATCAGCACATCTGTCCGTCTTCTATTACTTTTAACTGTATTTTCGGTTGCACCGGGCATTCTCATTTTAATGACGTGTTTTACACGGATTGTCATTGTTCTTTCATTTGTCAGAACATCTCTTGCAACCAACTCAATGCCGCCAAACCAAGTGCTTGTTGGACTTGCTTTGTTTCTCACATTTTTTATCATGGCACCCACGTTCTCACAGATTAATAAAGAGGCGCTTACGCCGCTTTTAAATGATGACATTACGTTAAATCAGGCATATGAAAAAGCCGAAGTGCCTATTAAAGAGTTTATGAGTAAACATACAAGACAGAAAGATTTGGCTTTATTTCTTAGCTACGCAAAAATGGATACACCTGAATCGATTAAAGATATTCCATTAACGGCGATGGTTCCCGCTTTTGCCATCTCAGAATTAAAGACGGCATTTCAAATTGGTTTTATGATCTTTATTCCATTTTTAATTATTGACATGGTGGTCGCAAGTGTTCTGATGTCAATGGGGATGATGATGCTTCCGCCGGTTATGATATCACTCCCTTTCAAAATATTGTTATTTGTTTTAGTCGATGGATGGTATTTGATAGTTAAATCTTTGCTGCAAAGCTTTTAGAGTAGGTGCTTAAAACATGAGTTCAGAATTTGTCATTACGATGGCTGAAAGATCAGTGTATGTAGTATTGCTTGTGAGTGGGCCGCTTCTAGCGCTCGCACTCATTGTGGGACTGATTGTCAGTGTGTTTCAGGCGACAACCCAAATTCAAGAACAGACGCTTGCGTTTATTCCTAAGATTGTTGCAGTACTCATTGGACTCGTTGTGTTTGGTCCATGGATGCTTTCAACAATTGTGTCTTTTACGACAGAACTGTTCTCGAATTTAGATCGATTTGCAGGTTAAGCAGAGATGTCAATCATAGAATTATTCCCTGCTTTTCTTTTAGTTTTTATTCGGATCACCGCTTTTTTTGTGACAGTACCGCTTTTAGCGCATAGAACGATCCCAGCTGTACACAGAGTTGGATTCTCACTGTTTTTAGCTGTCATTAGTTTTAGCACCATAAAAGAACCGCCAGCACTTGACATCGACGGTCTTTATATGATGCTTGCGGTGAAAGAAGCAATGGTCGGTCTGCTGCTTGGGCTGATTGCATACATCATGGTGTCCGCTGTTCAAATTGCCGGCTCATTCATTGATTTTCAAATGGGTTTTGCGATTGCCAATATTATCGATCCGCAAACAGGGGCGCAGACGCCGCTGATGGGACAGTTTTTTTATACGGTCACACTGCTGTTGATGCTGGCAACAAACGCACATCACCTGCTGCTTGATGGAATCTATTACAGCTTTCAATACATTGCAGTTGATCAATACGCGCTGAATTTCGGCAGTGAATCCTTTGCTTACTTTATCGCAAAGAGCTTCAACCAAATGTTTATCATTGCCTTTCAAATCTCGGCACCTGTAGTGGCAAGTCTGTTTTTAGTCGATTTGGCACTGGGGATTGTGGCACGTACAGTTCCGCAAATGAACGTTTTTGTGGTCGGACTTCCTATTAAAATGGGTGTGAGTTTTATTATGATCATCATCTGTATGGGCGTCATCTTCGGTGTTGTCCAAAATACATTTGAAACGATTGTACTCACCATGAGGAATTTCTTAGCATTGGTCGGTGGTTCGTCATGATGACAAGGCTTAGACTAGACTTGCAATTTTTCGCAGGTGAAAAAACAGAAAAAGCAACGCCGAAAAAAAGACGGGATTCACGTAAAAAAGGACAGGTTGCCAAAAGTACCGACGTCAATACAGCCATCTCATTTCTATTAATCTTTTTATCATTCTTTTTTATTGGGCCTTTTATGAAAGAGCGGATTATCGCGCTCATTGAACGTTTTTATTCAACAACTATGCTAATGAAGGTTAGCACATCTAATATTCATCAATTATTCTTGGAATTGCTTCAGGAAACAGGGATCCTCCTTATGCCAATCCTTGGTGTTGGTATGCTGGCAGGCGTTCTCAGTAACTATTTACAAGTCGGCTTTCTCTTTTCGACAGAAGTGATTCAACCGAAATTAGAAAAGCTTGACCCAATCAAAGGATTTAAACGAATATACAGTATTCGAGCCCTCGTAGAGCTATTAAAATCCATTTTGAAAATTGGCTTTGTTGGCTTTGCGACATTTATTGCTCTTTGGATGCACTTTGATGAAATTCTGCGGCTTCCTTTATTAACAGCAGAGGAAACCCTTCATTTCGTCGCAAATATGACCTTGATTATGGGGCTGTATGCTGCTGGTGCTCTTCTGATCTTGGCAGGGCTTGATTATATGTATCAGAAATTTGATTATGAAAAAAACTTGCGGATGTCCAAACAAGACATCAAAGATGAGTATAAAAAATCAGAGGGTGACCCGCTCATCAAATCAAAGATTAAACAGCGTCAGCGGGAAATGGCCATGAGACGGATGATGCAGGAAGTCCCAAAAGCGGACGTCATCATTACAAACCCAACCCACTATGCCATTGCTTTAAAGTATGACGAAGAAAAAATGGACGCGCCCTATGTTGTAGCAAAGGGAACGGATATTTTGGCTTTGAAAATTAGAACGATTGCGAAAGAACATGATGTCATGACTGTAGAGAACAGGCCGCTTGCCCGCGCGCTCTATGATCAGGTCGACATCGACCAAGCGGTGCCAGAAGAATACTTTAAGGCTATCGCAGAAATTTTAGCTTACGTCTATAAAACGAAACAAAAGATTTTATGAATTTTTGGTTTTAAAAGGAGAGAACAGGCATGTCAGCAAGAGATTTATCTGTTTTATTCAGTGTTATTTTAATTGTGGCGATGCTGGTCATACCGTTTCCGCCCGTTTTATTAAGTATTTTAATCATTATTAATATTTCTCTTGCGCTTATCGTGCTTCTCACCACAATGAACATGCAAGAACCACTGCAATTTTCAATTTTTCCATCATTGCTTTTGCTCTTAACGCTGTTTCGTTTAGGGCTTAACATCTCTACAACACGTTCTATTCTTTCAACAGGAGATGCTGGGAAAGTTGTCGAAACGTTCGGTTCATTTGTTGTTGGAGGAAATATCCTCGTTGGTCTTGTTGTTTTCCTTATCCTGATCATCATTCAGTTTATTGTTATCACAAAAGGGGCAGAGCGTGTATCAGAGGTTGCGGCAAGATTTACACTCGATGCGATGCCAGGTAAACAAATGAGTATTGACGCAGATTTAAATGCAGGAATGCTGACAGAAAGTGAAGCAAGAAATCGCCGTGAAAAAGTAGCGAGAGAAGCAGACTTTTATGGAGCGATGGATGGTGCCAGTAAGTTCGTAAAAGGGGACGCCATCGCAGGTATTATCATCGTCATCATCAATATTATATTTGGAATCATTATCGGGATGCTTCAGCAAGGCATGTCGATTCAAGAATCAGCTTCACACTTTACCCTATTAACGGTAGGAGACGGAATCGTTTCGCAAATTCCGGCACTCCTCATTTCAACGGCGACAGGGATTGTTGTGACTAGAGCAGCTTCTAATGGAAACCTTGGGTCAGACATTACAGGTCAGCTCTTCGCATTCCCAGCCATGCTTTATGTGACAGCGGGCACGATCTTCCTTCTTGGGCTGTTTACGCCAATCGGCATACTTTTGACAGGGCCGATCGCAGGTTTACTTGCACTTGGCGCATACATGATGTCGAAAAACAAACAAGACCAAGAAGAAATTGAAGAGGTACTGGAGGAACAGGCAGAGGTAGAAGAGATGAAAAGTCCAGAAAGCGTTATTCATCTCCTGCAAATGGATGCCATTGAATTTGAATTTGGCTACGGCCTCATCCCGCTCGCTGATGCAAACCAGGGCGGTGACCTGTTAGACCGAATTGTGATGATCCGAAGGCAGCTTGCCCTCGAACTGGGTCTTGTCATTCCAGTCGTCCGGATCCGGGACAATATTGCACTGAACCCAAATGAATACCGATTGAAAATTAAAGGGAACGAAGTAGCAAAAGGGGAGCTGCTGCTTGATCACTACTTAGCGATGTCCCCAACGCCTGATGATGATCCAATTGAAGGGATTGAAACAATCGAACCATCCTTTGGACTGCCGGCTAAATGGATATCCGAAGCAGAAAAAGATCAGGCTGAGATGCTAGGCTATACGGTTGTGGACCCAGCATCTGTCGTGTCTACTCACATCACAGAGAAGATTAGACAAAACACACACGAACTGCTCGGACGCCAAGAAACGAAGCAATTAATCGATCATCTGAAAGAAAGTTATCCTGTCTTAGTGGATGAGGTAACGCCAAATCCGCTGGCAGTCGGTGATATTCAAAAAGTACTGGCGAAGCTGCTGAAAGAAAAGGTCTCTATCCGAAACCTTGTCACCATTTTTGAGACGCTTGCAGACTACGGAAAATTAACGACTGATACAGATTTATTAACAGAGTATGTCAGACAGGCCCTGGCAAGACAGATTACCGCACAGTATGCAAGAGAAGATGAATCACTCAAAGTCGTGACATGCTCAGGCCGAGTAGAAAAGGTGATTGCAGACAGCGTTCAGCAAACAGAGCATGGCAACTACTTATCGTTAGATCCAGAATCCTCTGAAAGTGTGATTCAATCAGTGGCGAGAGAAATTGAACAGCTTTCGCTTCGTCAGGAAACGCCGGTTCTATTATGCTCTCCTCCTATAAGAATGTACGTGAAGCAGTTGTTAGAAAGATATTTCCCAGATTTACCGGTACTATCTTATAACGAACTAGAAGCGAATGTGGAAGTACAGAGCATCGGAGTGGTGGATATCTAATGAAAATGAAAAAAATCACAGCAAATTCTATGCAGGAGGCAACGATTCAAATCAGGCAGCAGCTTGGGAAAGATGCCGTTATTTTAAATTCCAAAACCGTTGTCAAACGCAAACTGTTTGGTTTAAAGAAACAGCAAATGGTCGAAGTGATTGCAGTGCTGGATCAAGATTTCGAAGAAAGAGCTGGTAAAGGGTTAAACCCTGTGCCGCCTCTTCCAGTGTTACCAAAAAAGGAACAAGTTCAAAAGCAGCCCGAAGAGCCATCCTTTGCTCCCAAAGCGGCGAAACCAGCGCATACTCATACTCAGCCTTTAGAATATGTGAGGAATGAACGGCATGCTGGTATTCTGCCTGAACCTCTCGTAGCAATCGATCAAAAGCTAAAGGATCAAGGTCTTGATGATGCTATTCGAGACGAATGCCTGAAAGGTCTTTTAACAAAGGGCGCGGTTAAAGAAGATCACATAGAAAAAGAACTTGAACAACTGCTGACAGATATGCTACCAGCTAAAACCTCTGATGAGCCGATGATTTCTTCAAAATACATTGTACTGTTCGGTTCAACTGGAGCTGGTAAAACGACAACGATTGCAAAGCTGGCTGCTAAAACGGCCATTCAGCAGCAAAAAAAGATCGCTTTTATTACAACTGATACGTACCGGATTGCAGCGATCGAACAGCTGAAAACATATGCTGAACTGCTGAATGCACCGCTTGAGGTTTGTTATTCGAGAGAGGATTTTGTAAAAGCTCAAGAGACCTTTAAAGAGTATGATCATATTTTCATCGATACAGCAGGCCGTAACTTTAAAGAAGAAGCGTATATCAAAGAGCTGACCGACATTATTCCATTTGATGAGAGCATTCAAAGTTTTCTCGTGATGAGTGCTACATCAAAATATCAAGACATGAAAGCCATGGTCAAGCGCTTTGAACACGTTCCAATCGATCAATTCATTTTTACAAAAGTAGATGAAACGGACACGATGGGAACCATTTTTCAAATCATTGCTGACTCTCAAATCAAACTTGGTTTTTTAACAAATGGCCAAAATGTGCCTGAGGATATTCTTGAAGGTTCTCCTCGTGAACTTACAAGGATGGTTTTACAATCATGAAGCCCGACCAAGCAGAAGGGTTAAGAAAACTAGTTCAGCAGAGTCAAATGATCACACCGGCTCCTCATAACGTCAACGGACAGGCAAAAACCATTGCCGTTATGAGCGGCAAAGGCGGGGTAGGTAAATCGAATTTGACACTGAATATGGCACTGTCTATCGCAAGCACAGGCAAAAGAGTGTTAGTGATCGATCTTGATTTTGGGATGGGGAATATTGATATTTTACTAGGGAAAACATCGACTAGCTCTATATTAGATGTTCTCGTTAGAAAAAAATCCTTCCAAGCAGCTATGACAAAAGGAACGGACAACCTATATTACATTTCTGGCGGAAGCGGACTTGAACAGCTGTTTTCTTTAGATAAAGATCAATGGTCGTTCTTTTTGGAAGAGATGGAAAAAATGATGCAGGGCTTCGATTGTATTTTCTTTGATATGGGTGCCGGGCTGTCAAAAGATCAGCTGCCATTTGTCTTATCAGCAGGAGAAGTAGTCGTTGTGACTACGCCAGAGCCAACATCCATCATGGATGCCTACAGCGCAATTAAACACTTAGCCATTCATCAGTTTGAACGGTCTGTGCAAATCATTGTCAATCGGTGTAAAACCCCGTCAGAAGGGTCTGAAACCTACCGGAAATTAGCAGGAGTGGTCACAAGTTTTCTTCACAGAAAACTTGTATTCGCTGGCGCTGTGCCTGATGATCCTGCGGTTCCTAAAGCAGTATCAGAACAAATTCCATTTTATATGAAGCAGCCTCATTCAAGGCTGAGTAAAACCGTTAAGATGCTGGCAGAAACACTATATCATCAGCAGATAAGAGAGGCACGGAGAGAACAGCATACGTTTATAGATAAGTTGTCCTCTTTTTTTAAAAGGAGGAAGGTGGACTCATGATTAGAGTGCTAGTAGTAGATGACTCGGCCTTTATGAGAAAACTCATTAGTGATTTTCTAAGTGCTGAGCAAGAAATTGAAGTCGTCGGAACGGCGCGAAATGGGGAAGATGCCTTAAAACGGATCAAGGAACTGAATCCAGATGTTGTCACATTAGATGTGGAAATGCCCGTTTTAAATGGAACAGAAGCATTAAAACAAATTCTGGCTGAACACGACCTTGCCGTGATTATGGTGTCAAGCCAGACAAAGCAAGGAAAAGATTTAACCATCCATTGCTTAGAACTCGGTGCTTTCGACTTTGTGACAAAACCTTCGGGAAGTATTTCGCTCGATTTGCACAAAGTGAGAGGGCAAATTGTAGAGCGGGTACTTGCGGCAGGACTGTCAAGGAAACGCACTGAAGAGAAGGTGTCTCCTAAACCGGTGATAAAGCCGCCAAGTGCAGTGGCTGCACCCCGTCTGCTGCAAACAGTAAAAGGCGCCTCACTCCGAAAGATTATTTCTATCGGAACATCTACAGGAGGGCCAAGGGCACTTCAACGAGTCGTAACGAAGCTGCCTAAGGACATAGAGGCACCTATATTGATTGTGCAGCATATGCCGGCAGGATTTACGGCATCACTTGCTGCTAGGTTAGACCATTTATCACAAATTACGATTAAAGAAGCGCAAGATGGAGACATCGCGAAAAATGGAGTGGCTTACATAGCTCCTGGTGGATTGAATATGTCACTTCATGACCAAGGGGGATCACTTGTTATCAGGCTGTCCCCTGAAGACACGGAAAGCCGGCACAAACCATCTGTTAACTATTTATTTGAATCCATCAGCAATATAAAGGGTTACGAGAAAATCGCTGTCATTATGACAGGCATGGGCAGTGACGGTACGGAAGGTGTCAAAAAAATGGTCGCAAGCGGTCATACGAAAGTCATTGCTGAAAAAGAAGAATCATGTGTTGTTTTCGGAATGCCTAAATCAGTCATTAAAGCAGGCCTTGCACATGAAACAAGGCATGTGGATGACATCGCACATGCAATTATAAGCTCCATGAAAAAAGAGAGGGCGTGAACACGTTGGATGTAAACCAATACTTAGATATCTTTTTAGATGAAAGCAGAGAACACTTACAAACTTGTAATGAAAAACTTCTTGATTTAGAAAAGAACCCAACCGACTTGCAGCTAGTGAATGATATATTCAGAGCAGCTCATACATTGAAAGGCATGAGTGCAACGATGGGCTTTGATGATATGGCTCACTTAACGCATCATTTAGAAAACATGTTTGATGCTATCCGTAATGAACAAATGATTGTCACTCCTGAGTCAATGGATACGATGTTCGAAGCACTCGATCATCTTGAAGCAATGGTTCAATCGATTGCAGAAGGAGGAGACGGGAAACGTGATGTCACTGAGATTAGTAAAAAGCTAGATGTGACAGGAAGCCATGCTGAGGCAGCTTCTAGCGTTGAAACAGCAGATGCATCAGCAGCTGCTAATGACTTAGATTATAACGAATTTGAACGAACGGTTCTTGATGAAGCGAGAGAGCAAGGCTTTAAATGCTATGAACTCAACGTGACATTAAGCGAAGCGTGCTTACTAAAAGCCGTTCGTGTCTATATGATTTTTGAAAGACTAAATGAAGCAGGCGAGGTTGTCAAAACCGTTCCGAATGCAGAGCTGTTAGAATCAGAAGATTTCGAATCAGAATTCAGCATTTCTTATCTTTCTAAACTGCCGATGGACGAAGTGCAGAAAATCGTCACGGCGATCTCAGAGGTTGAGAAGGTTGAGATCTCTGAAGTCTCCGCATTTGATGAAGCAGCTCCGGCTGAAAAACAAGAGGCGCAGCCTGAACAGAAAAAAGAAGAAGTCTCCGTTCCTGCTGCGAAAGCGCCAGCAAATGATGCACCAAAAGCAAATGGCAATAACGGTGCAGCTGCCGGCGGAACAAAAACAATTCGTGTCAACATCGACCGTCTAGATTCTCTAATGAATCTATTTGAAGAACTTGTGATTGATAGAGGCCGATTAGAACAGATTGCCAAAGAACTAGAAAATAACGAACTCACAGACACAGTCGAAAGAATGACACGTATTTCTGGAGACCTGCAATCAATCATCCTGAACATGAGAATGGTACCTGTGGAAACTGTCTTTAACAGATTCCCGCGTATGATTCGTCAATTGACGAAAGAGCTTAATAAGAAAATTGAACTTATTATTGAGGGTGCTGAGACAGAGCTTGATCGAACAGTGATCGACGAGATTGGAGATCCGCTCTTGCACTTACTTAGAAACAGTCTAGATCACGGGATTGAATCACCAGAAGAACGTGTGAAAAAAGGCAAGCCGGAAAAAGGTACGGTTCTATTAAAAGCGTATCATAGCGGAAACCATGTCTTCATTGAAGTAGAGGATGATGGAGGCGGGATTAACCGTAAAAAGGTGCTTGAAAAAGCATTAGAGCGCGGAGTTATTACAGAAAGAGAAGCAGAAACACTTGAAGATCATCAAATTGATTCATTGATCTTTGCAGCAGGCTTCTCTACAGCTGACACGATTTCTGACATCTCAGGCCGCGGTGTAGGTCTTGACGTTGTGAAAAACAAGCTGGAATCACTTGGCGGATCTGTGAGTATTAACTCAACAGAGGGACAGGGCTCCCTATTCTCGATCCAGCTTCCGCTGACACTATCGATTATTTCCGTTCTTCTTGTAAAACTGGAAGAGGAAACATTTGCGATTCCGATTTCTTCTATTATTGAAACGGCTGTCATTAAGAAAAGTGACATCCTGCAAACGCATGATCGTGAAGTGATTGATTTCCGCGGATTTATCGTACCGGTCGTGTACTTGAAGAAACAATTCCACGTACCAAATGCGAATGAATTAGAGGAAGAGCTGCACATCATTGTTGTTCGTAAAGGAGACAAGCTGACAGCATTTGTGGTCGATTCATTTATTGGTCAGCAAGAGGTTGTATTGAAATCACTAGGAGATTATCTGCCAAACGTATTTGCGATATCCGGCGCAACGATCCTAGGTGACGGTCAAGTTGCACTCATCGTTGACTGTAATGCACTGATCAAGTAAAAAACAATAGAGGAGCGGTCTGAAATGAGTACAGATATCAAAACTGGCGAAAAGATGATTGTGTTTATCGTAAACAAAAAAGAATACGCCATTTCAGTATCAGAAGTAAAGTCCATTGAAAAATGGCAGCAGCCGACAAGAGTTCCTGGCGTTGCCCCTTATATATGCGGTGTTATTAATTTACGCGGTGTCGTGACACCTGTCATTGACCTGAGAGTCAGACTTGGTTCTACTGACAACGAGATTACAGATGAAACAAGAATGATCATTGTACAAGTTGGTGATATTGAAGTCGGCTGGATTGTTGATGAAGCAAATGATGTCATAACCGTCCATCAGGAAGAAGTAGAATCTTCTCCTGAATCAGCTGAAAAAGAAGGACAGTCATGGGTGACAGGTATTATTAAGCATGATCAGCGTCTTTTCAATATCATTCATGCCGGTGCTGTCCTCGACAAGAGCGTTCAAGGTGCACCTGTTCATTAAGGGGGATGTGAAATGAGCATTTTCAACGAAATTAAAGATGAACAGCTAGATATTTTAGGAGAGGTTGGTAATATCGGGGCAGGCCACGCAGCGTCTGCTCTTGCCAACCTATTGGATCGCAAAATTGATATGGCTGTTCCTTTTGTCAAGGTTCTCTCGTTTGAAGATTTAATGGATTTCTTTGGCGGTGCAGACCTTCCCGTTGCAAGCATTTTCCTGCGAATGGAAGGGGATTTAACCGGGTCAATCTTTTTCATTATGCCGTTTGAGCAAGCGGAGCAATTTGTAAGAGAGCTTGTCCAGGATCCGGCATTTGATATTGATACGATTCATGAACATGAGATGGGGACGTCAGCACTTCATGAACTGGGAAATATTTTAGCGGGCTCTTATCTATCAGCCCTTGCCGATTTAACAAAATTGCAGCTTTACCCAAGTGTTCCAGATGTCACGCTCGATATGTTCGGAGCTGTCATTAGTGAAGGGTTAATGCAATTCAGTCCTCTTGGTGATCAGGCGATTGTGATTGATACATCTATTTTTGATGATCAAAATAAGCAAGAGCTGAAAGGAAATATGTTTCTATTACCAGACTTTGAATCGTTTGAAAAACTATTCAAAGCATTAGGTAACCTATAATGAACGTGCAAATTCCGGCAGTTGTAAAGGTTGGTATTGCGGATGTTCAGCTTGTCAAAACACCGGACCGCATTCGGACATCAGGTCTTGGTTCTTGCGTAGGGCTTGTCTTGTTTGATCAAGAGAAAAAGCTGGCAGGCCTTGTCCATGTTATGCTGCCAGACTCCTCTCTTTCAAAAGGGACGGTGGAGAACTTGGCTAAATATGCAGATACAGGTGTCAAGCATACAATTGATCTGCTCCTAAAAGCAGGCGCACGCAAACATGCGCTAAAGGCAAAACTTGCTGGCGGGGCGGAAATGTTTAAGTTTAAGTCAACCAATGACCTTATGAGAATTGGACCTAGAAACGTTTCAGCTGTGAAAGAACATCTGTCTCTTCATCATATCCCGATTATTAGTGAGGATACAGGCGGAAACAGTGGTCGTACGATTGAATTTGATCCGCTTACGGCAGAACTTGAGATCCGTACTGTGAAGCAAGGCATTATGAAGATATAACTAAGGAAGTATAGGGGGATAAAGATGCAATCCTTAAATTACGAAGATCAGGCGCTATGGGCTAGATGGAAAGAGTGGAAAGACCCTGCTGCTGGAGATGATCTTATGCGCCGCTATATGCCGCTCGTCACATATCATGTTGGAAGAATTTCCATCGGTCTCCCGAAGTCAGTGCATAAAGAAGACTTGATCAGTCTAGGAATGCTCGGTTTATATGATGCCCTTGAAAAATTTGATCCCGGAAGAGATCTGAAGTTTGATACATATGCATCCTTCAGAATCCGCGGGGCCATCATCGACGGTCTTCGTAAAGAGGACTGGCTGCCTCGTACATCAAGAGAAAAAACAAAAAAAGTAGAAGCGGCTATTGAAAAGCTTGAACAGCGTTATTTGCGTAATGTGACGCCGACAGAGGTGGCTGAGGAACTCGGCATGAGTGAACAAGATGTTGTCACAACGATGAATGAAGGATTCTTTGCAAATCTGCTCTCAATCGATGAGAAGCTGCATGATCAAGAAGACGGAGAAAACGTCCAAGTCATGATTCGCGACGAGAAGTCTGTGACTCCAGAAGAGAAAATGCTGAAAGATGAATTAATTGAACAGCTTTCTGAAAAAATCACTGAGCTTTCAGAAAAAGAAAAGCTCGTGATCAGTCTTTTCTATAAAGAAGAACTGACATTAACGGAAATCGGTCAAGTGCTCAATTTATCTACCTCGCGCATTTCGCAAATTCATTCAAAGGCCTTGTTCAAGCTTAAGCATCTGCTTGATAAAGCCATTCAATCTTAAAGAGTTAGTGAGTGAAAAAATATGTTATGGCTGATTAGCTTCATGCTTCATGCTGCACTTATTTATTTTGTGATTATTTTATATACGAGAATGAATTCGCTGAAGGCAACAGAACAAAAACAGCGAGAACTTCTAGAAGAAACGGAAAATACCCTGGCTGCATTTTTGATGGAAGTCAAAGAAGAGAATGACAAACTAACAAAAGTGGCAGCCGCTTCCCCTGATTTTTCTGCTGAAGAGCTGAAATCGGATCTTCAGACACCAAAGCAGCCACAACCACCAATTGAATCCCAGCAATCGGTCGAAAGTGAAGATCCCGTACCAGAGCACCTGTCGGCTCTCCTTAGCGAAGTTGAGGTGCAGGAAGAGAAGGTAAACGAACCCGTTCCACAACTTGAAACAGAGGCTTCTCTGCCTTCTAAAAGTGAAATAGAAGAAACATTCGAAGATCAAGTGAAGACCTTATATAATGAAGGGCGATCACTAGAAGAAATAGCGAAAGAAATGAAAACTGGCAAGACAGAAATCGAGCTTTTATTAAAATTTAGCGGAAAGCTGTAAAGGATTCTTGATTGTCAGTCCATCATGTGTTATATTATTTCTTGGTGTTAAATACACACGCTTAATGATTCGTATGAAGGTGCTGCCGTGGCGCAGTTTTATGTGAACATGACTTAAGCGGAGGAAAAAAAACCATTATATTAGGAGGCAACAAAATGTCAGTTATTTCTATGAAACAATTGCTAGAAGCTGGTGTTCACTTCGGTCACCAAACTCGCCGTTGGAACCCAAAAATGAAGCGTTACATCTTTACAGAGCGTAACGGTATCTACATCATCGACCTTCAAAAAACGGTGAAAAAAGTAGAGGAAGCTTACAACTTCACGAAAAACCTTGCTGCTGACGGAGGAAAAATCCTTTTCGTTGGTACGAAAAAGCAAGCACAAGATTCAGTGAAAGAAGAAGCAATCCGTTCTGGTATGTTCTATGTGAACCAACGCTGGCTTGGTGGAACTTTAACAAACTTTGAAACAATCCAAAAACGTATCAAACGTTTAAAAGATATTGAAAAAATGCAAGAAAACGGTACTTTCGAAGTTCTTCCTAAGAAAGAAGTCGTTCAACTGAAAAAAGAATTAGAGCGTCTTGAAAAATTCCTAGGCGGAATCAAAGACATGAAGAGTCTTCCGGATGCACTTTTCATTATCGACCCTCGTAAAGAGCGTATTGCAGTTGCAGAAGCTCGTAAATTGAATATCCCAATCATCGGTATCGTTGACACAAACTGTGATCCAGACGAAATTGATGTTGTGATCCCTGCAAACGATGATGCAATCCGTGCTGTAAAACTTCTAACTGCTAAAATGGCAGATGCGATTCTTGAGTCTAAACAAGGCGAAGAAGAAGCTGTTGTAGAAGAAACGACAGAAACTGAAACAACAACTGCGTAACCTATTCAAAAGGTGATAAGAGGGAAATGCCTTTTATCACCTTTTTTTCACCTAGTAATCCGTGTTTTAACATAGAAGGAGGAAATGTAAAATGGCAATTACTGCTCAATTAGTTAAAGAACTGCGTCAAAAAACTGGTGCAGGTATGATGGACTGTAAAAAAGCGTTAACAGAAACTGATGGTGACATCGAGAAAGCAATCGACCTTCTAAGAGAAAAAGGAATCGCAAAAGCTGCGAAAAAAGCAGACCGTATTGCGGCAGAAGGATTAACTCTTATCAAAACTGACGGCAACACAGGCGTCATCCTAGAAGTGAACTCTGAGACTGATTTCGTTGCGAAAAACGAAGGATTCCAAGCACTTCTTAACGAACTTGCTGATCATTTGCTTGCTGCTAAACCTGCAACAATTGAAGAAGCTCATGCTTCTAAAATGGAAAATGGTTCAACAGTTGAAGAGCATATCACATCTGCAATTGCGAAAATCGGAGAGAAAATCACTCTACGCCGTTTCTCTGTCATCACAAAAGAAGATAATGCTGCATTCGGTTCTTACCTGCACATGGGCGGACGTATCGGTGTGTTAGCTGTTCTTAACGGAACAACTGACGAAGAGCTTGCAAGAGACATCGCAATGCACGTTGCAGCTGTAAACCCTAAATACATTTCTCGTGACCAAGTGTCAGAAGAAGAAGCAAACCGTGAGCGTGAAGTATTAACTCAGCAAGCGCTTCAAGAAGGAAAGCCTGAAAACATCGTAGCTAAAATGGTAGAAGGCCGTCTAAACAAATTCTTCGAAGAAATTTGCTTACTTGACCAAGCGTTCGTTAAAAACCCAGATGAAAAAGTGAAACAAGTTGTAGCTGCGAAAAACGCAACTGTTCAAACTTATGTTCGCTATGAAGTGGGCGAAGGTATCGAAAAACGTCAAGACAACTTTGCTGAAGAAGTTATGAGCCAAGTGAAAAAATAATGTTTGAAAAGCTCTCTGGGGCTTTTTTAGGGGAGCACAAGCACTGTGTTCCCTATTTTTTAGAGGATATTGATTTACAAAAGGCAGTTTCTTACGCATAATAAGAGACGGTATAGTTTACACTTGGAGGTTATCATGAGCAAACCGAAATATAATCGCATTGTACTGAAGCTAAGTGGCGAAGCACTAGCGGGTGATGCTGGAAATGGAATTAACCCAACTGTCATTCAATCCATTGCAAAGCAAGTAAAAGAAATTGCAGAGCTTGATGTTGAAGTTGCAGTCGTTGTAGGCGGAGGAAACCTTTGGCGCGGAAAGACAGGCAGTGATCTAGGAATGGACCGTGCAACAGCAGACTACATGGGGATGCTGGCAACAGTGATGAACTCACTGGCGTTACAGGACAGCCTAGAAACGCTTGGCATTCAGTCTAGAGTGCAAACCTCTATCGAAATGAGACAGGTTGCAGAACCATACATAAGAAGAAAAGCGATCCGTCATCTTGAGAAGAAACGTGTCGTCATTTTTGCTGCTGGAACAGGTAACCCTTATTTCTCTACAGATACTACGGCAGCACTTCGAGCAGCAGAAATTGAAGCAGATGTCATTTTAATGGCGAAAAATAATGTAGATGGTGTCTACAGTGCTGATCCTCGTACAGATGCGGATGCAGTAAAATATGATAAGCTTTCATATCTTGATGTACTTAAAGAAGGGCTTGCTGTAATGGATTCTACTGCGTCCTCATTATGTATGGACAATGACATTCCATTAATTGTCTTCTCCATTATGGAAGAAGGAAATATTAAACGTGCCGTAAATGGCGAATCAATCGGAACGATCGTGAGGGGGAAATAACGTGTCAAAAGAAGTGTTGAACCAAACGAAAGAAAAAATGGAAAAAGCTGTACAAGCATACGGACGTGAGCTTGCAACTGTTCGTGCAGGCCGTGCAAATGCTTCACTGCTTGATAAAGTGACAGTTGATTATTACGGTGCACAAACACCTCTTAACCAAATTGCGTCAATCACAGTGCCAGAAGCACGTATGCTGATTATCACACCTTACGATAAAACAGCAATCGGTGATATCGAAAAAGCGATCCAAAAGTCTGATCTTGGCATCACGCCAACAAGTGACGGAAATGTGATCCGCATTGCGATTCCTGCGCTGACAGAAGAAAGACGTAAAGAGCTTGTGAAAGTAGTAAAAAAATACTCAGAAGAAGCAAAAGTAGCTGTTCGTAACGTTCGTCGTGATTCAAACGATGATTTGAAAAAGCTTGAGAAAAATGGGGAGATCACTGAAGATGAATTAAGATCATCAACAGAGGATGTCCAAAAATTGACAGATGAATATGTCGCTAAAATTGATGACGTGACGAAAGATAAAGAAAAAGAAATCATGGAAGTTTAAGAAAAAACTATGTACAATAGATAATAGTGAAAAGACCCTCTTCATGTTTACAGGGGGTTTTTTTGTTAATACTGTTGATGACTATATTATTAGCGGGAACGCAACCTTTTTGGGTGATGGAGGAATCTCATGCTCAATATACTCAAAAATTGGAAGAATCAGCAAACAGCAGCTTCCAACTTAGAAAGCCTGACAAAAGAAGACATATTAAATGGAGAAATTCCTGAACATATCGCCATTATCATGGATGGGAACGGAAGATGGGCGAAAAAACGTGCTCTTCCACGGGTAGCAGGTCATCATGAAGGAATGAAAGTCGTCAAGCGCATGACAAAGCTTGCAAATGAGCTGAATGTCAAAGTGCTGACTTTGTATGCTTTCTCTACGGAAAATTGGAAACGTCCAAAACTAGAAGTAGACTTTTTAATGAAACTTCCTGAAGAATTTTTAAACATCTACCTGCCTGAACTCATCGAGGAAAATGTCCGTGTGCGTTTAACAGGTGATCCAGACGGCCTCCCGCAGCATACGAAAAAAGCGGTAGAGAATGCAGTAAAGAGTACGGCAAATAACGACGGACTCGTTTTGAACTTTGCGCTCAACTATGGGGGGCGCACAGAAATCGTCTCCGCATGCAGACAAATTTCTGAAATGGTCAAAGAAGGTAAGCTTCAAGCAGAAGACATCACAGAAGAGATGTTTTCAGCTTATTTAATGACAGAATCTCTTCAAGATCCGGATTTGCTCATTCGCACGAGTGGAGAAATTAGATTAAGCAACTTTATGCTTTGGCAAATTGCTTACAGCGAGTTTGTCTTTACGGATGTGCTTTGGCCTGACTTTTCTGATGAGCACCTTATAGGCGCTATTGGAGAGTACCAGCGCCGCGGCCGGAGGTTCGGTGGAATTTAGAGGGTGGTGCAGATGAAACAAAGAATTTTGACGGGTGTTTTGGCAGCTGCAGTCTTTTTACTTGCTGTTATATATGGACAGATGCCATTTACCCTGCTGATTTATTTAATGGGAAGTGTCGCTCTCTTTGAGCTTTTAAGAATGAAAAAAATCTCGATTTTCAGCTTTCCTGGTATTGTCAGCTTAATATTGCTTTGGCTTTTAATGGGCGGAGACAACAGTTTCTTCCCAAACGTGGACGCATCAAAAATGCAGATTGCTTTATTCGCAGTCTTAATACTTTTAACTTATACAGTTTTGAGCAAAAACTCTTTCACATTCGATGAGGTTGCTTTTGTTGTATTAGCCACATTATATATTGGCGTTAGTTTCTATTATTTTATCCAAATTAGAGGCTTATATGGCATGAGTGCGATCTTCTTCGCAGCAGTGATTATTTGGTCTACTGACTCAGGAGCCTACTTTATTGGGAAATCTATGGGGAAACGAAAGCTTTGGCCAGAAATCAGCCCAAACAAAACAGTAGAAGGATTTATCGGCGGAATCGTCACAGCGGTCGTGTTGTCACTTGTGTTTCAGGCGGTTACAGGATTTTTGCCATCATATCTGCTTGTGATGTTTATTACTCTTTTACTCAGTATCTTTGGACAGCTTGGCGACCTAGTGGAATCTGCTTTAAAGCGTCATTATCACGTGAAGGATTCAGGGACAATTCTCCCTGGCCATGGCGGAATTTTGGACAGGTTTGACAGCTTTTTATTCGTTCTGCCGTTTTTATACTTACTGCTCGCAACGTTTGCCAGCTAACCTCATAGAAACTTATTGAACGAGAGAAGGAGTGGCAATTTGAAATATATTTCGCTATTAGGCGCAACAGGATCAATTGGAGAACAAACGTTAGATGTGATCAGGCAGCACCCGGACAAATTTAAGCTGAAAGCCATGACCTTTGGCAGAAATATAGCAAAAGCGATTCCGATCATTGAGCGCTTTCAGCCTGAATTCGTTGGCTGTGTAGACGAAGAAACCTATCGCATGCTAAAAAATCATTCATTTGCATACGGTGTGAAGCTGGCTGCTGGTGATGAAGCCAACATCGAGGCAGCGACCTATGATGCAGTGGACGTAGTGGTAAATGCACTTGTAGGAAGTGTTGGACTTGTTCCAACATTAAAGGCCATTGAACAAAAAAAGACGATTGCACTCGCAAATAAGGAAACACTTGTAACAGCTGGTCATATAGTAAAAGAGTATGCTAAAACATATGATGTACCTTTACTTCCTGTCGATAGTGAGCATTCCGCTATTTTTCAATGCCTGCAAGGTGAACAAGCTAAAAATATTGAACGCTTAATCGTGACAGCTTCAGGTGGTAGTTTCCGAGATAAAAAACGAACTGAACTTGAAGGTGTTACGGTTGAAGAAGCGCTGAACCACCCGAACTGGTCGATGGGAGCGAAAATCACCATTGATTCAGCGACGATGATGAATAAGGGGCTCGAGGTGATTGAGGCACATTGGTTGTTTGATATCCCTTATGAACAAATTGATGTGCTGCTACATAAAGAGAGCATTATCCATTCGATGGTGGAATTTCACGACAAAAGCGTCATGGCTCAGTTAGGGACACCTGACATGAGAGTGCCTATTCAATATGCACTCACATACCCTGACAGGGCGCCGTTACAAGAAGCGAAATCATTGAACCTTTGGGAGATTGGACAATTGAATTTCCAAAAAGCGGATTTTGACAGGTATCGCTGCTTACATTTTGCTTATGAATCAGGTAAAATAGGAGGGACAATGCCTGCTGTACTTAATGCAGCAAATGAAATAGCAGTCGATGCATTTCTGAAAGGCAAAGTAACGTTCCTGCAAATTGAAGAATTGATTGAAAAGGCACTAATTAGACATCATGTGATTTCAACGCCTAGTTTGCAAGATATCCATGAAGTGGACAAAGATACGCGAGACTTTGTTCAATCAATCCTCACATAAGGTGGTATGTTCGTGAATACAGTGATTGCGTTTATTATTATTTTTGGAACGCTCGTTTTTTTCCACGAGCTTGGCCATTTAATTATGGCGCAGCGCGCGGGGATTTTATGCCGCGAGTTCGCAATTGGTTTTGGGCCGAAGATTTTCTCCTTTAAACGAAAGGAAACCGTTTATACCATTAGACTCCTCCCTATTGGCGGATTTGTGAAAATGGCTGGAGAAGACCCTGAAGTCATCGAAATTAAACCAGGTCATACAGTGGGGCTCTTATTCAATGAGCAAAATGAAGTAGAAAAGATCATTTTAAATGATAAAGAAAAATATCCTGATGCACTTGTTATCGAAGTGGAGCAGATCGATTTAGATCATGCCATGAGAATCTCGGGATATGAAGCTGGAAATGAAGATATTCTGACTGGCTACAATGTCAGTCAAACAAGCTTCTATATTGCAGATGGTGAAGAAATTCAAATTGCACCATACAATCGTCAATTTGGTTCAAAAACGGTTTGGCAGCGAATTAAAGCCATCGCAGCTGGACCAATTATGAACTTTATCCTGGCGTATGTGATTTTGGTTGCTTTAGGCTTTATCCAAGGGGTAACCGTTGATGACCCTGTACTCGGTAAGCTGACGAAAGACGGCCGAGCGGCGGAAGCTGGACTGATGCAGGGAGATCACATCGTGTCGATTAACGGCGAGAAAATGAATTCTTGGACAGACGTCGTTCAAACAGTTCAAAAGAACCCTGAGAAAAAAATGAATGTCGTCATTGACCGAGACGGTAAAGAAAGCACTGTGCAGGTTGTACCAGAAGCTGTGAAAGCTGACGGAAAAAGCATTGGCCGTTTCGGATCATATCCGCCAACGGAAAATGGATTCTTGAAAGTCATTTCATCTTCAGGCACAACCGTCATTTCAACGGCAGGTCTGATCTTAACGAACTTGCAAAAAATTGTCACAGGACAATTTTCACTAGATATGTTAGCAGGTCCTGTTGGAATTTATGACATGACAGGAGAAGTAGCCAAACAAGGTGTATTAACATTAATGCAGTTTGCGGCGTTCCTCAGTATCAACCTAGGCATCGTGAATTTGTTACCGATTCCTGCATTAGACGGAGGACGTTTACTATTCTTATTTGTTGAAGCCATTCGCGGTAAACCAATTAATCGTGAGAAAGAAGCACTTGTTGTCTTTATTGGTGTTGCCTTCCTCATGCTGTTAATGTTAGTGGTAACGTGGAATGACATTCAGCGGTTATTTTTATAAAAACCATTCTCTCTTGTTTCTCATTCCGGGAAACAAGAGTTTTTGTGAGAAGTCCTATTTCATAAATGAGGTGTAACGACATGAGACAATCCCTGACTTTCATTCCAACTCTTCGAGAGGTGCCGGCAGATGCTGAGGCAAAAAGCCATCAACTCTTAGTAAGAGCTGGATTTATTAGACAAAATACAAGTGGAATCTATCATTATCTGCCGCTTGCGCATAAAGTCATTCAGCATATTCAATCCATCGTCCGCAAGGAAATGGAAAAGGCAGGCGCAGCTGAGCTGTTAATGCCAGTGCTCCAGCAGGCAGAAATGTGGCAAGAGTCAGGAAGATGGTATACATACGGTCCAGAATTGATGCGTATGAAGGATCGCCATGGCCGCGAATTTGCGCTTGGTCCAACCCACGAAGAAGTGATTACATCACTAGTACGCAGTGAAGTGAAATCGTATAAGAAGCTACCTTTAACTCTATATCAAATTCAATCAAAATTCCGTGATGAACAGAGACCACGCTTTGGACTGCTGCGCGGACGTGAATTTATTATGAAGGATGCATACTCATTCCATTCTTCACCAGAAAGCCTTGACGAGACATACAACAAAATGTTTACAGCTTATTCTAATGTGTTCTCAAAAGTAGGTCTCAATTTTAGACCAGTCATTGCAGATTCTGGGGCAATGGGCGGAAAAGATACACATGAGTTCATGGCACTCTCAGAGGTCGGAGAGGATACCATCGCTTATTCTGATACTTCCTCATATGCTGCAAACATTGAAATGGCTGAGGCTGTATATCACGGAGAAGAAGCAAATCCTGCGGACTTCAAAGAGCTTGAAAAAGTCCACACGCCGCAAGCGAAAACAATTCAAGATGTGGCTGGATTTTTAGAAGTTGATCCTTCTGCATGCATGAAATCTGTTTTATTTAAAGCAGACGATGCGTATGTTCTCATCCTTACTAGAGGCGATCATGAAGTAAATGATGTGAAAGTGAAAAACTTAGTAGGAGCACAGCTTGTCGAACTAGCATCACGCGAAGAAGTGCTAGAAGTCATTGGAACTGAGCCTGGATTTGTTGGACCTGTTAAACTGGAAGCAGAAGTCGATATTTATGCGGACCTTGCTGTGAAGGGAATGACAAATGCAGTCGCTGGTGCAAATGAAGCGGATTATCACTATGTCAATGTCAACCCTGCACGTGATGTGTCAGTGAAAGAATTCACAGATCTTCGCTTGATTCAAGAAGGAGATGTTTCTCCAGACGGGGAAGGCACCATCCAGTTTGCAAAAGGGATTGAAGTAGGACAAGTCTTTAAACTCGGCACTCGTTATTCTGAGTCAATGGATGCAACGTACCTTGATGAGAATGGACGGGCGCAGCCAATGATTATGGGCTGCTATGGCATCGGCATCTCTAGAACTCTTTCAGCGATTGTTGAACAGCATCATGATGAGAAAGGAATCATTTGGCCGGAAACAGTGGCACCATATGACCTTCACCTTCTTGCATTAAATATGAAAAACGATGCGCAAAAAGAACTGGCTGAAACGTTGTACGAGCGCTTAGAAGATGAAGGCTTTGACGTACTTTTCGATGACCGCCAGGAGCGTGCAGGAGTGAAATTTGCAGACAGTGATTTAATTGGACTGCCAATTCGCATTAGCTGCGGTAAACGTTCAGAAGAAGGTATTGTTGAAGTGAAGTTTAGAAAATCAGGTGAATCACATGAAGTATCTGTTGATGATCTGATTTCATTTATACGCCAAGCATAAAACGAACAAAAAAATGAAGGTACCTCCTGTAGAAAAGAGGTACCTTTCTGATTGACAAAAGGAGGGTCCTGTCTTGGATGAACAATTACCGATCACACGGCGGCAATTTCATATATTACTCAATCAGATTCAAATGACAGATGATGACCTCAGTCGTTACTTTGAAGAAGGAGAAATCGTCAAATTGACGGTGCACAAAGCGACGAAAACATGGCATTTCCTTTTTAAATTTAAGGCTCTTTTGCCTTACAAAGTATACGCCATGTTTCTCAGCAGACTGACAAATGCATTTTCTCATATTGCACAAATTACTTGTACGATTGAAGTAAGTGATCCGCACATCTCTGAAGAACTCGTGCAATCGTACTGGTCACATTGTGTGGAAGAACTTCAAGGAATTTCTCCCCCAATCATCAGTTTGCTTCAGCAGCAAAAACCATCGCTGTCTGGCCATAAAATCATCATTAAAACGAAAAGCGAAACAGAGGCACTCGCTATTAAGAAGAAGTACAGCCCGATGCTCCAGGCCGCATTTAAACAAGTAGGTTTTCCAGAGCTGCAATTCGATACAGAAATTTTTGTATCAGATCAAGAGATTCAGAAGTTCAGAGAACAAAAGCTTGCTGAAGATCAAGAAAGAGCCATGCAAGCCCTCACTGAGATGGAGAAGAAAGAAAGTGAGGAGCAGGATGAAGCTCCATCAGGCCCTCTGATGATTGGCTATCAAATCAAAGACAATGAAGAAATTCGTACGCTTGACAGTATCATGGACGAGGAAAGAAGAATCACCGTTCAAGGCTACGTATTCGATGCAGAAACGCGTGAGCTGAAAAGCGGGAGAACGCTTTGTATCTTTAAGATCACTGATTATACAAATAGTATATTGATCAAAATGTTTGCAAGAGAAAAAGAAGATGCTCAGCTGATGAAATCATTGAAAAAAGGCATGTGGGTGAAAGCAAGAGGAAGCATTCAAAATGATACGTTTGTCAGAGATCTTGTCATGATCGCTAATGATGTCAATGAAATGAAACCGCAGCTGAAAGAAGATACAGCACCTGAGGGTGAAAAGCGTGTGGAGCTTCATTTACATTCACCTATGAGCCAAATGGATGCTGTCACTGGCATCGGCAGGCTTGTTGAACAAGCAAAAAAATGGGGACATGAAGCCATTGCCCTGACAGATCATGCCGTTGTACAATCCTTCCCGGATGCGTATGCAGCAAGTAAAAAGCATGGCATCAAAATGATGTACGGTGTGGAAATCAATTTAGTGGACGACGGGGTACCGATTGCATATAACCCAGAGCACCGCTTGTTAGAGGATGCGACATATGTCGTATTTGACGTAGAGACAACTGGACTTTCAGCCGTTTATGACACGATCATTGAGCTGGCAGCAGTGAAAATCAAAGGCGGGGAAATCATTGACCGCTTTGAGGCGTTTGCAAATCCCCATCACCCGTTATCAGCGACAACCATCGAATTAACAGGTATCACCGATGATATGGTGAGAGATGCACCAGATGTCGTCGACGTCGTACGGGATTTCAAAGAATGGATTGGACAAGATATTCTTGTTGCGCACAATGCGAGCTTTGATATGGGCTTTTTAAATGCAGCGTATAAACGCCTCTTAAAAACAGATAAAGCGTCAAACCCTGTCATTGATACACTTGAACTTGGCCGTTTCCTTTACCCAGAATTTAAAAATCACCGGCTGAACACCCTCTGTAAAAAGTTTGATATTGAACTAACGCAGCATCACCGGGCGATTTATGATGCAGAGGCGACAGGCTATCTCATGCTGAAGATGCTAAAAGATGCGGCTGAAAAAGAGATTGCCTATCACGATCAATTGAATGAAAACATGGGGCAGTCGAATGCTTACCAGCGCTCACGTCCTTACCATGCAACTTTAATTGCTCAAAATGAGACAGGTCTTAAGAATTTATTTAAGCTTGTTTCACTTTCTCATATTCATTATTTCTACCGTGTCCCGCGTATTCCACGCTCCCAGCTTGAGAAATATCGAGAAGGTTTAATTGTTGGGTCTGCTTGTGATAAGGGTGAGGTATTTGAAGGAATGATGCAAAAGTCACCTGATGAGGTGGAAGACATTGCAGCATTTTATGACTATTTAGAGGTACATCCGCCAGAAGTGTATCAGCACCTGCTGCAGCTTGAGCTAGTTCGAGATGAACGTGCGTTAAAAGAAATCATCACAAACATTGTCAAACTTGGCGAAAAGCTGAATAAACCAGTTGTGGCGACTGGGAATGTACATTACCTGCATCCAGAAGACAAAATTTATCGTAAAATCTTAATTTCATCACAAGGTGGAGCGAATCCGCTGAACCGACATGAACTGCCAAAAGTTCATTTTAGAACGACAGATGAAATGCTTGAAGCGTTCTCCTTCCTAGGAGACGAAAAAGCGAAAGAGATCGTCGTAACAAATACGCAAAAAGTATCTGAGATGGTCGAAAGCATTAAACCTATCAAAGATGATCTTTACACACCAAAAATTGAAGGTGCAGATGAAGAAATACGGGAAATGAGCTATCAAATGGCGCGCAGTATCTACGGAGATGACCTGCCGAAAATCGTAGAAGACCGCATTGAGAAAGAATTAAAAAGTATTATCGGTCATGGTTTCGCCGTTATTTACTTAATCTCTCATAAGCTCGTAAAAAAATCACTTGATGATGGATATCTTGTTGGTTCAAGGGGATCTGTCGGATCATCTCTTGTTGCGACATTAACAGAGATTACTGAAGTAAATCCACTTGCACCTCATTATGTATGCCCAAGCTGTAAGCACTCTGAGTTCTTTAATGACGGATCTGTTGGTTCAGGCTTTGACCTTCCAGATAAAGACTGTCCTGAATGTGGAACGCCGTATAAAAAAGACGGACATGATATTCCGTTTGAAACGTTCCTAGGTTTTAAAGGAGACAAAGTTCCTGATATTGATTTGAACTTCTCAGGCGAATATCAGCCGATCGCGCATAACTATACGAAAGAGTTGTTCGGAGAAGAGTATGTATACCGAGCAGGGACGATTGGTACCGTTGCAGAAAAAACAGCATACGGTTACGTGAAAGGCTATGCAGGGGATCATAACCTTCATATGAGAGGTGCTGAAATCGACCGGCTTGTACAAGGCTGTACAGGGGTAAAACGGACAACGGGCCAGCATCCAGGCGGGATTATCGTTGTGCCGGATTATATGGATATTTACGATTTCTCACCTATTCAATACCCAGCAGATGCGACAGGTTCTGATTGGAAGACGACACATTTTGATTTCCATTCGATTCACGATAACTTGCTCAAGCTGGATATTCTTGGGCACGATGATCCAACGGTCATTCGTATGCTTCAAGATTTAAGCGGAATCGATCCAAAAACGATTCCAACAGATGACCCTGAAGTCATGAAGATTTTCCAAGGGACAGAGCCGCTAGGTGTAACAGAAGAGCAAATAGGCTGTAAAACAGGTACACTCGGTATCCCGGAATTTGGAACAAGATTTGTTCGGCAAATGCTAGAGGATACAAAACCAACGACCTTCTCAGAGCTTGTTCAGATTTCTGGACTCTCACACGGTACGGATGTATGGCTCGGAAACGCACAAGAGCTCATTCACAATAAAACGTGTGAACTAAGTGAAGTCATTGGGTGTCGTGATGATATTATGGTCTATCTCATCTACCAAGGCTTAGAGCCGTCACTTGCCTTTAAAATCATGGAATCTGTTCGTAAAGGAAAGGGGCTTCCTCCTGAATGGGAAGAAGAAATGAAGAATAATAATGTACCAAACTGGTATATTGATTCTTGTAAAAAAATCAAATACATGTTCCCTAAAGCCCACGCGGCTGCATATGTATTAATGGCTGTTCGTATTGCTTATTTCAAGGTGCATCATGCACTTCTGTACTATGCTGCTTACTTTACCGTTCGTGCGGATGACTTTGATATTGAAACGATGACAAAAGGATCGAATGCGATTCGAGCCGTTATGGACGATATTAATTCAAAAGGTTTAGATGCATCACCGAAAGAAAAGAACCTATTAACTGTACTAGAGCTTGCCCTTGAAATGTGCGAAAGAGGCTACCATTTCAAAAAAGTTGACCTCTATCGCTCAAGTGCAACAGAGTTTATCATTGATGGAGACGGACTAATTCCACCATTCAACTCGATCCCTGGACTCGGAACAAACGTTGCGTTAAATATTGTTCGCGCGCGGCAAGATGGGGAATTCCTTTCAAAAGAAGATTTACAAAAGCGTGGAAAAGTCTCAAAGACTATTCTTGAGTATTTAGATCGTCAAGGCTGTTTAGAAGCACTTCCTGATCAAAATCAGCTTTCTTTATTCTAATGTGATGAATAAGAGCGCCCTTAAAAGGGCGTTCTTTTCTATATATACAATAATATTATTATGTTAACTAATAAAGATTTTTCACCAACTGGAATTATTTTCATATCCATTCATATATCTTGATTTAGCGTGATGTTTTAAGAGAAGAGATTGTATGTCATTCTTTCTACCCAAATAGAGCTCAAAAGAGAATTTCGCCGTCTGAAATGTTCTTAAGCGACATATGATCATTCTGGGTACAGTCAGAAGGAGAATCAAGAGAAAACTTCGATGAGCGTAAAGCTGATTGCTGTTTACTATGCTTATTTTTGAAACATATTTGATTCTTTTCAAAACTGTACAGATCACGAAACGAAGTATCAAAAGGAGGCGGTGCGTCTATTGATCAATGTTTCACTAAAAAGAAGGGGTGAGCAATAGAGAAATGGCATCTTACAACTATGTAGAGGTTTTACAAAAATCCATGCTTTTTTATGAAGCGCAGCGGTCAGGCCGGCTTCCGGAAAACAATCGTCTTAACTGGCGGGGAGATTCTGGGCTAGAGGACGGGAAGGATGTTGGGCATGATTTAACTGGCGGCTGGTATGATGCAGGAGATCATGTGAAATTTGGACTTCCGATGGCTTATTCAGCAGCCGTGCTTGCATGGACAGTATATGAATACCGGGAAGCTTATGAAGAGGCGGAGCTGCTTGATGAGATACTAGATCAAATCAAGTGGGCAACGGATTATTTCTTGAAAGCACATACGGGCCCGAATGAATTTTGGGCGCAAGTAGGTGATGGAAATGCTGATCATGCTTGGTGGGGACCAGCAGAAGTGATGCCGATGAACCGGCCAGCTTTTAAAATTGATGAACATTGTCCTGGAACAGAAGTAGCTGCACAAACTGCGGCGGCTTTAGCAGCAGGTTCTATCATTTTTAAAGAAACAGATGCGTCTTATGCGGCAAAGCTTTTGACGCACGCCAAACAGCTATATGCATTTGCTGACAAGTATCGCGGCAAATATTCAGATTGTGTCACCAATGCGCAGCCATTTTACAACTCCTGGAGCGGCTATGTTGACGAACTGATTTGGGGCGGAATCTGGCTGTACTTGGCGACAAATGAAGAAACTTATTTAAACCAAGCATTAAAAGCGGTAGAGGAATGGCCGGAGGATTGGGATTATACGTTTACCATGTCATGGGACAATACTTTTTTTGCTTCACAAATCTTACTTGCAAGAATCACGAAAGAGAACAGATTTATAGAATCCACTGAGCGCAATCTTGATTACTGGACCACAGGTCTCGTTCAAAATGGAAAAGTAGAAAGAATCACCTATACGCCTGGTGGTTTGGCATGGCTAGATCAATGGGGGTCACTTCGTTATGCCGCCAATGCAGCATTTTTAGCCTTTGTTTATGCTGATTGGGTATCTGATCAAGAAAAGAAGAATCGATACCAATCGTTTGCGATCAAGCAAACTCACTATATGTTAGGTGATAATCCGCTGAATAGAAGCTACGTCGTTGGGTTTGGCCAGAATCCGCCGAAGCACCCGCACCATCGTACTGCACATGGCTCATGGTCTAACCAGCTGACAAACCCTCCAAATCACCGGCACACACTTTATGGAGCGCTTGTTGGAGGTCCTAATGCACAGGATCAATATGACGATGACATCTCTGATTATATATCTAACGAAGTGGCGACTGATTATAATGCCGCCTTTACTGGAAATATCGCCAAAATGGTGCAGCTCTTTGGTCAAGGCCAATCAAAGCTGCCAAATTTCCCGCCTAAAGAACAGGTGGAGGATGAGTTTTTTGTAGAGGCAGCTGTGATGCATAACGATACAACATCTACTCAAGTGAAAGCAGTGCTGTACAACAGGTCCGGCTGGCCGGCAAGAACCAGTCAAACACTCTCCTTCAGATATTACGTTAATCTGAGCGAGGTCTTTGCAAAGGGATTGACTGAAAAGGATATTCAGGTGACAGCAGCCTACAATGAAGGCGCTTCCTTATCGCCTTTAAAGGTATATGAAGCATCAGCCCGCGTCTATTTTGCAGAAATCGATTTTACCGGCGTAGCTATTTCTCCTAGAGGAGAATCTGAGCATAAGAAGGAAATACAATTTCGATTATCTGCTCCAAATGGATCGAATATATGGGATGCCTCAAATGATTATTCCTATCAAGGATTAACATCCACTATGCAAAAAACAACGAAGATTCCTGTCTTTGACGATGGTGCTTTAGTATTTGGCACACTTCCAGACAAATAAAAATCAACGATTTTATTGAAAGGGTGAAGGACTTGTCAAATAAAGAACGGTTTTTAACGCTTTATCATCAAATCAAAAGCGATGCGAATGGATATTTTTCACCAGAAGGAATTCCGTATCATTCAATCGAGACGCTCATTTGTGAAGCGCCTGATTACGGGCATATGACAACTTCAGAAGCGTATAGCTATTGGCTATGGCTTGAGGTACTGTACGGACATTACACAGGGGATTGGAGCAAATTAGAGGCAGCTTGGGACAATATGGAGAAGTACATCATCCCAGTCAATGAAGATGGGCATGATGAGCAGCCGCATATGAATGCTTATAATCCGTCCAGTCCAGCCACATACGCAGCAGAGAAACCATTTCCGGATCAATACCCAAGCCAATTAACCGGTGCCCGTCCTGCTGGTCAAGATCCAATTGATGGTGAATTAAAATCAACCTATGGATCAAATGAAACGTATTTAATGCACTGGCTCCTTGACGTAGATAACTGGTATGGCTATGGGAACTTGCTCAACCCATCACATACAGCCGCATATGTGAACACATTCCAGCGTGGTCCACAGGAATCTGTATGGGAGTCCATCCCTCATCCATCACAAGACGATAAATCTTTTGGTAAGCCGAATGAAGGCTTTATGAGCTTGTTCACAAAAGAAAATCAAGCTCCAGCTGCTCAGTGGCGTTATACGAATGCAACAGATGCTGATGCACGTGCGATACAAGCGATGTATTGGGCGAAGGAGCTCGGCTATAATCAGTCAGCTTATCTTGATAAAGCGAAAAAAATGGGGGATTTCCTTCGTTACGGCATGTACGATAAATATTTTCAAACGATTGGAAGCGGGAAGCAGGGGAATCCGTATCCTGGAAACGGAAAGGGTGCCTGTCATTACTTAATGGCTTGGTATACCTCTTGGGGCGGAGGACTTGGGGAGTATGCAAACTGGTCATGGCGTATTGGAGCGAGCCATTGTCATCAGGGATATCAAAATCCTGTCGCTGCTTATGCTTTATCCTCAGATAAAGGAGGCTTAAAGCCATCTTCTGCTACCGGGGCAAGCGATTGGGAAAAAACTTTAAAGAGACAGCTTGAATTTTACGTATGGCTTCAATCGAAAGAAGGAGCCATAGCAGGAGGCGCAACCAATAGCTGGAATGGAGACTATAGCGCTTATCCGGCGGGAAGAAGTACTTTTTACGATATGGCATATGAAGATGCGCCTGTTTACCTTGATCCACCATCAAATAACTGGTTTGGAATGCAGGCGTGGCCAATGGAGCGCGTAGCAGAGCTTTATTATATTTTTGTCAAAGATGGCGACAAAACATCTGAAAATGTCCAAATGGCCAAATCTGCCATAACAAAATGGGTCAACTATGCATTAGATTATATTTTTATCGGCAGCCGTCCTGTGTCGGATGAAGAGGGTTATTTCTTAGATGAGCAAGGACAGAGAATTCTAGGAGGAACAAATGTTTCGGTTGCTACAACAAGTGCGCCTGGAGAGTTTTGGCTTCCTGGAAATATTGCTTGGAGCGGACAGCCTGATACTTGGAATGGGTTCCAGTCTGCAACAGGAAATCCAAATTTAACAGCTGTCACAAAAGATCCAACTCAGGATACAGGCGTATTAGGGAGTCTTGCCAAAGCTTTGATTTTCTTTGCTGCAGCCACCAAGCTGGAAACAGGTGATTATACAGCGCTTGGTGCAAGAGCGAAAGATGCAGCCGCGCAGCTCCTAGAGGTTGCATGGAATTACAATGATGGCGTCGGCATAGTGACCGAGGAAGATAGAGAAGACTATGACCGTTTCTTTAGAAAAGAAGTGTATTTCCCAAATGGATGGAACGGGACATTTGGTCAAGGAAATCAGATTCCTGGAGCCAGCACCGTTCCTTCTGACCCGCAGCGAGGAGGGAATGGGGTCTATACGAGTTTTGCTGACCTTCGTCCGAAGATTAAACAAGATCCAGCGTGGTCTTCACTCGAAAGTAAATATCAGTCTTCATTTAATGAAGCTACGGGCAAATGGGAGAATGGCGCACCAGTTTTCACTTATCACCGCTTCTGGTCTCAAGTGGATATGGCCACTGCCTATGCTGAATATCATCGTCTGATCAACTAAGAGATCAAAGGTCAAATTCAAGCTGTCGGCTTCTAGCCGGCAGTTTGAATAGAAAATATCAAGAATCCAATGAAGATAAGGGTGAGTTTATATGGTCAAAGAAAGAAGTTTTCTTCATCATTCATTCAATAGGGGCGAAAATGGACAGGACAATCTGATGTGGAAAAAAGAGGCGGATGATCGAATCTCAGAGCATAGGCAAAGAGATCTTGTGATCAATGTGACAAACGATGAAAAAAAGCCAATAGCAGGTATAGAGGTTGAAATAAAGCAAATCAGACATGAATTCGCCTTTGGTTCAGCGATGAATGATCAAGTGTTATTTAATCAACAATATGCTGATTTTTTCGTGAAACATTTTAATTGGGCTGTTTTTGAAAATGAGGCAAAATGGTATGCGAATGAGCCTCAAAGAGGGAGAATCACCTACGAAAAAGCAGATGCGATGCTGAATTTTGCAGATCGACATCAGCTTCCAGTGAGAGGGCACGCTTTGTTTTGGGAGGTAGAGGATGCGAATCCAAGCTGGCTAAGGTCACTCCCGAATCACGAAGTATATGAAGCCATGAAAAACCGGCTTGAGCATGCGGGTAATCACTTTAAGGGAAGGTTCCGTCATTGGGATGTAAACAATGAAATGATGCATGGTTCATTTTTTAAAGATCGCTTTGGGAAAAATATTTGGAAGTGGATGTATGAAGAAACGAAAAAAATTGACCCTCAAGCACTATTGTTTGTAAATGATTATAATGTGATCTCATATGGTGAACACCATGCCTATAAAGCGCATATCAATGAACTGCGTCAGTTAGGCGCACCTATTGAGGCGATTGGAGTTCAAGGCCATTTTGAAGAACGGGTCGATCCAGTCATTGTCAAAGAGAGACTCGATGTGCTTGCTGAGCTAGGTCTTCCAATATGGGTCACAGAGTACGATTCGGTTCACCCTGACCCTAATCGAAGAGCGGATAACCTGGAAGCTTTATATCGCGTCGCATTTAGTCATCCAGCCGTAAAAGGAGTGCTGATGTGGGGATTTTGGGCAGGTGCCCATTGGAGAGGGGAAAATGCAGCCATCGTGAATTATGATTGGTCTTTAAATGAAGCAGGAAGACGTTATGAAAAGCTTCTAAATGAGTGGACGACCCAAAGAGTTGAAAAAACAGATGCTAATGGCCATGTGAGATGTCCAGCATTTCATGGAACATATGAGATTCGAATCGGTAAAGAAAGTAAAATGTTGAAACAGCAGACGATTGAACTTGATTCAAATGAACAAACACCATTTCAACTAGATGTGATCTTGCCTCAAGAAGGATAGAGATAGATTGTGAGGAGAATGTAAATGAAAAAGTGGGCTCAAAGAGTGTCTTGTTTCATACTTGTGGCCGCTATATGGTCCGGCTGGTTTTCTCTTACGATTAAAGCCGCCGCTTATGTGCAGACGTCTGGTACACAATTTACGCTGAACAATCAACCATTTTACTTCGCCGGCACAAATAATTACTATTTCCATTACAAATCTAAAAAGATGGTAGATGCAGTGTTCGATGATATGAAAGCAATGAATTTAAAGGTCATACGGATTTGGGGCTTTCACGACGGGGCCCCTCAAGAAAACTCAGTCTTACAATCTAGTCCAGGCGTCTATGAAGAATCGGGTTTTCAAAAACTAGATTATGCGATTTATAAAGCAGGCCAGGAAGGAATAAAGCTTGTCATCCCACTAGTGAACAATTGGGATGACTTCGGCGGTATGAATCAATATGTGAAGTGGTTCGGGGCAGGATCGCATGATGCCTTTTATACAGATCCTCGTATTCAAAAAGCTTACAAAAATTATGTCCGCTATGTATTAGAAAGAACCAATACGTATACAGGTGTTCAATATAAAGACGATCCAGCTATTATGACGTGGGAATTAGCCAACGAGCCGCGGATGCAGTCAGATCCAACGGGAAATGTACTAGTCAAATGGGCAGATGAAATGAGTACATGGATCAAATCGCTTGATCGTCACCATCTTGTTGCAGTAGGAGATGAAGGATTCTTTCGTATACCAGGACATGAAGATTGGTTTTACGGAGGAGGGGAAGGCGTCGATTGGGACCGTCTAACATCTCTTCCTCATATCGATTATGGAACCTATCATTTGTACCCAGATCACTGGAACAAGTCTGCTGTCTGGGGAGTGAAATGGATTGAAGACCATATCACCCGCGGAAATTCAATCGGAAAACCAGTTGTGCTAGAAGAGTTTGGCTATCAGAATCAATCAGCTCGTCCCGACGTATATCAAAGCTGGCTGTCAGCGGTAGAGCGGCTTGGAGGGGCTGGCAGTCAATTTTGGATTTTAACAAGCATTCAGGACGATGACTCGCTCTATCCGGATTATGATGGATTCCGCATCATAAAAGGGAGCAGGGAGGCAGCACTTATCAGTGAACATGCGAAAAGAATGAATGAAAAAAACCGATGATGAATGCCTGCTGAATAAGGAACTTCATTTGCATAAAAAAATTGGATATGGTATAGTTTTTATGGAAATGCTAACGATTACCGAGACAAGAGTGGGGAAACCCGCTCTTTTGTATTGAACAGGCAATTTTTGTCTCGACATTATTCATCCGTTTTCTGCTCCCCCTGCTCACATAAAGCAGGGTTTTTATGCAGAATGATTGATAAGAGCGTTTATCGAAAGCACAAGGAGGAAGAGAATGAGCAAAAAAGTAGTGGATGTCGTAAGCGAAATGGTGCAGCCAATTTTAGATGGCTTACAGCTTGAACTCGTTGATGTTGAATTTGTCAAAGAGGGTCAAAACTGGTTCCTTCGCGTGTTTATTGACTCTGATAAAGGTGTCGATATCGAAGAGTGTGCCAAAGTGAGCGAAGCCTTGAGCGAAAAGCTTGATGAGGCAGATCCGATTAGCCAAAACTACTTTCTTGAAGTGTCCTCTCCTGGAGCGGAGCGCCCATTAAAGAAAAAAGCTGATTTTGAAAAAGCACTTGGAAAAAATGTTTTCATGAAAACATATGAACCAATTGATGGTGAAAAAGCATTTGAAGGTGAGCTTACAAGCTTTGATGGTGAGATTGCAACAGTGACAGTGAAGATCAAGACAAGAAAGAAAGAGATCAATATTCCATACGAAAAAATAGCTAACGCAAGATTAGCAGTTTCGTTCAATTAACCTTTTCATTGATATAAGGGGGAACCATAAAAATGAGTAGTGAGTTGTTAGATGCCCTGACTGTTCTTGAGAAAGAGAAGGGTATTAGTAAAGAAATTATAATTGAAGCGATAGAAGCTGCACTCATTTCTGCATATAAGCGTAATTTTAATCAAGCACAAAATGTTCGTGTTGATTTAAACCGCGAAACGGGAACGATTCGTGTGTTCGCAAGAAAAGATGTTGTAGATGAAGTGTACGATTCTCGCCTTGAAATCTCTGTAGATGATGCAGCCAATATTAACCCGAATTACATGGTGGGTGACGTCGTTGAGATTGAAGTCACACCAAAAGACTTCGGGCGCATTGCAGCTCAGACAGCGAAACAAGTTGTGACGCAGCGAGTGAGAGAAGCAGAGCGTGGTGTGATCTACACTGAGTTTATCGACCGCGAGGAAGACATTATGACGGGAATCGTTCAGCGAATTGACAGTAAATTCATTTACGTGTCACTTGGCAAAATCGAAGCCCTTCTTCCTGTCAATGAACAAATGCCAAATGAAGAATACAAACCTCATGACCGCATTAAAGTGTTCATTACAAAAGTAGAAAAAACAACAAAAGGGCCACAAATTTATGTGTCTAGAACACATCCAGGTCTTTTAAAGCGTTTATTTGAAATTGAAGTACCAGAAATTTATGATGGTACTGTAGAGCTTAAATCGGTTGCTAGAGAAGCTGGGGACCGTTCTAAAATATCTGTTCGTACAGATGATCCTGATGTTGATCCAGTTGGCTCCTGTGTTGGACCAAAAGGCCAGCGTGTACAAGCAATTGTCAATGAGCTAAAAGGCGAAAAAATTGATATTGTCCATTGGTCTAATGACCCGGTTGAATTTGTTGCCAATGCGCTGAGTCCATCAAAAGTACTTGATGTCATTGTGAATGAAGAAGACAAGGCGACAACAGTCATTGTCCCTGATTATCAGCTATCATTAGCGATTGGTAAAAGAGGTCAAAATGCTCGTCTTGCAGCGAAGCTGACCAGCTGGAAAATCGACATTAAAAGCGAAACAGATGCAAGGGAACTCGGTATTTTCCCAAGAACTGAAGACTCTGAATCTCTTTTCTTAGAGGCTGAACCAGTAGCTGAGGAATCTGACGAATAAGAGGTGATATAAAAGGTGAAAAGCCGAAAAAAAATCCCGCTTAGAAAATGCGTCGTGACGGGAGAAATGAAACCAAAGAAAGAACTGATCCGTGTTGTTCGTTCGAAAGAAGGAGAAGTGTCTGTTGACGCTACCGGAAAAATGAACGGACGCGGAGCTTACCTTTCTCTCGATAAAGAAACCATTCTTGCGGCAAAGAACAAACGCAGTTTACAGCAGCAATTTCAGACACAGATTGACGAACACATATTTGAAGAATTACTAGAACTAGCTGAAAAGGTGAAAAAACCTAATGAATGAATCTGAATGGTATCCTTTGCTTGGTCTAGCAAATCGAGCTCGTAAAGTCGTGTCAGGAGAAGATCTGGTGATCAAAGAAATTAGACATGCGCGTGCTAAGCTGGTTCTTCTTGCAGCAGATGCCTCACCTAACACAGAAAAAAAGGTATCTGACAAATGCAAATTTTATAATGTTCCGGTTAGAAAAGTTGAAGACCGTTCCGTTCTCGGACGTTCTATTGGGAAAGAAGCTCGCGTAGTTGTCGCTGTCACTGACCAAGGCTTCGCTAAGAAGCTCATAAGCTTGCTCGATTAATTTATTTGGGGGTGAACGAATGGCTAAAGTGAGAGTATATGAATACGCAAAAGCCATAGATGTTTCAAGTAAAGATATTATAGCAGCGCTTAAGGATATGAACGTGGAAGTGAACAACCACATGGCGACGCTTGAAGACGACACTGTGAAAAAGCTAGACGCTATCTATAAAAAAGCCAAAGCAAAAGAGACAACTAACGAGAAACCCGCAGAACAAAAAAAACAATCATCTAACAAAAACAATGATAGAAAGAAGAATGACGTGCAGAATAATCAATTTAATAAAAACAAAAAAAACAACAACCAAAACAAAAACAAAAATAAACGCGGTGGAAATAACAAACCGCAGCATCAGCAAGCTAGACCTGTGAAGCCTAAAAAAGAGCTTCCTGAAAAAATTGAATTTACAAATTCAATGACCGTCGGCCAGCTGGCTGATGAGCTTGGAAAAGAAACAGCTGAAATCATCAAAAAGCTGATGATGCTTGGTGTTATGGCAACGATCAACCAAGAACTTGACAAAGATACAGTTGAATTAATCGCTTCTGAATATGGTGTTCCAGTAGAGGAAGTCATTATTTTAGAAGAAACTGAACTTGAAAAGTATGAAGTTGAAGATAAAGAAGAAGATATGCAAGTACGCCCTCCAGTTGTAACGATCATGGGACACGTTGACCACGGGAAAACAACTCTTCTTGACAGCATTCGTAAGACAAAAGTCGTCGAAGGTGAAGCAGGTGGAATCACGCAGCATATCGGTGCATACCAAATCGAAGAAAACGGCAAAAAAATTACGTTCCTTGATACACCTGGACACGCAGCATTTACAACGATGCGTGCACGTGGTGCCGAAGTAACCGATACGACAATTCTGGTTGTTGCAGCAGATGATGGTGTCATGCCGCAAACAATTGAAGCGATTAACCATGCGAAAGCGGCAGAAGTGCCAATCATTGTCGCTGTCAATAAAATTGACAAACCAACAGCAAACCCTGACCGCGTGATGCAGGAATTAACTGAGCATGGTCTTGTACCAGAAGCTTGGGGCGGGGAAACGATCTTCGTGCCACTATCTGCAAAAACAGGTGAAGGCATTGACGAATTGATCGAAATGATCCTTCTTGTCAGCGAAGTAGCAGAATTGAAAGCCAACCCAAATCGTGCGGCAAAAGGGACTGTTATCGAGGCTGAGCTTGATAAAGGAAGAGGTTCTGTTGCAACCCTTCTTGTTCAAACAGGTACACTTCAAGTAGGTGACCCAATCGTTGTCGGAAATACATTTGGCCGTGTACGTGCAATGGTCAATGATATCGGCCGCCGCGTGAAAACAGCAGGACCATCTACACCTGTTGAAATCACTGGTTTAAACGATGTACCAAATGCAGGGGATCAGTTCCTCGTATTCAAAGATGAAAAAACAGCTCGTCAAGTTGGTGAGGCGCGTGCTTCTAAACAGCTGGACGAACAGCGTTCAGACAAAGCAAAATTATCTCTAGACGACCTATTTGAGCAAATCAAACAAGGTGACGTAAAAGATATCAACTTGATCGTAAAAGCAGACGTACAAGGCTCTGCTGAAGCATTAACGGCAGCTCTACAAAAAATTGAAGTCGAAGGCGTAAAAGTGAAAATCATCCATACGGGTGTTGGAGCGATTACAGAATCAGATATCATTTTAGCAAGTGCTTCTAATGCCATCGTGATCGGCTTTAACGTACGTCCTGATGGAAATGCGAAGAGCACAGCTGAGACTGAAAACGTTGATATCCGCTTGCACCGCATTATCTATAAAGTCATCGATGAAATTGAAGCTGCGATGAAAGGAATGCTTGACCCTGAATATGAAGAAAAAGTCATCGGTCAAGTTGAAGTTCGTCAAACGTTCAAAGTATCTAAAATCGGTACAATTGCTGGCGGCTATGTAACTGAAGGAACGATTACAAGAGATAGCGGAATCCGCTTAATCCGTGACGGCGTTGTTATTTTCGAAGGCGAAGTTGACGTATTAAAACGATTTAAAGATGATGTGAAAGAAGTTTCACAAGGCTATGAATGTGGTATTACCATTAAGAAATACAATGATATCCGTGAAGGTGATGTTATGGAATCATTCGTTATGCAAGAAATCGAAAGAAAATGATCGGTTATACCGAATGTGAGTGTATGATCTATGATGCATCCTCACTGAAGGAAAAACGTGCGGTTCTTCAGCGTATATTGACAAGAACGCGTCATAAATTCAATGTAACCATTGCTGAAATGGATTACCAGGATACATGGCAGCGTACATCAATTGGAATCGCCGTGATTTCCTCATCTCGGGTTCAAGTGGAAAAGGAACTTCAGCGTGTATTAAGCTTTATCGATTCTTTTCCAGAAATTGAACGAACGATCACGAAAACTGAGTGGTTTTAATTAGAGGTGATAAGATCATGAGTATGAGAGCAACCCGTGTGGGTGAGCAAATGAAAAAAGAATTGGGCGACATCCTAGGCAGAAAGCTAAAAGATCCAAGAATCGGCTTTTTGACTGTAACCGATGTCGAAGTATCCGGTGATTTGCAAATTGCCAAAGTCTACATTTCTGTTCTTGGCGACGAGAAGAAAAGAGAGGAAACCTTAAAAGGCCTTACAAAGGCTAAAGGGTACATCCGCTCTGAAATTGGCAATCGAATCAGACTTCGCAAAACACCAGAACTTCATTTTGAATTCGACGAATCCGTAGATTACGGAAACCGAATTGAAAGCCTGATTGCTGAATTAAACACAAAAGATCACGAATAAGACGTTGAAATAAGGATAGGCGATGATCGTCTGTCCTTTTTCATCGTTTATGAAAGGAGAGAACGCAGATGATAAATGGTGTTCTTTTATTACATAAAGAAAGAGGTATGACTTCCCACGACTGTGTGTTTAAGGTAAGAAAAATATTGCACACAAAAAAAGTCGGACATACAGGCACCCTCGACCCAGAGGTTTCAGGTGTTCTGCCTATTTGTATCGGAAGAGCAACGAAGATTGTAGAATACTTAACAGATAAATCAAAAACGTATGATGCAGAAATCACGATTGGCTTTTCTACAACAACAGAAGACCAAACAGGTGAGATCGTAGAAGAAAAAAAAGTGGAAAAACCGATCTCAGAAAAAGACATTGATGCGGCGCTGAAGCAGTTTGAAGGAACTATTGAACAAATTCCTCCCATGTTTTCTGCTGTGAAAATTGGCGGGAAAAAGCTCTATGAATATGCTAGAGAAGGCATTGAAATTGAGCGGCCGGCCCGTAAAATTACTATTCACCGTATCGAGCGGACTACACCTGTCACATATGAGGATGGCAGCGTGTCATTTAGATTCACCGTACTATGCTCAAAGGGAACATATGTGAGAACTTTAGCAGTTGATATCGGGAAGAAACTAGGGTTTCCAGCCCACATGTCACATCTCATTCGTACAGGATCTGGTGATTTTACACTTGATGAATGTATCACGCTGGATGAGCTGCGAGAGATAAGCGAGGAAGGAACTGTAGATGAGCACCTTGTCCCGATCGAGCGTGCGCTCAATCATTTGCCGAAATGGGAGATAAATGATACATTAGCAAGTAAAGTGGAAAACGGTGCAGTCCTGCCAATGCCTGATGAATTTGCTCATTTCGCAGAGGAGGATCGTGTCGCTGTTTTTGCTCCTTCAGGTCGTTGTCTGGCGATATATATGAAGCACCCGACCAAACCGAACCTGATGAAGCCGGCGAAGATCTTATCTCAGGACAAGCAATCTTAAAGAAAAGGTGACATCTCGTGAAGACTATACATATTTCACACCCACATACATTGAATCAAAAGGATCAAGTCCCGTCTGTCATGGCTTTAGGGTACTTTGACGGTGTTCACCTCGGGCATCAAAAAGTCATTGATGAAGCAAGAAGCATTGCGAAAAAAGAAGGATTGGCCTTAGCGGTCATGACCTTTCATCCGCATCCATCACATGTTTTGCAAAAGGCAAGGGAACCAAAAGACTTAATTACACCGCTTGAGGATAAAATTGATTTCATCGAACAGCTGGGCGCTGACTATTTATACATCGTACAATTCAGCGAGAGCTTTGCAGCTCTATCTCCTCAAGAGTTTGTGGATCAATATTTGGATGAATTGAATGTGAAGCACGCAGTAGCGGGGTTTGATTTTACGTTTGGCCGTTTTGGTGCAGGCACAATGGAAACGTTCGATGAATACGGAAAAGGCCGTATCACGGCAACCATCGTCCCTAAGCTGTCCAATCAAGATCGAAAAGTCAGCTCCACTCTCATCCGTTCTGCATTAAAGAATGGGGATGTTGAATATGTGAGCGAGCTTTTAGGAAAACCTTATCAGCTTCGCGGCATTGTCATCCATGGAGACAAACGCGGACGGACGATCGGATTTCCGACAGCTAATGTCGGCTTATCTGCTGAATACATTATTCCGCCAACAGGGGTATATGCTGTAAGAGCAGAAGTGAAAGGCAAAGTATATGACGGCGTTTGTAATGTTGGGTATAAACCAACATTTTATGAAAAGCGACCTGATCAGCCTGCCATTGAAGTAAACCTCTTTGATTTCAACGAAGAAATATATGGCCAGCCGATTAAATTACAATGGTTCAAGCGCATTCGCAGTGAACGTAAATTTAACGGAATTCAGGAGCTGACGGCTCAAATTAGTCAAGATAAAGAAGAAGCGATTCAGTTTTTTCAAGATCAACACAAGCAAACAAAAAAAATATAGAAAAACTGCTCTACCATTTGCAAATTTAGCATATTTTTAGTATGATAATTCCTGTAGCTTTAAAACCACTTACTTGGCAGGCCGACTTCACCGACGGTTGCGAGGTAGATGGGGCTAACATGATTTGGAGGTGAAACAGGATGGCAATTACTCAAGAGCGTAAAACGCAATTAATTAATGAGTTCAAAACACACGAATCTGATACTGGATCTCCAGAAGTTCAGATCGCTGTCCTAACAGAATCAATTAACAACTTGAACGAGCATTTACGTACTCATAAGAAAGATCACCACTCACGTCGCGGTCTTTTGAAAATGGTAGGTAGACGTCGTAATCTTCTTACGTATCTACGTAATAAAGACGTAACTCGTTACCGTGAGTTAATTAACAAACTAGGCTTACGTCGATAATCGTAAAAAGCGGGAGGATTCCCGCTTTTTTATCGTATAATCACTAATATTTTATGGTTAAAATGTTGAAAGAATGGCAAAAACCCTTCTACATACAGCTTTCACATTGATATGTGAAAATCATTTTGTTCATAATAAGAACTAACTAAAACTTTACGATAAGAGAGGAGTTTATCTCAGAATGGGACAAGAGAAACATGTCTTCACCATAGACTGGGCTGGACGTCAACTGACAGTTGAAACTGGCCAGCTTGCAAAGCAAGCAAACGGAGCGGTCCTCGTACGCTACGGAGATACGGCTGTGCTTAGCTCAGCAACAGCTTCTAAAGAACCAAAACCACTTGATTTCTTCCCGCTCACTGTGAACTACGAAGAAAGACTATACGCAGTAGGTAAAATTCCTGGCGGCTTCATTAAAAGAGAAGGTCGTCCAAGTGAAAAGGCGATCCTTGCAAGCCGCTTAATTGACAGACCAATTCGTCCGCTGTTTGCAGATGGATTTAGAAACGAAGTACAAGTTATTAGTATCGTCATGAGTGTGGATCAAGATTGCTCATCTGAAATGGCTGCAATGTTTGGCTCATCTTTAGCTTTATGTGTGTCTGACATTCCATTTGAGGGACCAATCGCCGGCGTTACAGTAGGACGAGTGGATGGAAAGCTCATCATTAACCCAAATGTGGAGCAGCTTGAACAAAGTGACATCAATCTTGTGGTTGCTGGAACAAAAGATGCGATCAACATGGTAGAAGCTGGTGCTGATGAAGTACCGGAAGAAACAATGCTTGAAGCGATCATGTACGGTCACCAAGAAATCAAACGCTTAATCGAATTCCAAGAAGAAATTGTGAAGGCAGTCGGTAAAGAAAAAATCGATATTCCTTTATATGAAGTAGATCAAACGTTAGCAGACGAAGTAAAAGCCCTTGCTGAAGCAGACCTGCTGAAAGCGATTCAAGTACATGAGAAGCATGCGCGTGAGGATGCAATCAGTGCTGTGAAAAAAGCTGTAGTCGAGAAGTTTGAAGCAGAAGAACGTGACGAAGCAACGATTAAACAAGCGAAAGATGTATTAAATAAGCTTGTCAAAAACGAAGTTCGCCGTCTGATCACTGAAGAGAAAGTACGTCCAGATGGACGCGGAGTAGATCAAATCCGTCCACTTTCTTCAGAAGTAGGACTCCTGCCAAGAACGCACGGTTCAGGCTTATTTACAAGAGGACAAACACAGGCGCTTAGTATTTGTACATTAGGTGCACTGGGCGATGTGCAAATTCTTGATGGTCTAGGTGTTGAAGAATCAAAACGCTTCATGCACCATTACAACTTCCCGCAATTCAGTGTTGGTGAGACAGGTCCAATGCGCGGTCCAGGCCGCCGTGAGATCGGACATGGCGCACTAGGTGAACGTGCACTAGAACCAGTAATTCCATCCGAAAAAGATTTCCCTTATACGGTTCGCCTTGTTTCAGAGGTATTAGAATCAAACGGGTCTACTTCACAAGCAAGTATTTGCGCAAGCACACTTGCGATGATGGATGCGGGTGTTCCAATTAAAGCACCAGTTGCAGGGATTGCAATGGGACTTGTGAAATCAGGGGAATACTACACAGTGCTGACAGACATTCAAGGAATGGAAGATGCACTTGGAGATATGGACTTTAAAGTTGCAGGTACATCAAAAGGTGTCACAGCACTTCAAATGGACATCAAAATCGATGGTCTATCAAAAGACATCTTAGAAGAAGCTCTTCAACAAGCGAAAAAAGGAAGAATGGAAATCCTAGACAGCATGCTGTCAACGATTCCTGCTTCTAGAGGAGAATTGTCTCGTTATGCACCAAAAATCTTAACGATGACAATCAATCCGGATAAAATTCGCGATGTCATTGGACCAAGCGGTAAACAAATCAATAAAATCATTGAAGATACCGGTGTGAAAATCGATATTGAACAAGATGGTACAATCTTTATTTCTTCTACAGAAGAAGATATGAACCAAAAAGCGAAGAAAATCATTGAAGATCTTGTGAGAGAAGTTGAAGTAGGACAGCTTTACCTAGGTAAAGTCAAACGCATTGAAAAATTCGGTGCCTTCCTTGAAATCTTCAGTGGAAAAGATGGACTTGTTCATATTTCTGAGCTTGCGCTTGAGCGTGTGGGCAAAGTAGAAGATGTTGTGAAACTTGGCGATGAATTACTTGTCAAGGTCACTGAAATCGATAAACAAGGCCGTGTGAACCTTTCTCGGAAAGCTGTTTTACGTGAAGAAAAGGAAAAAGAAGAAAAGCAGTCTTAATGAGATCAAATAAAATGTGTTAGAAGCCAGGTATCCGTGCCAGGCTTCTTTCTTTTCTTGCGCTAACAATAGTTCTAGCTTGTTTCTCCCCATCATAATTTGTGGTAAAGGGGAGGGACAACCATTGAAAAAAACGTTACCATTCATTGTGTTTGTATTTTTACTGCTCGTGTCATATCAAACGATGAAGCAGCCGGCTGCTGTTACATATATTGAATCAATGAAAGAGCATGCCGAGGTAGCATCTGTTTCAAAAGATATTTTATATCAGGAGATTGAATCGAAGTCTTCTGACTATGAAGTAAAGGCGCAAAATGCTAAGATTGATAAAGTGTGGAAAAAGATACCTGGCTTAAATGGACAGACAGTTGATATCGATGCCTCTTATGAAAAAATGAAGAAACAGGGGTCATTCGATGAAAAGCTGCTTGTTTTGAATGAAACAAAACCATCTATTCATTTACATGAGCTTGGTGCTGAGCCCATTTATAAAGGCCATCCAGATAAAAAAATGAATGCATTCCTCATCAACGTAGCTTGGGGTGACGAGCATTTAATTAACATGTTAAAGACGCTGGAAAAGCATCAAGTCAAGGCGACCTTTTTCTTAGAAGGCAAATGGGTGAAAAAAAGCACAGAGCTTGCTAAAAAAATCGTGGCAGATGGTCATGAAATTGGAAATCATTCATACAATCACCCAGATATGCGCACACTGACAAGAGAACGAGCATTAGAGCAGATAACGAAAACAAATCGCCAAATTGAAGAATCCCTTGGGAAGAAACCAAAATGGTTTGCGCCTCCAAGCGGCAGCTTTAAAGAAGAAACAGTTAAGCTTGCCAAACAAGAAGGCATGGAAACCATTATGTGGACAGTAGACACCATCGACTGGCAAAAGCCATCACCGGCTATTTTACAAAAGCGGGTGCTTGGGAAAATTCACAATGGGGCGATGATATTAATGCATCCAACAGATGCAACGGCGAAAAGTCTTGACGCACTTATCACTCAAATCAAAGAAAGAGGATATGAATTAGGGACGGTTTCTGACCTCCTAAGTGAAAAAAGACATCCGTGATGCGATCTGTTTGTTGAATAGGAGGAGCAAAACTTGGTCAAAACGTATACTTGCCAAAACGGAGTAAGAATTGTACTCGAAAACAATCCCACTGTAAGGTCTGTCGCAATTGGCGTCTGGATTGGAACAGGCTCTAGACATGAGACACCTGAAATTAATGGAATCTCACACTTTTTAGAGCATATGTTCTTTAAAGGGACAAAGACAAGATCTGCACGTGATATCGCAGAATCCTTTGACCGCATTGGTGGTCAAGTGAATGCCTTTACATCAAAAGAATACACTTGCTACTATGCAAAGGTGCTTGATTCACATGCTGGCTACGCCCTCGATGTATTAAGCGACATGTTCTTTCACTCTGCTTTTGATGAAGAAGAGCTGAAAAAAGAAAAAAATGTGGTGTACGAAGAAATTAAAATGTATGAGGATACACCTGATGACATCGTTCATGATTTATTAAGCAAAGCCATTTATGGTGAACATTCATTAGGATATCCGATTTTAGGAACAGAGGAAACACTTTCTACATTTAACGGAGACTCACTTAGAAAATATATGGATGAATTCTACACGCCGGACCGCGTTGTGATCTCTGTTGCAGGGAACGTAGATGAGACCTTTATTCGTGAGGTTGAAAAGCTATTCGGCTCTTATGAAGGAAAAGGGAAAAAGCAGCCTGTCGAAGCTCCAGCATTTCATTATGACAAGCTCACACGCAAAAAGGAAACGGAACAAGCGCACCTATGCCTGGGCTTTAATGGCCTTCCAGCGGGAGATAAAGGCATCTATGACTTAATCGTCTTAAATAATGTTCTTGGCGGAAGCATGAGCAGCCGGTTATTCCAAGATGTAAGAGAGGACAAAGGACTTGCTTATTCCGTCTTCAGCTATCACAGTTCATTTGCAGATAATGGAATGCTGACGATTTATGGCGGAACTGGGGCGAAGCAGCTAAACCTGCTCTCTGAGACCATCTTACAAACATTAGACGTCTTAAAGCGTGAGGGAATCACGCAGAAAGAACTAGAGAACTCTAAAGAGCAAATGAAAGGCAACCTTATGCTGAGCCTTGAAAGCACAAACAGCAAAATGAGCCGAAACGGTAAAAACGAACTGCTCCTTGGCAAACATCGGACACTCGATGAAATTATTGACGAAATCAACAGCGTCACATTAGACGGCGTGAATAACTTATCTAAACGCATCTTTACAGAAGATTATGCGCTCTCGCTTATTAGTCCGACGGGTGATGTACCTTCTGCTTAAACAAAAAAGGCATGTCTTTTAAAGAGATGCCTTTTTTTCATGCAAAAAGATTAATCAGCTAACTTGTTTTGCAGCTGATGAACAATTTTATTGATTGTCGAAAAGTGCTCTGTCAGTAATTCCTCATCTGCAAATTGAATATCAAAAACCTCTTCTAATTCCAATATGAGTGAAACTGCTTTAATTGAATCGAGACCGTGATTTGTTAATTCTTCATCTGCACCAATAGAAATCTTGCTGCTATCATCCAAAGAACGCAGAACCAAATCTTTTACTTGACTTGAAAGTGAAAGGACATCCGTAGGTTCATTCATCTGCAACGCTCCCTTTTACAAATTTTCTATCATTTACATAAATTAACTATATTAGAATGGAAAAACATTGTAAAGCAGTTTCGACATAAATAGGAATTGTTAATCATTCTATTCAAATGAAATATTTGGTAGAGTGAGAAGAAAAGAGACTGGAAGGATGAATGAATCCATGAATAAAACAGACCTTATGCAGCACATTCCTTTATTAAAAGAAGCGGTCAGAATAGACCAGATTGATAAAGGGTATTCACGAGATGAAAAATGGGTCATGACTACCGTATCAGGTGAAAAATATGTCCTTCGATTCACAGAACAAGACCAGTATGACAAAATAAAGACGCAGTTTGAGCTGCTATATGAATTAAGACGTCACGGTGTTCAGTGTGCTGATCCAGTGGACATCGGTGTTCTAGAAGCAAAACAGCAAGTGTACTATATTTTATCGTTTATAGAAGGCCAGGAAGCAAAAGAAATCATGGGTCAGTTAACTGAAGAAAAGCAGTATGCTCTCGGGGTAAGTGCAGGTCAGGATTTGCGAAATATGCATAAATATCCGGCACCTTCACACATCGAACCTTGGGAAGATCGTGTCATTAAAAAGTATCATCGATATTTAACTGCTTACCGGGAAAGCGGCATCTCCCTTGAAGGGGATGAAAAAGTGGCTCAGTTTATAGCCAAGCACATAGATATTGTGAAAGGCAGACCTAATCAATTTCAGCACGATGATTTTCATTTAGGGAACATTATAGTAAACGATAATAAATATGCAGGTGTCATTGATTTTAACAATTTTGATTGGGGAGATCCCATTCACGATTTTTATAAAGTAGCTCTTTTCAGCAGAGAAACAAGTGAAGCCTTTTCGGCAGGTCAAATTAATGGATATTTTGATGGGAACATCCCAGATGATTTTTGGCTGCTTTACTCTGTTTATGTCGCAATGAGTATCTTCTCATCAATTATGTGGGTCATTAAATTCGATCCGGGTCAAATGGATGAGATGATTGAAAGACTAGAAAATGTGCTAAAAGATCATCATTATTTTGATCAAATAGAGCCTGAGTGGTATACGCGTATCACTAGATAACAGTGAAATATAGGACGATTAGGCGGTGATGGAAGTCACTGTCTTTTTTGTTATAATGATACAAATTACACATTGTCATGACTAAAAACATTTTATATAATCCAAACAAGGATCGAAAAAGATGTAAAAAAATTCCGTTTTTTGTTGAAAAAGAGCAAAAGGCTGGTGGTGGATTGAAACAAATCGACAAGGGTTCAAAGCAGTTATGGCGTGTATATTTATGGACACTTTCATTCTTAAAGCCTTATACAGGTAAAGTGATTCTAGTTATTATGAGTGGTTTCGTTATTACCTTGAGCGAGCTCATAATACCTAAATTTATTCAATATTTTATTGAGACCATTTTGCCAGCAAAAGACTTTTCAAAAATGAATGGTTTATTGTTAGGACTGACTGGCTTAATTGTACTTGGTATTATACTGACAGCCGCACGAAATTTATGGCAAAGAAAATTAATTGAACAAGCCTCAAGAGATTCACAATTTGCTGCCTTCCAGCAAATCCGTCAACTTGGTTTCTCATACTACGAACAACATTCTGTTAGTGAAACACTCTCCTTTGTTAACACACAGACACGAGCTGTACAAGAAATTTACAGACGATACTTCCCACAATTTATCAATCAGATATTATTTATCGCCATCTCACTTTTCTTTATGATAAACATTTCTATTTTTCTCACACTCATCATCATTCCAAGTTTTATTCTCTACTATGTCTTTGGACCATGGCTTGAAAAAAAGGCAACAATCTACGGTAGACAAAGTGCAGAAGGTTTTCGCACGCTGCAAACAAAATTATACGAAAGTCTTGCTTCGATGGAAGAGCTTAGAATTTTAGGCTATATGAAATGGGATATGGAACGAATTCAACGACTGCATGAAAAAGTGCGCCAAGATCATGAGAAAAATGTGTTTTTCGCCTATTTACGAGGAAGCAACCGCAGGCTGACTTATTATATTGGTGCTCTTGCCACTTTTGGTATTGGTATCCACCTTGTAAAGACTGGACAGCTGACGACAGGTGGTTTTGTGGCATATATCCTATATTATTTTTCAGCGATGCATATGCTTACTTCCATTGTCACACTTTTAACAGAACAACGGATATTAACCTTTCAAATTGAACCTTTATATCATTTTATGAAAAAAACACCTGATATTAGAGAGCCTCAGCAGCCGGTGCACCTTGATCATGTAGAAGGCGATATCGAGTTTCATGACGTCAGTTTTCATTATCCAAATCATCCTTCTTTATTAAAAGGGATGAATCTACATATTCGGAAGGGTGAAAAAGTAGCGATTGTCGGTACGAGCGGTGGAGGGAAAACATCTCTTCTTAAGCTAATGGGACGCTTTTATGATCCCTCAGCCGGGATGATTACACTGAATGGAGTAGATTTGCGCCATTTACCTACTAGTCAAATAAGAGGTGCGATGGGATTTGTTTTTCAAGAAACGTTCTTATTCAATATGAGTGTAAAGGACAATATTCGTTTTGGAGATACAAGTCTTTCAGATCAACAGATCATTGAAGCCGCAAAAAAAGCAGACTGTGATTCATTTATAAGAGAATTAGAAAATGGATACGACACCATACTCGGGGAAAGGGGATTAAAACTTTCCGGCGGGCAAAAACAAAAAATAGCGATTGCCAGGCTATTTGCTAAAAATCCAAGTGTTGTATTACTCGACGAAGCCACAGCATCTCTTGACAATGTCAGTGAGCAAAAAGTCCAGCAGGCATTACACCAAACATTTAAGGATTCTACTGTCATTGCAGTTGCACACCGTTTATCAACAGTCAGACATTTTGACAGAATTATTTTTATAAAAGATGGTCGTGTGTTAGAGACTGGATCTTTTTATGAATTGATGAGGAAAAAGGGGCATTTTTACCAATTAGCGTCTGACCGATCAGAAAAGGAGGCAGGTGTAACATGAGAAAAAATTGGCTGTTTCTTTTAATCACAAGGCAAAAATGGATGCTCCTCCTTGCTCTTTTACTCGTTTTGATTGAAGCAGCAGCTAATTTAGCCATGATAGGACTGCAAAAGTGGCTCATTGATGATGTTCTTTTGCATAGTGGTATCAGTCCACATTTTTCCCAGATCTTGATGCTGTTTGCCATTATATTTCTTGTCTATGTTGTGATGTTTGTGGCGAGCCCGTATGTGATGCATAAAAACTATCTGACCATCCACCATTCATTGCAGAAAATGATGCTAGATCAGCTTCAGCAAGTATCCATGAGATCATATAAAACTCACCCAGTTAGTTTTTATTTACACAAGCTTAATCAAGATGTAAAGACAGTTGCTGTCACGGCTGCTTTACATATACCGAAAATTGTCCAAACGATTTTTATGGCCGTTGTTTTATCTATCGTTTTACTATCTGTGAGTTATGTCTTATTTTTCTTGCTTCTCTTTGCAAGCACTTGTTATTTCATTATCGGTAAAAAAATGGCGAAAACGGCAACAAACATAGCAAAAGATGTGCAGGAGAGAAAATCAGACCTATTCGTGCATGTAGAAGAAGGAATTTCCTCTACAAGGGAAGTTGTCGCATTTGATCGACGTAAGTGGGAAATTGGTTTGTATGAAAAGCTGTTTAACAAAATGATGGATCGTGTCATGAAGGAAGGTAAGTTTCAAAATAAGCTTCTTTTTTTAACAGAACCATTGAAATGGTTTGGGATACTATCAGTTCTAGTGTTTGGCACATATCAAGTAGCAGCAGGAAACATGTCCATCGGTTTATTTGTCGTCATTTACCAATATGCCTCTCAATTAATGAAGAGTTATCAAGAGTTATTCCAGTATGTATTTGAATTTTTCCAACAGCGTGCATCTGTTCATCGAATCGCAGAAGTGCTGCAAATGGAAAACGAAGAAAAAGGAACAAAACAAATAGATGCTGTAGAAGACGTGGTGTTTGAAGATGTTTGCTTTTCTTATGAACAAACCTCTAAAGGCGCTTTAGACGGCTTGAATCTTCATATTCCAAAGGGAAAGAAAGTGGCGATTGTTGGAGCAAGTGGCAGCGGAAAATCGACAATCTCAAAGCTCACACTTGGACTTTACCAGCCAGATAGCGGGGGAATTTTAGTGAATGGGATTGATCTATCAGAGATAAATCCATCTCATTTATTAAGGCGAATAGCCGTTGTTCCGCAAGAACCTTATTTTTTCCCAGACACTATACGCCTGAATTTAATCATGGGATTAAATGATGTGACCGAAGAACAACTTGAACAGGCGTGTGAAGTTGCACAAATTCTTTCCTTCATCAAAGGGCTTGAAAAAGGTTTTGACACAGTCATTGGAGAGAGGGGAATTTCCCTATCAGGAGGACAAAGACAGCGTTTAGCAATTGCCAGAGCGCTTTTAAAACAGGCTGATTTACTTATATTAGATGAGGCGACCTCCGCGCTTGATCGGCAGACTGAAAGGAAAGTTCAAAAAGGGATAGATGATGCCAAAGGGGGCGGCACCTTGCTTGTGATTGCGCACAGATTATCAACCATACAAAATGCAGATATGATCTATGTACTTGAAGATGGTGCTGTTCAAAGCTGCGGTACTCATGAGGAGCTGATGGAAGCCTCCTCGCATTACCGCTCTTTATTTATGGCCCAGGTGATTACAGCGTCTTAGTCAGTTTGTTTTTAACCAAAGTAAAGAGTCGATCTAAGGTGCGGAAGTGGTCGGGGTGTAATTCTTCATCTTCAAAGGCAATATGAAAGGTGTCCTCTAATGAAATAACAAAAGAGACGATTTGGACAGAATTTAATCCTAAAGCTTTTAAACTATCATCCCGGCTTGGCTGCTCATTCAGAGACAACTTATTCATGACAAGCTGGACAATTTTTTCTTCAACTTCAGTTAGTTTCAGTTCATTCATGTCGCGGCTCCTTTCTAAGAGATTGTATATGTTACATTTTGGTTGATGAAGGAAAAAAATGCAATTTTTTTTATAAATCTATCATAAGGGGTGGCATTCATTGTCATATGTAAGCTATCAAAAAAATGATGTTCGTGTCGTATTAGGTGCAGATGAATCAATTCAGAATTTAGTCATAAGTAAAGTACATCCCTATATTGATTGCAGCAAATTAACAGAAAGACATGAAGGAGACGTTTGGACAATTTTAACCAGTGAATATGCACAAGAAATTCAAAAAGAAATCCCGCTTGAAGAAGTCTTTTACCAAACAAAGATGGAACCCCGCTGCCGCTACCTGTATCACGGAGAGAAAAAAGTCATTGTGATAGATGAACCAAAAGATGTCAGATGGGCAGCCCAGCATGCTCTACGGTTAATTAGAGTTTTGCTCCGCCTTTTGTGTTATCAGGATGGACTCATCTATTTGCATGGGGGCATGATGGAGATGAATCAAAAGGGAATTGCCCTAGTAGGCGGATCAAGGGCAGGGAAAACGTCCACCATCTTATCCTTATTATCATTAACCGATGCCCGGTATATCACAAACGATGATATAGGTGTTTCATATACGAACACCGAGTACACGGGAACTGGCTGGCCTAGATCTATGAGCATTCGGAAAGATTCGTTTGAAGCCATTGAAAAGCTTGGTACCCCATACAGACTCCAAACATCAAGTCACCCTTTTAACGAGGATGATAAAAGCTATCATTTTGTATATCCAGAGGAGCTAGAAAAATGGTTTGCACGTGAAGTCAAAACAATGGGGAAAATCGATGTGATTGTGTTTCCTGAATTTTTACCTCACGGGCAAACTGGTGCAGAACTATCGAAAATGACATCGCATGAAGCAGCGGAACGTCTGAACGAGCATGCAGTCATTAATCCTGGAAGACATAATGAATTCTTATTACCGTTTTTCACATTGCCGACACCCGAAGAGCTAGAACCATTTCTTAACGCACTAGCGGAAAAGGTGCCTTGTTATTCATTAAAGCAGGCATTTACTTCTTTAGAGAAAGGTACTGTCCTCATTCAAGAGCTTCTTGAACAATCCGACATTGTCGTGTAAGACTTTTTGGAGGTGAGTCATGGTTGAGCAGGAATATAAATATTTGTTGTCACAAACAGATTTTCAGCACATATACGACATGTTCATTCAAAGCTATAGCCCTACTTATATACTTAATTTCAATTACTATTACGACACCCCAGATTTTCTATTAAAACGATTTGGTTACACCGTACGTATCCGTCAAATCAGCGGGAAACTAACACTTGAAATCAAACGCCCCAGTCAAACATCTGGCTATAAAAGAGTAAGAGAAGAAACGTCATTACCTATTGAGGAGTTACCGCGAAAACTAGATCTACTAGACATCATGACGTCTTTACCTATTATAGGTACTCAACAGCCAGAAATGTTAGGGCTATTGGTCACTGAGCGAACAACCTTTCACATTGAGGAAGGCATCAAAGTGGATTTGGATCAAAGCAGCTATCTTGGCATCACAGATTATGAACTGGAAATTGAATATGACAGTGAAAAAGCATATGAGGCAGATCAATTGTTTCATACACTAACTGATGATTTGGACATGCCAGTCAATCGAAAAGGAAAGCGCTCTCGATATATCACTAGATTTCAATCGTTTTACGGGAAGGAGTAGTCAAACATGCGAGCTGTTTTGGATCAATCCACTCTCTCAAATGAGCAGAGACTGTTATTACTTAGCTCACGTATTCAATTAAATGAACAAGAAGAAGAGTCTATTAGAGCTCTATTGAAAGATGGCATCGATATGCCTAAATTAATTGGACTGGCATCAAGACATAAGGTGCTTCAGCTGATGACACCTCATTTAATTCGCCTTGATGATGAAAAGAGCATTACGACAACATACAAATTTTTGCTTCATTATCACTATATAGGGAATCGTCAAAAAAATGTGGAGAGATTCAAAGAATTCAAGCGTCTGTTACAAACATTCCGAAATGCAAAGCTGAAAGCGGTCCCCCTTAAAGGCGCCATTTTAACCCCGCTTGTGTACAAAGATTATGGACTGCGAATGATGTCAGACCTTGATTTCTTAATTCATCCAGATGACCGGAAAAGTGCCTCATCATTGCTCAAGAAAGAAGGGTTTATCATCGGGAAATATGACTGGGCTGCCGACCAGGAAATACCGATTGAAAGAGAAGAAGAAATGATGTGGAGAATGAATGCCGGGAATCTTTATTCACATATTAAACGGAGCGGAGAAGATTTTTTGAAGGTACACCGAGTCGATTTCTCTTATGATGTTGAACTGAAAAAAAACTACGAAGCAACAAATGCTTTGCTGGATGCTGTTGAAGAAAAGCACTTTTTTCAAACAGATGTCCATTTGCTCCAGCCATTAGATTTTCTTATCCATCTTGCTTTCCATCTATATAAGGAGGCAACAAATGTACAGTATGTCTACTTACATGCAGATCTTAATTTGATCAAGTTTTGTGATGTAAGAGAGTACGTCATGTTTGTTGAAGAGCAAAATCAGCTTGATTGGCATGCTTTGCAAGTAAGAGCGAAGGAATTAGGGGCCGAGAAAGCACTTTTTTACACGTTTACGTTTTTAGATTTATTGTATCAAACGAACTATATCGATCAATTGAAGCAGCTAGACATGAGTGACCAATCCTTCTTAGAAGCTTATGGAGAGAATGATTTCGGTTCTTTGAAAATATGGAAAAAATCTTTTATTGAGCGTTTTTTCAGCTTAGATAATCGCGATGAACTTGAAGAGGAACCAGCCATACAGCTATTTCCTGAAAGGCAATAGCAAATTGAAGAGGAGGATTCTATATGGATATAAAAGCGCTTTTTGAAAAGCCTAAGAACGATTTTCCTTTTGAAAAGTCATTTGTGTTTGCAGGTATTCATTTTCATATTCTATCAATGGAATTGCAGGCGATTGAAGATATTGAACATTATATCCCAAAAGAATTGGATCGCCGCGAGGGGGATATCCCTTCACAGATTGAAATAAGGTTTATTATTGATCCGGAGCTTGAACAGTCTGTTCGCAGTGCTTGCTTTCAAAAGGGCGAAACCATTATTGCAAAAAGGAAGTTTACTTACAAACGATTAAAATTAGATGACCAAGTATTATTTGCCTCACATGAAGGTGACGAGCCGCACAGTGTGGCGGTCAATAAGGGGCGTTATGCTGTGATTGGAAAAAACAATAATGAGTCTGCGATACGCTGTCCACTGCGAATCGTCCGAGAAATTGCCCTTAGAACACTAGAAAACCAAGGTGGATGCTTTACACATGCAGCAGCTGTTTCTTTTGAAGATGGCCAAAAAGGAGCGCTCATTATCGGTGATAAAGGTGCCGGGAAGTCAACCACTATGTGGCAGTTTTTGCATCATGGAGGAGCAGATTTTATCACAAACGATCGTTCTATTTCAGTGCTTGAAGATCAGGAACTGACTGTGTATGGATGGCCGATGTGCTTGGCGCTTGGAGTAGGAACCGTCCAAGCCACAACAAATATACAGGAACTGAAAAACAAAAAATTCAGCCGGTCTCAAGATAAAAGAATATGGGATGAAACCATATCAACAGAGGAAGAGGCAAAAGAAAAATGGGCGAGCGGCTGTAAGTTTGAAATTACACCGAAAGAAGCAGCTGAAATGACAGGAACAACGATTCGGAGCTCTACGAAAGTAAATATGGTGATTTTCCCTTCACTTAAAATAGGTTCGGGTGAGATTAGGCTTGTGCCGGTAAAAAAAGATGATCAAAGAGCAAAAGATATTATGGCAGCAAATATAAGGGAACCAGAAGATCCCGACTATTTAAAAGGCTGGCTCGGACTTCGACATGTGTCAGATACCTTTCTGAGGCAAAAGGCATCTGAGCTTATCCATCACTTGTTTAACATGCCATGCTTTTATTTAGAGGGTGATCCGCGTTACCTGCAGGATGCAATTCCAGAACTGTTAAACAAAAAAGTCAGTTCGATTTAAAGAGACGATTGTCTAAACATTCGTTTGAGCCGATCTTCACGTTTTTTCATTTGCTCGTGATCTGCTGGCAGCAAAATTTGAAAGAGCATTTCGGCAATTGGCCGTGCGAGCCTTTCGTCAGAGTTCATGAGAATGCAGACTCCTAATTTTTTCTTTGGAATGAATCCAATATAGGAGGTGAACCCTTTAATTTCTCCGCTATGTTCAGCTAAGGTGAAACCGTTAAAAGGTCTCAAAAACCATGAAAGACCAGCACCTCTGCTGAAATCTTCTTCAACCATAACGGGGCTTTGCATTTCTTTTAGCGAATGCTGATGAAGCAGGCTGTTTGCACCGTATTGAGCTTGAATGAATTGAATCAGATCATCTGCTGTGGAGATTAGTCCGCTTGAACCATCCTCCCAAGATTGTGTTTCAGCACTTGGATAGGTTACGTCAGACAGGCCTGAGGAAGAAACTGTATATCCTTTGGCTGTGGAGGCTGTTTCAATAAATCCAGTTTGCTTCAAATCGAGCGGTTTTAGTATGTGGGTATGCACTAATTCTCTATAGGGCATATGACTCGCCTTTTCTAGCACTTTACTTAATATAGAGTAGCCAAGACTGGAATAATTGATGATAGACCAAGGCGGTGTGAAAATAGTGAGTATTTCAATACACTGAGCTAGAGTCATCTCTCGTAAATGAACGGCTTTGTCGAGTGCTTTGGGCAGGCCTGAGATATGAGAGGCAATCATTCGGAAAGTGAGTGGAATTGGTTCAGGTAAGTGACTTTTTATGGAAGAAAGCAAAGGTTCGTAAGTATGAATGGGTTCATCGAGTTGAATGAATCCTTCCTCTCGCAATTTCATCATCACCATTGCAGTAAAAGGCTTAGTCACAGAACCAATTCGAAAGGTTGTGTCTTTTGTAACAGGGATGCTGTTTTCAATATCAGCGAGGCCCTCATACCACGACCAAATGTGCTCATCTTCATGAGAAATACAAATGGAACAGCCGGGAATTTGATGTTGCTCCAATAATTTTCTAATGTCGGCGGTTGTATCTTGCAGACGCTGCAGGATCGATTCATTGATCAAAATAGACACCTCTTTCATACAGAATATATATATATTACCAAATGTTTCATGTTGTTTTAAGATGAACGATCAATATTTTTATATTTTAAAAGAGAGCGGGCGATAGAAAATGAAAACAATTCAAAAAACCATTCTTGATATTTTAAAAGGTGATGGCCAAGATATAGAACAAATTCCATATGAGCTTGTGGAACGTAAAGGTGTAGGACATCCAGATACAATGTGTGACGCCATAGCAGAAAGAGCTTCTCAATACTATTCTCAATATTGCATGGAGCATTTCGGCAGGGTGGCACACCACTGGTTTGACAAAGTCATGCTTCTTGGCGGAGATGCGGATGTCACGTATGGGAAAGGGACAATGGTCAAACCGTATCAAGTTGTGTTTGCTGGAAAAGGGGCATACGCATACGGGGATGAGCCCATTCCTCTTAAAAAGATTCTTTTCGATGCGGCAAAGGATGTGTTATCAGAGGTGACAACAGGATTTGACCCTGAAGAACATCTCGTCATTGACTGCCGAATCGTCGATCATCAGGGGGCAGGCCGCAAAAATTCACGATATCGTCCGATGGTTGAAACGGACATGATTGAAATCGGTGATCCAAAGCTTGTGTCAAACGACTGTAACTTACTGCATGCTCATGCTCCGTTAAGCCGTCTTGAGAAGCTGGTCCTTTATACAGAGCGTTATGTGAATGGACCAGAATTTAAAAAGGTCAATCCAGATACCGGCTGGGATGTAAAAATATTTGGAAGCAGACGTCATGAAGATTTCAAACTCATTGTTAACATGCCATTTCTAGCTAAAGATATTCATAGTCTTGAGGAGTATTTTGCCCGCAAAAAAGAATGCCAAGATCAAATCGCTCGCTATATTCATGAAACGTTAGGCCTCACGCCTGATCTCATGCTGAACGCAACAGATCGCAATGGCCGTCCGTACTTAACAGCGCTAGGTTCTGTAGCAGATACCGGCGATGTAGGAGTTGTTGGAAGAGGAAATAGATTAAATGGACTGATCACCCCAATGCGGTCTATGAGTATTGAAGCGCCAGCTGGGAAAAACCCGCTTGATCATACAGGGAAATTATATGGGGTGCTCGCACAAAGGCTGGCAGATCAAATTTTTGAAACGATTCAAAAGCCAACAGAAGTGCATATCTTTACTTCAAAAGAGGCACCGCTCCACAACCCTGATGAAATTGCCGTCCGTATTCAGCAGTGGGATGGAAATGAAGTTGATAGAAAAAGAATTGAAGACCTTGTCATGAATGCGGTTCATTCCATGGGCGATGTGACAACAGATTTAATTTTTAAAGGCGTGACAATGTGGTAAAAAGGATGAAAAAAAGAGTCATTGAAGCCGTTCAAGCATGTATTCATACAAAAGAACCTATGGCAGTGACCATTCATCCATATGAAATTGAAAAACAACAACAATTGAATCAACATCATCTTCTGTTGATGCTAAAGCCTGAATTAACAAGTATCAATAAAGGTGTACAGCTTGATCTAATACTAGATGAACTTCTCCAACGATTAGATGATCGTGAGATAGAAATAGGGGCCGTGCGCGTTATATCATCCTTATATTTGAAGGGAAAGAAAATTATTGAAAATCAATATGGGATGCTAAATAAAATTTCTAAACACGGTCTGAGTGAAGTGTCAGATGCAGCAAAAAAGATGCTCGCCATGAAATACCCAGAGTTTAAAAAGAAGGAACATTTCATATATGGAGGCCATCAATTTTTACAAAAGTACAAAGAGCTTACGCCGTATGGTTTAGAGCTGTTAACCCGAAACGTCAAGGTAGACAAGCTGGGTGCGGGCACATACGCCATAGAGGCCGAGGTGGATGGAGAAAAGATGCTTCTGCTCAATTCATTTCACCCTTGTCAAATAGAATGGTTCACTGCACCTGCAAAGTCTATTATCGTCATTGAATGTTTTTCAAAGCAGCCTATGAGGAAGTTAAGAGAAGATTTTATCGGTGCAACGGATCCTAAAGAGGCAAAAGCGGGTTCTTTTAAACACATGCTGCTGTCGGAGCAAAAACGGTTTGGTTTATCTAACGTGTGTACCCGGTTTAATGGCATTCACCTGTCACCGGGTCCTGTAGAAGCAATGGCGGGAATGATTCACTATTTTAGTACACCTGAAACAAGATTGACTCCCGCACATACACTTTTTGGCCAGCTATTAAAGGAAAATGGCTTTTCGCCGGAAGCATTAGATCTATTATGTAAAGATGTGTCCATTCATTCAAGCGAAACACCTGTATTTGAATTAACAGAAAACCTGAATTGGGATGAAGCACTTGATCTGCTAGTAAAAGTGAGAAACGACATTCAAAAGCATGAACGTGTTCTGTAACGGAGGGAACAACTTGAACAATAAAGGAGCTAGCCAGCGAATTTGGATTGTCGGTCCACCTGGATCTGGAAAAACAACCCTTGCACATCAATTGAAGCAGGAGTTAACGTTACCTCACTATGAACTCGATGCCCTATTCTGGCAAGCGAATTGGAAAAAAACAGATAAGACGGTGTTTATCGATAGTGTCCATGAAATTGTCAAAGAAAAGAAATGGGTCATTGATGGTCAATATTCATCTGTTCACCACATATTGGCTGAATATGCTGATACGATCATTTGGCTTGATGTCAAGAGAAGACAGACATTCCCCCGCCTTATGAAAAGGACATTCAAACGGCTCATCACAAGGGAGAAACTTTGGAATGGAAATAAGGAGCGAATGGGTAACGCGCTCCAATTTTTCTCATATGCCTTTCAAGTCTATCCAGAGGTGATTCATCAAAACGAAAAGCTTTTTCACAAATTAAAAGAAGAATCTCATGTGAAATGCCTGCGCATAGACAAGCGGGACGAGGCAGGCCAGGTGCTTATGAAGATCCAAAACCTTGAGAAAAAGGGGTGAGGACATGACGACATTAGATGATGCTTATAATGTCCTGAAATATTGGTTTTCTGAAAAGCCGATGCGTTTAACACCTTTAAACGGAAGAAGCCCTAATGAAGGGTGGCTTGTAGAAACGATCAAAAACCGCTTTGTCTTGAAAAAATGTGCAAGAAATCATGATGCGGAGTGGCTTCAGTATTTAGAGGATTTAACAGATGCTCTGCTTGATCATCATTTCCCGATCCAGCCTATGATGGAGGCAGAAGACCATCGTAAGACCATTTTATTCAAAGAACATTTTTGGCAGCTGCGGCCTTATTTTGAAGGAAGACCATATGAAATGGGAAATCGTTCTGATGAACAAGAAGCCATTCGGGTATTAAAACAGCTTCATTCATTAAAGGACTTACCGAAAGGGCCTGTGAATCCAAACTGCGAATTGAAGAACTGGATTGCTTCTCCGCACGAAACGCTCGGCAAGACGGCTTACGCACTAAAAAAGGTTGTTTCTTCTAAAAAGGCTGCTGCTTTGCTCAAAGTGTATGATCGAGAACTAATGAATATCATCACGCTGTTAAACCCTAGTATATACGAAGCATTACCTCATGCTGTGACACATGGTGACTTTCATTCTGGCAACCTGTTAATTCGTGACAAAAAGCTTGCCATGGTTCTTGACTTTGATACAGCAGGCTTTAGACCACGAATATATGATGCAGCCATATCTGCATTTTTATTAACGAGAATCAAGAGAGGAACGTTTCAACTAGATATTGTGAAAACAATTCAATTTTTAAAGGCATATGCAGATGACTTATCCGAATATGAATGGCGTTCTATATCTGCGTTTATCAGACTTTTATATATTCCAACAGAGCGGTATTTAACATTGCTGCATACCTATACACCTCACCTATTAAACTGGTATATTGATTGGTCTTTCGAAGCACTAGAATCTGCATCGAACCAGCTGAAGGAAGATTGGTATCTCCAGAAGGGGATGAGAATATGAAGGTCGCTGTTGTCACTGGTGGAAATAGGGGCATAGGCAAAGAAGTGTGCAGACAGCTTGCGCAGTGTGGAATGCTTGTTATTTTAACTGCACGGCAGTTTGAAAGTGCCAAAATAGCTGCGTCTGAAATGGCTGAGCATGTTGTGCCATTTCAGCTCGATGTAACAAATGAAGAATCGGTTGAACGTTTCTCGCAATTTATGAAAGATTCGTTCGGCAGAGTGGATGTGCTCATTAATAATGCCGGTGTCTTTCATGACAACATAAAGGATCACACATTTCCATCTTTTCTAGATCTTCCGGTATCGACTCTTCAAGAAACGATGAATGTGAATGTGTATGGTGCAGTCAGAATGACCAAGGCCGTTTTCCCTTATATGAAACAGGGAGGATATGGACGGATCGTCAATGTATCTAGCGGTATGGGAAGGCTTTCGGCGATCTACGCTTCAGACGATGTCAGGCGTGACGGAAAAAGCGGTCCGTACTACCGGATGTCAAAAGCGGCACTGCATGTTCTCACAAAAGTCACCGCTTTAGAAGGGGCACCCTATTCTATTCTTGCGAATGCAGTGTGTCCTGGCTGGGTACAAACGGACATGGGGACATCAGAGGCTGTTAAAACCACACAGGAAGGTGCATCAGGAATCGTGTGGGCGGCACAGCTGCCCCGAGATGGACCAACAGGAGAATTGTTGAGAGACGGGCAAAGACTTCAGTGGTAAGAGGAGGCAGCTACATGCGAGGTATGAAAGGAAAGACGGTTATTGTGACAGGCGGGGCTCAAGGGATTGGATATGCGGTCGCAGAACGAGCCGCACGAGAAGGCGCACAAGTCGCCATTGCTGATCACCATGTAAATTACGGAATGTCAGCAGAAGAACAGCTCAAAGCAAATGGATATGATGTTTTGTTTATAGAGGCTGATATTGCTGATGAAGCATCAATTGTTTCAATGATCGAAAAAACAGCCAATCATTTCGGAAAAATAGACATGCTGGTGAATTGTGCAGCCGTTTTTATCATGCGGGGTCTTGAAGCAACCGTTGAAGAATGGCGGCGCATCATGGATTTGAATATTATGGGACAAGCACTTTGTGTGAAACACACTGCGCCATACATGGAGAAAATAGGAAAAGGATCGGTTGTAAATATTGCCTCCATTTCAGGTCACATTGCCCAGCCGAAATATTTAACATATAACGCGACAAAAGCAGCAGTTGTCAACATGACGCGGTGCATGGCAATGGATTTGGCGGATGCAGGTATTCGTGTAAATGCAGTGAATCCAGGTACGGTATGGAACAAAAATAACGAGCGGTTCCATTTGGAAGAGCTTGGATTAACAAGAGAGCAAGCAAATCAGCATCCTGATATTGGCGGGATGCACATGTTAAAACGAACCGCTGATCCAGAAGAGATCGCATCTGCTGTCATCTTCCTTCTTTCAGATGAAGCGAGTTTTATTACAGGAGAAAATTTGATGGTTGACGGCGGCTATACTGCCATGTAGAGGAGTAAAAATTGCATGAAATTTGATCTGCACACACATCATCAACGCTGTGGTCATGCGGAGGGGAACATCAGAGAATATGTCGATGAGGCTGTGAAATTAGGTCTGGACTTTATCGGGATTTCGGATCACTCTCCCTTCTTTGGTGAAGAGGCTGACCACTTTAAACCATGGGTAGCGATGGCTAAAAGTGAATTTCAATCATATATAGAGGAAGTCCTGCAGTTGAAAAGGGAATATGACGGAAAAATTCACGTGCTGTTAGGTGTTGAATCTGACTATTTTCCAGAACACGAGGCCCTTTACCGAGACGTGTATCGACATTATCCATTTGATTATATCATTGGCTCGGTTCATGTCAGTAATGGATACGACCTATTTAACCGGAAACGGTGGGAACGAATCACAGAGCAGCAAGCCATCATTGAAAAAGAAACATATTACCAGTTGATTAAAATGTCTGCTGAGAGTCAAATGTTCGACGTTTTAGGCCATATTGACGCCTTAAAAGGTTTTTATCCAGAGATTGCTCATCTCAAAACAGAAGCTGTCGATGATGCACTAAAAGCAATTGCGGAGAGTGGTTCTGTCATTGAAGTGAATACCTCTGGCAAAACAAAAGACTGCGGCGGTTGGTATCCATCAATGGATCTATTAGAGCGAGCCAAATTTTATGGTGTGGATGTCACGTTTGGCTCAGATGCCCATCAGCCAGCCCGCGTAGCAGATGATTGGCTGAAAGTAAAACAGGTGCTGAAGGAATTAGGTTATCGGGAATGGTATATCTTTCAATCTCGTCAAAAGCGAAAATTGGCTCTATAAATTCTAAAAAAAGGGGTTATGAAAATGACAAAAGTTCGCGTAGCAATTGCAGGAGTAGGATCATGCGCTTCAAGTATCGTTCAATTTGTAGAATTGGCAAAGGAAAAGATGGATACGCTCTCCGGTGTTATGCATGATGTCATTGGAGGTTATCACTTGTCTGATGTAGAATTTGTTGCAGCTTTTGAAGTAGATCAAAATAAAGTAGGAAAAGACTTGTCAGAGGCCATTTTTACTAAACCAACGGCTGCAGTAAAACATATAGATGTCCCGTTTTTCCAAGTACCCGTTGAAGCAGGTCCTTTGTGTGATGGTCTTGAAGGAGATTTGTCCAACTGCATTCAGCCGCATGAACATTCATTAAAAATGAACACACATGATGTGACGCAAAGATTAAAGGACGTTCAGGCAGATGTACTAGTCTGCTTCTTACCGACGGGTTCATTTGAAGCTGTTCGAGTATACGCAGAGGCGTGTGCACACGCGCAAACTGCCTTTATTAATGCGACACCTGAACCGGTGGCAAATGATCCTGAATTTGTCAAAATGTTTGAAGAGTCGGATACCCCGCTCCTTGGAGATGACTTAAGAAGTCATTTAGGTGCCACAACACTGCATACAGCGTTAATTGAGCTATTAAAATCCCGAGGGATTGACATTACCAATACGTACCAATTGAATGTGGGAGGCAATACAGACTTTTTAAACCTTGCCAACCCAATGAGATCAACGAGTAAACAAAAATCGAAGAGAAAAGCATTATTTGCCTCTGGTATTGATGCCAGCGAAGTGGCAGCAGGTCCAAATGGCTATGTCAGCTACTTAGGAGATCATAAAGTCTGCTTCCTGCGATTGGAAGGAAATTCCGTTTTGGATTCAGACATTTCGCTTGAAATTCGTTTACAAGTAGAAGATTCTCCGAATTCAGCTGGTGTTATCGCTAACGCAATGCGTGTAGCAAAAGCAGCTAAAGACATGAATCACAGCGGTGTCATACATGACGTTTGCCCATTCTTATTCAAAAGCCCTCCAATTGGACAAGTAGATTCAGAATCATTGCGTCTATTCAATGAATATGTAGCAAATGCTCAGCTGAAAAAGGTGTGATCAGTGGAAGCAGAACTAAATCTTTGCGAGATAAAATTTGCCGCTTTTGACTTGGATGGAACATTAATTGATGACAGAGGCAGGCTTATTGGTGATGTCCATGGCGCAGTGAACATGCTGCGCCAAAGAGGCATTATTTCAATGATTGTCACAGGCAGAACGTATGATTCTTTCTTCTCTCTGAACTTAGATCCATCTTTACTCGATTTATTTCATCATGATGTGTTGTTGAATGATGGAAATGTGATTTGCCACCATCAAAAGAAAACATTTGACGTTATACAATATCTAGATGCTGCTATATGCCGGCAGGTCATCTCATCACTTGATGGTCAAGCTGAATTTGTCATGGAATCACACGGGAAGCATGTGGCATCCAGTAAAAGCGCTAAGTTGAAATATTGCATGCTTTACACATTTCCACGAGAAAAAATAGAGGTTGGTCATCAGAAAGAGTTCAGATTTGACCGTGTGACAAAGCTATTTATTTTACCGAAACAAAAAATAGATATCGCTCATCTATTAAGAGATTGTCATTGTGATGTTGCGGATGCACAGTTTTTAAATGCACAAGTGATTTCCCCGAAAGGAATTTGTAAGGCAGATATGCTTGAACGTCATTTATTAGATTGTTTTGGAGAAAGTGATTTACATCGTGTGATTGCTTTTGGCAATGGTCACAATGACAGACTGCTGCTGAAGAAGGCGAGGTGGGGGCTTGCAGTTCAAGATAGCCATCCATCGGCGATTGAGTTATGTGATGTACATCTGGGGGAGTCTATTTATGAATATCTTGATAAAGTTTTACAATCATTAGAAGCACCAAAAGTGATCAATGAAAAGGGAGGTATTTAGTTGAAAACCCTTCAGCTGCCTTTACCAGATGCACTAGAAGATACAATGATACCGGATTTTGTGGAAAGAGTTTCTTTTCTATCTGCTCACATTTTGCACGTTGATCTTCTTGAAGAGGAATCTGTTATAGAAGTAACAGTAGATCAAACGGGAGATGCAGAGGCAATATCAGCTGCGTTTTTAAAGTTATCGTCAAATGTAGCTCAACTGCGGAGGTTTCGTGAAAAGGAAATGAAATCAAATATTCATTTGTCCAATGAGCCTGTTCATTCGAAACTAAGCGAGGATGATCAAAAGAGAACCTTCTATGATGAAATTGAAATGGAACTCTCACATTATTTTGATCAATTATTCTTAAATATGGGAGCTTCACTTGGAGCCAAAATAAGAAGATACCCTTCTACGATGAGTAAAGAATTAATGGAAAAATGTAAATACCATACGAATTTTCCGCAAAATATTTATTCTGTTTTTGAAATACCTCATGATTACCAAATTATTGATGACATTCGAGAAAAGCATCATGGTTTTCTGCCTGAACACTTCCAGCAAGCAGGCCGTTTTTTACAGCCGTGTATTTGTTATCACTGTTATGAGGAATGGGAAGGAAAGACCTATCTAGACAATCAAATGATGACAGCAGCGGGGCAGTGTTTTAGACATGAAATTTCTTGGAAAGTCGATCCTCTTCGGAAACTAGAATTTAGTATGCGTGAAATTGTCTTTATCGGTGATAACGAATACATCAACGAAACAAGAAAAACACTTCTTGAACACACATGGCAATGTTTTCATCAGCTTGGCCTTAGCGGAAAGGTCACGACCGCAAATGACCCCTTTTTCTTTTATGATGATATGGATAAAGCGAATTATCAATTAATGGCGAATAGCAAATATGAGTTAGTAGCTGTGACAGAAAAGAAAGACGTTTCGATCGCTTCTTTTAACGACTGTGGAGAGATGCTTTGTGAAAGGTTCCAGATCAAGGGAGAAGATGGTATGCCGCTTTATTCAGGTTGTGCTGCATTTGGTATCGATCGATGGGTGCAAGTCTTTTTACAAACGTACGGTCGAAATCGAAAGAATTGGCCAAATGAGATGCTTCATATAAAGGAGGGTCACTATGCTGCAAAGTAATCTGACTCAAGAAGAGCACACAGCCCTCATTTTATCTGATCCTTTTTTAGAAGACAGCCAGATAAAAGAGATGCAGGAGCTTCTGTATCAGCAGCAAGACTGGAATGTCATTCTCGGAATGCTGCATGTTCACCGGACAGCCGGTATTGCATGGAAAAATATTAAACGTTATGCCATTCATTTAAGAAAAGATTTTAAAGCAACTTATTTTTTAAAGTCATTAGAAATTATGTATAAAGGGCAATTAGAAACGGCACGAGACAATATTACGTTAAATGATCAGTTATTCAAAGCACTTGATCAAAAAGGAATTGAGTATGCCATTGTAAAAGGAAGTGTGCTTGGCCAGTGGGCATACGGCGATGTAGGGCTTCGCTTATTTGGAGACAACGATCTCTTTATCTCACAAGATCAGCTGCAAGAAACCGGACATGTATTAAAAGAATTAGGCTATATTCAAGGTTCTTGGAACTATGAAACGGAGACAGTCACACCTGCGAAACGAAAAGACATTCTTTACCTCATCATGAACTCACATCAAACCTACACCTATATGAAACCTACACCAGAATGCCGCTTTATTGATTGTCATAAAATTGATGTTCAGTTTTCAGTTGACCTCATGACAGGAAACCGGACAGATTCAATTGTCCAAGAAATGCTGTCTAGACGAATTCAAACGTCTGTTGATGAGCATCTTGTATGGTCATTAAAAGAAGAGGATATGCTGATTTTCTTATGTATTCATTTTTACAAAGAGGCGATTTATTTAAATGAAGTGGAGTCAATGAAAGACTTGCTGCTTTATAAGTTGCTTGATATATATGGCATGTTTATGAAAGAAGACCTATTGGATGTGGAGTTGTTTGTCCGTCGAACGAAAGCGTATGGCTTTGAAAAGATGGTCTATTTTGCTTTGCATTATGTGAATGAAGTCTTTCCTCATACGATTTCTGATCTTGTCATGGATGCACTTCAGCCTGAATCACTTGCTTATTTATCTGAAGTGCTGGATGCAAATGATGTCGTTCATACCTGGAATCAGCCTATTCGCAAACGATTTTTTCACATTAACCGGTCTTTAGAAATACAAAAGCATTCTGTTCATAAGGAGTAGTGTGATGAAAGATCCGGCAGCGCTATTTGATTTTAAGGGAAGAAACGACGTCATATGGTTTGGGAATATGAATCAAGAACAAAGCTGGGATCAAACAAAGGCTTTACCTGTTATGACAGACCATGTTCAAAATGAACTAGTTCTCCAACAAGAACAACAACTGCTTTTGATTGCTTCTAAGGATCATCATGTCATTATGCATCACCAGCCAGAACCTGCTTTTTTAGCCTATTTGGAAAAGCAAGGTGTCAAGCTTCCGCATATGGTTCAAAAAGAAGATGCCTTGAAATTAAAGGGACTCATTGTACCCTATCTTTTAGATGAATCGGTTGAACAAGCATCATCGCTTGAAAAAAGAAAGATTTATGGTTCAAATCCAACACTTGTAAAACGATTCAATCATAAGGTTTCGACTAGAAAATGGGCAGAAAAACATCAGTTTACTGTCACGTGTGGTGCTGTTTGTCAAAATGCTGACGAGTTAAAACAGACGTATGAAGAATTAAGAGCGAATCATTTCTCAAAAATGGTTCTGAAAATACCTTATGGATCATCTGGTAAGGGACTTCGTATTTTAAAAAACGAGAGAGAATTTAAGCAGCTAGTGACCTTTATTGAAAGAAGAAAAATCCAAACAGACCTTCTCTTAGAGGGGTGGCATCCGATTAAGCGATCTTTAAATGCCCAATTGCTCATTCAAGAGGAAGGATCACACTTACTTTCAATTACAGAACAGAAAATCAATGAGGACGGCATCTACTTAGGGACCGATTTTGCGCCTATTTATGAACAGGACAAAAAACGTGAATATGAAGTAAGCATGCATCGAATCATAGATCTACTATATGAAGAAGGGTATCGAGGTGTGGTTGGCGTTGATTCGATCATTGATATGAATGAACAGCTTATACCGATCATTGAAATAAATGCCCGGTTCACGCAAGTTACTTATTTACTCCCAATCATTTGTCGTTTTTTTTCAACCTACGAATATATTGAAAGCCGCTTTAAAAGATTCTCATGCAGTGCCGACCTGCCGTTTGAAGATGTGTTAACGGAGGTGACCGAAGCACTCGATCCGGGAGAAGATGGTGGGTTTTTTATTTATACTTTCGGTAAAACGAGAGCGGATGATATGTGGCATTATCGCCTGTTTATATTGTTTTACCATATGAAGAAGGATAAGCAGATTCATATGCTGACAAAGTTTGATGATATGGAATTTTCAGCAGAAAGGGGGAGAGAATTTGCCGAAAAATGACTCTACGCTCTTAGAGAAAGCGAATGGTTATGGGACGCCGATGTATGTATACGATGGAGATGCGTTGAAAGATCACTATGATCACATTACAGGATGGCTCCATCAATCAGCAGAGGTGTTCTTTTCATTTAAGTCCAATGGAAATGTCTCGATTGCGTCATTGTTACGGTCTTTTGGAGCTGGTATAGAAGTGGCTTCTGCAGGAGAGCTCCTTATGGCTGTAAATGCAGGTTATTTGCCGGAGCATATCATTTTTTCTGGTCCTGGTAAACAGAAGCAAGAGATCGATATTGCGATTCAGCACGAGATCTATTGTATTATTGCCGAATCGAAAGAAGAGCTCATCTATATCGCTGAGTCTGCAAAGCATCAAAACAAACGAGCATCCGTCGGCATTCGGATTAATCCTGAATCCATTGAGTCACGAGCAAAAATCAAAATGGGCGGAGTTCCAAGTCCATTTGGGATAGATGAATCCAAACTGAAAGACGTATTTGACCTATTTCAGAAGTATGATCATTCGCTTGTTTTTAAAGGGATTCATATGTATTTGGGAACCCAAGTTCTTGATGAAACATCGCTTTTATCATCGTTTGAATACACGCTTAATACAGCTGTTCGAATCAAGAAAGAATATGGACTAACATGCCAGATGGTTGATTTAGGCGGCGGGTTTGGAATTCCGTATTTTCAGCATGAGACACCTCTTCATGCTGAACGGTTATTTCAAAACGTAGCGGAATTGATTCGAGCGTACGAAGATGAGCTGGAATTTCCGAGGTTTATTATTGAGATGGGGAGATTTCTTTTAGCGGAATGTGGTGTTTATTTAACCACTATACAATATGTAAAAGAATCAAAAGAGCAGACGTTTTTAATTGCAGATGGAGGAATGCATCATCATCAAGCGATGACGTTTAGAGGCAGGCTGCTCCGCAATAATTATCCGATGCGGCTCATTAAACATTCCAGTAAACCTTCGGCTGTAGTGAAACAATCGATTGTGGGTCCACTTTGTACTCCGGAAGACTTAATTGGCCGGCAGGTGGAGCTTCCGCAAGGCGATGTAGGTGATCTTCTTTGTATTGAGAAATCTGGGGCATATGGACTTTGCTACAGCCCTACCTTATTTTTAGGTCATTCTTCTCCGCTAGAGCTGCTTTTGTTTGAAGGAAACGATTATGTCATTCGAGAGAGAGGGACTCCGGATGACCTTTTATTGAAACAAAATAGATTATTCTTTAGACAGAGGAGGGATGAATATGACACTGACGGAGCTTCGTCAAGAAACGATTGATCGTCTTGTTTTGCAATTTTCGGAAAGGGCGGGTCAGCTTGATGACGAATTTCAGTTCCCGCATCAGAATCTAGACGAGCTGATTGATTGTGGATTACATGTCGCCAATATGCCGAAACAAGACGGTGGTCTTGGGTATGGATTTGAAGAAACGGTGACTCTTTTGTCACACATATCTAAAGGATGCGCGTCGACAGGACTCATTATGGCGATGCATTACTATTCGCTCGGCGCATTTTCTGAAGTGCTTACAAGTGAGCAGCAAGCCGTAGTTTTTGACGATATTCTGCAGTCAGGAGAACTAATCGCTTCTGTTAGCGATCCGAATGTGATTTTTATTTATCAGCGTAAGCAAATGGACGGAATTCCGACCATTACTGCAGAAAAAACAGATGGCGGGTATCTTGTGAGTGGAACTAAATTTACAGTGACTGGTGCACCGCGCATTAAATATTTACCGATTTATTGTCAGTATGCGCCGTCGTCATGCACATCTCAATATGGAATGACGGCGCTCTTAATGACATTACCGAGTGAAGGTGCTGCGATTGAGGAATCGTGGAATTATTCGGGCATGAGGGCATCGATGAGTCATCACATTCATTTTGACCAAGTATTTATACCCGATCATCAGCTCATCGGGAGAGAAGGCTACGCAATAGAAGATACTGAAAATTTAATCTATTGGTTTCGTCTAGCTGTTACAGCTGTTTATTATGGCATTGCAAAAGCAGCATATGAACATGCCCTCGGTGTGATATATAAAAGAAATGATCGAATTTCCAAGAAAAAAACAGCCTTTTTACCAGGCCAGCAATTTCGTATTGCAGATATGAAAATGAAATTAGATGTTGCACATTCTCAGCTTATGGCTTGCGCTCAGCAAGCAGATCAAGAAAAGAAACAAAATCATTACTCGAGTGATTTGTATACGAAGACGCTGATTACAAAACATTTTGTGACGCAATCAGCAGAAGAAATCGTACAGCTAGCTTCTCAGGTCGAGGGTTTTTCTTCGTTACAGCAAGGCTCTTTGCTTGAGCGTTTAAGCCGAGATGTGAAAGCGGCAAAATTTCATCCGCCTTCTGAAGATTTATTAAAAGAAGTGATTGCAAAAAAAGAGCTGGGTATTATCCCGTTAAAAAATCGCTGGGTATAAAAAGGAGGAGACATATGTGGCTACTGCAGCACCTATTTACCGGAACAATTATTTAAACTGTTCTCAATTAACGATTGCAGCCATGCTTCTTAGAAAAGGGATTGAAATTGATAGGGTTTGGAGGCAGGCAGGCCTTGTTTATAGACCTCAAGACAAAGGGTTTGTTTTGATCGGTTCCTTTAAACATTTTCGTGATGATATTCTCCATCATAATGGCATTCATTTAGAAGAGATTTTTTACACGGAAGAGGAATTAGACCTCTATATCAACCGTGTGTTTAAACAGCATCCAAGCGGAGGGACTGTCTCTGTTTCTTTAGATATATTTGAATTACCGTACTGTCCATTTTACGAAAGAGAGCATGGGTATCACACATTGGAAGTACTTGAGGTGAATGATGATCATGCAGTGGTCAGTGACCATGCATACTCCTATCATGGCACATTGAGTAAAGACCACTTGCTGAAAGCTGCCCGCTCTGTATATGAACATACACCTCGAACTGAAAATCGTTATAAGTGGATCAAACATGTGGAACTTCAGAAAGAACCAGATGTGCTGGTGATATTAAAGGAGCATGCTGCCATCTTAGAAGGAGCACCGCCGCATTTTGATTTGCCTGAAGCTGTCACAGGGCTAGGCGCTATTTCAGTCATTCAAAGGGATTATATTGATAGTATCAAAGACAATGAAAATGGAAATTTATTAGACAATGTTTACTTTGAAGGATTAAAGGATGTGGCTAACTCCAGAAAACATATGGTCACATTCTTATCTTCGTATGAAAATGAGTTTTTACATCCCCTTATTCAAGCTTTTGAAGATGCTTATCAAAGCTGGACAGTGCTCGCCAATTTTACGGCTAGAGTAGGCCTCAGTAAAAACCCTCGCAGTATGATAGAAAGAACGGCAAATCGGTTTCAAAAAACATTAGAAGTGGAAACCAGCCTGCTCACAGAACTAAAAGAGGTGATTCAAAATGAAGACCTATCAAACTCTCTCTCTTCATGATTATGTCAATAACAGAGGCATCACATATCGAAATGAATATGAAAAAGGCCAATTAACAATTGGCGGAGCTTCTTTGCCAGCTGAGTTAATCATGAACGTGCAAGAACCTTTTGTCGAAGGGATTCCTTTTCAGTTCATATATCAAGATCAAGGAGACAATATTGAACTAGAGGGACAGTCTCTTCATTTTCCGCCACTTGAAGCAGAAGCGCTTCACGTCGTTGGTTGTTCTTCAAATGGCAATCTTTACGAAGAGATTTCATTATTACGAGATGGGAACGTTGTCTGTGAGTCTCGGCTTTCATTAACGGATGTGATTGAACGTGAACCTGCCTTTCATGATCGAGCGGCATATGCATTTGATTATATTCATACAGTATCCGGCATTAATCATCATTTGACATCAAACCTATGGCTTGATTCGCTCACCTTTTCGCAAAAAGTAGTTTTTGATGAAATTCGCTTTCAAGATAATCCATTTATGCATATTTTCGCAATGACGATTCAGCAGTCAGATCATTAATGGAAGGGAGCCATGTCTATGTGCGGCATTGCAGGCTATTGTCATTTTAACCAAGCACCACTTGATCCTCACATCTTACTGGAGATGAAAAACGCACTTGCTGTGCGTGGACCTGATGATAGTGGTATATATCAAGATGACTCAGTTGGTTTGGTTCATACGCGGCTTTCCATTATCGATATTCAATCTGGGCCTCAGCCAATAACAAATGAAGATGATTCTATATGTGTGATTCTAAATGGAGAGATTTATAATTTCAAAGAATTAAGAGAAGACTTATGGAATAAAGGCCACTTATTTCGTACAGAGACAGATACAGAAGTACTGGTTCATGGCTATGAAGAATACGGAATTTCCTTTGTTGAGCAATTAAACGGAATGTTTGCAGCTGCGATATGGGATAAAAAGAAGAAAGCACTTTATTTGTTTAGAGACCGGTCTGGGATTAAACCGCTGTATGTTTCAGAATGCCGGGGAGGGCTTATTTTCGGGTCGGAAATGAAGGCTCTTTTTCAGCATCCAGACATACAAACTGCGATTGAGCCGGAGGCTGTTATTAGTTATTTATCCTTCCGTTATGCGATCGGCGAGCAGACTTTTTTTAAAGGAATTCAAAAATTACCACCAGGTGTTATCTTGAAAATAGATGAAACAGGCATAACAAAAGAGATCTACTGGCAATATCCGCTCCCAGCTGATGGGATCGATCGGGGAGAACGTTATTATCAAAAGGAATTGTTTGAATTAATTCAAGATAGTGTGCAAAAACAGATGATGTCTGATGTGCCTGTGGGAGCTTTTTTGAGCGGTGGAGTGGATTCGACTTCGATTGTCGCTTTGATGTCCAAATACAAAAACGAGAATATTCATTGTTTTTCGACCAGCTTTGAAGAGGAAGGCTTTTCTGAAGAGAGCTATGCCAAGCTGGCGGCAGATCAATACAATGTCAAGCTTCACTCACATCGAATGAGTGAAGAAGAGTACTTTCAATTACTGCCTGAAGTTGTGAAGCGAAGGGATCATCCTCTTTCTATTCCTCATGAAGTCGCTTTTTACCATATGTCACGGGAAGCAAAAAAGCACGTGACGGTGGTTCTATGTGGTGAAGGAGCGGATGAATTGTTTGCAGGTTATGGACGTGTCTTTAGGAGTCCAGCAGATTGGCGGAAAATTTTATGGCTTCAAAAAAACCGAAAAATGTCCTCCATCCTTTCAAAGGTATTATTTGAACCATCTTTTCAGCAGCAGGTACATCAAATGATCGATCTTGATGGTGAGATGGATCATTACAAAAAAAGGTATGCGTGGTTTACTGCTGGCGAAAAAGAGCAGCTTTTAAGTCGTCACGCTGATTCAATTGATCCCCCTGACTCACACATGAACCAGTTTATCACTCATTGTTTTCAAAAGATGGAGGGAGCGTCGTATGAAAATAAACTGCTTTATTTATTTCAGCAGATTCATTTACCCAATCTGTTAGACCGGCTGGATATGATGACGATGTCACATGGACTAGAAGCACGTGTTCCATTTCTTGACCATCGCATCATCCAATTTGTTAATGACATGCCCTTCAAGTATAAGCTTCCTTATAAGGGACTGCCTAGCAGGCTGCAAGCATTTTTTCAGTCGAGTCTCAAAACAAGTGAAGTACAAGACATTCCAAAATATATGTTAAAAAAGACAATGGAGCAAACGGTGGATAAGCGTATATTATATAGAAGAAAAATGGGTTTTCCGGTTCCAGTGTATCATTGGATGAGCAAAAGAATGAAAGAAATCGAAGAGAAGCTTCTTGACCAACAAAGCTTTGCAACAGAACTCTTTCAAAGAAAACCACTAGAGCAATTTTTACGAAATGATCCGAATCAGAAAAACAAAAATGGAGCGGATCAAAAAGTCTGGATGCTTTACAACTTGGAATTGTGGCATGATCACTATATGAAAGGGACCCAGCTTTCTCTCCAAACGAGTCATTAAAGAGATCTGGTCTATTCCTCTTGCCTGCCGCATATATGATACGGAAGGGAAGTGATGCGATTTTGAGGCTGAGTGAACTGTCAGGAAAAGAGATCGTCGATATTAAAAGAGCGGAGCGGCTTGGCGTGCTTGGACAAACCGACCTTGAAATCAATGAACAGGACGGTCAAATTACAGCACTCATTATACCTTCCGTGAAGTGGTTTGGCTTTCGAAAACAAGGAAATGACATCCGCGTCCCGTGGAATCACATTCAAAAAATAGGATCAGATATGATCATTCTCGATGTGCCTGAAGAACTTCAGCCGCACGGAGAAAAAGAGCACCCACAATAACGGGTGCTCTCAGCGTGTAGACAAACCCTCGCATTCTTTGTCAGGTCTGCGCTCCGGTGCTCACGAATGCTAAATTCGCTCCACTCCGGTGCTCGTCCTTCCTAGACTTCAAAGGTTTTCTATCACGCTGAATAGAAGACAAAGGGCTAAAAGAAAACCCTTTTAGCCCTTTGTCAACAATCTAAGAGCACCCACATGGGTGCTCTTTTTCTTTTCTCTCTCTGATTCGTTCACAGGCTGAATCCTCTCCTCATATGCTGAAAGGGAGATTCAGAAAATATTACAGACTTTTTTAAATAAAGAAGGTGAACGGTCAGTATGTTGAGCGGTTTAACGGTTGCGGTGATCGGGGGAGATGCAAGGCAGCTTGAAATTATTCGCAAGTTGTCACAGCAGCATGCCAAAGTGTTTTTGGTCGGATTTGATCAGCTGGATCATGGATTTATCGGTGCTGAAAAGCTGAAAATGTCTGAACTTCCATTCGAACAAGTAGACAGTATGATCCTGCCAGTATCAGGAGCAACGGATGAAGGCGCTGTTGCTACAGTTTTTTCAAACGAGCAGGTCTTGCTGGAAGCCAAATATTTAGAAAGAACCCCTGCCCATTGTACCTTGTACTCAGGTATTTCAAATACGTACTTAGACAATCTGGCAAAGCAGGTGAACCGGAAGCTTGTGAAGCTGTTTGAGCGAGATGATATTGCCATATATAACTCTATTCCAACAGTTGAAGGGATTATCATGATGGCCATTCAGCAAACGGACTATACGATTCACGGGTCACATGTCGCTGTTCTCGGACTTGGAAGAACAGGACTCACGATTGCCCGCACATTTCGGGCACTAGGGGCAGACGTAAAAGTAGGGGCGGCAGACACGGCACATTTAGCGAGGGCCTTTGAGATGGGGCTTGATCCATTTTCAATGGACCGGTTAAAAGAAGAAGTAACGGACGTTGATATTATCATCAATACCATTCCAAGTCTTGTATTAGATTCATCTGTCATCGTCAGTATGACACCAAAGACACTCATTTTGGATATCGCCTCCCGCCCGGGCGGAACAGACTTTGACTTTGCACAAAAGCACGGAGTAAAGGCACTTCTTGCACCAGGACTCCCGGGGATTGTTGCACCTAAGACAGCAGGACAAATCATTGCAAAAGTGCTTTCCGGGCTTTTATGTGAACTTGCGGAGGAAAAAAGGGGGATGGAATCATGACAACATTAAAAGGGAAAAGAATCGGCTTTGGTTTAACAGGTTCCCACTGTACGTATGAAGCCGTTTTTCCGCAAATCGAAGCGCTTGTAAAAGAAGGGGCAGAGGTGCGTCCAGTAGTGTCGTACACGGTGCAGAGCACGAATACGAGATTTGGAGAGGGAGCCGAGTGGATCGAGCGGATTGAGAAGCTGACTGGATTTCAAGCGATTGACTCAATCGTGAAAGCAGAGCCGCTCGGACCTAAGCTGCCGCTTGATTGTATGGTCATTGCGCCTTTAACTGGAAACTCGATGGCGAAATTTGCAAATGCTATGACAGACAGTCCTGTTTTAATGGCTGCTAAAGCGACCATTCGAAATCATCGACCTGTCGTTTTAGGTATCTCAACAAATGATGCGTTAGGCTTAAATGGTACAAATCTGATGAGGCTGATGTCGACAAAGAATATTTTCTTTATTCCGTTTGGCCAGGATGATCCATTCAAAAAACCGACCTCTATGGTCGCAAACATGGATCTGCTATCTCAAACAGTAGAAGAGGCACTCCAGCATAGACAAATTCAGCCGATTTTAATTGGACCAAACGAATAATAGATTCACTAGAAAATCATGAAAGATTCAAAAAAGATGCTTCAAGCCTTGCTTTTCTATGGTAAAATAAAATGTAAAAAGTCATAGGATGGCCATCCGAAAGAAAAGAATCATGGATGGGTCGGAAGGAGTTTTACTGATGGGAAGAGGATTGCATGTAGCTGTAGTTGGAGCGACTGGAGCTGTCGGTCAACAAATGTTAAAAACACTAGCTGACAGAGATTTTGAAATGGATACACTTACTCTACTATCCTCAAAACGTTCTGCTGGAACAAAAGTGACATTCAGAGGTCAAGAGTACACGGTTCAGGAAGCAACACCTGAAAGCTTTGAAGGAGTAAACATTGCATTATTCAGTGCTGGAGGAAATGTTTCTAAAGCGCTGGCTCCTGAAGCAGTCAAACGAGGTGCGATTGTTGTTGACAACACTAGTGCTTTTCGTATGGACGAAAACATCCCTCTTGTCGTACCAGAGGTAAACGAAAAAGATTTGCATGATCATCAAGGGATCATTGCGAACCCTAACTGTTCAACGATTCAAATGGTAGCGGCATTAGAACCGCTTCGTCAGGCGTATGGAATGAAAAAAGTCATTGTCTCTACGTATCAAGCAGTATCAGGTGCGGGACATGAGGCCATTGACGAACTATACAGCCAATCACAAGCCATTTTAAATAAAGAAGATGTAACACCTGAAGTTATGCCTTATCAAATTGCATTTAATGCGATTCCGCAAATTGATAAATTCCAAGACAATGGCTATACATTCGAAGAAATGAAAATGATCAACGAAACGAAAAAAATCATGCATATGCCAGAGCTCGAAGTAGCGGCAACATGCGTGAGACTTCCAATTGAAACGGGACATTCAGAATCTGTCTACGTCGAACTAGAATCAAATGATGCAACAGTGGAAGACCTCAAATCAATTCTAAAAGATGCACCAGGAATTACGCTGCAAGATGATCCGTCTCAGCAAATTTATCCAATGCCTGCAGATGCTGTTGGGAAAAACGACGTATTTGTCGGCCGCATTCGGAAAGATTTGGACCGTCCAAACGGGTTCCATATGTGGATTGTATCTGATAACCTGCTTAAAGGTGCTGCATGGAACTCAGTTCAAATTGCGGAAAGCTTAAAAGCATTAAAATTAGTTTAACATTCAATGGATGATGAGGACGAACAGAAGAGAGTTAGGCATCTTTCGCCTGCTCTCTTCTGTTACGTCAGAATGAACTTGGAGTGAAAACAGTGAAAATAATTGTCCAAAAATTTGGCGGTACATCTGTCAAAGATGATCAAGGTAGAAAAAGGGCACTTGCACATATCTTATCTGCAAAAGAGAAAGGCTATAAGTCGGTTGTCGTCGTTTCTGCAATGGGACGAAAAGGCGATCCCTATGCGACAGATACGCTGCTTGGTCTGCTTTACGGCAGCGCGCAGCATATGACAAATCGAGAAAAAGACTTGCTTGTTTCCTGCGGAGAGAATATCTCAGCTGTTGTGTTTTCAAGTATGCTGAATGAAAACGGTCTAAAGGCTGTAGCGATGACTGGTGCTCAGGCGGGCTTTGTAACAGATAAGGAGCATACAAGTGCGAAAATTATTGACATGAAGTGCGAACGTCTGGAGGCAGCACTGTCTGAACATGATGTTGTCGTTGTTGCTGGATTCCAGGGAGCCGCGAAAAATGGAGACGTGACAACAATCGGACGAGGTGGCAGTGATACGTCCGCCGCTGCTTTAGGCGCTGCATTGCAGGCAGACTTTATTGATATTTTTACAGATGTAGAAGGCGTTATGACAGCAGATCCCCGTATTGTTGAAAATGCAAAACCGCTAAGAGTTGTGACATATACGGAAATTTGCAACCTCGCATATCAAGGGGCAAAAGTCATTCATCCGAGAGCTGTCGAAATTGCGATGCAGGCAAAAGTACCAATGAGGGTCCGTTCAACATACTCTAATGATGAGGGCACACTCGTTACATCACACTACTCAGATAAAATGAGCCATGATGTGTACGACCGCCTCATTACGGGTATTGCACATGTCAATGATGTGACGCAAATCAAAGTTCCTGCAAAAGAAGGTCAGTACAGCGTACAAACAGAGGTCTTCAAAGCAATGGCAAACGCACAAATCAGTGTCGACTTCTTCAACATCACACCGAGTGAAATTGTGTATACGGTGACAGGTGCAATGACTGAAAAGGCAACGTCGATCCTAAAAGATCTTGGCTATACGCCAATTGTGACAACAAATTGTGCGAAAGTATCAGCTGTTGGCGCAGGCATTATGGGTGTACCAGGTGTCACATCTAAAATTGTATCGGCACTATCCGAGCAAAACATTCCGATTTTACAATCAGCTGACAGTCATACGACCATTTGGGTGTTAGTGAACGAAGAAAACATGAGAGCGGCCGTCAATGCCCTGCATGAAGTGTTTGAACTTTCAAGATAAATGTGATTGAATCATGATGAGGTGAAAAAAATGAATTTCGGAAATATCGCAACAGCTATGATTACACCTTTTGATAAAAAGGGCAACATCGATTTCCAAAAGCTATCAATTCTCATTGATTATTTATTAAAAAACGGCAGTGACTCCTTAGTCGTTGCAGGGACAACAGGCGAATCGCCAACTTTATCGAATGAAGAAAAAGTCGCTCTTTTTCAGCAATCGGTCAAATTAGCAAATGGTCGTTGTAAAATCATTGCAGGAACAGGCAGTAATAATACAAATGCGTCTATCAAACTAACGAAAAAAGCAGAAGAAGCGGGCGTTGATGCAGTGATGCTTGTCGTACCTTATTACAACAAGCCATCACAGGAAGGCATGTATGCACACTTTAAAGCCATTGCCGAGTCTACATCTCTTCCTGTCATGCTTTACAATGTACCAGGAAGAACGGTCGCTTCATTAGCACCAGAAACAACAATTAAGCTTGCACAAATACCTAACATTGTTGCCATCAAAGAAGCAAGCGGCGATCTTGATGCCATGACAAAAATCATTGCTGAGACGCCAGAAGATTTCGATGTATATTCAGGGGACGACAGCTTAACACTTCCGGCTGTATCTGTTGGTGCAAAAGGAGTTGTCTCTGTTGCGTCTCATATCGTAGGGCTGGATATGCAGCAAATGCTGCAAAGCTATGCTTCAGGCCAAACAGCGAATGCAGCATTGATCCATCAAAAGCTGCTTCCAATCATGAAACAGCTTTTCTCAGCGCCAAATCCAACGCCTGTCAAAACAGCTCTTCAGCTGAAAGGACTAGACGTCGGATCTGTTCGTCTTCCGCTTTTGCCTTTGTCAGAAGAAGAGAGACTGGATTTAAGCAGCGTTTTAAACAGCTGATCAAAACAAAAGATTTCGTAAGCGGTCATTCTCAGATGTCCCTGAGTATGACCGTTTTTTATACATAAACACTTTCTTAAAATGTGACTTCATCTTGTTTTCTAAAATTAGATTCAGTTATAATAGCATTAAGCGATGATGGACGGGCTTGAGACTAGGAGGATAAGAATTTTGAAAAAGAAAAATACAGAGAACGTAAGAATTATTGCACTCGGAGGCGTTGGAGAAATCGGAAAAAACCTATATGTCATTGAGATTGATTCGGACATATATGTAGTAGATGCAGGTTTAATGCATCCAGAAAATGAAATGCTGGGCATTGACGTCGTCATTCCTGATATCTCTTACTTAACAGAACGTGCTGATCGGGTGAAAGCAATTTTTCTTACCCACGGACATGATGAAGCAATCGGAGGCGTATTCCATTGCTTGAGCAAATTGTCTGTACCAGTCTACGGAACGAAGCTGACCCTTGCGTTACTTCGAGAAAAATTAAAGCAGTATGGCTTCAATCAAAAAGCTGATTTGCGTGAGGTACATGCAAAATCAGTCATTACTTTTGAAACAACAAAAGTATCATTCTTTAGAACGAATCACAGCATCCCTGATTCAGTTGGGATCAGCTTCAAAACCTCTCTTGGTTCAATCGTATGCACAGGTGATTTTAAATTTGATCAAACCCCAGCGCTTAACCAAGCCTGTGACATCGGAGAGATTGCGAAAATTGGAAACAATGGCGTTTTAGCACTACTTTCAGACAGTGCAAATGCTGAAAAACCAGGCTATACACCTTCTGAGGCGCTCGTCCAAGACGAAATCTCAAATGCGATGTACAATGCTGAAAATCGTGTGATTGTTGCTGTGTCTTCATCTAATATTAACCGCGTGCAGCAGATCATTAATGCAACCAATCAAAATGGCCGTAAGCTTGCCGTTGCAGGGAAGAATATGATGACAACCCTTCAGCTGGCGATCAAGCTTGGTTATGTGACAGCAGACGAAGAATTATTTGTACCCGTTCAAGAAGTGAAGAAAATGGCGAAAAACGATGTGGTCATCCTGACTGCTGGAAGCCACGGAGAGCCGCTTGCTGCTTTAACAAAAATGGCAAAGCAAAATCACAAACAGCTTCATATTGAAAAAGATGACACTGTTGTGATTGCATCTACACCACTTCCTGGACAAGAACTCACATACTCTAAAACAGTGGATTTCCTAACAAGAAGCGGAGCACAAGTCATTTTTGCACAAAAACGTGTGCATGTATCTGGACATGGCTGCCAAGAAGAGTTAAAGCTGATGCTGAACTTACTAAAACCGAAGTATTTAATTCCGGTGAATGGCGAATATCGTATGCAAAAAGCACATTCTCGTATTGCCGAAGAAGTAGGTATGAAACGCAGCGACATTTTCTTGATTGATAAAGGAGATGTGGTTGAGTTTAGAGGACAGAACGTCAAAATCGGTGAAAAAGTTCACCAAGGGAACATTTTAATCGATGGTCTTGGCGTTGGTGATATCGGAAACATCGTGCTACGCGATAGACGCCTGTTGTCTCAAGACGGCATCTTGATCGTTGTCATTACGCTAGATAAACAAAAGAAACAATTAATTTCTGGACCTGAAATCATCACAAGAGGATTTGTCTATGTAAGAGAATCTGAAGAGCTGATTGTGAAAGCAACAGAAATGGTCAAAGGGATTGTCAAAGAGCAAACGGAAAACTCAATTGTTGAATGGTCAACATTGAAACAATCCATGCGCGATGTACTCAATCAATTCCTATATGAAAAAACAAAACGTAAGCCGATGATCATTCCAATTATTATGGAAGTGTGATGAGAAAAGCCCAAAGAGTATAAGCTCTTTGGGCTTTAGATTATTGACAAAGTGCTAAAATGAACTTTATTTTAGCACTTTGTCTTCTTTTTAGCGTGATAGAAAACCTTTGCAGTCTAGAAAGGACGAGCACCGGAGCGGAGCGAATTTGACATTCGTGAGCACCGAAGCGCAGGACTGCGGGCGAATGCGAGGATTTGTCTACACGCTAAGCCCAAGGAGCATAAGCTCTTTGGGCTTTTTTGATGTAGCGTGAGGAATGCGGATGGAATATGGGCTATTTGTTCATAATAGGAGAAGAGTTTGAGGAAAGGATGGAGACAAATGGACGAAAAGAATGAACAGCAGCCTGAGCGAAAGCCAGAAGAAAAAGATAGCATTATGAGCAAAATACAGCAGCTTGGTGAAACAGCCGTTCCGCAGCTGCCGCAAGATACAAATATCCATTGCCTCACCATTATTGGACAAATTGAAGGCCATATGCAGCTTCCACCGCAGAATAAAACAACCAAATACGAACATGTCATTCCACAAATCGTAGCTGTTGAACAAAACCCGAAAATAGAAGGTCTTCTGATCATCTTAAATACAGTAGGGGGAGATGTTGAAGCGGGACTCGCAATTGCAGAAATGCTTGCTTCATTATCGAAACCAACTGTTTCGATTGTGCTTGGCGGCGGCCACTCTATAGGTGTCCCGATCGCTGTATCGTGTGACTATTCGTATATTGCCGAAACAGCCACAATGACCATTCACCCTGTGCGATTAACAGGTCTTGTCATTGGTGTTCCGCAAACCTTTGAATACTTAGATAAAATGCAGGAAAGAGTCATTAACTTTGTCACAAGCCACTCCAACATTACAGAAGAGAAGTTTAAAGAGCTCATGTTCTCAAAAGGCAATTTGACAAGAGACATCGGAACAAATGTCGTTGGTCATGAGGCAGCGGAATACGGACTTATGAATGAAGTCGGCGGTGTAGGACAAGCGATTAAAAAGTTGAACGAACTTATCGGAGACAGGGCATCTCAAAACGAGGGGCTGATCCAATGATTTTATATACGCCTATGCCATATGAAGCCATTTACGCTGAGGAACAGGGAGAACGTAAACTCCAGCAGGTAAACATTCAAGGTGTGCCAGTGATGGTTGAAATGAAAGAAGATGAAGCAGAAATCGTTCAAGTCATGAGCACCAATCCTATGGATTTTCTCAATCAAGAGCTTGCACCAGGCAAGCGATTGAAGTTACATTTAGGCACCAATCAAACCGACTCATATGAATGATTCTATGCTATAATAAAGGGAAAACTTACAACAAGATGCAGCCAAAACCAGGCTGCTTTCTTTCTGATCTTTCGGTAGGTTATATTTTCTTTCGTAGTAAGGTGATGAGTATGGCTAAAAAGAGAAAACGGAAAACGAGAAAAAAACAAAATAAACAGCTAAAACTGAAATATGAATTAAATGGGTTAGTCTGTATTGCCATAGCGATCATTGCCATTTTACAGCTGGGCGTTGTTGGACAAACCTTTGTACATTTATTCCGATTCTTTGCAGGTGAATGGTTTATTCTCTGCCTTATCGGATTATTTCTTTTTGGTGTGACGATTTTCTGGAAAAAACAAATCCCAGATATTTTGACAAGAAGAAAAGCAGGTCTCTACTGCATCATTGCGAGTATCTTGCTTTTGTCACATGTGAAGCTTTTCCAGCATCTTTCATCTGCTGGCGTCATTGGCTCTCAAAGTGTAATTAGAAATACATTTGAGCTTTTCTTGATGGATATGAAAGGCGAAACAGGGTCACCTGATTTAGGAGGCGGCATGATCGGAGCTGTATTGTTTGCTGCTTCTTATTTCTTATTTGCGCAAGCAGGCTCGCAAATCATGGCGATTGTTCTAATGCTGATTGGAATTGTTCTGATTACAAACCGATCCCTGCAGGAAATGGTGAAAAAAGTGACGATTCCTGTATCACAATTTATGGTGAAGCAGTGGAAGGCGTTTGTTGAAGATATGAAAGGAATCAGGCAGGCGAAAAAGAGCGCGTCCTCTCAGAAAACAGGTGAAAAGAAAAAACGTTCACGCATTCAAGAACAGGACGAGGATGATCTGATCTTGATCGAAGAGGAAACGCCGTCTTCTGAGAATAGCCAGCCGATTATTTCAAGCTTTGCAGACAGGGATGACATTCTCACCCCGCCCGTTCAAAAAAAGCAGGCGGCAAAAGAGACAGAGCCTCTTCAAGAGTCTGTGCAAAGTGCACCAGTTCAATTAGATACAGCTGATGAACCAAAAGAGGCGCCGCCGATGACATTTACAGAACTTGAAAACAAAGATTACGAATTGCCGTCACTTGATATTTTGGCAGAGCCGCAGCATTCAGGTCAGCAAACAGATAAGAAAAATATATATGAAAATGCAAGAAAGCTTGAAAAAACATTTCAAAGCTTCGGTGTGAAAGCAAAAGTCACACAGGTTCATTTAGGTCCAGCTGTGACCAAATATGAAGTATATCCAGATGTCGGCGTGAAGGTCAGCAAAATCGTCAATCTAAGTGATGATTTAGCCCTCGCCCTTGCAGCAAAGGACATTCGAATTGAGGCGCCGATTCCTGGTAAATCAGCCATCGGGATTGAAGTTCCGAATGCAGAAATTGCCATGGTTTCATTAAAAGAGGTATTAGAATCGAAGCAAAATGACCGTCCAAATGCTAAGCTCCTTATTGGCTTAGGCCGCAATATCTCGGGTGAAGCCGTGCTTGCTGAAATGAACAAAATGCCGCATTTACTTGTAGCAGGTTCTACTGGAAGCGGAAAAAGTGTGTGTATCAATGGCATTATCACAAGTATTCTCATGAGAGCGAAGCCTCATGAAGTGAAAATGATGATGATTGATCCAAAAATGGTTGAATTAAATGTGTATAACGGCATTCCGCACCTTTTGGCACCTGTCGTAACAGACCCTAAGAAAGCTTCTCAAGCACTTAAAAAAGTAGTCAGCGAAATGGAACGCCGCTATGAATTGTTTTCTCATACGGGGACAAGAAATATTGAAGGATACAATGATTACATTAAACGAATGAATCAAACAGAAGATGCCAAACAGCCAGAGCTTCCTTATATTGTTGTCATTGTAGACGAGCTTGCTGATTTAATGATGGTGGCTTCCTCTGATGTGGAAGACTCCATTACAAGACTTTCTCAAATGGCTCGTGCTGCGGGAATTCATTTGATTATCGCTACACAAAGACCTTCTGTTGATGTCATTACTGGTGTCATTAAAGCCAACATCCCGTCCCGCATTGCCTTTAGTGTATCCTCCCAAACAGATTCACGGACGATCCTTGATATGGGGGGCGCAGAAAAGCTGCTGGGCAGAGGGGACATGCTGTTTTTACCTGTTGGTGCAAACAAGCCGGTTCGTGTGCAAGGCGCCTTTTTATCAGATGAAGAAGTGGAACATGTTGTTGATCATGTGATCACACAGCAAAAAGCCCAATACCAAGAGGAAATGATTCCAAGCGAAGAAACGCAGGATCAGCTTGCAGCTGTGGAAGATGATCTATATGATGAAGCAGTTGAACTGATCATTGGCATGCAGACGGCTTCTGTCTCTATGCTGCAAAGAAGGTTCCGGATTGGTTATACCCGGGCAGCACGTCTCATTGACGCAATGGAAGAGCGAGGCGTTGTAGGCCCATATGAAGGAAGTAAACCAAGAGAGGTTCTTCTCTCAAAAGAACAATATGACGAGCTCTCTTCATAAGTTGAAGAGAGCTTTCCTGAAAAGAAGTAAACGATAGTATGATTATGTTAACTGGATGTCAGACTATTTATTTATTTGCAAAAACATGATATAGTTATGTTCAACTTATCTCGGAATAGAGATTTCTCATCTTATCATTTGCATTGATTAGACGGAGGGAAAACATGTCGACCAAAACAGACAATCGCCATTTATATTTGAAAGTGATTGACCGTATTAAAGAAGATATTCAAACAGGTGTATATGCCGAAAAAGAAAAGCTGCCTTCTGAGTTTGAGCTCTCAAAGCTTTTAGGTGTGAGCAGAGCGACACTGCGTGAAGCCCTTCGTATATTAGAAGAAGAAAAGTATTTAATAAGAAGGCATGGTGTGGGGACTTTCGTCAACTCAAGACCACTTTTTTCGACAGGCATAGAACAGCTGACAAGTGTCACGAAAATGATTGAGCAGGTCAATATGACGCCTGGTACCATCTTTTTATCCTCGCAAGAAGGGGAGCCAACAGAGAATGATGTCATTCGTTTTCAGTGTGATGAATCTGATGGGATTTTTTCAATGGAACGCGTTCGAACGGCAGATGGACAGCCAGTTGTTTATTGTTTAGATAAAATTCCAGTCAAACACCTTCCCGCTTCTTTTACACATGAAGAAGAGTCTCTTTTTGAGCTGTTTGGAAGAGAACCGCACAGCGGGATTAAATATGCGGTTGCGGACATTGAGCCAATTGGCTACCACGATCAGGTCTCACCGATTCTAGAATGTGATCCTGAAACGGCGTTATTATTACTGAAACAAATGCACTATGATCAGGATGATCAGCCGGTCTTATACTCCCTCAATTATTTTCGAGCGGATAAATTCAGCTTTCATGTCATACGCAAACGATTTTAACAAGCAGTCGCTTCCATAGGCGGCTGCTTTTTGTTTGCCATACATAATACTCGTCAAACTTGCCACACTAATACGTAACAGTATATAGAATTGGGTGAATGATGTTGGGCGAGAAAACAGTCAGTAAAAAGAATATCATTGCGTTATCATCAGTCCCTCTAATCATGACACTAGGGAACTCGATGTTAATACCTGTATTGCCAGAGATAGAAAAGAAACTCTCGATCACTTCCTTTCAAGTCTCTCTCATTATTACGGTATATTCGGTTGTAGCAATCCTATGTATTCCAATCGCCGGTTATTTATCAGACCGGATTGGGCGGAAAAAGGTACTGCTGCCGTGTCTTTTAATCGCCGGACTTGGAGGGGCTGTGGCAGCAGTCGCCTCAACAATCATGAAAGAACCGTATATGTGGATTCTTCTTGGCAGGGTCCTTCAAGGTGTCGGTTCAGCTGGAGCGGCACCTGTTGTTATGCCGTTTATAGGAGATTTGTTTCATGATGATGAAGAGGTCAGTGCAGGACTTGGCGCCATTGAAACCTCTAACACAGCGGGAAAGGTCCTAAGCCCGATTATAGGGGCATTTCTTGCTTCATGGTTTTGGTATGTGCCGTTTTGGTTCATTCCGTTCTTTTCGGCCATCAGCTTTCTCATGGTACTGTTCATGGTAGAGTCGGCAAAAAAAGAGGAGGACCCGCCTTCATTTAAAGAATTTTTAAAATCAACAAAGACCATTTTTAAGCATGAAGGACGCTGGCTTTATGCCATTTTTGCAATTGGCGGTTTTATTATGTTTCTTCTTTTTGGTGTGCTTTTTTACTTATCCGATAATCTAGAGGCGGCTTATCAAATAAAAGGTGTCAAAAAAGGGTTCCTGCTGAGTATTCCGCTCCTTTTTCTATCAATCAGTTCCTTCGTTGCTGGAAAAACGATTGGAAAAGAAAAAGGCAAAATGAGAATCTTTTTAATCGCAGGTATGGCTTTGTTATCTCTTTCTTATATTTTTTTATGGTGGAATCACAGCTTTTACGTATTGTTTATCTGTTTAAGCATTGGCGGTGTTGGTATCGGTATTGTGCTGCCTGCACTTGATGCGCTGATTACAGAAGGAATTGAAAAAGAACAGTGCGGTACCATTACGTCATTTTATAGCAGTATGCGTTTTATCGGTGTTGCTTTAGGGCCTCCGATTTTTGCCTATCTTATGGATAAAGGGGATTCCATTGTTTTTATTCTCTCGACCATTTGCAGTCTCATTTCACTATTTTTGGTCCTCTTTTTCATCCAGCCAGATGAAGAGGATGAGAGCGAACAATTGAAAACAGTTTAAATATAGAAAAAAGACGGCATTTTGCCATCTTTTTTCTTTTTTATAAATTGACATGTAAAATTTTGATAGTTAAACTAATGTATAGTAATATCTTTTAAATTATCCCAAATTGGAGGTGTTCAAAAACATTCATTTTCTGTCTTTCTTTAGGCAGAAATTGAGCTCGCGTGCTGATGATGGAGATGTGTTTCTTCAACACGTAAGGACAATTGAATAGGTCATCCTGCCAATTGAAGGAGACGCAGTCAGCACTTCAGACACGCTCAAATACAGCAAATTGATTGATGAACTAGAAGGAGCTTGAAGCAGCTATGTTGCAAATAATTAAAGCAAGATGGATTGTATTAGTGGTGTGGATGATAACAGCTGTGATTCTGTTTATTACTGCGCCCAATTTAGAGGAATTAACAAGAGAAAAAGGGCAATTAAAGGTTCCGGAGGGGACACCAACAGCTGAGGCACTTCACCTATTGGATAAGCTGTCAGATAAGAACGGGAAAAAAGATACAGGTGTGCTTGTATTCTCCGAACAACATCTGTTCCCTGCGAAAGAGCAGGAATTAAAAAAGGCTTTAGCTGCACTCATGACACATGCCCCAGAACTCCACATTGACGGAATTACTTCATATTTTCATGTAGATCCGGACATTCAAAAACAACTTTTATCAAAGGATAAAAGTACACTTCTTGTTCCATTCAAATTCGACCACTACGAAACAAAAGCTGTGAAGATTAAAGAACAAATTGAGGAAGTTTTAAAGCCCTATCATGTCTCATATGAAATAACGGGTCAAAAATTTGTGGATTCAGATGTCATTAAAAGCTCTCAACAAGGTCTGAAGAAAACTGAACTTATCACGATGATTTTTATTTTCTTTATTTTAATTATTGTTTTCAGATCGATATTGGCACCTGTTGTTCCGCTCATTACGATAGGCATTTCTTACGCTGTCAGCCGGTGTATTGTGGCTTTTCTTGTAGAATATACACAATTTCCTCTATCTAATTTTACTCAGATTTTTATGGTAGCCATTATGTTCGGTATCGGAACGGATTATTGCATCCTGCTGTTAAGCCGTTTTAAAGAGGAGATCGGTCAAGGCCGTGATGTCAAAGAGTCGATTATCGTCACGTATCAATGTGCAGGGAAGACGGTATTTTTCAGCGGCTTAGCCGTGTTAGTCGGCTTCTCAAGTATTGGATTTGCTAAATTCCAATTGTATCAATCAGCCGTTAGTGTTGCCGTTGGAGTGGGCGTTCTGCTGATTGCCCTTGTTACCATCGTTCCCTTTTTTATGTCTGTTTTCGGAAAATCTCTATTCTGGCCATCTAAAAGAGAAAACATCCGGCACCCGCAAAGTAAAATGTGGGAATGGGCTGGGCGTTTTTCATTTAAAAGGCCGCTGATCAGCTTAGGTTTAGTCGCTCTTATTACAGTGCCTCCTATTCTGATGTACGACGGCACCCTATCTTATAACAGTTTAAATGAAATTGGGAATAAGTATGAGTCGGTGTCTGCATTTAATAAGATATCAGAGCAATTTGGCTTTGGTGAAGCGCTGCCGCTGAATGTGCTAGTCGAAAGTGACAATAAGCTAGATAATCAAAAAAAGATTGTGATCATTGAAAAACTGACCCGTAAGCTAAATGACATTGACGAAGTCAAAACAGTCCGCAGTGTCACTCGCCCTGTTGGAGACGGACTGAGCCAGCTTTATGTCACCTCTCAAGCGAAAGAGCTGGGAGGAGAACTTGGCAAAGGACATGAAGGAATCGGGAAAATTTCTGATGGCTTGACCGAAACAAATCTGGCTCTTCTCAAACAAAAACCAAAAATTGAAGAATCCGCTCAAGGCATTGACAAGCTGATTGATGGAACGAAAGCAATCAAAAGCGGTATCGGAGAAGTCAGGGAATCCCTTATCTCATTAGAAGATGGGGTGAGGCGCAGTAAAGAAGGCGTCGGTACGATTCGAAGTAAAATCAAAGAAGCGAAAAAAGAATTAGAGCAAGAGTATCGCAGCAGCGAAACGATGATTCAAGAGCTAGAGCAAGTGGTGAAAACACTGGAACGCCATGCGAAATCGAATCAGCAGCTGATGACAACCATTAAGAAAGTAAAGAAATCTTATGAAAATCTATCATTTGAAGCACTAGAAAATCGTCTTCCAGAAGTAAAAGACATGCAAGAATATAAAGAAATCAAGAAAATATTCAAAGAAACAAAAGGAATGCTTGATCAAGCAGGGGATCAAATGAGTGTATATGAAGAGGAAGCCTCTCACTTTAAGCAAAAGATCAAGCAGGCAGATCAAGTGATTCAAACCTTATCAAGCAAGCAAAAAGAAGTAAAACGCCAAGTGCAGGCGCTCATGGATGGGCTTGATCAAATTTATGACGGTCTTGACCAAACAAATGAGGGCCAAAAACAATTGATTAAAGAAATGCCTAAAATTGAAGATGGTGCAGATCAGCTGACAGACGGCCAAAAAGCCATCAAAAAGGGATTTGGCCAGCTTTCATCCAAACTTACATTATTAACAGATGGATTAGATGAGAGTATTGAAGGGCTTGAGCAGGTCAAAAGCGGCTTCACCGAGGCTGACGGCTACTTAAAACAGCTTCAGCAAGCACCAGATGAAGAAATAACGGGCTGGTTTATTCCAGAAGAAGTGCTGAAACGCCAAGAATTTAAGCAAATCTTTCATACGTATATGTCTCCAGATCGTAAATTAACGACTTTTGAAGTCATCCTAAATGTGAATCCATACAGCAATGAAGCGATGAAAGGTGTCGCAAAAATCGAGGAAACTCTTGATCAATATTTACCTGTAAGTGGACTCAAAAATGCCAAATACGGTGTATCTGGTATCTCAAGCTTAAATGTGGATTTAAAAGAAACGTCTGACGGTGACTTTATTCGAACTGTCATCTTCATGTTAATTGGTATTTTTATAATTTTAATTATTTTATTACGGTCAATCGTCATGCCGATATACTTAACACTTTCACTGATTTTAACGTATTTTACATCGATCGGGTTAACAGAATGGATCTTTAAAACATTTTTTGGCTACGATGGTGTCAGCTGGGCTGTCCCATTTTTCAGCTTTGTTATTCTTGTGACACTCGGGATCGATTATTCCATCTTCCTCATGGATCGTTTTAATGAATGGAAGGGAGAGCATGTACAAGCATCGATGATATCAGCGATGAGAAATATGGGTTCTGTCATTATTTCTGCAGTGGCCATTTTGGCAGGTACGTTCGCCGCTATGTTGCCATCGGGAGTATTATCACTTGTTGAAATTGCAACGGTCGTACTCATTGGACTTTTATTATATGCTTTTGTTGTATTGCCGCTCTTTATTCCGGTCATGGTTCGTATTTTCGGTAAATGGAATTGGTGGCCTTTTAGAATGAAATAACAACTGGCGTCTCTGCTATGAGCAGAGGCGTTTTTATTTCCTATCCTTTCCTCTGATTGATATAATGTCTATTAAATGGCTGTTTCACGTATATATCAGCTATGTTCTAATACATAATAAATAGGATGAACAAAGGAGGTTTCTCATGACGTACTTACAAGAGAAGACACTGGACACACCTGGTCTTCATACTCATATTGTCAAAACAGAAAAATTTAAAACCGTGACAATCCTTTTTAAAATGCTTGCACCGTTATCCAAAGATGACGTCACCATGCGTTCTCTTTTCCCGCATGTGTTGTTAAGAGGAACAGAAAAAATGCCGAAAACAGGTGCATTGCGTGCTTATTTTGATGAGCTCTATGGAGCAACCGTTTCGGCAGACATGGCGAAAAAAGGTGAGAATCACATCATTACCTTCCGTCTAGAAATGGCGAATGAAAAATATCTAAAGGATCAAACCCCTTTACTAGAAAAAGGGATTGCCTTACTATCTGACCTATTATTCCACCCGTATGTTGAAGATGGGGTGTTTAGTCAATTATATGTAGATCAAGAAAAACGCACGTTAAAACAGCGAATTCAGGCAGTCTATGATGATAAAATGCGTTATTCGAATTTAAGACTCGTGCAGGAAATGTGTAAAGGTGAACCATATGCACTGCACGTCAATGGTGAAATGGAAGACATCGACGCAATCACCGCTCACTCGCTCTTTGAAGCTTATGAGCATGCGCTTCAATCAAACCAGCTTGATCTTTATGTAGTAGGAGATGTTGACGAACAAGACATCAGCCGAATGGTCTCCCAATACTTTAAAACAAGTGAAAGAGAACCGGTCAAACAACAACAGACTGAATCAGCAAGACCTCAAAATGAACCAAAAGAAGTCATTGATGAAGAGGACGTAAAACAAGGCAAACTGAACATCGGTTTTCGCACACATACAACGATTGCAGATAAAGATTATCCGGCGCTGCATTTGTTTAATGGTATATTCGGCGGTTTCTCGCATTCTAAGCTATTCATCAATGTTCGTGAAAAAGCAAGTCTTGCGTACTACGCTGTGTCTAGACTTGAGAGCTTTAAAGGCTTGATGATGGTCATGTCAGGAATTGAAGTCGGCAACTACCAGCAGGCAGTAGACATCATCAAAGAACAATTTGAAGCGATGCAAAAAGGTGATTTTTCTGATGAAGCAATTGATCAAACAAAAGCAGTCGTCAAAAACCAACTGCTTGAAACGATCGATACGTCTTATGGGACAGCAGAATATTTGTATCAGCATGCCGTTGTGCCAACTGGGGAAACCCTTGATTCCTTTTTGGAAGCATTAGACCAAGTGACAAAAGAGGACATCATCAAAGTGGGTCAGAAAATCGAGTGGGATACGACCTATTTTCTTAAAGGAACGGAGGGTGCTTCATGACAGTGAAAACAATTCAATTCGACCAGCTGCAAGAAACGGTCTATCACGAAAAAATGGAAAGCGGACTTGACGTCTATGTGCTGCCAAAGCAAGGGTTTAACAAAACCTATGCGACCTTTACAACAAAATATGGCTCAGTTGATAATGAATTTGTGCCGCTTGGCAAAGAAGACATGATTCGAGTACCTGACGGAATTGCCCATTTCTTAGAGCATAAGCTGTTTGAAAAAGAAGATGGAGACGTGTTTCATACCTTTAGTAAACAAGGAGCATCCGCAAACGCTTTTACTACGTTTACGAGAACGGCTTATTTATTCTCAAGCACCTCAAATGTCGAACAAAATCTTGAGACACTTATTGATTTTGTTCAGGAGCCTTATTTTACTGAAAAAACAGTCGAAAAAGAAAAGGGTATTATTGGCCAAGAGATTAACATGTATGACGACAATCCGGACTGGCGTTTATTCTTTGGTCTGATTGAAAATTTATATCAAGAACATCCTGTGAGAATAGATATTGCTGGAACAGTAGAGAGCATTGCCCCTATTACAAAAGATCATTTGTATGAATGTTATGAAACGTTCTATCACCCGAGCAATATGCTTCTTTTCGTTGTCGGTCCCGTTGATCCGAAGCAAATTTTAGATCAAGTCAGAGCGAATCAGGCGAAAAAGCCATTTACAGATCAGCCGGAGATCAAACGAAAAGACATCAATGAGCCTGAAGGTGTATACCGGAAAGAATACGAACTACCAATGAACGTACAAGGCTCTAAATGTATGTTCGGGTTGAAAACAAAAAATCCGCATAAAAAAGGAAATCAACTGCTAAAGCATGAGCTTGGGATGAACCTCATTTTAGAGACGCTGTTTGGCAAAAGCTCATTACAATATGAACAGATGTATGAAAAAGGCTTAATTGATGAAACATTCAGCTACGATTATACAGAAGAAGGCGGCTTTGGCTTCACTTCAGTTGGCGGGGATACAAATGATCCTAATCAACTCGCAAAAGTATTAAAAGAAACCCTTCTTCAAGCAAAAAGCCTCATGACAGAGGAGAAAATTGAGCTTGCCCGCAAGAAAAAAATCGGCAGCTTTTTAAAAGCCATGAATTCTCCAGAATACATTGCGAACCAATTTACTCGATATGCATTCTTAGAAATGAGCTTATTTGATGTCGTCACAGTGCTGGAACAAATTCAATTAGCTGATATTCAGCAAATTTTAGATGAAGAAATTGATGAAGAACGGATGTCCGTTTTCAAAGTCGTCCCAAAAACAAAATAAATGTAAAAAGACAAACTCATATCGGCAGAGTTTGTCTTTTTTTATGTTTATTGAAAAAGCCGCTTTATTTGCGAGGATATTCATTGACAATTGTTTTGTTCGTTAGTTAAACTCTTTAATAGTTAAACACTTAAACTAAAAAGGAGCAGCGTATGGAACAAAATAAAATTGCCCAGCTCATCCAGAGGTATACAGATGTCTATCTCATGATGGAGAAAAAAGTATCGAGTATGATCACAGAAAAGCTTGATAAAGAGCTGACGCTTGATCAATATTACTCCCTTCGATACATCAATTTACATCCGGGGTGTACATCAACGGACCTGGCTTATGTATGTAATGTAAACAAAAGTGCTGTAACATCTATGACCAATCGTCTTTTTACGAGAAACTATATTTTTCGTGAACATGATCAAGCTGACAGAAGAAATGTTCACCTGTATGTCACGCCAGAGGGCAAAGATGTAGTCAGCCGAATGGAAAAGCAGCTTCAAGACCTAGTTCGATCTTATTTTGAAAAGCTTGAAGAAAAAGAAATGGAATCATTTATTCAAACATATGAAAAGATCTATCAAGTGATCATCGAAGAGGAGGCACAAAGTACTAATGAGAGCAATCATAAAGGGTAGATGGCTGATCACGATCCTGTGGGTCGTATTAGCGGCAGTGTTACTCATCACCGCTCCTAATATGGCGCAATTAACAAAAGAAAAGGGGCAAATTTCTGTACCAGACGGCTATCCGTCCTCATATGCCAATCAGTTATTAAAGAAAATGTCTGAAAACGGGGATACAGAAAAATCAATCGTCATTGTCTTTCAAGAAAAGAACATTGTGAAAGAAAGAGAAACCTCTTTAAAAAAGGCAATGGACATTTTAGAAAAGGATCAAGATCTCCACATAGAGGACATCACTTCTTACTTTGAAGCCAATAAAGATATTAAAAAACAAATGCTCTCCAAAGATCAAACGACACTTCTTGTTCCAGTTACATATGACTCAAACAAAATCAAAGCATCCGATTTTAAAGAAAGAGTCAATGAAAAGCTGAAAAGCTTAAACCTGAAATTTGAAATGACAGGGCAGCCGTTAATTGATGATGATGTTATCACAAGCTCGCAGGAAGGCTTGAAGAAAACAGAATTCATTACGATTGGGTTTATTCTCGTCGTTCTTGTTCTTGTTTTTAGATCAGCTGTGGCGCCTTTCGTTCCGTTAGTCGCAGTCGCACTCTCTTACTTGGTGAGTCAATCGATCGTGGCTTATTTAGTGAAATATGTAGACTTTCCTCTCTCGACCTTTACTCAGATCTTTATGGTCGCGATCTTGTTTGGAATTGGAACGGACTACTGCATACTGCTACTCAGCCGCTTTAAGGAAGAGATCGCACACGGTAAAGATAAAATTGAGGCGATTCTCATCACGTATAAAACAGCAGGAAAGACCGTCTTATTCAGCGGAATTGCGGTTCTGATCGGTTTTACATGTATTGGTCTGGCGCAATTCCAGCTTTATAAATCAGCTGTTGCTGTAGCAGTTGGGGTTGCGGTGCTCATTGTGGCTCTTCTCACGATTGTGCCGTTCTTTATGGCAGTTTTAGGAAAGGTGTTATTTTGGCCGATTAAAGGCGATATTGCTCACCCGCAGTCAAAAATGTGGGAAACAGCAGGCCGCTTTTCATTTAAGAAACCGCTTTTCAGCTTAATAATCGTAGGAATCATTACACTTCCGCCCATTCTGATGTATAAAGGAACCCTTTCTTATAACAGCTTAGATGAAATTGGTAACAAATACGAATCGGTCAACGCATTCAATACCATTTCTGACAAGTTTGGACCGGGTGAAGCACTTCCGGCAACAGTGGTCGTGAAATCAGCTGATGTTTTAGACAACAATGAAGGGCTGATTGCCATCGAAAAACTCAGCCGTGCAATTGAACAAACAGATGGCGTCAGCAAAGTCAGAAGTGCTACCCGTCCTGTCGGTAAAGGGCTGAGTGATCTGTACGTGAAATCACAAGCCAAGGAACTGAACACAGGGCTTGATAAAAGCAATGAAGGATTGAAAAAAATTCAGGATGCCCTCACAACAATGAGTCAATCCATTGAGGATCAAACGCCGCAAATCAAATCATCAGGAAAAGGGATTAATCAATTGATTTCCGGTACTGAATCTGTGCAAACAGGGATTCAAAATGTTGAAAAATCCTTAAGAAAATTGCAAAACGGCATCGACCAAAATAAAAAAGGTGTAGCAGCCATTAAAAATGAAATCAAAGGTGCGAAAAAGGAATTAACGGCTCAAGTCGCACAAGTGAATCAGCAAGTTTCGCTGTATAAAAGCATTTCTAAAGAACTAAAGGCGGCGTTAGCGCAAGTGGATACATCATCCTCTGCCGCAGCAGATGTAAAAGCGTTAATCAAACAAGCAAATACACAATTTAGTACACTTGAAAAGCAAATCCCGCAGGTAAAAGAAAATCAATCGTATCAAGCGATCAAAGCTTCGTACAATGAACTTTCTGCGACCTTGCAAGAAGGGGCGAAACAGGCAGACAGCTATGCCAAACAAGCGAAAGAAGCTAGAAAGCAGCTTGAAGCAGCTGATGCCTTTATCGCAAAAGCTTCAGAGCAGCAAAAAGTCTTGACTAGTCAAATCGATGAACTCATTGCTGGCTTAGATGCAGTTGAAACTGGACTGGATCAAACGTCTAAAGGCCAAGGACAATTAGCTGATAATATGCCAAAGCTTGCAAATGGAGCGGGCGACATCATTAATGGTCAAAAGCAAATGAAAGAAAAGATTGGCGGCTTTGGGGATGATCTGACAAAGCTGACAGATGGCCTGAACAAAAGTGTAACTGGACTTGAGAAAATTTCGAGCGGCTTAATGGGTGCAGGTGACTACTTAGATGAACTGAAAAATGCACCAGATCAAGACATGGCCGGCTGGTTTATTCCAAAAGACGTCTTAAAAAATAAAGCGTTCAAGCAAGTATTTGATTCATACATGTCAGATGATCGCAAGATGACAAAAATTGATGTCATTTTAGAAAAAAATCCATATGGAAATGAAGCTCTGTCGACAATAAAACAAGTGGAAGCTTCTGTTGAGCGGGCACTTCCTGAAACAAACCTAAAAGATGCGTCATTTGGCGTTTCAGGTGTATCAAGTATGAACGCTGATCTGAAACAGCTGTCAGATCAAGATTTCAATAAGACGGTGCTTTACATGATGATCGGTATTTTCCTTATTTTGGTGATCTTGTTCCGTTCGCTTGTTATGCCGCTGTACTTGGTAGGTTCACTCATATTGACTTACTTTACAGCAATCGGTATAACAGAATTTATCTTCACCCATTTCTTCGGATATCCAGGCATTAACTGGGCTGTACCATTCTTTGGATTTGTCATATTAATGGCGCTCGGAGTCGATTATTCGATTTTCTTAATGGAGCGATTCAATGAATACAAAACAAAAGACATCCAGTTTGCCATGACCGAATCAATGAAAAATATGGGATCTGTCATTATGTCTGCTGCTGTTATTCTGGCAGGAACATTTGCCGCAATGCTTCCATCAGGTGTGCTGTCTCTCTTGCAGATTGCAACACTTGTCCTCACAGGACTTTTATTGTACGCACTCGTTGTGCTACCATTGTTCGTACCTGTAATGGTGAAATTGTTCGGATCAGCCAACTGGTTCCCATTTAAACGAAAAGAATAGGTATCCCATATAGAAAGAAGGAATCAATGTGATGAGTCGTTGGGCGCTGATAACAGGTGCCAGTGGCGGGATTGGGCAGGCAGCAGCCAAAAAGCTTGCCCAAGAAGGCTGCAACCTAATGCTTCATTATCATAAAAATGAACAGGCAGCTATGCGCCTCGCCGCTCATTTGGATGAGGCATATCACATTCAAACGCATGTCGTTCAAGCAGATTTAGCTATAACGGGCGGAGCAGATGAGCTTGTCAGCCGCCTGCCGCTCTGTCCAGATATACTTGTTTTAAATAGCGGCAGGAGCCATGTCGGATTGGTGACAGACACAGAAAAAGATGTATTAGCCAGTATGGTGCAGCTTCATGTCACAAGTCCATATGAGCTTACCCAATCCCTTTTACCTGCCATGATCCAAAAGAAAGCAGGTCATATCATTGCGGTCAGCTCGATATGGGGAGAAACGGGAGCATCGTGTGAAGTGCTGTACAGCATGGTCAAAGGTGCGCAAAATGCGTTTATAAAAGGATTAGCAAAAGAGCTTGCCCCAAGTGGAATTAGAGCAAATGCTGTCTCACCAGGCGCTGTCAAAACAGACATGATGAGTAGTTTTACGCAGGAAGACATCGCAATGCTGGAAGAAGAAATCCCGCTTGGCCGGCTTGCATCGCCTGAGGAAGTTGCAGATGTCATTTGGTTTCTCGCCTCAAAACAGTCAAGTTATATCACAGGTCAAATTTTATCTGTTAATGGCGGCTGGTACTGTTAAAAAACGTGTATAATTCGTCTCTCCATGACAAAAGCTATGGCTGTAATTCATCTTTTCGAATGGAGGAATCGACATGTCTGTACTTGAGAACTGGGACCATTGGAAAAACTTTTTAGGTGATCGCTTAAATCATGCGCAGGATAAAGGTTTAGAAGATGAGACCATCAATAACCTTGCATATGAAATTGGCGGATATCTAGCTAACGAAGTTGAGGCAAAGAACGAGCAGGAAAGAGTACTTGCTGACCTTTGGAGCGTTGCATCAGAAGATGAGCAGCGTGCCATTGCAAATATGATGGTCAAGCTAGTTGAAAATAATAGCTCGCACTAAACAAAAAGAGAGGTCGTTTGTGCCTCTCTTTTTATTTTAACCGTTTCACAACATTGTGCTTTCTAAAAATGTGAAAATGCTTTATGATAAAGGAAGGTAAAAATTTGCCACAATGAAGGGGGTAATATCATTTGGCAAAGCTCGAATGGTATTTTGAATATGAGATACAGGTAAACCGTCCCGGACTTTTAGGAGACATTTCTTCTCTAATGGGGATGCTTTCAATTAATATTGTGACAATCAATGGTGTTGATGTATCAAGACGCGGAATGCTTTTACGCTGTGACCACACAGATCAAATTAAGCGGCTTGAATCAATTTTAAATACAATGGAAACGATAAAAGTAACGAAATTAAGACAGCCAAAGCTTCGTGACCGCTTAGCTGTTCGTCATGGAAGATACATACAGCGTGATGCGGATGACAAAAAGACGTTCCGTTTTGAAAGAGACGAGCTCGGTCTTCTTGTTGATTTTATGGCTGAACTCTTTAAAAAAGAAGGACATAAATTGATTGGGATTCGCGGTATGCCGCGTGTCGGAAAAACAGAATCAATTGTGGCTTCAAGTGTTTGTGCAAGCAAGAGATGGCTGTTTGTATCGTCTACTCTTTTGAAACAGACGATCCGAAGTCAGCTGATCGCAGATGAATACAGCCCAGATAACGTCTTTATTATTGATGGAATTGTGTCGACAAGAAGAGGTTCTGAGAAGCATTTGCAGCTTTTAAGGGAAATTATGAGACTGCCGGCAACAAAGGTGGTCGAGCATCCAGACATCTTTATTCAAAATTCAGAATATACAATGGATGATTTCGACTATATCATTGAATTGCGTAATAGCGCAGACGAAGAGATTACATATGAACACGCTGAAGAACCACAAGTGTTTGATCATTCTGGTTTTTCTGGCTTCGATTTTTAATATGGTAATGGTAGGTGTTTGTTTTGACTGAATTGGGAAAACGGCTCGTTGAGGCCAGAGAGGAAAAAGGGATGTCGCTGGAGGATCTTCAGACGGTTACCAAGATCCAAAAGCGCTATTTGCTAGCAATCGAACAAGGAAACTATGATATTATTCCAGGTAAATTTTACGTCAGAGCGTTTATTAAACAATATGCCGAAGCCGTTGGACTGAATCCTGAACAATTGTTCGAAGAGTTTCGTAAAGATGTTCCAAGCACGTACAATGATGAAGTATCTGATAAATTATCGAATATTAAGCCGCAAAGAGAGCTGCCAAAGCCTGCCTCGAAAGTGCTCGAGCTATTGCCGACAATTTTAATTATTGGAGGCATCATTGTGGTTATCGCCATCATTTATGTGATCGTGCAGGCGGTCAATCATGATAGCGGACAGAAGAATAATCAGGCGGCCCCTCAGCAATCAGAATCTAAATATGAAGTATCTGAGGATTCATCTCTTGCAAAAGATCAAAAGAAAAAAGAAAAAGCTACGTCAGATGATAAAGAAAAATCATCTAAAAAAGATGATTCATCAAAAGACGATGAAACTGTATCTTTAAAGGCGACGAATACAGAAGGCTCGACGACAACGTATGAAGTATCAGGTGCTGACGAAATGGAGTTAACCATTTCTGCCTCCCAAGCTTCATGGCTGCGCGTAAGAGACGAATCTGGAAAAGTGCTGAAGATGGGTGAACTAAAAGATGGCGAATCGTTTAAAACAGACCTTTCTGATCTTTCTCAGGTCGATATCCGTCTAGGCAATGCGTCTGGAATTGATATCAAGGTAAATGACGAGACACTTAAGTACGAATTAGACCCTAAGAACACCATGACACAAAACATTGTGATTGTGAATAAAGGAAAGGAAAAGTCATCTTAAGCAAGTAGATGACTTTTCTTTTGTTCCTACTATTATATATACATAAAAAATTGCATTATTGGAGGATTGGATTTCATGTTTAACTTACCGAATAAAATAACTCTTTCTAGGATCGCCTTGATCCCTGTTTTTATGATCATTATGCTTGCACCGTTTGATTGGGGTGTCGCACGCTTTGGCGACGTCAGCATCGAAGTAACGCACCTTGTTGGAGCGATCCTGTTTATTGTCGCTTCAACAACTGACTGGATTGATGGATACTACGCACGTAAACTTAATTTAGTGACGAACTTTGGTAAATTTTTAGATCCGCTTGCAGATAAATTGCTTGTTTCAGCTGCTTTAATTATACTTGTTCAATACAACCTCACACCGGCATGGATGGCGATTGTGATCATTAGTCGTGAATTTGCTGTAACAGGTCTAAGGCTTGTATTAGCCGGAGGCGGTGAAGTAGTGGCAGCGAATATGCTTGGAAAAGTGAAGACATGGGCGCAAATCATTGCGATTTCAGCACTTTTACTGCATAACCTGCCGTTTGAACTTGTATCATTCCCGTTTGGTGATCTAGCGATGTGGGTAGCGGTGTTCTTCACTGTTGTCTCAGGCTGGGATTACTTTGCAAAAAACTGGGAAGCTTTAAAGAATTCTAACTAAAAAGGACGTGTACGCTTTGAAGTCAGAGAGAAAAGCAGAAATTATTGCAGTCGGTTCCGAACTCTTGCTAGGGCAAATTACGAATACGAATGCACAATTCATCAGCAAACAACTAGCTGAAATTGGTGTGAATGTTTATTACCACACAGCAGTTGGTGACAATCCAGAGCGTTTAAAACAGGCCATTCAGGTGGCGCAGGAAAGATCTAATTTTATTATCTTCTCAGGTGGTCTTGGACCAACCAAAGATGACTTAACAAAAGAAACAATTGCGAGTACGCTCGGTAAAGAGCTTGTACTAAATGAAGAAGCATTTGAATCGATTCAAGACTACTTTCGAAAGACCGGCCGCGATATGTCACCGAACAATCGTAAGCAGGCACTCGTTCTAGAAGGATCAGATGTGCTCGTGAACCGTTTCGGGATGGCCCCAGGTATGTTTGTTCAAGAAGACGATACGTTTTATATACTTCTTCCTGGACCGCCAAGTGAATTGCACCCGATGTTTGAAAACGAGGCAAAGCCGCTGATTTCTGAGAAGCTTGGCTTAAAGGAAAAAATTGTGTCTGTTGTTCTGCGCTTCTTCGGAATCGGTGAATCGCAGCTTGAAACAGACCTAGAAGATTTAATTGATGCTCAAACCAACCCGACGATTGCACCACTCGCATCTGACGGTGAAGTGACGCTAAGGTTGACTGCTAAGCATGAGGATGAAAAAGAAACAGAGCGTCTGTTAAAAGAAACAGAAGCGCAAATTTTAGCGCGGGTAGGAGAGTACTTCTACGGATATGGGGATACATCGCTTGTCCGCGAAGCGTCCAAAGCCTTGCACGAGCACGGGAAAACAGTAGCAGCAGCAGAAAGTCTGACTGGTGGAATGTTCTCCGAATGGCTGACAGATCTCGAAGGGGCATCATCCATTTTGAACGGAAGTGTGGTTTGTTATACAAACCAAGTAAAGCAGCAGGTACTTGGCTGCCGGGAGGAAACACTGTCTTCTTATGGTGCTGTCAGCAAAGAGTGCGCTTTAGAGCTTGCTGAAGGGGTTAGAAAGCTAACCGGAAGTGATATTGGCATTAGCTTTACGGGTGTAGCAGGACCTGATTCCCAAGAGGGTCAGCCTGTTGGAAAAGTATTCATTGGATTATCCACGAAAGACCAGACGGACGTGTTTGAATGGATGTTTACGGGCAGCCGGTCGGGCATTCGAAAGCGCGCTGTGAAATATGGTCTGCATCACTTACTCAACTTATTAAAAGAGAGTTAATTTTGTTTTTTGTTAGGTTTACTCCTTTATAAAAGAGCGTTTTTTTCTAATAGAAAACACTCTTTTCTTAAAAAATCGGCCAAGAAAAAAATCGAATATGTGTTCGTTTTTTTCTTGGCAAATGACGTAAAACAAGGTATAGTATAGATAGTGGAATTGATAAAGGAGGAAACAATAGAATGAGTGATCGTCAAGCAGCCTTAGATATGGCTCTTAAACAAATAGAAAAACAGTTTGGTAAAGGCTCTATTATGAAACTAGGAGAGCAAACAGATACACGTATTTCAACAGTACCTAGTGGTTCGTTAGCACTTGATACTGCGCTTGGAATAGGCGGATATCCCCGAGGCCGTATTATCGAAGTATATGGTCCAGAGAGTTCTGGTAAAACGACAGTAGCCCTTCATGCCATTGCTGAAGTTCAGCAGCAGGGAGGACAAGCTGCATTTATTGATGCAGAGCATGCACTCGATCCAGTTTACGCTCAAAAACTAGGTGTCAACATTGATGAACTGTTACTTTCTCAGCCGGATACAGGAGAGCAAGCACTTGAAATTGCAGAAGCTCTTGTCCGCAGCGGGGCAGTTGATATTGTTGTGATTGACTCTGTAGCTGCTCTTGTACCAAAAGCAGAGATTGAAGGAGACATGGGTGATTCACACGTTGGTCTTCAAGCGCGTTTGATGTCTCAAGCCCTTCGTAAGCTATCAGGTGCTATCAACAAATCAAAAACAATTGCCATCTTTATTAACCAAATTCGTGAAAAAGTTGGGGTCATGTTTGGTAACCCTGAAACAACGCCTGGTGGACGTGCGCTGAAGTTCTATTCATCTGTTCGTTTAGAAGTGCGCCGTGCTGAACAGCTGAAACAAGGCAATGACATTATGGGGAATAAAACGAGAATTAAAGTGGTCAAAAACAAAGTAGCACCGCCATTCCGCATTGCGGAAGTAGACATTATGTACGGTGAAGGGATTTCAAAAGAGGGAGAAATCATCGACCTTGGAAGCGAACTAGATATCGTACAAAAGAGCGGCGCTTGGTATTCTTACCAAGAGGAACGTCTTGGACAAGGCCGTGAAAATGCGAAACAGTTCCTAAAAGAAAATAAAGATATCATGCTGATGATCCAGGAGCAAATTCGCGAACATTACGGCTTGGATACTAACGGAGTAACGCAGCAGGAATCTGAAGAAGCGCTAGAACAATTAGAATTAGAATAAAAATTAAATTAGTATGAAATGATAAAAAAGGCTGAGTGAAAAACTCAGCCTTTTTTATTTTGCAAAAAACTTTCGACAACTTTTTCAGTACTTCATCCGTCTAAAGTGTACAAAATGGCATTTATTTTGGGAGGAAAAAATAATGACAAGCCCGACCCGCAGAGGAACTGCAAAACGCAGAGGGAGAAAACCAAGTCAGAGGGGAAAACTTGTGCTTGTTTTTTTAGCAGCGATGATTTGCTTTACAATGTGGAATGTGCTTCATCGAACTAGTGAAGAAAAAAACCCGTTTCAAAAAACTGCAGTAGCTTTAGAAAACAGCCAGAAAAAAGAAGTCAAAAGGAAAACCACCAAAATATCAAAGGAACAAATCAAAACAGTGGACCGCAATCACAAAATCAGCAGTTATTTAAATAAGATCGGTTTCAGCGGAACAGCCATGATTGTTAGAAATGGAGAAATCATAACAAATAAAGGTTTTGGTTATGCAGACCGTAAACGAAAAATTCAAAATAATCCATTAACATCTTTTTATGTTGGTTCGTCTCAAAAAGCACTGATTGCAACCGCCATTTTACAGCTTGAGGAAAAGGGGAAACTTCAGACAAGTGATCCGGTAAGCACGTATTTACCTCATTTCCCTAACGGACATACGATTACTTTGAAAAATCTGCTTACACATACATCGGGAATAAACGGACATATTGAAGGAAACGGCGCAATTACTCCGGACGAATTAATAAAAGACATAGAACGTCAGGGAATTAATCGTCAGCCGGGCGTATGGGGCTACAAGGATTCCAACTATTCTGTTCTTGCTTATATTGTTGCTGAAGTAAGCGGTGAGTCCTATGAACAATATATAAAGAATCATATTTTTAAACCGGCGGGAATGACGCATGCAGCCTTTTACAAAACATATAAAAAAGAACCTTATCCTGCTGTCGGGTATAAGCTGAAAGGCAGCAAAGCGGTTACACCGTATATGCCCGATCTATCTCAGCTGTACGGTGCTGGAGATATTTATATGAGTGCTATAGATATGTACAAATTTGACCAAGCTCTTATAGACGGCAAACTGTATTCGCAGAAGAGCTATAAAAAGATGTTTACGCCAGGAAGCAGCTCCACATACGGTATGGGATTTTATGTTGATCCCGGTAGCTATTCAAACCATGGTGTCGTGCCGGGCTTCAACATTTTAAACAGTTTTAGCAAATCTGGGCAAACCATTGTTGTTTTGTTCTCAAACATTCAAAATAACACTAAACTGGGTCAAGTGAACAATAAAGTATATCAGCTGCTGAATCAAGAATAATTCTGATCTGCTTTTGCAAACGCTAAGATGGCACGCTTGACAAGTATTTCCGACACAATTACAATGGGAATGTATCACTTGTTTTTCTTAACATGATTGATAACTAATTTAAACTTGACAAGGGCAGTGAGGATCTCATTCCCTGTGAAGGCCCTGTATGTTGAGACACAAAACAATGTACATGCCGACACTTTATTTGTAAAACCAAGTTCATAGCAAGAGGAGGTGAAAATATGTCGCCTACGATGTTTACGATCATCTCCATTTTGCTGAGCCTAATCTGTTTAGTTGTTGGCTACTTTGTTCGTAAAACCATTGCAGAAGCAAAAATATCCGGCGCAAGAAACATGGCCGAACAAATTGTTGAGGATGCAAAGCGTGATGCGGAAGCATTGAAGAAAGAAGCGCTCTTGGAAGCGAAAGATGAAATTCATTCGTTTCGTGTAGAGGCGGAGCAAGAAGTTCGTGAAAGACGAAATGAGCTTCAAAGACAAGAAAACCGTTTACTTCAAAAAGAGGAAAATCTTGATCGCAAAGACGAATCTTTAGATAAACGGGAGTCCCTGTTGGAGAAGAGAGATCATTCTCTGAATGAACGACAACAACATATTGAAGAGATGGAAAGCAAAGTGGATGATATGATTCGTTTGCAGAAAGCCGAGTTGGAACGCATTTCAAGTCTAACTCGAGATGAAGCGAAACAAATCATTCTGGATCAAGTTGAAAATGAGCTTTCCCACGACATTGCAGTCATGACGAAAGAATCTGAAAACCGAGCGAAAGAAGAGGCTGACAAAAAGGCGAAAAACATTCTTTCACTTGCGTTACAGCGTTGCGCAGCTGATCATGTAGCTGAAACAACGGTATCTGTAGTCAATCTTCCAAATGATGAGATGAAAGGTCGTATTATCGGACGTGAAGGACGAAATATCCGTACGTTAGAAACGTTAACTGGTATTGACTTGATCATAGATGATACACCTGAAGCTGTTATCCTATCGGGCTTTGATCCGATTAGACGTGAAACAGCGAGGATAGCTCTGGACAAGCTAGTCCAGGATGGCCGCATTCATCCTGCACGAATTGAAGAAATGGTGGAAAAATCACGCCGTGAAGTCGATGATTATATCCGCGAGATGGGTGAGCAAACGACATTCGAAGTCGGAGTTCACGGTCTGCATCCGGATCTTATCAAAATTCTCGGCCGCTTGAAATTCCGTACAAGTTATGGACAAAATGTCCTGAAGCATTCAATTGAGGTTGCACATCTTGCAGGTCTCATGGCTTCAGAGCTTGGAGAAGATGCAAAGCTTGCAAAACGAGCAGGTCTTCTGCATGACATTGGAAAAGCCATTGATCATGAAGTAGAAGGAAGCCACGTAGAAATTGGCGTTGAGCTTGCGACGAAATATAAAGAGCATCCTGTTGTCATCAACAGTATTGCCTCTCACCACGGTGACCAAGAACCGACATCTATTATCGCTGTTCTTGTTGCGGCAGCTGATGCATTATCTGCAGCACGCCCTGGTGCAAGAAGTGAGACGCTTGAAAATTACATTCGGAGACTTGAGAAATTAGAAGATATCTCTGAATCTTATGAAGGTGTTGAAAAATCGTTTGCGATACAGGCTGGACGTGAAGTACGTATAATGGTGAAGCCAGATTCAATTAATGATCTTGAAGCTCACCGTCTAGCAAGGGATATTCGTAAGCGAATTGAGGACGAGCTCGATTACCCTGGTCACATTAAAGTGACAGTCATTCGAGAAACTCGCGCAGTAGAGTATGCAAAATAGAGCGGTGCGCTTAGCGCCGCTTTATTTTTTTGTGTAAATATGCAACACTGATAAGAAGATCAATTTATAAGAGAAAGGGTTCAAAAGCGCATGAAAATATTATTTGTTGGAGATATCGTCGGTTCACCTGGCAGAGACACACTGAAAGAATACTTGCCAAAGCTGAAGAAAAAATATCAGCCGCACTTTACCATTGTCAACGGGGAAAATGCTGCTCACGGGAAAGGTCTGACTGAAAAAATCTATCATGAGCTCCTGCAAGCAGGAGCTGATGTGCTCACAATGGGCAACCATACTTGGGATAAAAGAGACATTTTCGATTTCATCGATGACGCAGCCCATATGGTCCGTCCTGCTAACTTCCCAGAAGGCACACCTGGAAAAGGTCTCACGTTTATTAAAAAACAAGGAAAAGAATTGGCTGTCATCAACCTGCAAGGACGTACGTTTTTACCGCCAATTGACTGCCCATTTCAAAAAGTAGATGAATTAATTGAGGAAGCATCCAAACGGACACCGTTTATTTTTATTGATTTTCATGGTGAAGCCACAAGTGAAAAGCAAGCAATGGGCTGGTATACAGACGGCCGTGCATCATGTGTCGTTGGAACGCATACACATGTTCAAACAGCAGATAACCGCGTATTGCCAAAAGGAACTGCGTATATTTCAGATGTTGGGATGACAGGACCTTATGATGGCATTTTAGGTGTTGACCGAGAAACGATTATTAAACGATTCAAAACAAGTCTCCCAGTCCGGTTTGAAATTGCAGAAGGCCGCACAACGTTAAGTGCAGTCATCGTAGAAATTGACGAACAGTCGAAAAAAGCTGTCAAAATTGATCGAATTTTGATAAATGATGACCATATTTTCTTTGAATAAATGTTCACATATTTATTTCAGAAAAATATTAATCAGAAAGAAGGAATATGCGCCCTCTATCGTGAATATAGTAAAAATGGTAGGTAGCCTGCTATTTTTGAAAAACATTTTGGGGATGGATTTTCAAAAAATAGCATCATCTAACAAAGATTGTTCTAATGAACACTCACTTATCCATTGTAAATTTAAGGGGGAGCAGAAATGGAAATTTTAAAAGTTTCAGCAAAGTCAAATCCGAATTCAGTAGCAGGAGCATTAGCGGGCGTTTTACGTGAACGCGGTGCAGCAGAAATACAAGCAATCGGCGCTGGAGCACTGAATCAGGCGGTTAAGGCTGTCGCCATTGCAAGGGGATTTGTTGCGCCAAGCGGAGTGGATTTGATATGCATTCCAGCCTTTACTGACATTCTGATCGATGGAGAAGAAAGAACAGCCATCAAATTGATTGTTGAGCCACGATAATTCTAATTTTATTATTTTCAACCTGCTTACATCATGTAAGCAGGTTGTTTTTGTTTACCGCTATACATTTCTTATATAACATATTCAGTTCGTGAAATAGATAAAAATGACATATTAGAGCTTGCATTTTTTCACCATGATGATAAATTAAGATTAAGTTGAATTTACTTCATCAAAAATAAATATTTAAGTAGGTGAAATAATGTTTGAAGCTTTTTTGAAAAGAGGAAAGCTTGTTTTTATTTTATTTTTTATCGTTCTCATTGCTGGCGGCTATTTATTCGCGCAGCTTCCTAAACGAGAACTGCCAGAATTCGAGGCGAATCTCGTCACGATTTCTACCGTTTTCCCTGGTGCAGATGCAAAACAGGTGGAAAGAGACGTCACCAATAAGCTGGAATCAGCTTTATCTGATATCAATGGTGTAGAGGAAACGAGCTCGGTTTCTGCCATTGGTTTCTCAAATATTGTGCTTGAAATTGAGGATCAAGCCGACTTTCAAAAGGTGGCAAGTCAAATCAAGAATGAAACGACAAGTGCTGCGTCATCTTTTCCAGACGGAGTGATGGAGCCGGATATAAAGGATGAGTTCGGCAGCGTACCCGTTGGTTCTTATATGATTGTGTCGAGTCAATCATCGGACTTAGCAAAGAGTCAGAAATCGCTGCGTGCATTGAAGGAAAAAGTAGAGGACATCAAAGGGGTAGATAATGTCGTTATCAAAGGCTTCAATGACAAACAAGCGATATTAAACTTAGATTCAAACAAGCTGGAGGGGGAAGGGTTCAATGTAACTGATGTCACAAATGCCATCAATCAGGAATTTGACACATCTCCACTAGGCGATATTCGGGCAGGTAAAGAGAAGGTCAAGCTGTCCATCGATACATATGACCGCTTAGATCAAGTCAAAAAAATTGAGCTTTTCTCAAAAACAAAACGAGAGCCGGTCACAATTAGTCAGCTTGGCAGCTTAAAAGAAGTAGAAAAAGAGAAAAGTGATATTGTGTCCTATAACGGAAAGCCCGCCTATTCATTTACAGTGAATATTAAACCAGGGCTTGATATTCCTAAAATGTATGACAAAGTCAATGATGTCATTGAGAAAGAAAAGCAGCTACCAAATGGGGTGGAGTGGGTAGACTACTATTCACAAAAAAGTGAAGTGGATGCCATTTTCAATGATTTAATAAAAGAAGCCATTGTTGCAGTCATCGCTGTCATTATCGTTACTACACTTGGACTCACGATTGGCGGGGCGTTTATCGTTTCACTCGCCATTCCGCTATCCATTACAATTGGAACCATTCCGCTGCCATTTTTACAAGTGGATCTCAATCAAATTTCGATCATCGGCTTTATCATTGCCTTAGGGATACTTGTCGATGATGCGATTGTCGTCAATGATAATATTTTAAGACAAATGAAAAAATACGAAAGTCCGCTGAAAGGAACAATTGCTGGCGTAAAAGAAGTCGCAGGGTCCATTTTGACATCAACACTTGCTGTTGTATTTGCTTTCCTGCCGCTTCTTTTCTTATCAGGTGCAAACGGTTCATTTATTCGGGCATTACCGTCTGTTCTAGTAACGACTGTGCTTGCGTCCATGGTGATTTCACTGACACTTGTGCCGGTCTATCAATATACTGTGAACAGGAAAAGAAAGAACAAGAAGAGTCAAAAAGAGCCGGGCTTCCTAGGAAAACCATTAAAAAAGCTGGCGGATTTCTATGCAGACCGTGTGCTGAAAAACATTGTGAAGCGGCCGCTCGTTATTGGACTAAGTGGCTTGCTTGTTGCAACGCTTGCTTTTTTACTTATTTTCGTCACACCATTTGAATTTTTCCCTGCGGCGAATAAGAAAGAAGTGGTCGTCACGGTCACGCTTCCAAGTGAAACAACATTAGACAAAACAAATGAAACACTAAAGAAAATAGAACAAGAAATTAAGCAGCAAAAAGGCATTGAAGAAACGGCGATTTTTGCAGGCGGTGGGGTGCCGAATCTGTTTAATGAAAGTATTTCAAATGCAAGTGACCACACTGGTCAGATTGTTGTAAGAGTAGACAATGATCAGATGACAAGTAAGGCATTGATAGATCGTATGACCGAGCCTTTGCGAGAGAAATTCAAAGAGGCTGATCTCTTTATGAAAACTATTGTTCAAGGACCGCCCTCTGGAGCGCCAGTAACAGTAACAGTTGCAGGTGACTCTTTCACAAAGCTCATTGATGTCAAAGAAACGCTAACAAATGAAATGAAAGACAAAGGAGCAAGCTTGATTACAGATGATGTCAATCAGCCGGTAAAAACGATCTCCTTTGAATTAAACCGTGAGCGAATGGCAGAGGATGGCCTCAGTGCTCAATTTGTCAGCAGACAGCTTGGGCTTGTGACAGAAGGGATTCCATTAGGTACCTTTAAACAAGGAACAAATGATATCGATTTAGTGGTAAAACAGGATACAGGTACACATCAAAATGGTTTAAAGCTAAAAGAATTGAAAGTGCCTGTGAAGACAAACGAGGGTGTTATGCCTCAACTTGAGCCGCTTAGCCGATATGTAACAGAAAAAGAAACAGAGCAGTATGAAAGCATTCCACATGAAAATGGAGTTCCAACCATTACGCTAAAGGCGTATCCCGGCGCATCAGATTCGTTTAAAGACGATATGAAAGAAGTCGTTAATCAAGTGGGGAAAAGCGCGGCAGCGAAGGATTTGACCATTTCACAAGGTGGAGAAAATGAAAATCAGACCCAGTTCTTTATTGAAATTAGTCTCTTATTTGCGGTTGTCCTGCTGCTCATTTACGTGACCATCGCATTCCAGTTCAATTCATTAATGCTTCCACTGTTAGTTCTAGGAACGGTTTACTTAGCCGTATCAGGAGCCATTATCGGACTGTTTGTCACACAAACGCCATTCAGCTTTATGGCAACAATGGGAATTGTCTCATTGGCTGGTATTGTCGTTCGAAATGCGGTCGTCTTATTCGAATTTATTGAACAGCGGCGCAAGCAAGGATTTGATCAACAGACAGCCGTCATTGAAGCGGGAAGAGCAAGGATTAGACCGATACTTTTAACAGCATTTACGGCATTAGTTGCATTAATGCCTGTTGCATTAAGTCATGATCCTCTCTTTAAGCCGCTGGCCATCTGCATTGTATCAGGTGTCTTTTTCTCAACGATTCTGACATTATTTATTGTGCCAGCCCTATATGTTGCCGTTTCAAAGAAACGCTGACGATGAAAGCAAATCTCCTCTCAACCGGAGATTTGCTTTTTTTTTTAGAAAAATATCTAAAAAAATATGTGGAGTGTTCATTTGTCTTTATCTAGTAGACAGTGGTGTTTACGACTAAAATAAGTCGTGTTAAAATCTGATTGGGAGAAGTTTTTTAACAAAGGGGTTGTACGTCATGTGTGGAACGATGAAAGCAATTGTTAAAAAAGAAAGCGCTTACGGAGCGGTGCTGACGGAGATGCCGATTCCAGAAATCAAAGATCATGAAGTATTGATAAAGGTGAAAGCCACTTCGATATGCGGAACAGACGTGCATATTTATAATTGGGATGACTGGGCTAAGGGACGAGTCAAAGCGCCTTACATTTTTGGACATGAATTTACAGGGGAAGTTGTCAAAGTGGGGAAGCAGGTCTCACGAGCAAAAGTAGGGGATTTTGTATCGGCTGAGACGCATGTTGTATGTAATCAATGTTATATGTGCTTAACAGGGCAGCAGCATTTGTGCAGTGAAACGAAAATTTTAGGGGTAGACATTGATGGCTGTTTTGCTGAATATGTCAAAATACCTGAACAAAATGTGTGGCATAATCCGGCTCAAATGCCAGTTGAGCTTGCTTCTATACAAGAGCCGCTAGGAAATGCTGTCCATACAGTACTGCACACACCTGTTTCAGGTAAATCTGTGGCGATTTTTGGCTGCGGACCAATCGGTTTAATGGCAATCGCTGTCGCAAAAGCTTCTGGAGCTGTTCAAGTGTTCGCCGTTGATAAAAATGAATACAGGCTCGATCTTGCCCGAAAAATGGGTGCAGATCATATCGTGGATATTGGGAAAGATGATCCAGTCGCGATGATTAAGCAGCTCACGCGGATGGAAGGGGCAGACGTAATGTGTGAGATGTCAGGTCATCCAGCTGCCATTAATCAAGCACTCGAAGCTTGTGCAAATGGAGGAAAAGTCAATATACTAAGCTTGCCAGAACGGCCAGTGACAATTGATATTACGAACCAAATTGTTTTTAGGGGATTAACTGTGCAAGGGATCACGGGGAGAAAAATGTTTGAGACGTGGCGTCAAGTATCTGAGCTGTTAAGAACGAATACCATTGATGTAAAGCCAGTTGTCACTCACACACTGCCATTTGAAGAGTTCGAAAAGGGTTTTGAACTCATGCGGAATGGTACGTGCGGAAAAGTCGTACTGATGATGCCATCATATCAAAGGGGGAAGAAATGATGAAGGAATTCACGTATTTACAAGATGAATTGGAAACAATGAAGCAGCAAGGCACCCACCAAACCTTAAAAGAGATCGACTCAAAACAATCATCCACTGTTACATTAAATGAACAATCTGTTATACAACTCTCCTCAAATAACTACTTAGGCCTCACCTCGCACCCAAGGCTGATGAAAGCAGCAAAAGAGGCGATTGATGAATTCGGAGCGGGTACAGGATCCGTACGAACCATCGCCGGCACAATGACAATGCATGAACGTCTTGAAAAAAAGCTTGCTGCATTTAAAAAGACAGAGGCAGCCCTTGTGTTTCAATCAGGCTTTACGACCAACCAAGGAGTTTTATCGAGTATCCTGACAAAAGATGATATTGTCATTTCGGATGAACTGAATCATGCCTCAATTATTGATGGAATCCGATTAACCAAAGCTGATAAAAAGGTATACAGTCATTCCAATATGGAAGAGCTGGAGAAGATTTTGAAAAAATCAATGAATTATCGCGTCCGTCTCATCGTAACAGACGGTGTTTTCTCAATGGATGGTGATATCGCGCCACTTCCTGAAATCGTCAGGCTAGCAGAAGCATATGATGCATTTGTCATGGTAGACGATGCGCATGCCTCGGGCGTGCTTGGCGAGAATGGCCGCGGGACGGTCAACCATTTTAAACTCGACGGCAGAGTGCACATACAGGTCGGGACACTTAGTAAGGCTGTCGGAGTGCTCGGCGGTTACGTAGCTGGTTCAGCGGTTTTAATTGATTATTTAAAACATAAAGCAAGACCGTTTTTATTCAGCACCTCACATCCGCCGGCTGTGACTAGAGCGTGTGAAGAAGCGATTGAAGTACTGTTAGATGAACCGGAGCGAATCGATACACTTTGGGAGAACGCCGCTTATTTTAAAGAAAAGGTCATCAGCCTTGGATTTCAAGTCGCCCCAACAGAGACACCGATTATCCCAATCATGATTGGAGACGAAGCACTTACTTTTCGTTTCTCAAAAGCTTTAATAGAACGAGGCGTGTTTGCTCAAGGCATCGCCTTCCCAACAGTAGCAAAAGGCAAGGCAAGAATTAGAGCCATCATCACAGCCGAGCACACAAAAGAAGAACTAGACCGGGCACTGACAATCATTGAAGAAGAAGCAAAAAAACTGAACATACTTGATTGAGAGAGCGCAGGCTCTCTTTTTCTTTTTATGAAAAATGGTTATGACTAATAGACAATTTTCATAGAAGAACCGTATATGATTTATTTTCAATTCATCACAAAATAGTCTATACTGTAGGGTGGAACTTGGTTTGAAAGGAGTACAAATTCATGAATGAAGAGCAGAGAAAAGCGAGCGGACAAGTAAGTTCATCGGACAAAAAATCCGAGAAGGACTACAGCAAATATTTTGAAGCTGTGTACATTCCGCCTTCCTTAAAAGATGCAAAAAAACGGGGTAAAGAAGAAGTCGAATACAATCAATTTCAAATTGACGAGCAGTTTCAAGGGTTAGGGAACGGCCGCAAGTTTTATATTCGCACATATGGCTGTCAAATGAATGAGCATGACACAGAAGTGATGGCTGGTATTTTTATGGCGCTTGGCTATGAACCAACAAATTCAACGGAAGATGCAAATGTCATCTTATTAAACACTTGTGCTATTCGTGAAAATGCAGAAAATAAAGTGTTTGGAGAGCTTGGTCATTTAAAAGCATTAAAACGCGAAAAGCCAGATTTAATTTTAGGTGTATGCGGATGTATGTCACAAGAAGAATCTGTCGTGAGCCGTATTTTGAAGAAACACCCATTTGTTGATTTGATTTTCGGCACGCACAACATTCACCGCCTGCCAGAGCTGTTATCTGAATGTTACCTTTCAAAAGAAATGGTGATTGAGGTTTGGTCAAAAGAAGGCGATGTGATTGAGAACCTTCCGAGAGCCCGTCAAGGTAAAATCAAGGGCTGGGTGAATATTATGTACGGCTGTGATAAATTCTGTACATACTGTATCGTGCCTTATACGCGCGGCAAGGAAAGAAGCCGCCGCCCAGATGAAATTATTCAAGAGGTCAGACGTTTAGCAGCAGAAGGATATAAGGAAATTACCCTTCTTGGTCAAAACGTGAATGCATATGGAAAAGATTTTGAAGATATGGAATATGGTCTTGGCCACCTGATGGATGAGCTGCGAAAAATTGATATTCCGCGTATCCGTTTTACAACAAGTCACCCGCGTGATTTTGATGATCACTTAATTGAAGTGCTAGCCAAGGGCGGAAATCTTCTTGATCATATTCATCTGCCAGTTCAATCGGGAAGTTCTTCTGTGCTGAAGCTTATGGCGAGAAAATATGACCGTGAGCGCTACCTTGATCTTGTGCGCAAAATCAAAGAAGCTATGCCGAATGCTTCATTAACAACGGACATTATTGTTGGGTTCCCAAATGAAACAGATGAGCAGTTTGAAGAAACACTTTCCCTCTATCGCGAGGTTGAGTTTGATGCCGCTTATACGTTCATTTATTCTCCAAGAGAAGGAACGCCGGCAGCGAAAATGAAAGACAACGTGCCAATGCGTGTGAAAAAAGAACGTCTGCAGCGCTTAAATGCACTTGTGAATGAAATTTCTGCGAAAAAAATGAAGGAATATGAAGGGCAGATTGTCGAAGTATTAGTAGAGGGTGAAAGTAAAAATAACCCTGAGATCCTAGCCGGATATACAAGTAAAAGCAAGCTTGTGAATTTTAAAGCACCAAAAGAAGCGATTGGCAACATCGTCAAAGTGAAAATCACACAAGCCAAAACTTGGTCTCTTGACGGAGAAATGGTTGGAGAAGCTATCGAGGTGAATTAAAATGACACTTTATTCAAAGAAAGAGATTGTCGAGCGCGCAAGAGAGCTCGCTAAAATGATTTCTGAAACGGAAGAAGTTGATTTCTTCAAAAAAGCAGAAGCGCAAATCAATGAAAATACAAAAATTTCAACGATCATTAATCAAATTAAGGCGCTTCAAAAACAAGCTGTGAACTTAAAGCATTACGGCAAACATGAAGCCTTAAAGCAAGTCGAAGAAAAAATCGATGCCCTGCAAGAAGAACTGGATGACATCCCAGTCATTCAAGAATTCAAAGAATCACAAATGGAAGTCAATTCCTTGCTTCAGCTTGTAGCGCACACAATTTCGAATCAAGTAACAGATGAAATCATTCTTTCAACCGGCGGTGACCTCTTATTAGGAGAAACCGGTTCAAAAGTGAAAAACTCATCACCAAGTTGCTCCATTAAATGAGAAAACCCCGCAGATGCGGGGTTTTTTTATTATATAGAATATATGTTATTTGTATTTTGCTACTGCATCAACAACAAAATGTTGATGCAGTAGCCCTTGTATTTCGTAAAAAATAAATATTATATTGAAGTGTTATCAACTAAAAATGATTTGATTCTACAGATTAAAAGATTTGAACTGAAGCTCAATGCTTAATCCAAAAATGTTTATTATAATATTAAATTGTTTCATAAGATCTCCTCCTTATATAAAGAAGGGCTACTATCTTTATTACATCAAATGACACCATTTCAGTCAACCCCAACCTCTCACTCTCCAACTTTTCCAATTTTCAAGGCAAGTTTATGGGCGACCATGCATACACTGAAACAGAAATGAATTTAATTGAACATGAAGTTCAAAATCGTGACACACTAGACGAATGCCCAGCATAAGATAAAACGATCAAGAACAAGGAGGCATGCCGGAATGTCTGAATACAGAGAAATTATTACAAAAGCGGTGGTTGCAAAAGGGAGGAAATTCACCCAAAGCACACACACCATTTCTCCATCGCAAAAACCAACCAGCATCTTAGGTGGTTGGATCATTAATCATAAGTATGATGCTGAAAAGGTCGGTAAAACGGTTGAGATCGAAGGAACATTTGATATTAACGTATGGTACTCTTACGCTGACAACACGAAAACAGAAGTCGTCACAGAGCGTGTGAAGTATGTAGACATCATTAAACTGAGATATAAAGATAAAAATTTCCTTGATGATGAGCACGAAGTGATTGCGAAAGTTTTGCAGCAGCCCAATTGCTTAGAAGTGACCATTTCTCCAAATGGCAATAAAATTATCGTTCAGGCAGAGCGTGAGTTCATTGCTGAGGTAGTCGGTGAAACAAAAATTGTTGTAGAGGTCAATTCAGACTGGAAAGAAAAAGATGATCACGAGTGGGAAGAAGAAGTGGATGAGGAGTTAGAGGATATTCATCCAGAGTTCCTAGCAGGTGATCCAGAAGAGTAATAAATGACTAGGGCGCATATCCCCCTAGTTTTTTTGTGCCTGATCTAGGAGAAAAAAGGTGATTTTTTATGCTATAATTGAAGATGGTATGAATTCGAAAGTAATATAGTGAGGGATTAGAAATATGGCAAGTTATACGCCCATGATACAGCAATATTTAAAGATCAAGGCAGATTATCAAGATGCCTTTTTATTTTTTCGCTTAGGCGATTTTTATGAGATGTTTTTTGATGATGCGAAAGAAGCGGCGCAAGAACTAGAAATTACGCTAACAAGCAGAGACGGCGGCACAATTCCAATGTGCGGTGTTCCATATCATTCTGCTTCTGCATACATAGAACAGTTGATTTCAAAAGGCTACAAGGTCGCCATTTGTGAGCAGGTGGAAGACCCTAAAACGGCAAAAGGTGTAGTCAAAAGGGAAGTCGTTCAACTGATTACACCAGGTACCGTCATGGATGGTAAAGGTTTAAGTGAAAACGAGAACAACTTCATTGCGTCTGTTACTAGCTTTCAAAATGGATACGGTCTTGCGCTGTCTGATTTATCAACAGGTGAAAACATGGCGGCTTTCATCGATCGATTAGATGAAGTCGTATCAGAAATTTATTCTGTTGGTGCAAAAGAAATTGTGGTGTCAAAGCAGCTGGATGAGGAAACAATCAAAACCCTTAAAGAACGCTGCCAAGCAACTATTTCATACGAAGATAGTGATGAACTATTAGAGGAAGCTGAACAGCTCGTTTCCCATCTTGACGACAAGTTAAAAACGGCATTTTTAACACTATATGCCTACTTAAGAAGAACGCAAAAAAGAAGCTTGGATCACCTTCAGCAAGTTCAAGTGTTTGAGCTTGAACAAACGATGAAAATTGATCTTTACTCAAAACGAAACCTTGAATTAACAGAAACGATTCGTTCAAAAAGCAAAAAAGGCTCTTTATTATGGCTGTTAGATGAAACAAAAACAGCGATGGGCGGCAGACTGCTCAAGCAATGGATCGACCGGCCGCTCATTCGTCTTTCGCAAATCAACGAGCGCCAGGAAATGGTGCAAATTCTGATGGATCATTTCTTTGAGCGCGAGGATCTGCGCGAACGATTAAAGCAAGTATATGATCTTGAGCGTCTAGCGGGCCGCGTAGCATTTGGCAACGTGAATGCCCGTGACCTCATTCAGCTCAAGGAATCTTTAAAACAAGTACCGGATATTAAACAACTCGTTCAATCATTACCAGAGGAAATGGCAAAATCAAGAGCGAATGAGATTGATCCTTGCGGCGACCTGCTTGAGTTATTAGAAGATGCACTTTATGAAAATCCGCCGATGACGATAAAAGAAGGCAATTTGATTAAAGATGGCTACAATGCAAAATTAGATGAATACCGTGATGCCAGCCGAAACGGAAAGAACTGGATTGCACGTCTCGAACAGCAGGAAAGAGAATATACCGGCATTCGCTCATTAAAAGTCGGGTTTAATAAAGTGTTTGGTTATTATATCGAAGTGACACGTGCAAATACACATCTGCTGGAGGAAGGGCGTTATGAAAGAAAACAAACGCTTGCCAATGCTGAGAGGTATATCACACCTGAATTAAAAGAAAAAGAAGCACTGATTCTTGAAGCGGAATCAAATATTAACGAATTGGAATATGAACTATTTACAGCTCTCAGGGAGCAAGTAAAAGGCTATATTCCTAGATTACAGCTGCTCGCAAAACAAATGAGTGAGCTGGATGCGCTTCAATGCTTTGCGACTGTTAGTGAAAAGCGCCGTTATATCCGTCCGGAATTCTCAGAGGATGACGTGGATGTCAAGGATGGCCGTCACCCTGTCGTTGAAAAAGTGCTGGATCACCAGGAATATGTACCGAATGACTGCCATATGGGAAAAGGAAGACAAACCTTACTCATCACTGGACCGAATATGTCAGGGAAAAGTACGTATATGAGACAAATGGCTCTCATCTCGATTCTTGCACAGATTGGCTGCTTTGTACCTGCGTCAAAGGCGACGCTACCAATCTTCGATCAAATCTTTACCCGTATTGGTGCAGCAGATGATTTGATTTCTGGTCAAAGTACTTTTATGGTAGAGATGCTCGAAGCAAAAAATGCGATGGTGCACGCAACGAAAAACAGCTTGATTTTATTCGATGAAATTGGACGTGGGACAAGCACCTATGATGGAATGGCGCTTGCGCAGGCGATCATTGAATTTGTTCATGATCATATTGGGGCCAAAACCCTATTTTCTACACATTACCATGAGCTGACAGTTCTTGAATCTCAATTAAGCGAGCTGAAAAATGTTCATGTGCGCGCTGAAGAGCATGAAGGCACAGTCGTTTTCTTACATCAAATCAAAGAAGGTGCAGCTGATAAAAGCTATGGTATTCATGTAGCACAGCTAGCTGAATTGCCTGATGCCATCATCAATAGAGCCCAGACCATTTTAACGGAGCTTGAGAGCGGATCACATGACGTGACCCCGAACGTATCTCCAGCACCAAAAGTAGAAAAGACTGAAGAAAAACAGCAGCTATCTTTCTTTGAAGTAGAAGAAAAACCGCAGCCAAAAGCTGCTCTAAAACAGAAAGATCAGGCGGTCATCGATGAATTAAAATCATACAACCTAATGGATATGACGCCGCTTGAAGCTATGACAAAGCTGTATGAATTGCAAAAGAAATTATAATGTAAGGTGAGGTGAGCAGAAATGGCAAAGATTATTCAGTTATCTGATGACCTATCCAATAAAATTGCTGCAGGTGAAGTGGTCGAGCGCCCAGCTTCTGTTGTAAAGGAGCTTGTGGAAAATGCGATCGATGCAAAAAGTACAGTGATTGAAATCGATGTAGAAGAAGCAGGTCTTTCTTCTATAAGGATTATTGATAATGGTGTTGGAATCGATGCTGAAGATTGTAAGCTCGCCTTCCAGCGTCATGCAACGAGCAAAATCAAAGACGAAAATGATCTGTTCCGTGTCAGAACCCTTGGATTCAGGGGAGAGGCACTGCCAAGTATTGCATCTGTCTCTCATTTAGAAATGAAAACAAGTACTGGCGAAGGAGCTGGGACACACCTAGCTTTGCAAGGCGGGAAAATCATTTCAGAGAAAAAAACCTCTGGCCGCCGCGGCACTGAGATTGTGGTCACCAATTTATTTTACAATACGCCAGCCCGCCTGAAATATATGAAAACCGTTCATACGGAGCTTGGTAATATATCGGATGTGGTCAACCGAATTGCGCTAGCTCATCCCGAAGTATCGATCCGTTTGCGTCATCAAGGGAAAGTTCTCCTCCAAACGAATGGAAACGGAGATGTGCGTCATGTACTTGCGGCCATTTATGGAACAGCCGTGGCGAAAAAAATGCTGCCGCTCCACGTACAATCACTTGATTTTGAAGTGAAAGGATATATTTCCTTACCAGAAGTGACGAGGGCATCACGGAATTATATGTCTTCTGTTGTAAACGGCCGATATGTCAAACATTTTCCGCTCGTGAAAGCGATCCATGAAGGATATCACACGCTGCTTCCAATTGGCCGTCATCCAATTACATTTATTGAGATGAAGATGGATCCGATTTTAGTCGATGTGAACGTTCATCCTTCGAAGCTTGAAGTGAGACTAAGTAAAGAACAGGAACTTCATGAGCTGATTAAACAAGGAATTAAGGAAGTATTTCAAAAGCAGCAGCTCATTCCAAGTGCTTCAGTACCAAAAAAAGCACCAACACCAGCTGTGAAAAATGAGCAACAATCCTTAACCTTTGATGCGAAACAAGGAAACCAAAGCCAACCGGAAACACCGCTATCCTATCAGCCGGAGCCGCACGAGTCGGTCGTATACGAGACAAGTTATACCGATGCATACGGGATGCCTAAACAAGAGAAGACAGAAGCATCATCACCAGTAGCTTATGAAGAAGTATCATCTGAGCGTATTCAGTTAGAGGAATCCGCCGCTTCATTTGAAGAGGAAGAGACGATACTATATGAAGATGTGACAGAGACGATGCTTGAAAACGAACGCGTCCCTGTGATGTATCCAATTGGGCAAATGCACGGCACATATATTTTGGCTCAAAATGAACGAGGACTTTATATCATTGACCAGCATGCAGCTCAAGAGCGAATCAAGTATGAGTATTATCGTGAGAAGGTAGGAGAGATCGAACAGGAAGTGCAAGAAATGCTCGTCCCTTTAACATTTCACTACTCTAAAAACGATATGCTGATCATTGAAGAGCATAAGGATATTCTAGCAAAAGTGGGGGTCTTCTTAGAGCCCTTTGGTTCAGGAAGCTACATCGTTCGTTCGCATCCGCAGTGGTTTCCGAAAGGTGAAGAGGCTGAACTGATCGAAGAGATTATAGAGCAAGTGCTTAATGAAAAACGTGTTGACATCAAGAAACTGAGAGAAGAAGCGGCGATTATGATGAGCTGCAAAGGCTCAATCAAAGCAAATCGTCATTTGCGTCATGATGAAATCAAAGCCTTATTAGATGAACTCCGGACAACGAAGGATCCATTCACCTGTCCACACGGCCGGCCGATCATTATTCATCACTCCACTTATGAAATGGAGAAAATGTTTAAACGGGTGATGTGATATAAAAAAAGCGCTCTTAACAGAGCGCTCAGCGTGTAGACAAACCCTCGCATTCGTTGTCAGGTCTGCGCTTCGGTGCTCACGAATGTCAAATTCGCTCCGCTCCGATGCTCGTCCTTCCTAGACTGCAAAGGTTTTCTATCACGCTGAAAAAAAGACAAAGGGCTAAAATTAAGATCATTTTAGCCCTTTGTCAACAATCTGAAGCGCTCTTAACAGAGCGCTTTTTTCTTTAGCATCCGCAAGGATCTGGCGGTGTGACCACAACTGGCCGTGTATTAATATCAAGCGTATCTTCTGCATAAAATGTAGAACCGATGCTGAGTGCTCGATTTTCTGCGCGGAACGTATATGTACCTGCAGCAGGAAGTACTTTATGTGAAAGCTTTAATGTATACTTGGAAATTCCAAGTAAATCCAATCTGAGCGGAATACGAACGGTTTGCCCGTTGTTCAAAATGTAGCTGTCTTTTAATGCTTTACCGTTCATAATGTCTTTCGTTGTTGCTTGGAAACCCTTTGGCAATGTGAACTCTACTGTACCAAGACTTAAAACTGAATTTGGGCTGTACGTCAGCTCAATGTCAGAATAAGACCATTCCTGCTTACTAGCTCCTGTAATTTTAGCGTAAAGCGCAGCTGGCTTTACATTGGTTGATGCTTTGCTTTCGGCTCCTTCAGCAGATGCAGAAAGTGGTACTGACAGCGCCATAACCAATGTGAGCATCCCCAGCATAAGAATCGTCCATGTTTTTTTCATTTTTTCCTTCCCCCTTGTTGAATATAGGTAAATAATAGATGATTACACCCATTATTTACCTATAATGTTACCATATTACCATATGGTATTAAATGGGATATTATACCCTTATTTTGTCATTCTTTAGTAATAGCGGGGGAATAGCGCATTTGGTTGATTCATTCCGTAAAAATGGCCAGGCATTTGCTGGTTTGTTGGCATCATCATATGCATATCTTGATAACCGTATGGATGGTGCGGCATCATCCCGTACCATCCATAATGGCCTAGATGATGGTGGTCCTTCATTGGAACATGCTTTGAAAAGTAATCATGCTGATTTGGAAACGTTGAATAGGGTGAATGATGATGTGGATGGTGCACATTATACATATCTTTTTTGCCGTTATGATAATGGTTTGGCATATTCATATGATCATGCATGTTTGGTGCGATCATATGCTCATGATTGGCTGTATACACATTTTCAAATGTGTGATAGGGATTTTCTTGGTGATAATGATTCATTTGGCTGTTCATATCGTTCATGTATATCTCATCCTTTATGTCAGGTTGCCATATCCTATGAGACAGATTTACTTGATGAGCCTATCCATACGAAAGAAAAAAACCGGCTTTTCAGCCGGGAAAAGGAAAAGCAGGTAAAGCGTCAAGCCTTAAATTTCGTAGCGATGTCTTCTTCTACGACGCTTTTTACATCTGCTGCAGACACTTTTAGGAAAATAACAGGGATCGTAGCTTCGAGAGGTATCCCAAAAATCGCTCTCAAACCATTTATCTTTTTTATGACAATACTTTTTTTCTTTACATGGATCCTCATAGTGATGATCGTCATGCTTTTTATGACAGTTTGAGTGGGAATGTTTGCACTTGCATTTGCACATTGTCATCCCTCCTAAATGTGACTCAATGCTAGTATATGCAAGAAAGAGTCATGAGGACTGGATGCTCTCACTTCTTTTATAAAAAAGGCTTTTTCTGAAAAAACTCAAATAAAAAGAATTGACTAGTGCTAAATTAACATGATAAAATATAAATTTTTATCCTCTGATGAAATGTGTTATAATGATATTGTGAATACTTTCGGAGGTGGCGGATTTGTTTCAAATAGGTGATAAAATTGTTTATCCAATGCATGGAGCCGGTGTGATTGAAGGAATGGAAGAAAAAGAGATTTTAGGTAAGACGCAGGAATATTTTCTGATTCAAATGCCGAATATGCAGATGATGGTCCCAAAAGGCAGAATCAATCAACTAGGTATACGTCCGGTAGCAGATCAAGCAACGCTGAAAGTTGTGATGAACAATTTTGCAGAAGAAACAAACGACGACACGCTTACTTGGAAGCAAAGATATGATGAAAATCTGAAAAAGCTAAAAACAGGTGCGATCGAAGATGGTGCAGACGTTGTTAAAGATCTGATGAGAAGAAATCAGAAGAAAGCATTAAATTCAAGTGAAAAGAAGATGCTTGAAGATGCAAGAGGCATGTTAGTGAGTGAGATTTCACTTGCGCAGGGACTGTCGCAAGATGAAGTGATGACAGCTTTAGAGAATGAATTAAGAATGTAATGATGATATACAGAGACTAGCTGTAAACAGAAGAGGAGACTCCTTTGTTTACAGCTTTTTTGTTTTGAAAAAAAGAGTAATATTGGCATTTTTGTAGGTGGTTTTAACTAATATTGAAATGAGGTCATACGATTTAGTTTTTACGTGGACAACAAAAATTCAAAGACCTCTGATATACCTAGATGACATTAAAAACAGGTAAGTTTTCCTGATTCATTCAAATGAGCCGGACAACCTTTGAATTTTTTAAGCCATTGATAGTAAAATATTGCGGTAAGATGACACCTAAGAGAAAAAAGGAGCGGTGAAATGAAAAGGTTACTAATAAGTGGATTCATCTTTCTTATTCTGTGTACTCTTTTAATGGTGAAATGCACCCATTCTGTTCAAGAAAAAAAAGAGCAAAAGAAGCATTATCAAGAGGTAGAAAAGTATCAAAAAGAGCGAAAACAAGGTGATCAATACGAAAGCTTTAAACAGCTCATACGACATGAAAAAGAAGGGTACGAGATAGAATTTCACGAAAAGGGCGGAAGTGATTTACTCGTATTTTCTCCTCATGGAGGTGAGATTGAACCAGGAACAAGTGAAATTGTAGAAGCCTTTCAAGAAAGCTATTCTACATATTTGTTCGAAGGTACAAAGCAAGACAATAACCGGGACCTGCATATCACGAGTACTAATTTTGATGAACCCGTTTTGGTTCAAATGATTAAAACGTATCCTTTTTCAATTTCCATCCACGGCTATAGAAGTGATAAAAGACACACGCTCGTTGGAGGCACAAATGAAAAAATGCAAAGAGCGGTTGTGCGAGAACTAAGAGATCGAGGATTTTCCGCAGAAATGGTACAAAAAGGCGAACGGCTTTCTGGTACAGATCCTAAAAATATAAATAATCAAAATGCAAGTGGAGAAAGTGTTCAGCTAGAAATTAGTACAGCGCAAAGAGAAGCTTTTTTTGACAATTTTGATACGAGAAAAGGAAAGAAAAAAGCATTCAGACGTTATATCAATGCGTTAAAAGAAGTACTAAGAGAATTCGACCCGTCTTCGTAAAAAAAGTTTTGATGGGCAAAAGTACTCTATTTAAACTTGGTAAAAAAGATAGGAATATGCGATTTGAACATAAAATATGTAATAACTTACAATTTGCCTTAAAAACATAAATTATGTAAAATAATAGTTATCAGTTTGATATGATAGAATGGGGCTGAAGTGGATGGCACACAAAATACCATCTTCCGAAGTAGGTGTAAAGATCAATCAATGGTACACGCATATTTGCAAATTTGAAGTTGAACAAGCAAACGGCATGAAGCGCCTTGTTGAAGAAGAAATTCATGATATGGAAGAGGATCAAGATTTACTCCTATATTATTCTCTAATGGATTTTCGCCATCAAATGATGCTTCAGCACTTAGCGCCCGTCCATGCAGGGAGTGAAACGCTTCAAGCAGTGTCCTTTCCTAAAGAAATTGACGATGCAGAAGATGAGATGACAGGCTTACTAGGCTATTATTTTCATTTTTTTCATGGAATGTATGCGTTTATCCAGCGCCGGTATATCGAGGCCATTTCATATTACAAGCATGCGGAACATCAACTGATTTTAGTGACAGATGAGATCGAAAAAGCAGAATTCTACTATAAAATCGCAGAAGTATACTATCATATGAAACAAACTTATTTCTCCATGCACTATGCTAAAAAGGCGAGAGACATCTATAAGAAACATCAGCTTTATGGAAAAAGAAGCATTCAATGTGATTTTGTCATGGCAGGTAATTGGATTGATGTCAATCAGTATCAAAAAGCGCTTCCTTATTTAGAAAAAGCGTTAAAAGTCTGTGAAGCGATGGAACAAAAAGAATGTACATCTTACTTTAAAGCAATGGCTCTTAATAACTTAGGCACTTGTCATTATAGTATGGGAACGTACCATACAGCGACTGTCTTTTTTGAACAAGCCATTTCACTTTATCAGAAAGATCAAGCATCCACGATGATCAAATCGTTGTTTTCACTTGCCCTTACTTGTTTTAAACTCGGAGATATTCAGCGGGCGGGCGAGGCCATCTCTACAGGAATGAAAGAGGCTTGTGTATTGGAAGATGAAATTTATCAGTTGAAATTCCAATTTTTACAGGCGCTCTATATAGAGAAAGACGGCTGTGAGCAATTGAGGTCGGCCCTTTTTGGCCTGAGAAATAAAAAAATGTTTGCTGATTTAGAGGAATTAGCACTTGATGCGGCTAATTATTATAAGGAACGCGACATGTACAAGGAATCTTCCACTTTTTTTGAGATTGTGATCGAAGCGCGTACGCACATTCAAAAAGGAGATGAGATGTATGAGAACGAAGCATAACATGTCAGCTGCTCAAGTAGATGAAAGACTTCACACTTAAAAATGAGACAAACAACACCCTTTACGCATAAACGTAAAGGGCTTTTTTCTTTATTCTTTGATTGCTTTTTCTGCGTCAATTGCACCTGCTCCATAAATCATCGGATCATCCCCAGACCACTTGCTTGTATTTTCTTTTAACAGGGTTTTGACTTCATCTGGCGTTAAATCTGGTGAATGCTCTAATAGTAGAGCGCAAATACCAGCACAAATCGGTGTTGCCATCGATGTGCCAGATAACGTTGTATAATCATCGTCTACTCTGCTTGATTTGTCGAGTTTATCCAGAAAGGATCTTGGTGATCTGAGAGAAACGATGTTTACTCCTGGTGCGAGGATATCAGGCTTTGCTTCCCCGTAAACAGTAGGCCCTCTGCTTGAAAATGGTGCCACGATATCGTCACTTGATTCTGGTGTATTCCTGTCATCATAGGCTCCGACCGTAATGACTTTTTGACTGACAGCAGGGCTTGCAATCGTCTGGCTGTTAGGACCAGAGTTCCCGGCAGCGACGCATACAACAATCCCTTGATCCCAAGCCGCATTGACAGCACGCACCATTGGATCGTCCTGTTCGTCATCATAACGCTGCGCAGCTCCGCCTAGCGACATACTGATAATATGAATCGGATCATCAGGGTGGTCTTCGTTGAACTGCATACACCATTCAACACCTTCTATAATAGTAGAAAGTGATCCAGCCCCTTGTTTATTTAACACTTTCACACCAATCAGATTTGCTTTTGGGGCAGGTCCTTTGTATAAGCCGTCTGAGGCGGATCCATCTCCCGCGACATCTCCCGCGCAGTGTGTACCGTGGCCATTATCATCATAAGGCTTTGTTTTTTGTTTGACTAAATCCACAAAATCACGAATTCTTCCATCTAAATCTTCATGCGGATAAATTCCCGTGTCAATGACAGCGACCGTAATGCCTTCACCGGTTAAAGTTGTCCCGTTTCGGATGACTTCTTCAGCATGACTTGCTTGTGTGGCTACGTCCAGCAGCGCATGAACTTTCCGGTCTAAATAAATTTTACGAATATGCTCACCGTTTGCTAATAGCTCCTCTAAAGCAGCAGGGGTTAAATCAGCAGCGCAGCAGTCGATATGTGAAAAATGTCGTTTTATATTTGTTTTTCTGCTTTTTTTCATTAATTGTTTCGTGCTTTGAATCCCTGCCTCGGCTGCACCTTTCTTAAATTCAATGATCACACGAAGCTTCTTTTTCTTCTTCAGCCTGCCTTCGAAAAAACGATGAAGAAAGCATGGCGTCCATTTAAAAGGTTTATAAAGGTGAAGAACGGTTTCTCTTAAAGGCTGATCTAGTTTACTAGCATGTGTTCTGACCATTTGCACCATAGAAAATCCAAACATGTGATGCCCTCCATTCCAGCTATCCATTCTCGTACACTCTTACGTTATGTGATTGAGAACTGCTTGGTTCGGATTCTTGTCCCTTCTTTTCTTTATATTGGCGGCTTGCTTATGCCTTTCAAAAAAGAAAAGCGCTTACATTTTGTAAAATAATAGAAAAAGGTGGAAATCATGTAGAATCTGCCGATGATAGGTGGGAGAGTTCTTCTAAGAGAACCAGCGAATCAAAGGATTTTGCAGAAAAAGGAGGGGTGTAGACAGGGTCAATGCTCATATAAATGTGATGCGTGACAGATGGAAAAAATCAAATCCTTATCAAAAAAAGCCGAATTAAAGAAAACAGACTGGATAGGACTAGGTCATATTAAACATAACGTCATTTCTTTGTCATACTATTCTAACTCTGTTTTCAAAGAGGAGAGGCGTTTCTGTGTATATAAATGCAATTATCTTATTTTTGAGGAATCTCATGATCTAGAGTGTTATGATCAAACGTGAAGAGAAAATGTGGAAAAAATGATAAGAAATGATGATTCAATATAAATCATAGAAACGGCTTAGAAATCTGTTAAAGGAGAACGGGAATGAAGAAGTTTTTTGCTTTGCTTCTCCTGCTTGCGATCGGATGGGGCGTTTATTATACCATGCAAGCACAGGAACATGATGAGCCAGTGTCATCAGGTGGGGAAGACGAAAGCGGTTCAAATGATATTTATCGAAATTTTAAAGAACTGGAAGAAAACGAATCAACAAGCAGCTACAACATTACAGCCAACCCAGTGCCCGGCAGCCGCCTTCTTGTGATGTCACCTCATGGCGGGAGGATTGAAGGCGGCGTGAGCGAGATTGTCCATTTTTTTGACAACGATTTTTCGACGTATTTATTTGAAGGTCTAAGAGAGAATGCATCAGAACTTCATATTACAAGTACAAACTTTGATGAGCCAATCGGCGTCGCGCAGGCAAAAGCACATGATTACGTGTTAGCAGTGCATGGATACAAAGGCGAGGAAGGAATTGACCATACTCTCGTCGGCGGAACAGATTACGACCGTGCAGAGAAAATTGTGAGCTCATTAGAGCGGAACGGGTTTTCTGCTGAACTAGCTGTCGCACACGCAACCCTGAGCGGGACAAGCAATCATAATATTAATAATCTTACTAAAACAGGGCAAAGTGTGCAGCTTGAGATTAGCAGAAGTCAGCGTGAAGCTTTATTTGACAGTTTCGACTTTCGGAGGCGGTCTAGTACAAAAAACGAGACGTTCTATCGTTATGTCAGGGCAATTCGCACAGTGCTTGATGAAGAATATACATAAGGGCCGTGCACATGTTAAGACAAGCTGGGGAATTCTTGTTACACTATGAACAGTGATAACAAAAGGAGAGACGGATATGACGCGTCATCATTTTCATCTTCAGGCAAGCTGGCCTGGTCTGCGTAACGATGTGGGTACAATCGCATGTGAACAATTAAAAACAAAGATTTCGATTCCAAAGGAAATGGACGGTCCAGGTATTGGAACCAATCCAGATGAGATGCTCTTAGGTGCAGCGGCTACGTGTTATATCATTACACTTGCAGCCATGATGGAGCGGAGTCAATTAGAGAAAGAGGATCTATCGATGAGCTCTGAAGCTGTCGTAGATGTGACAAATGGTGTGTTTACTTATGAGGAAATCATTCATCGACCTGTCATCATCCTCAAAGAGACCGCTTCCGCACAAGATATTGAGCTGGCCCGAAAGCTTGCGCATAAAGCCGAAAGCTCATGTATGATTTCAAGAGCTGTTCAGGGTAATGTGAACATTTCCTTAGAAGAAACTATTCAAGCCGGTCGTTAAAACAAAAAAGTCATTTTCTCTTGAAATATGGAGAAAATGACTTTTTTTATGACGTCCATTCGGTTTGATCGAGTTGTGCTTCGGTTTCGTTCTTTTGCTTCTTGGACTGATTTAAGACAATCACGCCGCAGATAACAAGTGCAAGGCCAATGAAGCCTTTCGTGCTGATTGTTTCGTTAAACAGGACAAGTCCTACAAGAGCAGTGAGAGCTGTTCCAACACCAGACCATGTTGCATAGGCAGATGAGAGCTCAATGGTTTTAAGTGCTAAACTGAGGAAAGTAAAGGCGCATCCAAATCCGATCAGTACCCCGATACTCGGCAGTAGCTGCGAAAAGCCTTGAGAAAGCTTCAGCATTGTACTGCCAAAAACCTCCGTTAAAATGGCTCCTGTTAAGTAGAGCATTCCTTTCATGATCTCTCACATCCTTTATGACATATTTAATAGTACGACCCCTGAGACAAGCATCGCCATCCCAATGACTGCTTTTTGGTTCAAGGTTTCTTTGAAAAAGAGCACGCCAAAAATAGCCGTGAGGACCGTACCAACCCCAGACCATGTTGCATAAGACATGCTAAGCGGAATAATGTTCAGTGTCAATGACAGCATATAAAAAGCAAGAGAATAGCCAGCCACAACGACAGCGCTTGGCTTCCAGCGTGTAAAACCATTAGATAATTTTAACATCGCGGCGCCAATGGCTTCAGAAAAAATGGCCACTGCCAAAAAAAGATATCCGAGGATCATGATCATCCCTCCTCTAATAGGTATAAAATCCGATGAAGTAAAAGGGTTTTTATCCTCTCTTTTCAGCGGTTCAAGCTGAAATATTTCTGAAAACCAGCATGCTCTGCCATCTGATGAAGGGTGAGCTAGCTTAACCCTTCTTTTAAAATCGTGCTGGCAGCTGCATCAAAAATTTGCTCTTTTTTGGTTTTAGACATAAAAAAAACACCTACTTTACTGAACAGTCGGTAAAGTAAATGTTAACCCATGAAAAAAGAGTGTGTCAATCGATTCATTTTATGAACGGATGTTTTCACTTAAACGTCATATTTAATACCAAGGGTATGGTCCGTACGGCGGGTAAGGAGGCGGGTAAGGGTATCCATAACCATATCCTGGCGCAAGCAGAGATCCAGCAAGCAAGCCTCCAGCAAAACCACCTAAAAATGGAGGTCCAAAGAATCCAGGTCTCCCAAACCCAAATCCGGGTCTCCCAAACCCAAAACCAGGACGTCCAAATCCGAATCCAAAAGGTCTTCTCATGTCTTCTTGAATAAACGGAGGTGCGTCAAAATAATTCATAATAAAAGGCTCCTTTCTCATAAAATCACTGTAACTGACATCAGTGTATTCCAGTTGCCTACATGTGTTTGGGTGAACGCCTAATATAAGGAGGAATGTTAGAAATGGGCCTGTATCCATCTGATTGGGCAAAGTGTCCGCCGCATGCTCATGCGTATAAAGCACGTACGGATGTAACAGAGGGGCATTATCATTTAATAGAAGGTATTTCTCAGCCTGTGAATGGAAGCAGTACCGACCGGCATACTCATTTTTATCGCGGGATCACCTCCTTTGAAAGAGGGCATTTCCACAGGTATTACGGTATCACAGGGCCTGCGATTCCTAGAGTGGATGGAACACATTATCACGAGATTGAGGAAGTCACCTATCCTGCCTACCTCGATTCTGTTCCCATCCCATATGGAGGTGTCGTCTATAGTCCAGATGAGAATCAGCCAACACATAAGCATCGTTTAAAAGGAAAAACATATGAAGTGGTCGGAAATGAACCGCTTGGCTGGTGATGGCCAGTATATAGGAGAGTAAGAAAAGTTATGCTATACTGTAGGCAGTTTTGTAAAAGAGAGTGATGTTATGAATAAAGCGAAGCAGCCAGTAATCGTATTAGTAGGGCCGACGGCTGTCGGCAAAACCAAATTGAGCATTGATATAGCCAAAGCATTTAATGGAGAGATTATCAGCGGGGATTCTATGCAGATTTATAAAGGGATGGATATCGGAACAGCTAAAATCACCCCAGAAGAAATGAATGGCATCCCGCACCATTTAATTGATATTAAACAACCGGACGAATCCTTTTCGACAGCTGAATTTCAGCAGCTGGTCCGTTCGAAAATCAAAGAGATTGCCGCTAGAGGGAAAACGCCAATGATTGTCGGCGGAACAGGCCTCTATATCCAATCTGTTTTATATGATTACACATTTACGGATGAGAAAAGTGACCCTGTTTTTAGAGAAGAAATGGCGCTGTTTGAACAGCAGCACGGCGCGATTTTGCTGCACGAAAAGCTAAAGGCAGTAGATCCTGATGCGGCAAATGCTATTCATCCGAATAACGTCCGCCGCGTGATCCGGGCGCTGGAAGTGATCCATACAACAGGTCAGAAAATGTCGGAAATGCAAAACGGGCATCAAGAAGTTCCTCTTTATGATACAGCCTTCATTGGGCTGAAAATGGATCGAGAGCTTTTGTACGAGCGCATTCATCAAAGAATTGATATGATGATAGATGAGGGCTTAATTGAAGAAGTGAGAGCACTTTATCAATCAGGCTTGAAGGATTGTCAGTCTGTTCAAGCCATTGGTTATAAAGAGCTGTATGCCTATTTTCAAGGTGACTGCTCACTTGATGAAGCCATCCAGCAATTAAAGCAAAATTCCCGTAGATATGCGAAGCGTCAGTTCACGTGGTTCCGTAATAAAATGGCGGTCACTTGGTTTGATATGACACCGCCTTGCCACTTTTCAGACAAAAAAGAGGAAATTTTCGCATATATAGCAGGAAAGCTTGGACTTAAAGCGAAACTGTAGTTATCAGAATCAAGGAGGACGAAACATGAAACCGATTAATATTCAGGAGCAGTTTTTGAATCAGATCCGCAAAGACAATACATTTGTCACAGTATTCTTACTGAATGGCTTTCAGCTTCGCGGTCAAGTGAAGGGATTTGACAATTTCACGGTGCTGCTTGAAACAGAAGGAAAGCAGCAGCTTATTTATAAACACGCCATTTCTACATTTGCACCTCAAAAGAATGTAAATCTGGAATTAGAATAGGATAGGTTGTATTGAATAGCCCCATGCCTCTGCGAATAAACCGGCCGAACCCGCTACGTTTTTTGTCAGTGCAGAGGGGCTATTTTGTATGCAATGAAACTTTTCTGCCAATTTTCCGTATAATTCCTTATTGGATATTAGAAGGGTGAGGGGATTCATATGGAAAATGCAGAGCTTGAATTAAGAAGGATTAGAGTGATCCTCCTTTTGATTGGAATTGTAGTCTTGTTTGGATCGTGTGCTATCTCAAACATTGAAACGAGACAAGAAAGTTGGAATAACCATTCTCATGAAAATGCAGATGGAGTTTTACCATCATCTGCTGCACTAAAAAATAATCACTTTGCTGTTGTGAAAGATGATCAAGTACATGTGTACCGATTTGATGAAAAAGAGGGAGAACTGACTCTCGTTACAACGAAATACATAGATGAATGGGATGACGAAGAATATGATGATGGTCTTGATGATGAAGAGTAAGCACGTAAATTTACAAATGAATGTGAAGCCGCTACACTATAATCATGCATCAGACATCTAGACAGAAAAGGATGAGTTCATGACACATAAAATTAAAATTAATCATTGGGAACAAACTTGTGAAGACGATTCCTGTTTCGAATATGGAACAAGTGTTTCTGTAAATGGGAAAGAATTAGTGAGAGAAGCTTCAATCGTCTCTGCGCTTGAAGCGGTGCTAAAAGAATTAGGTGTTGAAGTGGAAATTACAGAAGTGTCAGAAGATTTACAGTGCGATGCCTACAAAAAATAAAACAAAAAGTCTAGTCTACTAAGCGATTTTTTTTCGTGTTATGATAGATTTCGGTTTCAGTTGAATAGGGAGTAGAGCAGTCTATTTTTAGATCCTGTTCTGCTCTATTTATTTGAACGTACGAGTTCGGCTATGAAGGTTCGGCCGGGTTGGTTGATTTTTTTCGTTTTGAACATCTATATGTTGTGTTTTGAAAAAACATAGTATACTATATATAGTGAATAGCGAAATGATCAACAATACTAAAAACTAGGTCGTGATGGAATTGATTCAAATCGTATTTGATTCAAAAACAGGAAATGTTCAACGCTTTTTGGACAAGACCCCTTTTACAGACAAACGAAAATTGACTGGAGAAGAGTTTTTGGATACGCCGTTTATTCTCGTCACCTTTACGACAGGATTTGGACAAGTCCCTAGTACCACTCAGTCTTTTTTAGAAAAAAATGCTCACCTTTTACTAGGTGTTGCGGTGAGTGGCAACAAAGTGTGGGGAGATAATTTTGCAAAAAGCGCCGATACGATTTCTAAACAATATCAAGTTCCTATTTTGCACACCTTTGAACTAAGCGGAACAAAAAGGGATGTTGAATTGTTTACACAGGAGGTAGAAAGAATTGTCACAAAATCAGGTTCCAAAGTGGATACAATTAAATAACGAAATTATGATTCAAAAAGAAGGAAAGTTTCAGTTCGATAAGGACAAAGAAGCTGTACATAGTTATTTCGTAGATTACATTAATCAAAACACGGTCTTTTTTCACAATCTAGAAGAGAAGATTGATTACTTAATAGAAAACGACTACTATGAGGAAGAATTTTTAAGACAATACAGCATGGCAGATATTAAAGAAGTCTTTGAAGCTGCATATGCCAAAAAATTTAGATTCCCATCATTTATGAGTGCATTTAAGTTTTACAATGACTATGCACTGAAAACAAATGATAAAAAGAAAATCCTTGAACGCTATGAAGACCGCATTTCAGTTGTAGCACTTTTCTTTGCGGGTGGGGATAAAGAAAAAGCACTTGAGTTTGTAGAATTGATGATCAATCAAGAGTACCAGCCAAGTACACCAACCTTCTTGAACGCTGGACGTAAAAGACGCGGTGAGCTTGTGAGCTGCTTCTTGCTTGAAGTAAATGACTCACTAAACGATATTTCAAGAGCGATTGATATTTCCATGCAGCTGTCAAAACTAGGCGGCGGCGTCAGTTTGAACCTGTCAAAACTTCGTGCAAAAGGCGAAGCAATCAAAGATGTAGAAAATGCGACAAAAGGTGTCGTCGGCGTGATGAAGCTTCTTGATAATGCATTCAGATATGCAGATCAAATGGGGCAAAGACAAGGATCAGGCAGTGCCTACCTGAATATTTTCCACAGAGATATCAATGATTTCTTAGATACGAAAAAAATCTCTGCAGATGAAGATGTTCGCGTGAAGACTCTGTCCATTGGAGTCGTCATTCCGGATAAATTTATCGAGCTTGCTAGAGAAGATAAAACAGCTTACACTTTCTATCCGCACACAGTCTATAAAGAATATGGACAGCATCTTGATGAGATGGACATGGAAGAAATGTATGACGAGCTTGTAGAAAACCCGAAAGTTAAAAAAGAAAAAGTCAATCCGAGAAAGCTTCTTGAAAAATTGGCTGTTCTACGCTCAGAATCAGGCTATCCATATATCATGTTCCAAGATAATGTAAACAGAGAGCATGCTTTGAACCATATTTCACGAGTGAAATTCTCAAACCTTTGCTCAGAAGTGCTTCAGGCGTCAGAGGTTTCTTCTTACACGGACTATGATCAAGAAGATGAAATCGGTCTTGATATTTCTTGCAACCTTGGTTCATTAAATATCATGAATGTCATGAAAAACAAATCGATCGAAAAAACGGTTAAGCTTGCAACAGACTCACTAACGCTTGTGTCTGAAACAACAGACATTCGCAATGCACCGGCTGTTCGAAAAGCGAACAAAGCGATGAAGTCAATCGGACTTGGTGCGATGAACCTTCATGGGTATTTAGCTCAAAACCAAATTGCCTATGAAAGTGAAGAAGCAAGAGATTTCGCCAATACGTTCTTTATGATGGTGAACTATTATTCAATTAAACGCTCAAGTGAGCTTGCGAAAGAAAAAGGAGAAACATTCCATCGTTATGAAGGCTCTGGCTATGCAACTGGTGAGTACTTCAATAAATACGTGGAAACTGATTTCACACCAAAAACAGAAAAAGCAGCAGCACTATTTGAAGGCATGCACATTCCAACAAAAGAAGACTGGGCAGCACTCAAAGAATTTGTAGCGGAAAATGGCATGTATCACAGCTATCGTTTATGTATTGCACCAACAGGTTCCATTTCTTATGTTCAATCGGCAACAGCCTCTGTGATGCCAATTATGGAACGTATCGAAGAAAGAACATACGGCAACAGCAAAACCTATTACCCAATGCCAGGTCTATCAGCGCAAAACTGGTTCTTCTATAAAGAAGCGTACGATATGGACATGTTTAAAGTGGTCGATATGATCGCAACAATTCAGCAGCACGTCGATCAAGGAATCAGCTTTACACTATTCCTGAAAGATACGATGACAACGCGTGATTTAAACCGCATCGATCTTTATGCACACCATAAAGGCATTAAGACACTTTATTATGCAAGAACGAAGGATACAGGGCAGGAAGGCTGTCTTTCTTGTGTTGTTTGATTAAAGGAGAGTTTAACGTGACAAAAATTTATGATGCAGCCAACTGGTCAAAACACGAAGACGATTTTACACAAATGTTTTACAACCAAAATGTGAAGCAGTTCTGGCTTCCAGAAGAGATTTCCTTAAACGGAGATCTCTTAACATGGAAATATTTAGGTGAAAAAGAGCGAGATACGTACATGAAGGTACTTGCTGGATTGACTTTACTTGATACAGAACAAGGAAATACAGGGATGCCGATTGTGGCTGAACATGTGGACGGCCATCAGCGTAAAGCTGTACTCAACTTTATGGCAATGATGGAAAATGCGGTACATGCGAAATCATACTCCAATATCTTCATGACACTCGCACCAACTGAAACGATCAGTGAAGTGTTTGAATGGGTCAAAAAGAATAAATTCTTGCAAAAGAAAGCAGATATGATTGTCAGTTTATACCGTTCGATTCAAAAGGACGATCCTATTTCTCTCTTTAAAGCAATGGTGGCTTCTGTTTATTTAGAAAGCTTCCTGTTTTATAGTGGTTTTTACTACCCGCTATATTTCTATGGGCAAGGAAAGCTCATGCAAAGCGGTGAAATCATCAACTTAATTTTGCGTGATGAAGCGATTCATGGTGTGTACGTTGGATTATTAGCACAAGAAATTTACAACAAACAAACACCTGATGTGCAAAAAGAGCTGTATGATTTCTCAATTGACCTCTTGAACGAGCTTTATGAAAATGAACTTCATTACACTGAAGATATTTATGACCAAGTCAATTTATCGCATGATGTGAAAAAGTTCATTCGTTACAATGCCAATAAAGCGTTAATGAACCTTGGATTTGCCCCTTATTTTGAAGAAGAAGAGATTAACCCTATTGTATTGAACGGACTCAATACAAAAACAAAGTCGCATGACTTCTTCTCAATGAAAGGGAACGGCTACAAAAAAGCAACCGTTGAGCCGTTAAAAGATGACGACTTCTTCTTTGGAGATGAATCATAAGGAAAGCGTAAAAGTCAAAACGCATCACTCGTTTTGGCTTTTTGCCATTTCTAACAATGTGTTACATACTGGAGGTTACCGAACATGGGAAAAATGGACGAAATCATTTTAGTTGCACCGCGTACGCGCGTGTTCCAAAATGAAACACTTGCGTTTAATGGTGTGAACAGTGAAGAGAAAACAATCAGCACCATTATGAAAGAAATCGAAGAGCACTTCGAGCAGATGCGAAGAGGCGATGCAGAAGAAAATCCTGACTTCAAGCAGCCGATTCCTTATGTTGTGATTAAGCGTGAGGACGAAGTATATGTATACGAAAGACTTCAAGGCGGAGGAGAGACTCGCTTACATCATAAGTTATCTCTTGGCTTTGGGGGGCATATGAATTTCGTTGAAGGGAAAAACTTTGCTGAGATTCTAAAAGAAAATACGGATCGTGAGCTGGACGAAGAACTTTCAATTCAAGAAGAAGACAAACTTGAAATGAAAACCCTTGGATTAATCAATGACGATGACAACAGTGTCGGCCGTGTGCACATTGGACTGTTATCAGCGCTTGAACTATCTCCAGGTGCTCATGTAGAAGTAAAAGAAACAGATCAAATCTCAGGAAAATGGATGAAAACAGCCGATTTGAAAAAGCCTGAATACTTCGATCGTCTTGAAACATGGTCTCAATTTGTCGTCAACATCTTAGCGTAAATAAATACACAACAAACCGGCTCAGCAGAAGACTTGAGCCGGTTTGTTTCGTTACAACAGCTTCGGATTATTGGAAAACGAATGCGTCATGACCGGCCTGCTTCAATCTTGCGACGAGGTCATCTGCATTTTGCTTTGTACGGAAAGCCCCGGCCTGTACTCGGAACATACCTCCGTCTAATACAACAAATGCGTCAAAGCCTTTGGATTTAAGTGTGGCTGCTAATTCATCTGCATTGGCTTTCACTTTGAAAGCTCCTGCCTGCACTTTATAAAGATTACTTGCTTTTTTTTTCAATTGAAAGGCTTCTTCTAGACCAGTCGCATGAGCGCGAGCGATGCCTTGAAGGAAGGTTGCGTTGCGGAGCTTATTAGCATCGGCTGTCGTATCAATAAAACCATTCTCTGTTAAAATAGCGGGCATAGAAGTTTCTCGAAGAACGTGGAAGTTCGCAGTTTTCTTGCCGCGGTTAGCAAAATCAACCGAGCGGACAATCTCATCATGAAGGGCGTTACGATACGTGGTAGTCGGTGCTGAAACGCCTGGATACACATAGCTTTCAAACCCTGTGCCCCCGCCAGCATTAATATGAATAGACACGAAATAGTCAGCTCCCCAGCTGTTTGCTGCATTCGTACGCTGGGACAAAGTGACGGATTGGTCAGTTGAACGACTTAAGCGGACAGAAACCCCATCATATTCACTAATCAAAATGTCTCTCAGTAAAAGCGCGATTTGAAGTGTTATATTTTTCTCCAAAAGTCCATTAGCACTAGCTCCAGAATCTGTTCCTCCGTGGCCAGGATCAATAAAAATTTTCACCATCTATTCATCACCTCGTCTTTATTTTATGAGAAAATAGAAGAATTGCCTGTACAAAATGCGGAAATCATTGAGACTCTTTTCTGCATCATTTGTGATTAAAAAGCTACATTTTTCTAAGAAAAAACAAATTGTTGGTTTGTCCGCCCAAACGGGATGAATACAATGGAAATAGCACATCATTTCCTGGGAAACCGCAGAAATCCCTACAATATTCGGTATCTCGGGTCATTTTGACAGCAAACTTGGGCTTAAGCGGGCGATTGTCACGATTACAGCTCCACCCGAATAGAATAAAGAGAGAAGAGCGAGAGGTGAATACGTTGGAGCGAGCTGTCACATATAAAAACAACGGCCAAATCAATATTATACTTAACGGACAAAAGCAAGTATTGGTTGATGCAGACTCAGAGGCAGAATACCTAGAAGCCTTGCAGAAAAATGAGGCAAAACACAGCATCTTACGGGAAATAGAGCGTGAAATGAACAGCCTTGTCGGTATGGATGAAATGAAACGAAACATAAAAGAGATTTATGCCTGGATTTTTGTTAATCAAAAACGGCAGGAACAAGGGTTAAAGGTAGGAAAACAAGCGCTTCATATGATGTTCAAAGGGAATCCTGGCACAGGGAAAACCACAGTTGCAAGACTTGTCGGGAAGCTTTTCTTTGAAATGAATGTGCTCTCAAAAGGTCATTTAATTGAAGCAGAACGCGGTGATCTTGTTGGAGAGTATATTGGTCATACAGCGCAAAAAACAAGGGATTTAATTAAAAAATCACTAGGCGGTATTTTGTTCATTGACGAAGCCTATTCTCTTGCACGCGGAGGAGAAAAGGATTTTGGAAAAGAGGCGATAGATACCCTTGTGAAACATATGGAGGACAAACAGCACGAATTCATTCTAATTTTAGCTGGCTACTCCAAGGAAATGGATCATTTTCTTTCTTTAAACCCCGGTCTGCAATCAAGATTTCCAATCAACATCAGCTTTCCTGATTATACAGTCGATCAACTCATGGATATTGCTAAACGAATGATGGCGGACAGGGAGTATGTTTTTACCCAAGAAGCCGAATGGAAGCTGCGGGATTATTTAATGCACATTAAAAGTACCACAAGCCCGGCAAAATTCAGCAATGGCAGGTTTGTGCGAAACACCATTGAAAAGGCCATACGAACCCAGGCGATGAGACTGCTTCTTGTGGATCATTATGATAAAAAAGATTTGCTAACCATTAAAAGTCACGATCTTCAAATGAAAGAGGATACGCCTTCTTGAAATGGCGTATCCTTTTTATAAAGAGTCACTAAAATAAACCATCCGAATAGTGGTATACGTGTGATCTGTTTGGTATGATGGTACTACTGAAAACTTAAGTACAGAAAGGAAACAACTGACGTTGAATGAACATGAAATGACTGAAAAAGCGATCCTTGTCGGCTGTCAATTGCCGCATGTAACGGATGAACGCTTTCAATACTCAATGGAAGAATTAGCTTCCTTAACCAAAACGGCTGGCGGTGAAGCTGTCAGCGTGATGACGCAGAAGAGAAATAGACAAGACAGCGCAACATATATCGGTAAAGGGAAAGTAGAAGAACTTGAGGTGCTTTGCGAGGAACTCGAATGTGATGTCATTATTTTTAACGACGAGCTTTCTCCAAGCCAGCTAAAAGCTTTGGCGACTGCTTTAGATGTAAAAATTATTGATCGTACGCAATTGATTTTAGATATCTTTGCAAAAAGAGCCCGTACAAGAGAGGGGAAGCTGCAAATAGAGCTTGCCCAGCTTCAGTATGCCCTGCCGAGACTAAGTGGACAAGGGATCAGCCTCTCAAGACAAGGAGGCGGAATTGGCGCAAGAGGTCCAGGTGAAACAAAACTCGAAACAGACAGACGCCATATTCGAAACCGCATTCACGAAATTAACGGGCAGTTATCTGCAGTCAAAGAACACCGAACAAGATACCGGGAACGCCGAAAGAAAAATGGTGTGTTCCAAATTGCCATTGTCGGGTATACGAATGCCGGAAAATCAACTTTGTTTAATCAATTAACAGAAGCAGATAGTCATGAAGAGGATCTGCTGTTTGCGACACTTGACCCAATGACACGTAAGATGACATTAGAATCCGGATACAGTGTGCTCATTTCGGATACAGTTGGGTTTATCCAAGACCTTCCTACAACACTGATCGCTGCATTTCGTTCAACCCTTGAAGAAGTGAAGGAAGCCGATTATTTGCTTCATGTCATCGACTCTTCTAATGAGGATTATGAAGGACACGAACGAACGGTTCATGAGCTTTTAGAAGAATTAGAAGCGGACCGTATTCCGATGCTGACTGTTTATAATAAGGAAGATCAAATCCGACCAGATTTCATCCCATCTTCAAAGCATCGCCACATATTAATCAGTGCTAGACGCAAAGAAGATGTAAAAAGGTTAAAAGCGGATATTATGGCTGAGCTGAAAAAAGCCTTTTTAAAGCCATATCATGTGAAGATTCCAGCGTATGAAGGGAAGCTCATCTCCGCATTAAAATCAGAAACGCTTGTGGAATCACTAGAATTTCAAAAAGAAGCAGAAATTTACGACATCACCGGATTTAGTGGTGAGGATCAGACCATTTTAGGTCAAATCAAGAAGTATATGTTGGAAAGGAATTAAATCAAGATGTTTCACACATTAAAACACGGCAGTATTTTAGAAAAAGCAGCAGCAGAAACAGAACAAGAGATTTTACACGTACATCAGCAAATTGATCAAACGAGCGAACAAAATGAGTGGCGGGTGCTTGAAAGCTATCGAAAGCACAAAGTCAGTGACTCTCACTTTAATCCAACAACTGGATATGGCTACGATGATATGGGGAGAGACACGTTAGAAAAGATTTATGCGGATGTCTTCGGAGGAGAAAGCGGCCTTGTCCGTCCGCAGATCATTTCCGGCACACACGCGATTTCCATTGCTTTATTTGGTGTGCTGAGACCTGGCGATGAATTGATCTACATGACGGGAAAACCATACGACACGTTAGAAGAAATTGTCGGGATTCGCGGGAAAGAAGGGACAGGCTCATTAAAAGACTTCCAGATTGACTACAAAGCCATTGATTTGCTTCAAGATGGATCAGTCGATTACGACAAAGTAAAAGAGTCGATTTCTTCTAAAACAAAAGTGATCGGCATTCAGCGTTCAAAAGGCTATGCGTCGAGACCATCCTTTACTATAGAAGAAATTGAGCAAATGATTTCATTTGTGAAAGAGATAAATGAAGAAATCATTGTGTTTGTAGACAACTGTTATGGTGAATTTACTGAATTACAAGAGCCGTGTCATGTCGGAGCTGATCTCATGGCCGGTTCACTTATTAAAAACCCAGGCGGAGGTCTTGCCAAAACAGGCGGCTACATCGTTGGAAAAGAAAAATGGGTCGAAGCTTGCTCTTATCGAATGACATCTCCGGGCATCGGCAGTGAAGCGGGTGCATCGCTGTATGCGCTCCAGGAAATGTATCAAGGCTTTTTCTTGGCGCCGCATGTTGTAGCTCAAAGCTTAAAAGGCGCAGTATTTACGGCTCGTTTTCTTGAGAAGCTCGGATTCCAAACAAATCCAGCATGGAATGCGAAAAGAACGGATTTGATTCAATCTGTCGAATTTGGAGATCCTAAAAAAATGATTGCGTTCTGTCAGGCAATCCAGTATGCATCTCCGATTAACAGTCACGTCACACCGCATGCAAGCTATATGCCGGGCTACGAGGATGATGTCATTATGGCAGCGGGCACGTTTGTACAAGGTGCCAGTATCGAATTATCAGCCGATGGTCCGATCAGACCGCCTTATACTGCCTACGTGCAAGGCGGACTCACGTATGCCCATGTGAAAAATGCAATTTGCAGTGCTGTCGATGCCTTATTGGCTCAAGGTTTTATTGAAGTGCCTGCTCAATAAAAAAACCATGTTAATATTCCTAACATGTTGTTGACACATAATATAACATGACATATAATAAATTTAAGCAAAGAGGAGGAGACAGTTGAGATGAGTGATAACATTCGCCGCTCAATGCCTTTATTCCCAATTGGGATTGTCATGCAGCTAACAGAATTATCTGCAAGACAAATTCGCTATTATGAGGAAAATGGTTTAGTATTTCCAGCAAGAAGTGATGGAAACCGCCGATTATTTTCTTTTCATGATGTTGATAAATTACTAGAAATTAAAAACCTCATCGAACAAGGTGTAAACATGGCAGGAATCAAAAAGCTTTTTGCCAAAGCTGAGGCAGAAAATCCATCGTCTGATAAAAAGACGGAGGAAAAAACCACAGCTAAGCACAACTTGTCAGATGATGAACTCAGGAAGCTACTGAAGAAGGAACTCATTCAGGCTGGACGTTTCCAACAAGGAACGACCTTTAGGCAGGGGGATATGTCAAGGTTCTTCCGTTAACCAATTAGCAAAAGCATTGCTATACACATTTTACCTTTTGTAGGGGAGGAGTTTTACGAAATGGCAAAGTACACAAGAGAAGATATCGTAAAATTAGTAAATGAGGAAAACGTAAAGTACATCCGTCTGCAATTTACAGACATTCTCGGAACGATTAAAAATGTTGAGATTCCTGTGAGCCAGTTAGAAAAAGCTCTCGATAACAAATGTATGTTTGACGGTTCATCTATTGAAGGATTCGTACGTATCGAAGAATCAGATATGTACCTATACCCAGATCTAAACACATTTGTTATTTTCCCTTGGACAGCAGAAAAAGGTAAAGTTGCACGCTTTATTTGTGACATTTATAAGCCAGACGGGACACCATTTGATGGAGACCCGCGTAACAACTTAAAGCGTATCTTAAAGGAAATGGAAGAACTAGGATTTAGTGATTTCAACCTTGGACCTGAGCCAGAATTCTTCTTATTTAAATTAGATGAAAAAGGCGAGCCAACGCTTGAACTAAACGATAAAGGTGGATACTTTGACCTTGCACCAACAGATCTAGGTGAAAACTGCCGCCGTGATATCGTGCTAGAGCTTGAAGAAATGGGCTTTGAAATTGAAGCATCTCACCACGAAGTAGCACCAGGACAGCACGAAATTGATTTCAAATATGCAGGCGCAATCCGTTCTTGTGATGACATTCAAACATTCAAACTCGTTGTCAAAACCATTGCGAGAAAGCACGGTCTTCATGCGACATTCATGCCAAAACCATTGTTCGGTGTAAACGGATCTGGTATGCACTGTAACCTATCATTATTCAAAAATGGTAAAAACGCATTCTTTGATGAAAACGCAGATTTACAATTAAGCGAGACTGCTAGACACTTTATCGCAGGTATCGTCAAGCACGCAACAAGCTTTACAGCAGTCACAAACCCAACGGTTAACTCATACAAGCGTCTTGTACCTGGCTATGAAGCACCTTGCTATGTGGCATGGAGTGCACAAAACCGCAGCCCATTGATCCGTATCCCGGCATCACGCGGCATCAGCACACGTGTAGAAGTGCGCAGCGTAGACCCATCTGCAAACCCATACCTTGCACTAAGCGTATTACTTGCAGCAGGTCTAGACGGAATCAAAAACAAACTAGAAGCACCAGCACCAATTGACAGAAACATCTATGTCATGGACAAAGAAGAGCGCCTTGAAAACGGCATCGCTGACCTACCTGCAACACTTGCAGAAGCACTCGAGCTGCTAAAATCAAATGAAGTCATGATCAACGCACTAGGCGATCACCTATTCGAGCACTTCATCGAATCAAAAGAAATCGAATGGGATATGTTTAGAACCCAAGTACACCCATGGGAACGCGATCAGTATATGTCTCAGTATTAATAAAGAAAACCCCTTGGAGCCATTGGCTTCAGGGGTTTTTTATTTTGGTCAAAAAATGAACGGAACAATATTTTTGGTCCTTGACCAAAATATGACCAAAAAAATTTGAAGTTATGAATTTAACTCCACAATTAATTATACGTAAGATCGTGAATAAACAGACAATAGATAAAATCATTAATTATTACAAGGCATTGCTCAAGACTTCAATACAAAAATAGATGGCTGGTTCAACATGAAAGGGATGCGGCGATAAAAGTCTCGAAGATTGCTCGTTTTATTTTGGGAGAACGGATGGAGGGTCCTTGACACTTCCGTTTCAAATTTTGAAAGTGAAAAACGGACAAGCTATCTTTAGAAATTTACGAAAGGGCCATGTTTTATTTTAAGGGGAATAAATCATGACTATTATTCATTACAACTATTCAGATACAGAGTTAAAAGAAATTTTAGGCAGTATGATCATTATTGTGGATACGAGAGAACAGAAGAATCAACATGTTCTTGACTATCTCCGCAAAAAGAATGTATCAATCAAATTCAAAGGGATGAAGACGGGTGACTATTCCGCAATGATTCCCAAAAATGAGGCATACGGGATCAATAGAGATATGTATTTAAACGCTGCTATCGAAAGGAAAAATGGAGTTGACGAGCTTGTTCAATCCATTAAGGATCGTTCCAGGTTTGAAAATGAATTGATTCGTGCATCAAAAAACCCTTTCACTCTTCTTGTGGAAGACCTGGAAGGGTATCAAAAGATACTCAACGGAAAATATCGTTCAAAATATGAACCTAAATCGCTGCTCGATAGCTTGAAAACATTTGAAGTGCGTTCCAATTTTTCAACTGTTTTTATTAATCCAAGTGCGACCGGAAACTATATCTATCATCATTTTCATTATATGGCACGGGAATTATTAAAAGGTGGATTAGTATAGCAAAGCCCAGACAGCAAAGAAGTTGTATATGAGATGAGTTTTGCTGTCTGGTTTCTTATATAATCACTTATTTTTATCGTGTGAGTGTTTGAGTACCATCTAAATCGTAAACTGATACCCATCTAGCCTCTATAACACATGAACCATTACTAGATACTCTTGGATATACGACATAGATGTATTCTATCCATTCATTTCTTACGTTGTCATATTGAAACTTTACATCATGAATAAATACTCTAGTGCCATTTTTAAAGGCTGTCGATTGTGGTGGGACTGTAATAATCTGTCCAATACTTGGTTGATATTTTCTTAGTTCCGATCTTTGAATATTCGGTGCGTAATCATTGTGAATATAAGGTGACGGAACATGATAATACATTGGATACATTGAATACATTTTAAAACATCTCCTTGGAAAATAATTTACAGTTCATCGTATTTCTGATTTGTGTATAAGGTGATGGGTATAACTTATTGTCCTGTTTTTAGGACTTTGAACACGAAATGTAAAATAATTAGACGGAATATTCAAAAAACAATTGATTGAAAGGGGAAAATGAATATGGCTTTTGTAGGTTTTGAAGAATCACACGAGGTGCGGCAGCTGGCTAAAAGTTTAATTGATGAACACCACCCACATTTAAAAGATGCGATAGGACAAATTGGTTTTTATATTCGAGAAGGCAGTAGCAAATGGGCGGGGAAAGCGAAAAAATGCACGGCCTTTGAACGCCATATGACCGATTACATGCTTTTCGTATTTGTAAATAAGGAAGCCTGGAAGGCAATGAACAAGAAACAGCGTGCGCCCTGGTCGATCATGAACTAAACGGAAGAACCTGACCCGAAAGATGCGAAGAATTGGATCACTGTGTACGGGCCCGCCGATAAGCCTGACAGTTGGGCATTCGTGAGCACGATGTTGAGAAATTTTCCGAAATCATTGAGCGTCATGGTCTTTGGGATACGGGTATTGAATCATTCGCCGCAGTTGTGTGGGAGGCTGATCACCAAATGAATATTGATGATGTAAACCGTATAACAAGGGTGAAGTAGATGAGGAATCGGCTACTAATCTTTTATATCGTGTTTGGATCGGTTTCTGTTTAGCAGTCATGAATATAAATTAGGGAGGCAATGAAAGACTTGAGATTACAAGAACATCCAAGTGAAATTATAGATATTGAGACTTTAGGCACAGGAAAAGAGTCAATTGTTTTGGTTTTCTCCGATGGCAGAGCTAGATATGCACCGTTGCCGTCTCATGGCGAAATAAAAATTGTTACACATGATGATAAAGTAACTCGTGTTAATTTCAACGAAGGGAAGTTATTCTAATAAATCGTTCTACCGGAAAGCCGGGGGGCACTGATCATGACAGCATAAGCGCTGTTTGGTTGGTGTCCCTTTTTTATATTCAGAAAAGAAGAAAACGAGGTGTAAATCTATGTCTAAAAAAAGAACTGATGTTCCTAAGAGCTTTCATATGAAGAGATAAAGGAACTCGTGGGTATCCGCCCTAAATATAAAAGAAGCCGTGGCGGACGTTAAAAAGCAAATAAATGGGGAGGGTATTTTATGTTGGGTGAACCACCAGTAATAGATAAAAAGGAATCGAGAAAAAGAGTTGAACGTATACTAGACAATTATCGTTTGTATCTTCTTCAAATTCCTGATGATATGCTACCTAAAATAACGGCCGGATTTAGTATCGTGCCGCCAGCTGCGACGAATGCTTTTCATTCTTCTACAGAGAGTACGGCCATAAAACGTATTGAGTGGGAGCAAAAACGAAATGCATATCTTGAGAGAGTGCAAAAGGCTGTCAACCGTCTTCCGTATAACGAGAGACAAATAATCATTAAACGTTACATGCAGCAAGAACCTGTTTTCGATTACCAGGTATATAACGAAATTGGCATGAGTGAAAGATCATACACACGCCTAAAAGGGAAGACATTTCTTGATCTTGCTCATGCTCTCAATGAAATTGTATTTAAACGCACCCGTTTAGAGGTGTTTTTTATTTAGAAAAAAACGACCCCCAAAACTGGAAGTCGTTTAAAAAATTTGGCTTATTACTTTGAAACCCAGCACTTTCCATCAGTTAATTCTTCGCATTTTACAAGGATATAACTGTTACTACTTGTCCAAACTTGAGTGTAATTCTGACCATTTACTTTGACTAATACATAATTCCATGCATTAGGATAAGCGTCTCTGACCCATTCTAAGGCATTGATGCTTGCTGCACTTGCGGTATTCATGGAAAATAACATTGATGTAGAAAAGGCAACGGCTAATAAAACTTTTTTGATGGGTGATTTTTTCATAACAACCATCTCCTTAATTTGTATTTTAACCCATTAAATGTTAACGGATTAATCTAATAGTATCAAAGAGAAAAAACAATTTGTGTCGAAAAATGCAAAAAAACCTTAAAATTACCTATTTTCATAGGTGGGAATTTTCATAATTTTTTAAAAGAGTGCCTAACACCGATTAACGGTGTTTTTATTTTGGCGTGATGTTGGCGTAGCATGACCGAAAAAAGGTTGTAATATTGTATTATAAGATAGATTGAGAACGGCTTCCGAAGGAGATCGTTTTTTCATAATACAAATTTGTAAGTTAATTTAACATTTATGTTTCCTTTCCGATATAGACTTGGGAGGAAATTATATGAAAATTTTAAAGAAGATACTGTTTTATTTGTTCTGGATGATCAAAAAATTTATGGTTTTTTTAATTGTTCCATCAAAAAAATATTCAACAAGAAATTTCCAATTAATTATACAGGTAATTTTAGTTCGTAAATTCGCGGTATTTCTAAAATTTCCAAATGTTGAATTTTTATCTTTCCTATTAAGAAATATAATTATCTTTTCTATGATTAATTGGTTTGCAACTTTAGTTCTTTATCTAATAAGCAGAAAAGATCCAATATTTATGAAAAGTGAAGAAATATCCCCTTTCACACATGAAAACTCAAATATAAATAACATAATATTCCAGATTGAAAATCTAAAGAAATCTGTTAAAAAGTGGGCAGGAGATGATGAGGAAAAAGCTCTAAAAAATTTAAAGCTATTAAGAATACTTGATAAAGTTAATGCAGATAAAAAAAGATATAATTTCTTTATTAATTCTACAATAACTTTTATTTTAGGTTTAACGGCGACTATTATTTTTAATAAGGACGTAATGAAGGTTCTTAATTCTAAAATTGGACCAACTTCAATTGACGAAAATCTCATTTATTATACTAATGGATTCACTCTGTCTTTAATTGGAATAATGCTAGCAAGTAAACTTTTAATTCTAGGTCACAATATAAATAGAATAAATGAGCTTTATGAGGAAGTTCTTAATAATCTTATTTTAGAAATTGAAGAAAAAAAGATTGATACTGAAAATACCTCGATTTCCAATAACTAGATATACTTATTCAAAATAATTCTAATCAGTGTTTAATTTCATATATATATGTATTATGGCGCTTTCCCAAAAGGGATGGCGTTTTTTCTATTTGCTGTAAAGCGTCCCTGTCTGTTTATAAAAACAATGGCGGCTAACAAACAGGGAAGGCTTAGATCAAATAAAAAAGGAGCGATTGCAATGTCATTTATAAAACCAACAAGTTTGAGTTTTGTAAAGTCATCTGATGATGAGGGAAATAAAGAAGAGCAAGACTTTCAAAGAACCTTCGTTTAGGGATATTAACACTCAATGAAGTGCGTGCGCATTATGGACTAAAGCCCATAGGAGAGATTGGTAATGTTATTTATAGGGGGAGGAAAAACCAATGAAACCTATTAAAGAAACGTCAGAAGGTCAGATCATGTCGGATGAAAAGAATCATAAGGTGATATTTGTCCCGAGACATCAAAGACATCAAATGAATGAATCAATACAAGAAGATGAAACACCTGTGATTGAAGAAACAGAACAGCGACACGAAGACGGATCCGGCGCTTGATGATCTTACGAAAGAGGGACTTATGAAGCTTACTACGGGTCGAGGCATTGAAGTAAAGCCAGCGATGAACAAACCAACGATCGCAGCTGGACGAACTAAAGGAATACGATCCAGACCTTTATCGAATAGCCCGAAAAGGTCATTTTAGCATTAACGGAATTCGTGTTCTTCCTCAATTCGAGGTACGGCCGCATGAAGATATGATGCTGTCCATCTCAAAGGATTAATCGGCCTTTACTTAGAGCGGGTATGGACTTTGGTTTCGTAGAGTCATATAACGCTTTGATTCGACTGGCCGTCGATCACGAGAAGAAATATCTATGTATCTATTGGGAGTAATATCAAATGGGCACAACCGATGATGAAACTGAACAAGAGCTCATCGAATTTACAAAAACAAAAGAGCTGATCAAAGCGGATGCAGCTGAACCGAAAACCATCTCATACTTCAGGAAGATGGGTTACAACATGGTGGCTGCTCGTAAATTCCAGGGATCACGCTTGCAGTACACCAAGAAGATCAAACGGTTCAAGAAAATCATATGTTCCGATTCATGTAAAAACACGATCTATGAGCTTCAGCCGCTGACATACAAGACAGACAAGAACGGTAACATCATAGAAGACGAGTTTAAGATTGACCCTCATACTTTTTCAGCTATCTGGTATGCGTTAGATGATTATGAGGTCACCGATCTGAAAGAGCAGCCTAAAGAGCGGACACGTCCGAACAGAGATAGGAGGTCACGCTGATGAATAAAGTGAAAGCGACTGTGATTAAATCAACTGTTTCTGAAACGACCAAACAAATTCATAAAGAGACAGCTGAGAAAGAATGGACCCAACTTGAAGAGTTAACCAGGTATATGAACTATGATGAGTCAGCCGAAGTGGTTCTTGGTTATGTAATAGAAGACCGAGAGAAAACCGGTAATGGATTTGTCGAAGTTCTTCGTGAAGGTACAGGGAAGCCTGCAGGCATTGAATATCTTGATGCACAATATTTACGTGTTTGTAAGCTGAGCGATCCCTTGACGTCGAATTCCGATACACAGAAAACGGCCAAGTGAAGTCATTGCAACGGAAGAAGAGATTCAGGAAGTATGTGCAGCAGGTCAATACTAAAAAGTTTTCTTTAAGGAGTACGGTGATCCCAGAGTCATGAATGCTACTACGGGAGAATACAGCGAAGACACCCCATCTGATCTTGTAGCAAGCGAAGTCATCCACTTTAAGATTGGCAGCGGTACATATGGTGTTCCTCGTTGGATTGGTAACATCGTCAATATGTAAGGAGCGTGCAAAGCTGAAGAGCTGAACTATCTTTACTTTAAGCAAGGTCGTCATGTGCCGGCTGCAATTACTGTAGAGAATGGAATGCTTTCTGAATTTTCATATGAGCAGCTGCAGGAATACATGAACGGCATTGAAGGTTCAGATAATGCACATAAATTCCTGTTACTCGAAGTGAAGGGATTCCGAAGAAGGATGAGCTAGCGAACGATGAAGAGCCGGCTAATGTAAAGGTGGATGAGCCGATAGAAAACACAATACCTTTGTGCAAAAAGCGGAGGAAGATGAGGTCAAGGAACTCGAAGCAGCTGTAGCAGATTTCCCTGAACTGCAAGACATACCCTCTTTGGTAGAAGAATACGAGAAAACCATTGCTAGATTGTTCAGATTACAACGTAGGACGTTTTTAAACGCTCTGAATGGTTTTTTTAGATTCAGAGACGTTAGAATCCATTCTGGCGTTTTTTAATAATGATCTTTTCACTTCAGATGAATTTGCGGAGTTGTTCGTAAAAGAAACGGCTGCCTTTCTAACACTTACCGTCGCGCAACTGGCTGAGAAGATCATGTATTCCATCGATGCTATTCCTTTTAAGGTCTTATCCGAAAAAACCTCAGAGTGGATTGAATCATGGTCGCAGGAATTGGCGCAGCTGATGCAGCTGAATACTCATACGGCCATTGAGCAAACCTTGAAAGAAGGTATAAAAGAAGGTCGCTCTATCCAGGAGATTGAACTGGAACTGAAGGACCTTCCTGAATTCAGCCGGAAACGCGCACGTGTAACAGCCATTACAGAGGTGTTGACCGCTTCTTCCGTCGCTCAACATGAAACCTACGTCCAATCCCCGGCAGTAACGGGGAAGAAGTGGAAGCACAGCGGCGGGAAGAAGAATCAGTCAAGAGAAAGTCATGTGCAGCTGGACGGCACGATCATTCCTTTGGATGAGGAATTCGAGATACCAGGAAGCGGAGAGCGGTGCATTTCCGAGAGATACACAGCTCACGCCAAAAGAGAGAGTAAATTGTCATTGTGCGGTTGGTCCTGTGGTTGACCCAGTCATTTTGGGTTTGTCAGCTGAGGAAAAAGAAGAGATTAGAAGAAGAGTCTTACAAAACATGGAATGAAATAGTATAATATCCTCATTACTTTAGAAATGAGGGTATTGTGGATGATTGCAGAAGTACTAATAGCTTACAAGTGGCCGATAACTATAATTGTTCTCTCATGCATATTTAGAGAGCTTGTAATGAAAGTCGTTCCAGAAAGAGACGTAAATCTCAAATATAACAATGGGTCTTTAGAATTAAGCCTTAATCAAATTCAAGAAAAAGCACAGAAATATGTGGAAAAATCAATTGTTCATTCTTTAGCACTTGATGACTCTAAGCAGAATCAGATTCTTTATAAAAATTTTGAAGTGGAACTTCCAGAGCTAGTATCGAAAAAAGATACTCAGTCGATATCGGATATCTTAACTATCGCACATAATAATCCTATTGGAGCGATAAATAAAATATCCGAGAATTTCAGAGAAGATTTATATAAATTAATAGACTTTTATGGTGATTTAACTAACCTTTCATACGAAGGAGATACAGTCCATTGTCTAAATGTGCTGAGAAACAATGGTGTAATAACTAAACAAACTCATTCTGCTGCTTTAAGCTTCTATAATCTCTTTATTATGATTGATTTACAATCCGATTCCATAACAAAAGACTTTATAGAAAGTAAAGTTAGAGATTATCAAATTCTTTCTGTTGAGATTCTTACTAATATCAAAAATGAAATGGCACAGAAACTAAAAGACCTTGAATCATAGGGTCTTTTTCTTTTGAAAGGAGGTGAACATATGCCAAGGGAATTAAAAAACGCAAAAATTACGCATGTTTCATACGTAGACAAAGCTGCTACCAAAAGCAGTTCTTTTTTATGAAGTCAGAAAAAGAAAATGACTTTCAAAAAGAGATCAAGGTCATTGCAAAGGCTGATGATGCGCAGCGTCTTGTGTATGGTATTGTTTATGAACCAAACGTAGCAGATGCACATGGGGATTACATGACACCAGAAGAAATCGAAAAATCCGCTCATGGGTGCCTGAAGGATGCACGTGAGATTGATAAGCAGCACGACTTTCAAGGCGGTGTCGGGGAAGTCGTTGAATCTTATATCGCTCCTTCCGATTTTGAAATGGGCGATGAGCTGATCCGAAAAGGATCTTGGGTGCTTGTGACAAAAGCATCTGATGAAATCTGGGAACAGATTCAAAAGGGGTGAGATCACCGGATATTCAATGGCCGGAACAGCAGACATAGGTAAACAAGAGCGTGAGCCAGCTTCTGAAGAGAAGGGGCTTTTTTCTTTGCTCAAAAACTTCTTTTTGAAGAATGAGAAGCCAAAGGAAACAAGTGGTTAAAGATTTCCGATTAAAAAATTGAATTGATTGATAAAGTAAAGTAGTACTACTTCATTATAAGCACAAATACTGGTAGAATTGAGCAAGCAAACCATAAAATACAACTGAGTTAGAGCAGTATAGCCAATATTCGAAAATAATTAAAATATGAGGGAGAAATTTAATGGAGTATGTATTAATGGAACCACCAATTATAATGGAATCCTTTGAAACTTTATCAAAAAAAGAGGCTAAAATTCTCTTCGTTTGGTTTGTTAATCAGATACCACTTCGGATTGAAGTTTTGAAAAATGTTACTAATGAAGAGGTGGACTTTAATTTCACTCCCGAATCACTTATAGATATCTATAGTTGGTTTTTATCTCAGATTGAAATTTATGAATTATCAGAAGAAGAGATTGGTAGAGAATTAGAAGAATTAAGGCAATATCCTGATTTTATTTATGAAGATGAAAAAAAGAGCTTATTGGCTAATCCAGTTGAAATTGCAAAAGTGGACTATGCAATAGCAATGGATATCGGGATTTATTATGCAGAAGTTATTAGAAGAAACCATCCTCAAGTAAAGTGGACGTGCTTTACTAAGCCAAAATCTTATGCATACTTAAACAAGCCTATTCTTCATTTCGAAGAAGGCGACAGCATTTATTATGAGCGTGAACCTATAGATTTAATGTTTATTCTGAACCAACGAATTAAAAAAGGAGAAGTAACAGAGCGTACACTTTATGAAATGTATTTTAAAGATGAGAATTTGATATTGGGTGTAGATGAAGATCCTGAAGATGAAGATTAAAAAGAGTAACTTCTGACATGGAATTTGCTCTTTTCATTTTGTTTTTAGAAACTTGAATAAAGAAAGTATGTCTAAAATAAATACTCAACGAAAATGATTGTTTGCTGATACTCTATAATCATAATACTAGTTGGATTTCAAAAGAATATGGAGATAGCATAAAGAAGATGGGATATTTACAAAATGATTGAGCCCTTATGCGTCTTTTGGTTAATTTAAGAGCTGAAGATCCTTTTCAGTAAATATATTAGAATTGTATTAAATATGAAAATTAGTGAAAAGATACTTATGTAATCCAGAAAAGTATTAATTTTTAATGCCCTTAGAAATTGAGGGATTATTTTTAAATTAGGCAAGGAGGCTGTAATTTAGATGAGTTCGGATAAATTTAAAAGTATAAAGACTATAGAATATACCGAATTAAAGAATGATCTGAGGACTGGTGACCTTTTATTATGTTCGGGTGAATATTTGGTAAGTAAGTTAATTAAACAAGTTTCCAATTCACTCTTTAGTCATGTTGGTATTATTCTGAAGTGGAAAGGGCTATTATTAATAATTGAAAGTGTCGAGGACGATGGTGTTAGAATAGTTCCTTTAGAACATTATTTGACTAACTATGAGAATACAAATGAAAGTTATGATGGGAAGCTATATATTGCACGGCACAAACAGTTAAATGAAGATGGTGGTGAAAAACAAAATACCATTATTGTTAAAGGTTTATCTTTATTAAACAAGAATTATGATAAATCTGAAATAGCACAGATAGTTGCTCGAATAGGATTGGGAGTAGGTAAACATAAAGATAATGAGGAGTTTATCTGCTCTGAATTTGTAGATGTATGTTTTAAAGAGGCAGATATTTGTTTTACCTCAGATACAAAAGGTTTTATTTTTCCTGAACACATTGCTGCTGATGAAAATGTTATTCCTATCGCTCGAATAGGTTGATATTTGATTCATAACAAACTGGCCTTCGACATGAGAAAGGCTTGTTTGTTTATGCAATTACCTGTTGATTTTTTTGTGATAGGCATTAAAATAACATTTTGTGAATTCCACTTTTAGCGTAGCCCTTCTAAAAGAACTCAGAATTCGTTCAGTTGCTTGTCACTTCTAATCAGCGATTCTAAAGTCACTCATTCAATGTATTTGCGGGATACCGAAAATTTCTATTAGGGACAGTTTGTCTTTACATATGTTGTAAATCTAGTGTTAAAATATTATAAGGGATTTGCTTAGAAGGGGGTAAAGGGATGACAGAATTAATTGCCTCTCAGGAGGTAGGAAACATGTTAAACACCTGGAATCTTGCCATACAAAAAGGGGATTTGTCGGCAGCTATTGAAATGCAAGATGACATAGACAAGGCAATCGAGCAAATGGAAGAAAATCAAGATGTTCTTTTGTATTATCAACTTTTAAGCTTTAGACTTAAGCTAAAACTTCAGAATATTAGCAAAAACCTAGATAAACCATTCTTTGAGAGGAATGCACCAGACGAAAAAGAAGAGAAGACAAACAAACTCATGTCCTATTACTTCTATTTCTATAATGGGATCTATCATGACTACTTACAAGATTATGATAAGGCGCTAAGTTATTTCAGAATAGCTGAAAAGAAGTTGGCCTATGTTGATGATGAAATAGAAAAAGCAGAATTTCATTATAAATTAGCTGTTCTATTTTATGATTTGAAAATGACTTTCTTATCTAAATATCATGCTCAAATTGCTTGTGACACATTTAATGCACATGAATCATATATCAAAAGACAAATTAACTGTAGAATGCTGCATGCGCTGAACTTAATCGATCAATTTGAATATGAGAAAGCAAGTGAACTTTTTAACGAAGCAGAGAACATGATCCGAAGTATCAATGACAATCATTTAATTATTCATCTCTATTACAGCATGGGTTTTTTGGAAAGCAAAAGAGAGAATGCTGAGAAAGCATCTGCATTTTTTAGACGCACACTGAGTTATGAAGAAATTGAGAAACAAATGTTATTAAAAATGAGATGTTTATATGAACTAGCCAGAATAGAAGTATCAAATCAAAGCAATGAAGTGATTGAATGGGTTGATCTAGGCATTTCTTTGTCGGAACAAGTGAACCATCACATTTTTCAAATTAAATTTAAATTGTTTAAAGAACTATTATATGAAACAAATGAAACTCAACAAGCCAATATCAGTAATTTGTGTGCAGAGCTTGAAGAAAGAAGAGTTTGGGTTGATTTAGAGGAAATCTTGGTTGATGTGGCGAAATATTTAGAGGAAAAAGGCTTGTTGCAACAATCATTGAGTTATTATAAAAGAGCCTTACATGCAAGTCAATTTGTAGGAAAAGGAGTGAATTAAATGAAAAAGTCTTTTTTTATTCCATTATCAATAGCTGTGGTAGCATTAGGTACACTTTTCTTTACAAATGGTTTCATTCAACCTCAACATGATGATGTCCAAACCGTCGCATCAAGAGGGAGCTCTGGAGGATAATTGGTTAAAAAACGATAATGTGGATTAAAGTGTCAGACTCCTTATGATATTCTAGTAAAAGAATATTCCATAAAAGGAGTCTTTTTTATATGAAAATATTAGATGCTCCATCTTTACTATCAGCTGTCGAACAAAGGTCAAAAGTCTATCAGGAGCTTCGAGACGAAATGCAGCATGTGAAAAAAGCATTAAAAAGTGTGTCGGGATTAGGTGATGAATTTACTGGAAAAGGTGCAGACAATATCAAAGCCTTTTATGAGGATCTTGCGCTTTACACGGACACTTATCTTGATTTTATTGATATGCAAAAAGCTTTTTTAGATGGGGTAAAAGGAAAGCTTGATGATGAAACGTTAGGCGGGAGTACATTTATTGATGAGCATTTCTTAGACGCTCAACTGAAACAAGGGATTCAGAATAATAAAGATATGGTTAAGGAACAAAAAGAAGCTCTCTCCACTATTTTTGATGACATCAGTGATCTCATAGAACTGAATGTATTTTCAAGTAAAGAGGTCAATGAACATTTAGATGATGCGAACAAAAAAAGAAAAGATGCAATTGAGGCTGTACATAAAATAGATCATGAGCTAAAAACAGAATACGCAAAATCAGAAGCGATTGAAAAACACCTCTCAACTTTTTATGCAAAGATGATGGCTGCTACAGGAAAAGGAAAAAATGCGCAGCCCATGTATTACGATGCAAAAGCATTTCATGAGACAGATGTGTACAAGAATCATGATAAAATCGATGCACAGGTGAAAGCATATTTAAAAGTGAAAAAAGAAGAAAAAGAGAAACGAAGAATCAAAGAATTGAAGGAAAAGCTCAACGATCCTTCTTGTTTATCAGAAGAGAAATACTTTGAGATTGTAGACGAAATTGGTTATGAGAATCTTTCTTACGATCAAAAAATGTATTACAGCCAGCTTCTCCAGATCAAAGCGCAGGAAGAAGCCTCAGAGGGGTTCGTTGATGTTGTAAAAGGTGCAGCAGTAGGTCTATATGATGTAGCCAAAGATACAGTAGTTGGCATCTATGATCTTGTGACAGATCCTGGAGGTGCCGTTGAATCGGTCGTAACGGCTGTTTCCCATCCAATTGAAACATCGAAAGCGATTGGAAAGTCGATTTCAGACTCATTCCAAAAAGAAGTCATTGATGGTGATGCATATTCTCGATCACACTGGTTTGCCTATGCGACTGGTTCTCTAGCAGAAATTGTCTTTGGTTCTAAAGGTGCAGGAGCCATTACAAAAACGGGGACAACAGCGGCAAAAACAACGGTGAAGAAAGGCCTTGAACAAGGAGCAAAATCATTAGACAGAGTTTCTATTCCGAATCTATTGCCATACTCACCAAAGTTTCAACTGGCTGGTGGAGGGAAACTTCCTTACAATGTGTTTGATGGGGAGAATCTAAAAAATAAACTTCTTTCCATGGCAAAACACTTGGACAATCAGCCTGTATATGGTATCTCTAAGACAGGTAGAAGATTACCTGCACCAAAATCACCACCGACTGTTGTCAGTTACGGAGATCACTATGTGAAATGGAAACGCAAGAAGGTATTAAAACCAAATGTAGTTTATACAACAAAACAAGGGTACTCATACACTACCGATCACTATGGACGTATTGTCAAAGTCGAAGCAAGTGATTTAAAATACGGGGAGGTCAAAAGAAACCAGTACGCTCAGTCCAATTCAGGAAAGCCGGACCGATTACTAGATGATGACGGAGGTCATTTAATCGCGACTATTTTTAAAGGTTCCGGGGATATTGATAACCTGCTTCCGATGAATTCACAAATTAATCGTAGTGGTGGGAAATGGTATGAGATGGAGCAGAAGTGGAAAAAAGCATTAACGGCTGACCCGCCAAAGCATGTAGAGGTTAAGATTGAACCTGTCTATATGAATGATTCATTAAGACCTGCAGAGTTTCTTGTAGAATATAAAATCGGAGACCAAAAGAGATTTAGAACTATTAAAAATATGCCAGGAGGTTGAAGTATGGAAAAAATAGAAGAAAACTATAAAGAAATAGCAGAAATAATAAATGAAATGATTCCTGTAGAATGGGATAAAGTTTGGATGTATGCAGAAATCGTGGATGATTCGTCAGAAGTGAATTTTTATTTCTGTAACCCAGGCAGTGAAGAATTGATATATGGTCATAATATTCCCGAAAAGTATAGTGTTAGCAACTCTATTTATAAAGAGTTATTATTAAAACTTCTCCATTCTTTTGAAGATTTAAAAAAGGAATATGTAAAAAGTGGATTCGGAGATTGGTCGACAGCAATTTTAAAAATGGAGCAACCAGGGAAACTCTCGATTGAGTATGGATACGAAGATATTTATTCATTAGGCATTGATGGTGATCAAAGAATAGCAGTTTGGGAATATGAAACGTTCGGATTTTTACCCGACGATGAAGAAGATAAAGAAGCCGTATTAAATTATATAAAAAGTAACGACGATAACTAACTCAGAATACCCTCCGAATTAAGGAGGGTATTTGTTATATATTTTTCATATGAAACTCATTTCCATTATCTAAACCGATAAACCGTCACCTCACAATCACCCAGCACCTCTTCAATCATCTCTTCAACAGTCGTCCAATCGCCACCGGCCAAGCCGCAGCCAATCCCGTATGGAATGGCGATGGACGTTTGGTTTTTCTCTTCAGGTGATTGTGTCACTGTATCCTTTAGGTGTTGAAAGCAGCTGCGTAAAGCATCGTAGTCGGTTTGCTTTCTTGTTCTTCCATACCCAGCTTGGGCAAATAGGTTGGCAATTGTTTTTCCATCTTTTGTTGTGATGAGTTGAATGGAGCTTAACAAGTCATCTCCTTGTTCTGTACATAACTGTTTATAATCTTTGTACACATTCGGATATTTGCTTTTGATCTGTTTCGCTAATCCAGCGCCCATGACTCCTTTACAGTTCACCTGGTGACAAATGATGTCTTCGCTTGCCTCTAATATATTACCGTCTACCGTTTTGATCATATGCAGTAACCCCTTTTTGATAAAATGCAAACTTATGTTCTATTATAACAGTTTTGTTCCTGTGATTTAATAGCCTTTGATGAGTTTTTAGTTAGTACATGATGTTCAAGTGACAGCAAAGTGACAAACCTGTCATATGATTCCATGGTTTGTTCGTTCGATCGATGGAGGCAGACATCTCATTTCAATTATCCTTATCATAAATCAAGTAAAAAAGGATGAAATGAGATGCAGGGATTTAATGAAGATTTGTTTAGGTGGGTGAATCAGCTCAGTATTGATTATGGTTCCTTGAATCCGATATTTATTGGACTAGCTGAATATACAGTGCTGCTGGCAGCACTCATGTGTCTGTTTGTATGGTTTCAAAATCGCAGCAGGTACAATAGGGCGATGGTCGTTTCTGCTGGACTGACCTTCATATTGGCAGAGTTACTTGGGAAAATCGCAGGGGTGTTTTATTTCAATCAGCAGCCCTTTGCAGAAATGAGCCACGTCAATCTTTTGATTCAAAAAGAAGTGAATAACTCGTTTCCGAGTGATCATACCATCTTTATTTTTTCGATTTTCCTGATCTTTTGGCTGTTTCATAGACGCCATTTTTATTGGCTGATCATTGCGTGTGCTGTTGGATTTTCAAGGATTTGGGTAGGTGTTCATTATCCATTTGATGTCTTCGCAGGAGCTGCTATAGCGTGTTTAACAGCCGCTGCTGTTGTATATTTGCCGATATTTCAAAAAAGTGTTAATTCCCTCTTGTCATGTTCTGAGTGGCTTGAACAGAAATTGGTAGGGAAGAGAACTAAATAACATGAAGCAGTAAAATACCCCGATCTGTTAACGGCTGAGATCGGGGTACTGTTTATTTTCGCCAAAACGTTGAACAATCCGCTTTGTCTTCGATATTAAATTCAATGATTTTTTTCAGAAGAGGATAATCAACTGGCAAGCTTTCTTTCATGCGAAACATCTTTTTTCCATGATCGTACCCAGCTTGTACAATGTCAGCTGAAAATTGATCAATTCCTTTTCCTTCTGGTGCGACAGAAATGTGATGTTTTGCGACGCTAAACCCAATAATAAATGTGCCGTGATCTGTGAACATAGGCTGATTCCAAGCAATTCTTGGCTCTAATTGAGGGAATGTGTCTTCTACCCATTGTAAGATGTCTTGAGTGCGCTGCTTCAGCTCGGGGTTACCGATGTTGCTGATATATTCTTCAAACACATGCATGATGTTTATCCTCCATTTCCATCGACCTCATAAGCCTCAGACGGGATTCGAACCCGCACTCCTTTCGTAAGCATAGGCTAGGGGCAACACGCTTCCCTACGGAATTTCACCGACAGGAATTTCACCTGTCTCAGCTCGTGTGCTTTTCGGTGCTTCTGAAACCCTTGCCTTGCGACCCGCCAGCTACAATTTGTTTTACGGCGCTCTTCCCTTCTAGAGCTACTGAGGCGTGTAAGTGATTGATCATATTATATAAAGAAACTCGATAAATGAAAAGCTGCGCTGATCATTAGTTTACTGATCTTTAGGCGAATCGCACAAAATAGTCTTTGAAATGATGCGGTATTAACCATCATAAGATTAGAAAGCCCTAACAATGGGCTTTTTTCATTTCATCTCGAGATGTTTATTTTAAAAAAAGGCGGAATTTTTTCGCAAATATCATTGACTAGAAGAAAGAAACGCATTTTCAATGGAAACGGTTATTGAAGATTCAAGTGATTCATATTAAAATGATGTCAAATGGACGAATTAGCAATTGCTAATAGAAGTTCCATATTTAGTGAAATCATGTGCTGCAGCTGAAGGTGATTGGGGGTGTAGAATGAGCAAAGTTCCTGTTGCGGAATTGGCATCATTATTAAATGACTGGAACATGGAAATCAAAAAAGATCATGCAGATGAGGCAGAACGGTTATTTGCCAAAGCGAAACAAGCAGTAGAGGAAATTGACGATGCGGATATCCTCATATACTATTCTCTTCTTGAGAAAAGACATCACATTCTTATGTACAATTTAAGAGGGCAAAAGGGCAATGTTTCACCGAAAAGTATAGAGGGTCATTATGGAAAAAAAGAAGATGACCTGTCTAATCGTCTTGCCTATTATTTCGATTTCTATGAGGGTGTGTATGAGCAGCATCAAGGTAATTATGAGGTTGCATTGCAAATGTATCAAAGTGCTGAAAAGCTCTTAGATAAAATTCCAAGTGAGATAGAACGTGCTGATTTCGATTTTAAAGTGGCATGGCTTTACTACCGGCTTAGTCATATTATGCTTTCATTAAGCTATATCCGCAGAGCGCTCCACGTCTATAAGCGGCACAAGCAGTATGAAAGAAGAACGGCCCTTTCATACTCTCTTATAGCAGCGAATCTAACGGAGATCGGCCGGTATGAAGAGGCGCTTGAGAATTATCGTCTGGCAGAAGAAGTTTTGACAAGCGAGCAGGATGATTTTATGCTGGCTCAGCTTCATCACAATGTGGCCATTTTATATTCATTTTGGAACAAACCGAAGGAATCGATACGTCATCTTGAAAAAGCACTGTCCCATCAAGAGTACTATGATTCAGATTTCTTTTTCCATTCTACGTATCTGATCAGCCGGGAACTCTGTGTGATTGGTGAAAAGCAGCGTGCAAGCCAATATATAGAGGCTGCATATGCCAGAATAAAGGATGCTTCGCATGAAGTGTTTCAGCTAAAAATAGGCATCGTACATGATCTTTACTTAACGCATGCGCCACAAAGATTTCAGCAAATTGATGAGAAATTAAGAAAGTTAGAAGAGAAGAATGAATATCATGAAGTAAAAGAGCTATCACAATTTGCAGCAAAATATTGTGAAAAGCAAGCACTTTATGAGCAGTCTGTTTTTTACTTGAACAAAAGTTTAGAAGCAGATTTACATATGAAAAGAATGGGGTTGATTTAAGATGAAAACAGGACTAAAAGTATTATTTGTTGTTGGTTTAGCGGTCGCTGCGACTGTTCTATCGCAAAATGTAGCGGGTTCATTCGAAGTTGCAGAAAAAATCATTGGTGGTTAATACCATGTATCTCTCGCCCTTGTTGATATCGTCAGCAAGGGTTTTTTGTGTTTTAATAGGCTCTTCTTATTAAACGCTGCAAGAACGTTTAATAAGAAGAATTCGCAACAAAGGGGGTGTGCAAATTTATTACCTGCTCCATTATTCTAAATAAACATAGGGCAGAGCAACAAGTTAAAAAGGTCACTTTTCTTTGCTTAATTTAATTTTTTGCAGGACTTTTCATTCAAATTTTATCAAATTGGTCTAATGTACATAGAAGGAAAAGAAAAAGCAGGAGCACCGCCCCTTTTGTCATGCATATGATGAGATAAGGTCTGATTTGAAGGCAGGTGATTGTATGTATCCACGGGTTTATGGTGGTTTTCATGGAGGCGGTTTTAGCGGAGGCGGGGCACATATTGGTCCGGTTGGTTCCCATATCGGCTTTGGCGGGTATTATTTGAGCCCAGGTGTGTTCTCTGGCTTAGGCGGTTTTCCCGGGTACGGGGGATTCGGGACATTTTCTGGATATCCGTATGGTTCTACGTTCATCATGGGGCGCCCTCCTGGATTTTATGTGAGGAGTTATTAGTGTAAGATCACATTAATTGAAATAGCCATCTAAAGAGAGGCTATTTCAATTGGTGAAAGTGCTTCAATCCAGCTGTTATCACAATGATGCCTAGAATGATGATCGGCAGCCAAATGATGATAAACGGATCGTAACGATCTGTGTATGCAGCTAAAGCCGCACCAAGGCAATAGAAGACAATAGAGCCTATTCGCATCAAGCTGACAAGCTGGATAGGAGCTTTTCTTTTTTCCCTGTATGATATGCGCTGAGCTGCATCTTCAAATAGATTAGCGAGTGTACTCGTGAGAACAGTTGTGGAAATGCCAGCAACATTCAATTTACGAGCGGCTGCTGTCTGCATGCCCATGGCCATACTTAAAAGGATGATCAGCATAAAGTAAGCACCTTGTGTATAAGGGAAAATGGTCATGAGAGCAAATAGAAGCAAAATCATCACTTCTATGATAAAAATGCGTGTCACGGCTTTTGGCCAAAACGCTTTCTCATGCTTCCCGCCTACCACAACTGCAAGTAAAACCCCTAAAACGAATCCACTTAGAGCAATGATGGAATGCAGGGCCGTTAGCTGCAAGGAGCTTCCCGCTGCAATGCCAAGCAGCACAATATTACCTGTCATATTGGCTGTAAACACATGCCCTAGGCTTAAATAGCCAATTACATCCACAATTCCTGCGGAAAGACATAAGAAAATCAAAGCTGTATTACGAAATGAATGTGCGGTCAAAATCGTCATCCCTTTCTTCCTCTCTAATGAATAAGTGTAACGCTTCATGACCGCGGATGTCCATCTGATGAGAAGGTCACATGTGTGCAAGCTGATGTAAGACTTGTCTAAAAGCATCATCGTTCACAAGGTGCCTCATGCAGCGGAACGGATCGCCTTTTTCCTTTAAACGCTCTATGACAGCTGGCATCGTAAAAAGAGTAGGATGAAGCTCATCATGATAGAGTTCGTCCCATTCCAGCGGTGTCGCAACAAGTCCAAGCTCATTTCCTCTCGGGGAATATGGAGCGATAATTGTTTTTCCAGCATCATGCTGAATGTAGTCTAAATACAAGCGATTGCCGCGATTTTTCTTAAGACGTTCCAGAGTAAATAGATCCGGTGCTTGCTCACATAAAAATTGGCATATAAACGAAGTGAATTGCCTTGTTTCTTCGTATGTGAAGGCATTTTTCTTTAAAGGAATATAGACCTGAAGCCCTTTACCTCCGCTTGTTTTAATAAAAGCTGTGAGAAAAAGTCCGTCTAAAAGCGCTTTGATTCGTTTAGCAGCTTCGATGGCTAGATGAAATTCATTTACAGATGGCGGGTCCAGATCAAAGACGATTTCTGTCGGCCGATCCGTATCTCTTGTTTCAAAAGGGATATGAAATTCCATCGCTAGCTGGTTGCCAAGCCAAAGAAGCGTACGAGGATCATTACAGACTGTGTAAGAAATATCATCAACTTCATCTGTCAAAACAAAATCCGGCGCATAATCAGGAGTTGACTTTTGATAAAAGAATTCGTCTCCACTGCCATGCGGATACCGAATTAAAGTAAGACGCCTTTCACGTAAAAAGGGCAAAAGATAGGGAGCCACTTGTCTTAAATAAAGTAAGTAATCTGCCTTGTTCAGTTGAAGGGCCGGGACAATCGGTTTCTCAGGGTGAGTGACGTCTATAACAGTAGGGAGTGGATACAGCTGTTTAAGCATTTGCTGAAATGTACATGCTGATGGATCCGCATCCAGTAAAAAGGAAGAGAAACGCGGCTCTCTTAAGGCCGATCCATCAAAGGATATACAAGCAATGCTGGCAACGATAGAAGGAGGAATTTCATATGATGATCCTCCTGTTAACTGGCCCTTTGTCTGAAATAGCGTGCGCAGTGTTTGTTCTTCTTCTTTAGATAATCCATGCTTGAATTGGACAACCTCGATGAGAGCCGAATCTTGATAAATGGAGCCTTGGAAATAGCCATTTTCTTTGTCAAAACGGGTTACAATGACAGATACATACCGCCAGTTTTTTATTTTCAGCCATTCTTTTGAACGAGTATTGTCATGCCATTTACTCGTCTTTTTTTTCGCTACTAATCCTTCTGCTAAATACATCGTCATCAAGTTTTTCATGTATTCAGAGTCTAGGTCTGAATGAATGACCTGCAGAAGGGAAGGGTGCTCCAGCTGAACTGATGAAGGGAGCTTTGCGTCTTGGAAAACTTGCTGCAGCTGATTTTTTCTCTCCGTCAACGGTAAATCAACGAGAGGTTTCCCTTTACATCTTAATAGATCAAACGCAATGAAATGACATGGAAATCGTTCAGCCTGTCTTTGGATGGCTTCTTTGTTTTTCAGCCGGCCTCTTTGTTGAACCTTCGCAAACTCACTTTGCTGTTCACTTAGTAAAAAGACCAATTCTCCGTCAAGTGTCAGTGGTAAAAAGGGAGCAAATTCAACTCTTAATTGTTCGCACTGATCCATCACTTCAGGAAATTGCTCATTTAGCTGTTTTCCGGTCCTGCTTTCTAAACGAATCTCGTCTTCTTCCCATACAAGAATAGCCCGAAAGCCATCATATTTTAATTCATACACCCAGTCTGCACCCGCAGGTATATCATGTGCAGGTGTTAATCGCATAGGTTTCATTGTGCATGTCACTTCCTTATATCATGTGTTCTTAGAGTGGGATGAAATTTTCAATCACATACATAAGTATGGTGAAAACATTACATAGTAAGGAGAAAAGAACGGAGGAAGCGCGATGCATACAGTATGGAAAGGCGGCATTAGTTTCGGATTGGTCAATATTCCAGTCAAGCTGTTTACCGCTACAGAGAACAAAGACATTAAATTAAGACAGCTGCATAAAGAGTGCCACACGCCCATTAACTACAAGAAAGTATGTGCTAATTGCGGTGAAGAGGTAGCACCGGAACAAATTGTGAAGGCGTATGAATATGCGAAAAATAAATTTATTGAATTGGACGATGAAGAGCTAGAAAAATTGCGAAAAGAAAATGAAGAAAAAGCCGTTGAAATCATTGATTTTGTAAAGATTGAAGAGATTGATCCTATTTATTATGAAAGAAGTTATTTCTTATCACCGGATACCGGTGGAGCGAAGGCTTATTCATTATTAAGAAAAGCTTTAGAGGAATCGGGGAAAATTGGTGTGGCAAAAATTATGATCCGCTCAAAGGAGCAATTAGCGATCGTTAGGTGCTATGAACATATTTTGCTGATGGAAACCATTCATTTCCCTGACGAAATTAGACAAGTATCAGATGTACCGAATATTCCCCAAGAGGAGAACATTGTCAAGAAAGAGTTAGATACAGCGCTCCTTTTAATCGAGCAGCTGACCACAACATTCGATCCAGCGGCATATCAGGATGAATACAGAGAACAGCTGATGAATTTAATTGGCGATAAAATATCTGGAGAACATACCGTTCAACCTGAAACGACAGGTAAAAAAGATCCTGCATCCAATGTGACTGATTTAATGGCCGCACTACAGGCATCAATCGACCGATCAAAACCAGCCAAAGCGAAAAAAGCAGCGCCTAAGAAAAGAAAAACACCAGCGAAAAAAGAAAAGAATGCATAAAATAAGACCGCTGACGAGCGGTCTTATTGCGGCTTTAACACGTCCTGAATCGTCCCATCTTTTCGGTGAATGACAACGGATGTTCCTTTATTAGCTGAAATCTCCTTTGCCCGGTCAATTGCTTCTTGTTTTGTTTCTTTGACCTCACTTGCTCGTTTCGCTTTCTCTGTTTGAATCGCCCAGCCTTCCTTGTGCTTCACTACATGCTGCGCATGATCCATGAGCTCTGGTCTTGCGGAGCTACTGCCCTCAGAAGGTTTGACAGAACCATGAGATGAGAAATTCTCTACCTCTTTCTCCGTTGCGTTCTTTTTCCACTCTTTCGCTTGACTGATTGCAATTGGAATGGCTCTATTTTCCTCATAGCCTTCCTGTATCATTTTATTGGCAATCTCAAGCGCTTTTTTTCGAATGACGTTGTCTAATGATTGAAATGAAGCTGGATAATCGTTCATCGTCCAAGGCATATGAACCGCTCCTTTCTGTTATTTTATTTGAACACCTTCCCCCATCTGCAATGGGTCAAACATACAATGTCTCTCAAACTAATGTTAGGGATAAAATACATCGTTTTGCTGAGGCAGAATATCATCAACTCCTGCAGAATAGAAGGTAGAAAAGGAGTGATTTTGATGATGATGAAAGGTTTATATGAAGCACATTTACCTGTGAGTGACTTGAAGGCATCTATTGCGTTTTATGAAAAATTGGAATTGACACTTGCTCATGAAAATGAACGAGTTGCTTTTTTATGGATTGAGAAAGGAAAGAGCTGGCTTGGCCTGTGGAAAGTAGATATAAATGACTTTCCATACCATCCAGCGACTCGGCATGTTGCCTTTCAAATTACAACGTCTAGTATCGAACAGATCAAGACTTGGCTGATTGAAAGAGGCATCAGCATTCACCCAATGTTTGGTTTTTCAGAAGAAAAGCAGCCTTTAGTTCTCGATAATCCGCCGCAATTTCATGCAGCGATCTATTTTCTTGACCCAGATGAGAATCTGCTTGAATGCATTGCTCCGCTTGAACTTGATACAGGTGAAGACTACGATATCATGACGTATGAGGATTGGGAACGAAAGAAAAATCCGTTTATTGATTGACAAAATCACTCATTGTAACTATATTGATTACAACGGTGGTGAAAGATTGTGAAACAAATTAGCAGCAGGTATCCGATTGCTGTTCATATTGTGTCATTTATTGCAGGTGTTCCAAAAGAGTGTACTAGTGATTTTATTGCAGAGAGCGTGAATTCAAATCCAGCCATTGTTCGAAAAATGATGGCAATGCTCAAACGGGCGGGTCTCATTGAGATTCGCCGCGGAGTAGGCGGTGCTTATTTAAAAAGAGCGGCTGAGGATATTACGCTGTTAGATGTGTATCGTGCTGTGGATGTAAGCGAGGATGAAGAATTGTTTAACTTTCATCAGCCCGTCATCGCATGCCCGATTGGTCAAGCGATGGACACGAGACTTCGGCATGAACTAAAAGAAGCACAAGATGCACTTGAGAATCACCTAAAGCAAGTGACAATTCAGCAATTATTAACAGAGGCGGAATAAAAAAGCTCGTACATTAGAGCTTTTTTTACACCTTTGTTGTAACCATTTCGATTATAACGAATGCACATCACCGTTGAACGAAAAATGAGGAGGTCAACAAATGAAATTATTAGTAACAGGCGCAACGGGACAACTTGGATCGCTCGTCGTCAAGCATTTGCTTACAAAAGTACCGGCTGAACAAATTGCAGTCAGTGTTCGAAATCCGCAAAAAGCAGCACATTTGAAGGATGCTGGGGTGGATGTACGCCGTGGAGATTTTACTCAGCCAGACACCCTGACATCAGCATTTGAGGGCATTGACCGTCTGTTGATCATTTCAACGGCGGATGGAGACCGCGTGCAGCAGCATAAAGCGGCAATCGAAGCGGCAAAAGCAGCAAATGTGAGTTTTATTGCTTATACAAGTGTTGTCAATGCAAGAGAGAGTCAGCTTGTCCTTGCAAATGACCATGCCAAAACAGAAGAAGCCATTTTGGCCTCTGGCATTCCTCATGTATTTTTAAGAAACAACTGGTATGTTGAAAACGAAAAAGATACGATTCTGGCGTCAGTCAGCGGCGCACCATTTTTAAGCCCTATTGGCGAAGCAAAGGTTGGCTGGGCAACAAGAAATGACTACGCAGAAGCGGCAGCAAATGCATTAACACTTCCAGTACATGATCAGGAGATATATGAACTGTCAGGCCCGCTTCGGACACATAGTGAACTTGCACAAATTGTCAGCAAGGTGAGCGGAAAAGAAATCAAAGTAGAAAAAATAGATGTAGATACATTTGGAGAATTTTTAGCTTCAAATGGTGTACCAAAAGAAGCAGTGCCATTTGTCAAAGCCATTCAAAGCGGCATTCGCGATGGTGCTTTAGCCGTCGAAAGCCAAGATTTTGAAACATTGCTAGGCCGGCCGTTAACACCTATTGAAGAAAAAATTAGTGAATTGATTTCAAAATAAACATCAAAAACGCCCTATGAAAAGGGCGTTTTTTTATTTAGTCACACAGTCCATAAGTACAAATTTTAGACAAATCACTTCGTTGAAATTTCAGAAATTTGGGATTAAAATGAAATTAAGGCCTGTTATTTAATCATCAGATGATCAGAATGATGAATCAAAATGCAGCAATAGAAGGGAAGTTCGCCGATGAAAGTCCATTTATTCGTTACTTGTTTAGTTGACACGATGCAGCCAAATGTAGGAAAGGCGACAGTGGAAGTATTGGAAAGACTCGGTGTTGAAGTGGAATTTCCAGAAGCACAAGTGTGCTGCGGACAGCCAGCCTTTAACAGCGGCTATACAAAGGAGACAATCAAAGCAGCGAAAAATATGATCAAAGCCTTTGAATCAGCTGAATATGTTGTGACACCATCAGGTTCGTGTAAGGCGATGTTTTTAGAATATCCTCATCTTTTAAAAGAAGACCGAGTGTGGTCGGCCAAAGCTGAGGCACTTGCCGCAAAAACATATGAATTAACAGAGTTTATTGTTGATATATTACACGTGACAGATGTAGGGGCAAGCCTGAAAGGGAACGCAGCCTATCACACCTCCTGTCATATGACGAGACTGCTGCGTATTAAGGAGGCGCCTTTTACGCTGTTGTCAAATGTCAAAGATTTGACGATGAGACCATTGCCCCGCGCAGAAAATTGCTGCGGATTTGGAGGAACCTTTTCAGTGAAAATGACCCCTATTTCTGAGCAGATGGTTGACGAAAAAGTACAAAGCATAGAGGAGACAGGCGCTGATTATATTATTGGTGCTGACTGCGGCTGCCTGCTGAATATTGGCGGGAGGCTGAACCGTCTTGATAAACCCATCCAAGTGATGCACATCGCAGAAGTATTAAACAGCCGCGGACTTTAAGAGGAGGAACGGCACATGAGTATGAAAATTGGAGAAAAGGCCTTTAAAGAACGGATCGGGAAAGGTTTAGAAGACGCTGTCATGAGAGGTGCTGTCTCCTCAGCACAGGAACGTCTGTATAAAAGGCGGCTGACTGCAAGCGAGGAGCTTGGCAATTGGGAAAAGTGGCGTGAGCTTGGTGAGGAAATCCGGCAGCATACGCTGACGCATCTTGATGACTACTTATATCAATTAAGTGAAAGTGTAAGTGCACGCGGAGGCCATGTCTTTTTTGCGAAAACAAAGGAAGAGGCATCAGCATATATTCAAGAGGTGGTACAGAAAAAAGCAGCCAAAAAGGTCGTCAAATCAAAATCAATGGTCACAGAAGAAATCGAGATGAATCAAGCGCTTGAAGAGGTCGGCTGTGAGGTGGTAGAAAGCGATCTTGGTGAATATATTCTGCAAGTGGATGACCATGAACCGCCTTCACATATTGTGGCACCTGCTCTTCATATGACGAAAGAGCAAATACGGGAAGTATTTCATGAGAAGCTAGGGTATGAGATGTCAGAAACACCCGAAGAAATGACGAATTTTGTAAGAGCCATCTTGCGTGAAAAATTCCTAGAAGCTGATATTGGTGTGACCGGCTGTAATTTTGCAGTGGCCAACACAGGGTCCATCTGCCTTGTAACAAATGAAGGGAATGCAGATCTTGTCACGGCTATACCGAAGACGCATATTGCCGTTATGGGAATGGAGCGGCTTGTTCCAACGATGGAGGAACTGGATGTCCTTGTGGGTCTTTTGTGCAGAAGCGCAGTCGGCCAGAAATTAACTAGTTATATTTCTGTAGTGGGACCAAAAGGAGAAGGTGAAGTGGATGGACCAGAAGAATTCCACTTGGTCATTGTGGACAATGGGCGGTCAAATATATTAGGAACGGCCTTTCAGCCTGTTCTCCAATGTATCCGGTGTGCAGCCTGCATCAATGTCTGCCCCGTTTACCGGCATGTTGGCGGACATTCGTACGGTTCGATTTATCCAGGGCCAATCGGAGCTGTTCTTTCGCCGCTTCTTGGCGGCTATGATGACTACAAGGAGCTCCCCTTTGCATCAAGTCTGTGCGCAGCCTGCACGGATGCTTGTCCAGTGAAGATTCCACTTCATGAGTTATTGATTAAACATAGACAGGTAATCGTTGAAAAAGAGGGGAGAGCGCCTAAAACTGAAATGCTGGCGATGAAAATGTTTGGCATAGGGGCAGCGTCTCCCGGGATGTATCAATTTGGAACAAAAGCAGCCCCTGCATTGATGAATCGTATGGCGACAAATGGACAAATTTCAAAAGGAATAGGTCCTTTAAAGAATTGGACAGATATTCGTGACCTGCCAGCTCCAAGTAAAGAAAGATTCAGGGATTGGTTTAAGAAGAGACAAAAGGAGGAGCAGCGATGAAGGGGACCATTTCTCACCGAGAGTCGTTTTTATCTCATATCCAGCATCAATTAGGCAAAAACTCTTCCCCATCTGCCTCTATTCAACGGCCGGCATGGAAGCATCAAGTCCAGTGGGATACAAACGGAAGTTTGTCTAAAGATGAATTAGTCGAGCAATTGAAAAAGCAATGTCAGCAAATTCATACAAGAGTAGTCGAAACAACACCGGAGAAAGCGCCCTCGGTATTACGATTGTTGATGACAGAATATGGTGAGGGTGCTGTGATGACATCGTGTGATCATCGCTTTGAACAATATGGTTTCAGCCCTATGTTTGACAGCTTGCAACGAGATGGGATTTCCATCGCCTGCTGGAATACAGATCTATCAAGAGAAGAAAACATAAGGCAGGCAGAACAAGCGAAATATGCAGTTGTGTTCAGTGATTATACCCTTGCAGAATCAGGTACAGTTGTCCTTTCATCCCATCAAGGTCAAGGGAGAGCGCTGCATTTTTTGCCAATGATGTATATCGTGTGTATAGAGAAAAGCTCGATTATTCCGCGAATGATTCAGGCTGTTTCGGCTCTTAATCGCTCAGTAGAAGAGGGGGAGCAGGCGAAAGGTGCCATCCATTTCATATCAGGTCCAAGTAATTCTGCCGATATTGAAATGAATTTAGTGGTAGGGGTTCATGGTCCAGTTCAGGCCATTTATCTGTTAATAGATGATGAATGAAGGCTTTCGTAATGAAAGCTTTTTTTCATCCAACAAGTTGACGCCAGTTTTAAAAAATCATCTTGCCACTAGGTGAATGGACATAGTAAGATGACGACATATAAGATGAACTGCTCATCTACTGCTGATGTAAAGGAAGCTGCTAATGGAAATCAAGACAACTGCTCAAACGAAATCAATTGCACTGCCACTTGTGATTTCGATAATTGCTATTTCGTTTTCTGCAATCATTGTGAAATGGTCAAATGCACCTGCTGCTATTTTAAGTATGTATCGAATGATCTTTGCGGCGGCTTTCATGCTGCCATTTATCCTGCCAAGAAAAAAAGAATTTCTCTCAATAAAACGCAGAGACTGGTTTTTCTTATGTATGTCAGGCTTCTTTTTAGGCCTCCATTTTGTGCTGTGGTTTGGCTCACTGAAGCTGACGACAGTGGCAAGCTCTACCATTATTATCGCTCTACAACCGATGGTGTCCTTATTAGGCGGATTCCTCATTTTCCGTGAACGAACGACGATGTCTGCTCTATTGACGATGTGTGCAGCGATTGTTGGTGCCCTCATGATAGGCTGGGGAGATATTGGTCATAGCAAGGAAGCCATCTTAGGAGATATTTTATCCTTTTTGAGTGTGATCGCTGTTGTTTGTTACTTGTTAATAGGTCAACAGGCTGTAAGAAAAATATCTCATTGGATTTATAGTTTTTGTGTATTTGGTTTTGCTGGTCTTTTTTTAATTTTATTCAATCTCCTTCAGCAAACCCCTTTTATAGGTTATCCGGCTAAAGAATGGGGAATCTTTTTATTGCTCGCTATCATTCCCACTATGTCTCATGTCATTAATAATTGGCTTTTAACTTATGTTAATGCGACAACTATTTCAATGAGTATACTAGGAGAGCCTGTTGGGGCAACGATCCTTGCTGTATGGCTTCTTGGAGAGAAAGTCACGCTGCTCCAAATGCTTGGCGGTCTGCTTGTTCTTTTAGGTGTCTTTTTCTTTTTGATGCAGCAGCGTCAAGGAATCGTGATGAAAACAAAAAAATCCGGTTAACTCCCGGATTTTTTACTCTTTTAGATCGTTTTTTTCAATCACTTTGTTTAATCTTGCCTCGATTTTTTTCAATTCCATTCGTTTTCTTCTAATCATGCGAAATGCGAGGACAATGATTGTCACAATAAAGGCAATGAACAGAAGAGAGAACACTTGAAATAGAAGATCTCCCATGTTGAATACCATATTCTCTCCATTAAACATACGTAAAACCTCCTTTTCTATCTATATATTACCATAATCAATAAAAGATTGAGATTTATCCATAATTTATCTATAATAGGTAAAATATCACTCATTAAAGGAGAACCAATATGAGAACTTTAGTCCTTTTACGAGGTCTCCCAGGCGTAGGTAAATCAACATGGATCAAAGAACAAGGCTTAGAGCCTTACACTTTATCAGCGGATCAAATCCGGCTGTTAACCCAGCCGCCGCAGCTATCAGTCAATGGGAAACTAGACATTTCAAGCAAGCATGACCACAAAGTTTGGTCTTTATTATTCGATTTACTCACAGCCCGTATGGAGCGCGGAGACTTTACTGTGATTGATGCGACACATATTTCAAGCAAATCAATTTCTCAATATAAGTCTTTAGCGACATCGTATCGTTATAGGGTGTATGTCGTCGATTTCACGCAGGTGCCCCTTGAGACAGCTCTTTTACAAAATCGCTCACGTGAATCTCACAAAGTGGTGCGGGAATCTGTTTTGTATCAAATGAACGAGCGGTTAAAAACAGAAAAGGTCCCATCATGGGTGACTGTTTTGAAGCCGGAGGAATATCCGCAAGTGATGACCTATCAGCCTCGATCCTTTGATCAATATGAGGCCATTCATGTTTTCGGGGATATTCACGGTTGTTACACCGCACTTACCACTTATTTGCAAGGAGATATCAAAGAAAACGAACTTTATATCTTTGCAGGTGACCTTCTTGATAGAGGAATAGAAAACAAAGAAGTATTAGAATGGATGCTTGCCCATAGAGAATGCCGGAATGTCATCGTCATTGAAGGCAATCATGATCAGCATTTATACCGGTTTGCACATGGTGAAAAAGTCAGGAGCAATATGTTTAACAGGCATACTGCGCCTGAACTTGAAGCAGCAGATTTTGATTTAAAAGAAGTACGAAAGTTTGTTAGAACATTTCACCAGCTTACGTATTTTACATACCATGGCCAGACATTTCTTGTTACCCACGGGGGGCTTGCTCATTTGCCAGAAGAGCTTTTGCATGTCTCAACACAGCAGCTCATTCACGGCGTAGGAGAATATTCAGATGACATTGATCACTTGTTTGTTCAAAACACGGCTGGGCTGGATGTCATCCAAATTCACGGTCATCGCAATTTATACAGACTGCCAATTCACGCAGCGGAAAGATCTTATAACCTAGAAGGTCAGGTTGAATTTGGAGGGCAGCTACGGGTGTTGAAAATCATGGCTGAAGGGATTGAGACTCATGAAATTGACAATCCAGTCTACAGAGCCTCTGAGAAAAAACAATCAGCTGCTGTTCAGCCAGATATTTCACTGGATGATTTTTTAGCTCATTTAGATCAGCATGAATATGTACAGGAATTAAAGCTTCCACACCATATTTCATCTTTTAATTTTACGAAAAAGGCTTTTAGTGAGCGGCAGTGGGACGATGTGAATGTGAAGGCAAGAGGTTTGTTTGTCAACATGGTTTCAAAGCAGATTGTGTCTAGAAGCTACAATAAATTTTTTAACATTGATGAGCGTCCGGAGACAAGAATGCAGCATTTAGTGAACCATTTACAATTCCCTGTCACTGTATATGATAAAGCAAATGGATACCTAGGAACTGTTGGGTATAACGAAATGGAAGATGAATTGGTGTTTACGTCCAAATCGTATACATCACATGTGAAACAAAATCAGCATGCCTCCTGGGTCGAAGAGCTATTTTATAAGACCTTCGATGACGTGCAAGCTGACTACATCAAATCATACGTCCGTGACCAGCATGTATCTCTGGTGTTTGAAGTCATTTTGCCAGAAAAAGATCCGCATATTATCACATATGAACAAGATCAACTCATTTTACTCGATATAGTGAAGCGGCAGTTAAGCTACGAAAAAGCACCATTCGCTGAAGTGAAAAGATTAAGAAAGCAGCTGGGAATATCCAGCAAGCAGGAAGTGGCTGTTTTCCATGATTGGACGTCTTTTTATAAATGGTATCAAGCGGTCTCTCATGATGACACAATTGAAGAAGAGGGATATGTCATTGAGGACGCTCGCGGCTTTATGACCAAACTCAAGCTCCCTTATTATCAATTCTGGAAGCAGATGCGCGGGATCAAGCAGCGCGTTGCAGAGAAGCGTTCCTCGCAAAAATATATGCATGCTTTGCAAACAGCGGAGCAAGCTAAGTTCTATACATGGCTTCTTGAGCAAGAAGCAGATCATGTGAGGAATAGCTCAATTATTGAACTGCGATCACAATTTGAACAAAGCAGTACTGCCCAATTGAATAATGATGAAATAAATGCATAGTCTAACAAAGAGTCTTTTCTAAGGAAAAGGCTTTTTTTGATGCAAATGAAAGGTGGACACTTTCATGTCTGAACATATTGAAGTGATTCTTCGGACAATGTTTGCTTTTGCGATTTTATTTGGAGGAGCACGTCTTTTAGGGAAACAAACCATTGCGCAAATGAATATTTTTGATTTTATAGCAGCCATCAGCTTAGGTTCAATTGCTGCAAACCTGGCGTTTAATACAACGCTGCCGCTACAGCACACAACGATTTCCTTTGTGTCACTTGTCATGATTATTTATGTGATTTCCCTGATTGCATTAAGAAGCCGGAAGATGAGAGGGCTGATGGCTGGTAAACCAACTCTTGTCATACAAAATGGGAAAATTCTTGAAGGAAATATGAAGGGAATGAGATATACCCTTGATTATTTAAATCAGCAGCTGAGAGAAAAAGACATCTTTGATATTAGTGAAGTTGAATTTGCCATGATTGAAACAGATGGGCATATGTCAGTGAAAAAATACCCTTCGTTTGAAAATGTCACACGGAAGGATCTTCATTTATTCATGAAGGCAGAGCGTTACATGCCGATTGAAGTCATCATGGACGGGAAACTCATCCAAAAAAACATACATGAAAATCATTTAACAGAGCAATGGATAGAAGAAGAGCTTAAAAAAAGGCAGCTGTCCTTAAAGGACATTGTTTATGCTGTCCGTTCAAGTAATGGAAGCTTATATATTGATACATATGACGACCACATTCAGTCACCAATCGATCAGGAATGAATGTGTAGTGCCGATGACACCTGCATGACACACATTTGACAATCTTTATAAGTCCTTTGGATGTCATCTGCCTAGGTATCATTTCTCAATTATTATTATTTTCAGAAAATGTGGTGACGGAGTAAAATAAGTGTGTTTAAGTATAAATAGATGAAATTGAAATATTAATATAATATACCGTTTGCGGAATGAACGTTCATTCCTATATTTCAAAAGGAAGGGATGAAATGCCAGCAGTGACTGATAAACAAGAACAGATCATGAAAGCTTCGCTGGAACTATTTATAGAACGAGGCTTTGATGGCACCACAATGCCGATGATTTCAAAAAGAGCAAACGTCGGAGCGGGCACCATTTACCGTTATTTCGACAGCAAAGAGGCACTCGTCAATATTTTGTACCAGCGCAGCCTCTCAGCATTTATCGACAAAATGAACACAAACAGTCCGGATCCAAAGGTAAGTATTCGGGCGTACTTTAAGCATGTATTTTATTGCTTGGTTTTGTTTACAAAGGAGAATCCAAGCGGGCTGTATTTTTTAGAGATTGATAAACGGTCCCATTACTTAGACGAAACGAGCAAAGAGAAAATGCAGCATTTGTTACATGAGCTGTTCCTTATCTTTGAAGAAGGGAAAAAGGATGGAATTCATCCAAACCTCTCAGGCAGAACCATTTTATCGATTGTATTTGGTGCTTTTGTGCAGCTGCATAAACAAATTCTTGCAGAAGAAATAGAGCCAACAATTGAATTTTTAGAGGAGATTGAGCAATGTTTATGGCGCGCCATCAGCGTTGCATCATAAAGAGATAAAGGGAGTGGGCATATGAAGCAAACATCAATCATTCCAAAACCAAAAACATACGGACCTTTTAAAAATATTCCCCATATAAAAAAGGGGGAGCTTTCTCAAACCTTTTGGCGGCTGGCAGATGAATTAGGACCGATTTTTCAGTTTGAATTTTCAAATGCAACAAGTATTTTTGTTTCCAGCCATGAGCTTGTCCAAGAAGTATTTGATGAGAGCCGTTTTGATAAATTTATTGGGACTAGTCTCAGTAAAGTAAGAGCCTTTGCAGGAGATGGGTTATTTACGAGCTGGACAGAAGAACCGAACTGGAGAAAGGCTCATCAAATCTTGATGCCAGCATTCAGCCAGCAGGCCATGAAGGGCTATCATGAGATGATGCTCGATATTGCGACACAGCTTGTACAAAAATGGCAAAGAACAGGCCGCGATGAAGAAATTGAAGTAGCTGAGGATATGACAAAGCTGACTTTAGATACGATCGGCCTTTGCGGTTTTGATTTTCGCTTTAACAGCTTTTATAAAGAAAACCAGCATCCATTCATAGAAAGCATGTTGAAAGGCTTAAATGAAGCAATGGAGCAGTCGGGCCGATTGCCGATTGCCGATAAACTCATGATCAAAAGAAGAAAAGAATTTGATCAGCATGTCGATTTTATGAAGCAATTAGTAGATGACATTATACAGGAACGAAGAAAACAAGATAAAACAGGCGATGATTTACTGTCTCTTATGCTGCATGCAGAGGATCCTGAAACAGGTGAACGTTTATCTGATGAAAATATCCGTTATCAAATCATCACCTTCTTAATTGCAGGGCACGAAACAACAAGCGGACTGCTATCCTTTGCGATTTATTTCTTACTAAAGAATCCAGAGAAATTGAAGAAAGCTGTCCAAGAAGCAGATGAGGTGCTGCAAGGCGGATTGCCGACATTTAAACAAGTGCAAAAGCTAAGCTACACTCGTATGGTGTTAAATGAAGCCCTTCGCCTCTGGCCAACCGCGCCTACGTTCTCTCTTTATGCGAAAGAGGACACAGTAATCGGGGGAAAATATCCGATTCACAAGAATCAAAGTGTCTCTGTTCTGCTCCCTAAATTACACCGTGATCCAGCGGTATGGGGCGAGGATGCTGAAGATTTTAAACCAGAGCGGTTTACGCATCCTGAGAAAATCCCGCAGCATGCTTACAAGCCTTTTGGGAATGGACAGCGTGCATGTATCGGTATGCAGTTCGCCCTGCATGAAGCTACGATGGTTCTCGCGATGGTCCTGCATAATTTAGAGTTAATTGATCACACATCTTATGAGCTTAATTTAAAAGAATCTCTGACGATTAAACCAAACGATTTCAAAATCAAGGTGCGGCCAAGGAAACAGCAATTCTTTATGGCACCACCGAAAGAAGAACCGAAAAAAAGCAACCAATCTAGTGAGTCAAAAGTGCCGAGTCACGGTACACCGCTGCTAGTTTTGTACGGATCGAATCTTGGCACAGCAAAGCAAATAGCGAACGAATTGGCGGAAGATGGGAAAGCAAAAGGATTCGATGTGACCACTGCGCCGCTTGATGAATATACACGCCAATTGCCAGATACAGGCGCTGTCCTCATCGTGACCGCTTCATACAACGGATATCCGCCTGACAATGCGAAGCAATTTGTGGATTGGCTGGCGCAGGATGAGGAGCAGGATTTATCAAACGTGACATTTGCGGTCTTTGGATGCGGAGATCGAAACTGGGCGAGTACGTACCAGCGGATCCCCCGTCTGATTGATGAGGCCCTTGAAAGAAAAGGAGCCAAACGTGTAGCTGATTTAGGAGAAGGTGATGCAGGCGGTGATATGGATGAGGATAAAGAAATCTTCCAGAAAACTGTCTTTGAACAGCTTGCAAAAGAATTTAAGCTCACCTTCCAAGAAAAGGGGAAGGAAAAACCAAACCTATCAGTTGCTTATACGAATGAGCTAGTGGAGCGTCCTATAGCCAAAATATATGATGCCTTTTCAGCTGTTGTATTGAAAAATGAAGAATTACAATCAGAAACAAGCACGAGGCAGACAAGACATATTGAATTGAAATTGCCTGCTGGAAAAGCATACAAAGAAGGGGATCATATCGGGATTGTACCGAAAAATAGTGATGCACTCGTTGAGCGTGTGACCCGCCGCTTTAAACTAAATCCAGAGCAGCTTATTAAGCTTTCATCTGAGAAAGAGGCAAGTCATTTACCATTAGATCAGCCGATTCCAATCAAAGAATTACTCGCCTCACATGTTGAGCTTCAAGAGCCTGCGACACGTACACAGCTAAGAGAGCTCGCAGCACATACGGTATGTCCGCCTCACCGCGTGGAGCTTGAAGAAATGGCTGGTGAAGCATATCAAGAAGCCATTTTAAAGAAACGAGTAACCATGCTGGATTTATTAGATCAATATGAAGCGTGCGAGCTGCCGTTTGTACACTTTTTGGCGCTTTTACCAGGTTTGAAACCGCGTTATTATTCGATCTCTAGCTCGCCTAAGGTAGATGAAGAAAAAGTCAGTATCACAGTAGCAGTTGTAAAAGATAAAGCGTGGAGCGGTAGAGGAGAATATGCCGGAGTTGCCTCAACCTATTTATGTGGTCTAAAAGAAGGAGAAGAAGTAGCCTGCTTCCTGCATGAAGCGCAAGATGGATTCCAGCTGCCTCCTTCATCAGAAGTGCCGATGATCATGATTGGACCAGGTACAGGAATTGCTCCATTTAGAGGATTTGTTCAGGCAAGAGAAGTGTGGCAGAAGGAAGGGAAGCAGCTAGGCGAAGCCCACTTATATTTTGGCTGCCGTCACCCTGAGGAAGATGATCTATATTTTGATGAAATGCAGCTTGCCGCGCAAAACGGAGTTATCCATATCCATCGTGCTTATTCTCGTTACGATGAGCAAAAAGTATATGTCCAGCATTTGTTGAAAGAAGAAGGCGGCATGCTCATCGAATTGCTTGATCAAGGTGCCTACCTTTACGTGTGCGGAGACGGAAAAGTCATGGCCCCAGATGTAGAGGCTACACTAATCGATCTCTATCAAAACGAGAAACAATGCTCGAAGGAAACAGCTGAAAATTGGCTGACAGCCCTTGCAAATGACAATAGATATGTAAAAGATGTGTGGAGCTGACAAAGAGGAAAGACCGCCAATTAGGCGGTTTTTTTCTGTTCACATAGAAAGAGATCGATAGAATGAAGGTTGGGAAGTTACAAAACACCTAATTTAAATATGAAATATTTTGTAAAAAATAAGAATATTCTCTCATTTACTCCAATATGAAACAATCGTATGATTTTTGATATAGGACATAAAGGAGGAATATGATGAAAAAGGTGAAAATGTTACTCCCTTCTCTTCTCGTTTTTGGTGCTTTAAGTGTGCCTAGTTTTGCCCATGCCGCATCGGATTCAGTACTAACGTCTGATTATGACATGGTGACTTCTGATGGAAAAGTGATTTCTTCAAGTGATTTCCACAATGATACGAAAGCCCCCTCATCCTTTGACAAAGTGGATGATCTTTCTTCTACTGTTGGCGAAAAAGTAAAACCACTATCAAAATATTTAAAAGATTTTCAAACAAAAGTCGTCATTGGAGACGATGGTAGAACCAAAGTAGCAAATACAAGAGTAGCACCATACAATTCGATTGCTTATATTACATTTGGCGGCTCCAGCTGTACAGGGACACTCATTGCTCCTAATAAAATTTTGACAAACGGACACTGCGTGTACAATACGGCATCGAGAAGCTATAGTGAAAAAGGAACCGTATATCCAGGTATGAATGATAGTACTGCGGTGAACGGTTCAGCAAAAATGACTGAGTTCTATGTGCCAAGCGGGTATATTAATACTGGTGCAAGTCAATATGACTTTGCCGTAATCAAAACCGATACGAATATTGGCAATACGGTCGGCTACCGATCCATCCGCCAGGTGACAAACTTGACTGGGACAACCATTAAAATCTCAGGATATCCTGGTGATAAAATGAGATCGACTGGCAAGGTGTCACAATGGGAGATGTCAGGTCCTGTGACGAGAGAAGATACGAATCTAGCATACTATACGATTGATACATTCAGCGGAAATTCAGGTTCTGCCATGCTAGATCAGAACCAGCAAATCGTTGGAGTTCATAACGCTGGGTATTCAAACGGAACGATGAATGGCGGTCCAAAAGCGACAGCTGCCTTTGTGGAGTTTATAAACTATGCGAAAGCGCAATAAAAAATAGAGCTTGTTTCCTTCATAGGGGACAAGCTTTTTTGTATGGATTCATTTAATAGAGGATTCATTTTTTTAACCTGTGGATTTGAGATTGAGAGCTACATCAATTTTTTCACATGTCATTCGCGAACCACTCATACATTAAAATGTCACATTTCCTTTAAGTCAAAACCATGCTTGAGATGGATGAGGAGGTCACGCGCTTTTGAAGATGAAAAGAGGCTGGATCGCTGCTGTCGCTTTATGTTTTGTGATATGGATGGGCATGTTGTTAGGTGGATTTGGAGAGAAGCAGGCAGCAAAAGGGACTGATCGATATGATCATGTCGTTCAATTTCCAAAGGAAAGGTACCCTGAAACAGGCAGTCATATTCAAGAAGCCATTCGAAAAGGGCATTCAGATGTGTGTACCATTGACAGGAATGGAGCAGATGCCCGCAGGCAAGAATCATTAAAAGGGATACCGACAAAACCTGGATTTGACCGGGATGAATGGCCGATGGCGGTTTGTCTTGAGGGAGGAAAAGGCGCAAGCGTTCAATATGTCAGTCCATCTGATAATAGGGGAGCAGGCTCATGGGTCGGGCACCAAATCAGCGGATTTCCTGATGGGAAAAGAATATTATTCATTGTGAAATAAATCTGAGGAAAAGGCACCCCTCGAGCGGGTGCCTTTTTTGTTTATGGCAGAGCGTATCCGAGCTGGCAGGGAAAAAAGATTCAGTGGTACAATCAATCTATAAGGTACAAAGACTGACAAGAAGAAAATGTGAAGGGACATTTGCTTATGGATAAGAACCGTGCATTATACGATTTTTTTATGCAGCATGCAGAGAAGCTGACTGAAACATGGTATGAATCAATTGAGGACGATGATCCAGAATCGATATATCGTTCAACAGATTCCAGCATCATTGCAGAGCTAAAACGGCAAAATCAAGATTATTACCAGCACTTTATACGAGCTATTATTGAAGACAAGACATATTTACATACTGAATTTAAAAAATGGTCTGAGGATTTAGCCAGTGATCCGAAGCATTTAAATACACCATTAGATTATGTCGTAAGAGAATACATGTCCAATCAAAGAGTCGTTCTGCATTACTTAAAAGAATTTATTAAACAGCGTCAAGGTGACATTGATATTGACCGCATTTTTTATTGGTATGATTTAATTTCCGAAGCGTTTAATATTTCAATCCATGTGTTTATCCAGCAATATGTGAAAAATACAACGAAGAAGCTTGTGGCTCAAAGAGATATGATTTATGAATTGAGTTCACCGGTGATTGTTTTAAAAAGCCAGATTGCGTTGTTGCCTTTAGTAGGTGATATTGACACAGCGAGAGCAAAGATTATTTTAGAAAATACGCTAAAACAGTGCTCGCAAAAAGGGGTTCAGCATTTATGTATTGATCTATCGGGTGTTGTCATTATTGATACAATGGTGGCTCATCAAATCTTTGACCTTGTTACGTCACTTCGGTTAATTGGAGTAGAGACGACCATTTCAGGAATTAGACCAGAAATTGCTCAAACAGCAGTACAGCTCGGGCTTCCTTTTAATGAATTTCGCACGGCATCATCACTTGCTCACGCGCTGGACCGCATGACTGAATTTTCTCCAATATAAAAACCAGGCCGATGAGAGGCCTGGTTTTTTATTTAGATGACAGCGTCAATTTGTGTGACTTTCCAATCTTTTTGTACTTTTTCGTACGTAACAGTTCGTTTTACTTTGCGTCCATCAAGTGTTGGGACAGTAAATTCATATGTGCGGACTGTTTGTTTCTTAGAAACAAGTTTAGGTGTGGCTTTTTCCCAATTGAGCATGTTATCTCCGTCACCGACTGGAACAGCCATTTTGCCTTTATGAACAATAAACTGATAATCTTTTAAACCATGTTTGATGGCATCTTGAGTGAACACTTGAGATAGGTAGCTGTTTAATTTTTTCTTTGTATCAAATGTTTTAGAAAGATAGTTGTATGTCATATCTTTATAGGTAAATGATTTTAATTTGTAATTAGAATGTTCTTTAATTTTGTAGCCTGACATTGCACTCCAAAAGTGTTCTCTTGCATCAAGGGCAATATGTAACGCTTCTTTATTTGTCAAAGCGGCTGATTTCTTGGAAGCGGCCAATGTTGTAGTTTGTAATGAGATCATAAGCATAATAGCAGTTAATAAAACAAATAATTTTTTCAAGGCAATTGCCTCCTTTTCTCAATGAAAACTTCTTATGTTACAAATGTTACAATAATTACAGTGATATTACAAGTATTAAATCTAAATGTTTTTTATTTCTTTTGTTTCTAATTATATAACGTTTGAAGGAGACAAAAAGTTTTCATTTTTTTTATTTTTCTTCTTAATGATTATTTAACCGTTCTAAAGAAGAACGAAACGTCTTTTGGAAAAATTTCTATTTAGACGTTTAACACACTTTTTTATTTATGACATATACTGTCGTGATGAATGTCTAAAGAAAGTGGTGTTTATTATGTATCATCCGTATGAAGGTGTGTGGAATGGGTACTCATATGATAGGCAGATGCAAGGATTTCCATCTGTTGGTATTCCTCAAGGTGGAGGGTTTCCTGGGTTTCCGATCGGAGGAGGTACTTGGCCAGGGCAAGGTTCAGGCGGACAATCTGCACCGCCGGCACCGCCGCAGCATATCATTTCGCAGTATCAACAAGCACTCTCGCAGCCACAGAGTATGCAGTCGCTTATATCTGGGCACGGTGTTGGCGGAGGTCATCAAACTGTACAATTTGCAGCGGGATGTAATAGAAGATGGACAATTGTGTTTTTGAGAAACGGTCAAGTATTTTTAATGTTCGTTCTTTCCTCACAGCCTTTTGGCCGAACAACTGGTTTTATATGGCCGAACTTTACATTTGGTTCCTTCCCAAGTTCAAGTATTCTTGCCTATTCTTGTGCATAAGAAAAAGCCGGTTCTCATCAGCAGCTGATGAAATACCGGCTTTTTTTAATGAATATTTCGAAATACGCCAATCACTTTACCTAGTATACTCACATTCTGTAAAATAATCGGTTCCATTGATGGGTTCTCTGGCTGTAATCTAAAGTGTGTATCTTCTTTATAAAAGCGTTTGACTGTCGCTTCATCTTCCTCTGTCATGGCGACCACAATATCACCATTGTTAGCGGTGCTTTGCTGACGCACGATGACATAGTCCTTGTCCAAAATACCTGCATCAATCATACTTTCTCCCATAATTTCAAGCATAAACACTTGTTCATCTGGTGCTGCAAAAGTCTCTGGAAGGGGGAAGTATTCTTCTACATTTTCAACAGCAGTGATAGGAAGGCCGGCCGTTACTTTTCCGATGACTGGAACGTTCATTACAGCACTCTTTGGAATATTCATTTCCTCTTCATCTAGTACTTCGATCGCTCTAGGTTTTGTCGGGTCTCTTCTAATTAAGCCCTTTGTTTCTAGTCTAGCTAAATGTCCATGGACCGTTGAACTGGATGCTAGACCGACAGCTTCTCCAATTTCACGGACGGATGGGGGATAACCCTTGCTTTTTACTTCATCTTTGATGAATTTCAGGATATCGAGTTGTCTTTTTGATAGCTTCGTCATCTTTTGCACCTCAAAACGTCAATTTTAAAGAAATTATAGCATGTTTTTCCTAACAGTACAAACATAGGTTCGAAAAAAACGTTTGACAGAAACGTTTGTTCGTATTTATAATGAGTGACAGAAAGAGCGAACACATATTCTATTAGGAGAGATGACATTATGAGGTTAAAAGAATCTATTATTTTTATTGGGGTATTCTCATTCATCGTTGGCATATTTCTCTCACTTATTGCAGTCACAAGCCATAATGATACAAATCAGTATGTTAAAATAGAGGTTCAATCAGGTGATACTCTTTGGGGGTTAGCTGATCAAGTAAACGACAGCAAATCAATCGACAAAAATGCATTTATTGATTGGGTTACCGAACACAATGATCTTGCTTCAACTGAAATCCAGCCTGGCGACATTCTTGTTATACCCGTCAAAAAAGAGCATCCAGTCGTATATCAGCTTGCAACAGTACAGTAGAAAGGTCGATTTTAGACATGAACGCAATCATTTATGCGAGAGTAAGCACTGTCAAAGAAGAGCAGGAAACCTCGTTGAAAAGACAAGAAGAAGAACTGCTGGCGTTAGCTGCCATGCACAAGATGAATGTGGTCAAAGTCATCAAAGAAAAAGCAAGTGGATATGATTTAGATCGTGATGGTGTGTTTGAAATGCTTGCTGCACTGAAGGAAGAGTCAATCGATGCCGTTTTGATCCAGGATGAAACTCGTCTTGGAAGAGGACAAGCAAAAATTGCACTTCTTCATTGTTTATTTAAAGAGAACGTAAAGGTATACAGCGTGTTTCATAGAGGAGAGCTTGAGCTTTCAGAAGCAGATGAAATGGTCATTGAGATTGTAGGAGTCGTCGAAGAATACCAACGGAAAATTCATAACCTGAAAATCAAGCGGGGAATGAAAAGGGCAGTTGAGCGCGGATATCAGCCTGAACTGAATTTAAGGCAGCAGGACCATGCACCTGGCCGTGAGCGTATTGAAGTGCCGATTTCAGAAATTGTTCGATTAAGAAAAAACAATATGACATTCGCCGAAATTGCCGCAACTCTTCAGGCATTAGGTTTTGACATTTCAAAAGCAACGGTGCATAGAAGGTATCAAGAATATGAAAAAGACCTTACCACCTAAAGCGTGATTTGTTGTCAAAATGATTGATATTTAGTAGTATGTAGAGAAAATGCTTTAAAGGAGTTTGTCATGATTTCTAAAGAACAGCTTGCAAGAATAAATGAGCTTTCAAAAAAGTCGAAAGAGACCGGTTTATCAGACGCTGAAAAAACAGAACAAAAGCAGTTGAGAGAAGAGTATTTGAAAGCTTTTCGTTCTTCTATGAAAAATACACTTAAAACTGTCAAGATCGTTGATCCTGAAGGAAACGATGTCACACCAGAAAAATTAAAAAGAGAAAAAGATCAGAACCTTCATTAAGGCTGTGATTTCTTGAATTTTGAAAAGATGGGAAGATTATTCTCGTCTTTTTTCATATTTGCATAACTTTTTAGGTGATCGATAAACTAAATGTGACAAAATCCTTCTTTTTCAGCGTGAAATAGTTGTGAAAAAAGGACAGTAGATTTATGATAATGGTGTACACAAGATACGGAAGGGGATTTATATGGAAACGATTGAATTGAAATCTATTGCAACAATACGTACTCTCTCCATAGACGCAATTGAAAAAGCGAATTCCGGTCACCCAGGAATGCCGATGGGTGCTGCACCAATGGCGTACGCTTTATGGACGAATCACTTAAACGTAAGTCCGCAAAATCCAAAATGGTTTAACAGAGACCGCTTTGTTTTATCTGCGGGACATGGTTCTATGCTTCTATACAGCATGCTTCATTTAAGCGGATACAATCTGAGCATCGATGATCTAAAACAATTCCGCCAATGGGGAAGCAAAACACCTGGACATCCTGAATTTGGACACACAGAAGGCGTAGATGCCACAACAGGTCCTTTAGGCCAGGGAATTGCTATGGCAGTAGGGATGGCACTTGCAGAAAGACATCTTGCGGAAACGTATAACAAAGACAACTTTCAGGTTGTAGATCACTATACATACAGCATTTGCGGAGATGGAGACTTAATGGAGGGGATTTCCTCAGAAGCTGCTTCACTTGCTGGTCATTTAGGCTTAGGCCGTTTAATCGTTCTTTACGATTCAAATGACATTTCTTTAGATGGCGACTTAGATCGCTCATTCTCTGAAAATGTGAAGAATCGTTTTGAAGCGATGAACTGGGAAGTTCTTTACGTGAAAGACGGCAACAACATCGAAGAAGTAACAGCTGCTATTGAAAAGGCGAAACAAAGCACAGACAGACCTACTTTAATCGAAGTGAAAACAACAATCGGTTTCGGTTCGCCAAACCGTGCGGGAACGTCTGGTGTGCATGGTGCACCTCTTGGCAGCGAGGAAGCTAAGCTGACGAAGGATGCTTACTCTTGGACGTTTGAAGAAGATTTCCATGTACCTTCTGAAGTGTACGATCATTTCAAAGAAGCTGTCAAAGACGCTGGTCAGAAAAAAGAAGCAGCTTGGAATGAGCTGTTTGCGCAATACGAAAAAGAATATCCAGAGCTGGCAGCACAGCTGAAGCTTGCGATTGAAGGAAAGCTTCCTGAAAATTGGGACCAAGAGGTTCCTGTTTATGAAGCAGGTTCAAGCCTTGCCTCCCGCGCTTCTTCAGGCGAAGTGTTAAATGGCATTGCAAAGCAAGTACCTTTCTTTATTGGCGGGTCTGCTGACCTTGCTGGATCAAACAAAACAACGATTAAAAACACGGATGATTTCGGAAAAAATAATTATGCCGGCAAAAACATTTGGTTCGGTGTGAGAGAATTTGCAATGGGTGCGGCGCTCAACGGTATGGCGCTTCACGGCGGTCTTCGTGTATTCGGCGGAACGTTCTTTGTTTTCTCAGATTACTTAAGACCAGCGATTCGTCTTGCTGCCTTAATGGGACTTCCAGTCACATACGTCTTTACTCATGATAGTATCGCTGTTGGTGAAGATGGTCCAACACATGAACCAGTTGAACAGCTTGCTTCACTGCGTGCGATGCCTAACCTTTCCGTTATTCGCCCAGCAGATGGAAATGAAACAGCTGCAGCGTGGAAACTAGCTGTATCTTCAACGGATAAACCGACTGCACTAGTTCTTACTCGTCAAAACCTTCCAACGATTGACCAGGCACCAGAGAAGGCATATGAGGGAGTAGAAAAGGGTGGATACGTTGTGGTTGAAGCAGCTGATGCACAGCCAGAAGCACTTCTACTCGCTTCAGGATCTGAGGTTGGTTTAGCCATTGAAGCGCAAAAGGCACTTGAAAAAGAGGGTATCCGCGCATCTGTTGTCAGCCTTCCTGCATGGGATCGCTTCGATCAGCAGTCAGACGAATACAAAGAATCCGTTCTTCCTAAAGCAGTACGTGCACGTATTGCGATTGAAATGGGTGCTTCACTTGGCTGGGAGCGTTACACTGGCCTTGACGGTGACGTGATTGCAATTGATAAATTTGGCGCATCTGCACCAGGTGAAACCATTATCGAGAAATACGGATTTACTGTCAGCAATGTAGTCAGCCGTGTGAAAGCGAAGCTGAATAAATAAACGAACTCCAAGCATCATGCTTTTTTGCTATCTGTTTGCAGAGCATTTTCATCCGCTCTGCAAACTTTTTTCTTTTTTCTTGTTTTTTTGACAAAACTAGTTTCTTCTTGCTTCATATATAGACAATTCTTTCTTTCACATTTTTGTATAATACAAGCAATAAACGAGATTGACGAAATGTGAAAGGAAGGGATAGACATGGAACGCCATTATTATATTTATTGGATTGAGGATGAATTTGCACATCACTATTTTGGCAGAGAATCGATTTTGTTTCATTTGTTTGAGTCATTACACTGGACGAATCGCACCGACGATGAGTTAGTTATGCTTGTGAAGCAAGTGGATTATGTGACGAAGCGAATCCCTGCTTTTCATATGCACCAGCGTCTCATGAATAACTTAACGAACATTCACTATACACAAATAGGCTCGATTTACAGCGCTTCTTTACCAGATGGAAAAGGAACCGCAGCATTTATTATTAAAGACCGGTATATCCAAATGTCTGCGACTGGCAGTTATGAGGCAGAAGCGGTGTTTTTTGAAGTGCTGAGAAAAATCAGCCCTTGTTTTCTTGCGATGGACTTTAGTTCAAAGAAGCACGGGTGGCTTAATCCAGTAAAAGTGAGGAATTTTGTTTAAAAAAATAAAATTGAACGTGAAATGTTGTATAATAGCCTTTTGTTTAGTACACTTTATACGAGACAACATGAAGGAGGAAGAATTATGGATTTATGGGTTGTCATCCTTGTAGGCGTTGTTGCACTGCTTGCAGGAGTTGCACTCGGATTCTTTATTGCTCGTAAGTATATGATGAGCTATTTGAAAAAGAATCCACCGATTAATGAACAAATGCTTCGAATGATGATGATGCAAATGGGCATGAAACCGTCCCAGAAGAAAATCAATCAAATGATGAAAGCCATGAACAACCAAGCGAAATAATACGTACGATATTATGATCATAGATGGAACATGGTTATAAAGAATGGACAAGCGTTGTCCTTTCTTTATTCAATTCACCTTCATCAGACGCTTAAAACCACTGTACTTGCATGAATGAAGCAGGGAAGGTGGTTTTTATTATGGCGTCAAACAGCATGAAAAACAAAAAACCCCTATATCAGAGGTTTTCGTTTCTTTTATGGTCACACATATCAACTGTTCTACAATGGTGCGGCATGTTTGATATCATGAAGTATAATTAGTTGGCTGAGTTTGAGTGTAAGTGTCGTTGATATTGTAAGAGGAGATGATCTAGCTGCTGGCTATGTTCGATGGTCACTGTTGATGTCATCCCATTATGCAAGACAACTTTCATCAGCTCTTCTCTTTTTTCTTCGATTTGAGTTAATAATGATGTTTTTACCAAAGTCATGTTCCTTTCATGCAAATCTTGATAAAAAGAATCGATTCTATTATATCCATTTTAAGGTTTATTTTCAAATTTAAAGGATTCATTATCTTGATGTCAAATTAAATTATATAAGGTTTTAAGAGAATAGACCATCTTTATTGAGGTGATGTAAAAAAAATGAAATGATTTTGTCATCTCTTATTGTATATTTGTAAGAAGGGGGTGTTCTTTTGACAGATTTGAATTACTTTTTAGCATTTGGAGCAGGATTTCTTTCTTTTATTTCACCGTGTTGTCTTCCGCTTTATCCAGCATTTTTATCGTATATTACGGGCGTTAGTATAGATGAAGTGAAATCCGAGAAGGTGATGCTGAGAAAAAGAAGTCTGCTTCATACATTATTCTTTTTAATTGGTTTCTCTATTATATTTATTGCGATTGGGTTTGGGACATCGTTTGTCGGGAAGTTTTTTAATGATTATCATCAAGCGATTCGTCAAATTGGAGCCATCCTTATTATTTTCTTTGGTTTTATGACTCTTGGCGTATTCAAGCCCTCTTTCCTCATGGGTGAAAAGAGAATACAGTTCAAAAATCGTCCTGCTGGTTTTTTTGGATCCATTCTCATCGGAATGGGCTTTGCCGCTGGATGGACACCTTGTACTGGCCCTATTTTATCCGCTGTCATCACACTGGCGAGTAACAATCCTGAGTCGGCTGTCATGTATATGATTGCGTATATATTTGGATTTGCCGTCCCGTTTTTTATTCTCTCCTTTTTCATTACGAAAATGGGGTGGATCAGAAAGCGCCAGCAGCTTATCATGCGAATTGGCGGAATCATTATGATTGTGGTAGGGATTTTGCTGTTCTTTGATCTTCTGACATGGATTATCATCATGTTCTCATCATTGTTTGGCGGTTTTACAGGCTTTTGAAATCGTTTTCTACAGTCGCGGCGAATGGTTTTTTTTCGTCAATTGGAGTATATTATACATAGGCTGACCTTAAAGAATAAAGGAATGATTTGATATGATGATCTTGATCTCTTCTATAATTGCGGTATGTATGGCGGTGGCCGTCATGTTTATTCGCATTAAGTCATCTGCAAAACCTGCAACGGCAAAAAAAATTATTTTACCTCCTATTTTCATGAGCACTGGCGCACTGATGTTTTTTGTTCCAATGTTCCGGGTAACTGGAGCTGAATTTCTAGAAGCGATCACAGTGGGGATGTTTTTCTCTATATTTTTAATTAAAACATCGAAGTTTGAAATTAGAGGCAATGACATTTACTTAAAGCGGTCAAAAGCATTTGTGTTTATTCTCATTGGACTTCTTGTCCTTCGTATCGGAATGAAGACCATCCTAAGTTCTTCTATTGATTATGGCTCATTAAGCGGGATGTTTTGGATTCTTGCCTTTGGCATGATCGTACCTTGGCGGGTTGCCATGTATTTGTCGTTTAGAAAGCTGTCTAAACAATTAGATCCGCAGCAAATTCAAATGAATTAAACCTCCTTTTTAAAAAAGGAGGTTATTTTAATAACGATTCATATGGCGAGTGATCAATGTTTTTTTCTTGAAGGCGCTTCAATAAAAATTTATGATCACGCTTTGGTGTAGCCATAATGTAGCCGCGAATGATTAAGTCTAGATTAATGCTGGCAGCCTGTTCTTTTAATGCCAGCTCACCAATTTTACCCGCTATTTTTTCTTTGGCAACATCTCTAAACAGCTCTGGAACAGGTGATACGAGTTCATTTAACAGCTGTTTGTCCTCATCCCGCCATAGGTGAAGGCTCTTTTGAATATATTCATCCTGCCAATCAAGCTCTGATTTCCCATCTTCCTTTGGCAATCGTTTTAAAAATTTGCGAAACATAAAAAAGCCACCGATTGCGAGTAATCCGATCATCACTGTACCCCAAAATAAAATGAACCACAAAAACCAGCCGCTTAACATGTTCTCACTCCTTATACCCCTTATCTCTCTATTTTATATTACATGAAGAGAGGATAGAAGAAAATAACAAAAATGTATGTCTATTATCTCTATAAACGCCCTTTTTCATTGATAGCCGCCCATTTACTAGAATGACCCAAACCGATTAGTAGAAAAAGAATACATTATCATATAGCGATTCTACTATTTGGCCATGGTGGTTCGCAAAAGGTATTGACTTGAAACGAACGGGAAGAGAGCCCACCTATATGAAGGTGGGCTCTTAATGTTTGAAGTGGGGGATTTGAAAGGAAAATGCACCGCTTGGATGGTCGGAACATTTTTTAATTTTTATCGATATGATTTGGTTTTCATAATCTGTTGCAATGTCTTTGTCGTTTAAATAAAAAGGAAGCATCACGCTTTTTTCAATTGGCTGTTCGCCTTCACCTTTTGGCTTTTGTACTGTGTAAGTCAACGTCAGCTCATGTCCAGCGAAGGTCAGCTTTACATCAGTGATCGATAAGGTGGAGACATCGATTTCAATAATATAATCACGGCTTGTTTCATAAAGATCAATTGGGAGGTGTTCATCATACCAGGCAAATGGATCATCCATTAAAACATTGAGCCAATCATCTATTTCAAGGAAATCAGAGGAATTCGATTGCTTTTCATTCTCCATAAACACTCCTCCATCACATCTCATAATAAATCATATGATGAAAATGGAAATGTGTGAAAGACCTAAAACATCCCGTGTGGTCACGGGATGAGAGGGGAATGATTACATATCATGATGAGAATTGTGCTTTTGTCTTGTATGGTTGCGGTTTTTCACTTTTTTACTGCCTGATAGCGGCTCAGGCTGACCGCCTTGATGCTCCTTAGGAGAGTTTTGACGGATGTCTTTCCCTGTGTTTTTATTCGTCATGATGTTTGGCTCCTTCTTATTGATTTTTTTTGCGTTTTTTATTGTTTTGTCTTTGTTCTTCTGTTAAAACGAGTTGATCATCTTCCGTATAGCCTGCGCCATTACCTTGGCTTTTGGCTGCGTTCATGCCGTCAATGACATGATTTGCTTTGCGTTTTGTCATGTTCTTTCACCTCATTTGTAGTATGAACCCGCTGCGCTTAGTTTATGAAGAGTAATCATTTCCTAATGATAAGTTAAACTTATTGAATTTAATAAAAGCATTGTTATTTACTTATGTATGAATTTGTTTTAAGATGAAATTGTGAGAAAATTGTGGTGAAATACGACGATTTTTCTGAGAATTGAAATTGATCTTGATCATCAAAAGGGGGATTTTGGACATGTCGAAACAGCAGCAAGTCGCTAAACAAGACGCTTTTCAATCTAGAAAAACGTTTTCGACAAATGGGAAAACGTATCACTATTATTCGTTAGAAGCACTAGAGAAACAAGGAATTGGAAATGTTTCTAAGCTGCCTTATTCCATTAAGGTACTTTTAGAATCAGTGCTTCGCCAAGTAGACGGTAGAGTGATCAAGAAGGAACACGTTGAAAACTTGGCAAAATGGGGAACTGCCGAGGTAAAAGAAATTGATGTTCCATTTAAACCTTCTCGTGTTATTTTACAAGACTTCACGGGTGTACCAGCCGTCGTTGACCTTGCTTCTTTAAGAAAAGCAATGGCAGATGTGGGCGGGGATCCGGATAAAATTAACCCTGAAATTCCAGTTGACCTTGTTATTGACCACTCAGTACAAGTTGATAAAGCTGGAACTGAAGATGCATTAAACATTAACATGGATTTAGAATTCGAACGTAACGCAGAGCGTTATAACTTCCTTAGCTGGGCAAAGAAAGCGTTTAACAACTACCAAGCTGTTCCGCCTGCAACAGGAATTGTTCACCAAGTGAACTTAGAGTATCTTGCAAGTGTTGTTCATGCGATTGAAGAAGATGGCGAGATCATCACTTACCCAGATACATTAGTTGGAACTGACTCTCATACAACGATGATTAACGGTATCGGTGTACTTGGATGGGGCGTTGGCGGTATCGAAGCGGAAGCTGGTATGCTTGGTCAGCCTTCATACTTCCCAGTACCAGAAGTGATTGGTGCTAAATTAGTTGGAGAGCTTCCAAACGGAACGACTGCAACTGACCTTGCATTAAAAGTCACACAAGTCCTTCGTGAAAAAGGCGTAGTAAACAAGTTCGTTGAGTTCTTCGGACCGGGTGTTGCTCAATTGCCATTAGCAGATCGTGCAACAATTGCGAACATGGCGCCAGAATACGGTGCTACTTGTGGATTCTTCCCAGTAGATGAAGAAGCACTTGCTTACCTTCGCCTTACTGGACGTGATGAAGAGCAAATTAATATCGTTGAAGAATATTCTCGTGCAAATGGCTTATTCTATACGCCAGATGCAGAAGAACCAGTTTTTACTGATGTTGTGGAAATTGATCTTTCTAAAATTGAGTCAAACTTATCTGGTCCTAAACGTCCACAAGATTTGATTCCACTTTCTCAAATGAAAGAGACGTTCCATAAACACATCGAAAGCCCAGCTGGTAACCAAGGGTTTGGCTTAGATAAATCAGAGCTTGATAAACAAATCGAATTTGATCTTGCAAACGGTGAAAAAGCTGTGATGAAGACAGGTGCGATTGCGATTGCAGCGATTACGAGCTGTACGAATACATCGAACCCATACGTGTTAATCGGAGCAGGTCTTGTTGCGAAGAAAGCAAGTGAGCTCGGTATGAAAGTGCCAAACTACGTGAAAACGTCACTAGCGCCGGGTTCTAAAGTTGTAACAGGATACCTTGTGAATTCAGGACTTCTTCCATATTTAAGAGACCTCGGATTTAACATTGTTGGATATGGCTGTACAACTTGTATCGGAAACTCAGGACCGCTTGAGAAAGAAATTGAAGATGCTGTCTCTGAAAATGATCTGCTGATCACTTCTGTTTTATCAGGTAACCGTAACTTTGAAGGTCGTATCCATCCGCTTGTGAAAGGAAACTACCTTGCATCTCCACCATTAGTTGTGGCTTATGCACTTGCAGGTACGGTGAATATTGATTTAACAAAAGATCCTATCGGTGTCGATAAAAATGGCGAAAACGTTTATTTCAATGACATTTGGCCATCAATGGACGAAATCAACAGCGTCGTTAAAAGCACTGTCACACCTGAGCTATTCCGTTCAGAGTATGAAACTGTTTTTGACAACAATGACCGCTGGAATGAAATTAAAACGACGGATGATGCATTGTACAAATGGGATGAAAATTCCACATACATTGATAACCCGCCATTCTTTGAAAACCTATCAGTTGAACCTGGTAAAGTTGAACCGCTTAAAGGCTTGCGCGTAGTTGCGAAGTTCGGTGACTCTGTCACAACTGACCATATTTCTCCTGCTGGAGCGATTGGTAAGGACACACCGGCGGGCAAATACTTGCAAGAAAGAGGCGTGTCGCCTAGAGACTTTAACTCATATGGATCTCGCCGTGGTAACCACCATGTCATGATGAGAGGTACTTTTGCAAACATCCGTATTAAGAACCAAATTGCACCGGGAACAGAAGGCGGCTATACAACTTACTGGCCAACTGGTGAAGTGACATCCATTTATGATGCATGCATGCGCTATAAAGAAGATGGAACAGGTCTAGCGATCTTAGCAGGTAAAGACTACGGAATGGGTTCTTCACGTGACTGGGCTGCAAAAGGAACAAACCTTCTTGGAATTAAATTTGTTCTAGCTGAAAGCTTTGAGCGTATCCACAGAAGTAACCTTGTCTTCATGGGCGTACTTCCTTTGCAGTTTAAAGACGGAGAAAGTGCAGAAACTCATGGTCTAACAGGAACAGAAACATTTGAAGTTCATGTTGACGAAACAGTTCGTCCGCGTGATCTCGTTACTGTGAAAGCAATTGACACAGATGGTAACGAGAAAACATTTGAAGTGGTCGTTCGCTTTGACAGTGAAGTTGAAATTGACTACTATCGTCATGGCGGTATCCTTCAAATGGTACTTCGCGAAAAATTGGCAAGCAACTAATACAGCAAAGAAGAGAAGGCGATTCAACAGCTTTCTCTTCTTTTTTAAAATAGTGGAGGATCAATCATGTGGAAAAAAGGAATGGCAAGCGCTGTTTTACTTGTGTTGATTGGTTTACTTGCATGGAATTTATTTGGGCCAAAAGAGCCCGCAATCGGTCTTGAAAAAGGGGATCAAGCCCCTGATTTCGAACTAAAAACCCTTGATGGCAAAACCGCCTCGTTATCTGATTACCGAGGGAAAAAGGTGCTCATCAATTTCTGGGCGACATGGTGTAAGCCGTGCAGGACAGAAATGCCGGATCTAGACGCAATTAGGAGCGAAAATGACCAAGTTGAAGTACTAGCGGTGAATTTGACGACTACTGAAAAGAGTGTGGATCATGTGGCAGCATTCACAAAAGAATTAAAGCTGAGCTTTCCTGTTTTATTGGACCAAAAAGGCATTCAAGCAAGATATCAGGTTCTTTCATACCCAACGACCTACATATTAGATGAAAAAGGACGCATCATGTCTGTGAAGCATCAAATGCTGACAAAAAAAGAAATTGAAAAAGAGCTGGATCTATAATGATTCAGCTCTTTTTGCTTATTTTCCAAATGTTTTGGCGAAAATGTAATCATACATATATGGAGGTGAGTGGAATGAGAAGAAGAAAACGACGCACATTTGAAGAGCTTGTGCTTGAAAATAAAAAAGAATTATTAAGCAATGAGGAATTTTTAAACCAGCTCGAAGAAAAGTTGGAAGAACGATTTAGACAAAAATAAGTCATGAATTATCCGTTTTCGTTCATCCTAAAGGAGAGGGAGGGATGAATAATGGGTAGAGAGCATGATAAACAAGCGCAGTTTACACCAGACCATTTAGGGACAAAACCTGTAGCATACAAACGGAATAAAGGTAAAAAGATGCATAATAAATCAAATGAACAGCCAGATGTGATACAGACAAAGGGCGAATAAGGAGGGGAATCATCATGAATAACGAGTCATATCAATCCAATCCAGATGATCGATCTGATAATGTTGAAAAGCTGCAAGATATGATCGAGAACACACTTGACAATATCGATGAATCTGAAGCAGCGATATCCGTTTCGACTGAGACAGAAAAGCAAATGATCAAACAAAAAAACGAAAACCGCAAAATGAGTATTGACGCGATGCGTTCTGAGATCAAGGACGAAGAAGCAGCAAGAAAGAATGGCTATACTGAATAAACCAGGGATTCCTGGTTTATTTTATTGCCTCTTTTTAGAAGAACCATTTGGAATGTGGTAAAATGGCAGAGACAGACCTTAGGTTTTGATAGGAGAGCGATGAAAACGTGTATGTATCCAAAAAAGAAATAGAAGTCCGTTATGCAGAAACAGATCAAATGGGCATCGTATATCATGCCAATTATTTAATCTGGATGGAAGTCGGCAGAACAGCATTGATTAAAGAATTAGGGTTTTCCTATGCGCAGCTAGAAGCAGACGGTGCTCTTGCACCTGTTATAGACTTGCAGGTTCAATATAAAAAACCATTGCTGTATGGTGAAACAGCAACCGTTCATACATGGATTGAAGAATATAATGGTGTCAAAACGGTGTATGGCTATGAAATTCAAAAACCTGATGGACAAACAGCGATTACAGGGACAACCTCACATATTTGTGTAGATAAAGACACCTTTAGACCTATTCAATTTAGAAAAGCCTTTCCTGCTTGGCATAAAGTATATGAACAGTCGAAGAAGCAGGTTTAATTTATGGCTTTTGGTATTAAACGAAGCGATTTAAACGCTTGGAAAACAGCTGTCCAGGAAGGAAAAGTTGCTTTTTTAACACACTACTGGCTCGATGACCGTTTTCCAAATGCCAATACCGTCACAAAAGCAGCCTGTCAGGATATGAAGCGGTTAGTTGAGTGGGGAGAAAGACATGGACTAAAAAAAGAATGGATTCATGACCGGGAAGGGTTTCCTCATTTTGACTTGATCGGTGAGCCGCAAAAAAGAATTCTGCAAAAGGAACGGTCTTTAGGAAACATTCAAGAGTATGGGCTGTATATTGAAGTGTAAAACAAAAAAGATACCCGAGGGATGAGGTATCTTTTTTGTTTATTCATAATGAAATTCTGGTTCTTTCACGGACTCGTTATAATCAATATGCAGATCATGGTTGTCAAAGTACCAAATATCACTTTCCTCAATAAAGAAAGTAATACCTTCTATTTCAGCAGTTGCGCCGGCATTTTGAGGTTCATCTTTTGCGACGCCGAGAGAAAAGCCTTTTTGAACATTACTGCACCCGCCATATCTCACAAAAAAGCGAACTTGATCACCTTTTTCTAAATCTAATTCATCCTTGTACCAATTGAGTGCATCTTCTTTTATTGTTAATTTCAATGTGATCGCCCCTTTTTGAAGTCATGCTGTTTTTAAAATGCAGGATGCAAAAACAGCTTTTCTTTACTTTTACCACATATTTAAATGGATGAAACGGCTAGAGCCATTTGATTTTCGGTTCAGTTTTGTTGAGAATTCGTTTGAGGTTGGCGATGTGTCTGTAGATCACAAAGCCAGCAAGAACGGCAACAACAATGATTAAGAATAGGTCTTTGGTGAATATGCTGTAAATGAATGTATAGATCCCGGTCAGCATAGATGATAGTGAAACATATTTACTAATGTATAAAAATAAGAAAAAAGCAGCGATCATCGTGATAAATAGGAATGGGGCATAAAATAGCAGTACACCGCCTGATGTAGCGACTGCTTTTCCCCCTTTAAATTTTGCAAAGACAGGAAAGCTGTGACCGATAACAGCAGCAACTCCTGCTAATAAGGGATGGATGTCCAGCTGCATGAAAAACGGTAAAGCTGAAGCAAGCGTCCCTTTTAGGATATCAGCAGTAATCACAATAGACCCTGCTTTTACGCCAAGTGTACGAAATGCATTCGTCGCACCTAGGTTTCCGCTGCCATGTTCACGGATATCGATACCCTTTGCAGCTTTCCCGACAATGAGACCGGATGGAATACTGCCGAGAAGATAAGCCAAAATAAACATCAAAGCAATTAACATCTGCATAACTCCTTTATATTCTCCCTCTTGTCTTACATTTTAACATGATCTTGTGAAAAACATGGGGAACTTTTTTTGAAAAAATCCAAAGCAGATGGATTCAGCTTTGTTTTTAAGCAGAAATTCGCTAAAATAGAGGAAAAGGAGTGTCTTGATGAACAATCCTTCGAAAGAAGAAATCGGCCGTATATTAAAGAGCAGTAAACGAATTGCTGTTGTTGGATTATCAGATCAGCCGCACCGGACGTCTTATATGGTGTCTAAAGCGATGCAGGATGCCGGGTATGAGATTATCCCAGTGAATCCAACGATCGATGAAGCACTCGGTGTGAAAGCAGTCGCTTCTTTAAAAGACTTAAAAGAGCCTGTTGATATCGTCAATGTCTTTAGACGTTCAGAGTTTTTGCCAGAGGTGGCAGAAGAGTTTCTCGAAATAGACGCACCTGTTTTTTGGGCGCAGCAAGGCATATATCACGAAGAAGCGAAAAGGCTGATTGAGGAAAATGGCAAGGTCGTCATCATGGATTTATGTATCAAGGTGGCTCATGCGATGACAAAAACTCATTAAATCGTCAAAAATCCTTGGTTTTTCAAGGATTTTTGCTTTTTTGTTGCAGAAATATATTTGCGATTCTAGAAGAAAGCGATAAAATAAGGCGACAGGGACATATCGGCGGCCTTGCATATCTAGAAAAAGAGCGATAAGATAAATGCAGAACATTTGTTCTATTTTGCTAAAACCATCATATGATTGCATTTGGCTTATGAAACAGTCTTGTTTATAATGGACTTCTAGTTCTGATTGCAGAATGTAGAATGATTCTCATAGCTGTGCAAAAGAGCATGTATTGGTGAATCCTACATGCATGGTGATGATGCAGCTTATTAAAGTGGACAGTAATGAGCAGCATGATCATCATTAAAATCTAGAGAGATCATTTGATGATTAGCCGGTTATGTTTGTTAGTGAAAGGGGATTAAGCATTTGGTTAAAAAGCAGCAAGTAGATTATAACGATGATTCTATTCAGGTGCTAGAGGGGCTTGAAGCGGTCCGTAAACGTCCAGGGATGTATATTGGATCTACGGATTCCCGCGGTCTTCATCACCTTGTCTATGAGATTGTAGACAACTCTGTCGATGAAGTGCTCGCTGGCCATGGAGATCATATCATTGTCAAAATACATAAAGATAACAGCATTTCCGTCCAAGATAAAGGGCGAGGAATGCCTACTGGTATGCATAAGCTTGGAAAACCGACACCTGAGATCATTTTAACGGTCCTGCACGCAGGCGGAAAATTTGGTCAAGGTGGATATAAAACAAGTGGTGGACTTCACGGAGTTGGGGCATCGGTTGTGAACGCGCTGTCAGAATGGCTTACTGTCACGATTGAACGGGACGGATTTATTTATCATCAGCGCTTTGAAAACGGCGGTAAACCTGTCACATCACTTGAAAAAGTCGGAAAATCGAAAAAAACGGGAACACTAATTCATTTTAAGCCGGACCCAACCATGTTCAGTGTTACGACCTATAATTTCGATACATTATCAGAACGTTTAAGAGAATCTGCCTTTTTATTAAAAGGGTTAAAAATAGAGCTGATCGATGAACGGCATGATGTACAAGAAACGTTTTATTATGAGACAGGCATTGAAGCCTTTGTTGCTTATCTAAATGAAGAAAAAGATGTTCTAAGTGAAGTCGTCTCATTTGAAGGAGAGCATCAGTCCATTGAAGTAGATTTTGCTTTTCAATTTAACGATGGCTACTCGGAGAATATCCTTTCCTTTGTCAATAACGTCAGAACAAAAGATGGCGGAACACATGAGTCTGGCGCCAAAACGGCCATGACGAGAGCCTTTAACGAATATGCACGCAAAGTGGCCCTTTTAAAAGAAAAAGACAAAAATTTAGAAGGCACTGATATTCGCGAAGGACTGTCTGCTATTATTTCTGTCAGAATTCCTGAAGAGCTGCTTCAATTTGAAGGGCAGACAAAAGGAAAGCTTGGGACAAGTGAGGCTCGTTCAGCTGTTGATGCTGTTATTTCTGAAAAACTTGCGTATTTCCTTGAAGAAAACCGGGAAACAGCCACTCTTCTTGTGAAAAAAGCGATTAAAGCGCAGCAGGCAAGAGAAGCTGCTAGAAAAGCCCGTGAAGAAGCGAGGAGCGGCAAGAAGCGGAAAAAGTCTGAAGCAACGCTGAGCGGAAAATTAACACCTGCCCAATCTAGAAACCCAGCAAGAAACGAACTATATCTAGTAGAGGGTGACTCAGCGGGCGGGTCAGCAAAACAGGGACGTGACCGTAAATTCCAAGCGGTGCTGCCTCTGCGCGGAAAGGTCATCAATACTGAAAAAGCAAAGCTTGCTGATATTTTCAAAAATGAAGAAATCAACACCATTATTCATGCAATTGGTGGAGGCGTCGGTGTCGATTTTAATGTGGAAGACATCAATTATGACAAAATCGTCATCATGACAGATGCGGATACGGATGGAGCGCATATTCAAGTGCTTCTCTTAACATTCTTCTACCGCTATATGAAGCCGCTGATTGAGCATGGCAAAGTGTTTATTGCACTTCCGCCTTTATATAAAGTCAGCAAAGGCTCAGGAAAAAAAGAGATTATTGAGTACGCATGGTCTGATGAAGAAATGGATGACGTATTGAAGAAAGTTGGAAAAGGGTACACGATTCAGCGCTACAAAGGGTTAGGTGAAATGAATGCCGACCAGCTATGGGAAACGACAATGAATCCAGAATCGAGAACACTTGTCAGGGTCAAAATTGATGATGCTGCACGTGTGGAACGACGCGTCACAACTCTAATGGGTGACAAAGTTGAACCACGCCGTAAATGGATTGAAAAGAATGTCGCCTTTGGACTTGATGAGGAAAGCAACATTCTTGAAAATGAAAACTTGTCGCTAGCTGAGGAGGTTTAAACATGGCACAACAAGAACGATTTCATGATTTACCATTAGAAGAAGTAATCGGCGACCGGTTTGGGCGCTATAGTAAATATATTATCCAAGACCGTGCGCTTCCAGATGCACGTGATGGTCTAAAACCCGTACAACGAAGAATTTTATATGCGATGTACGCAGAAGGAAATACGCAGGATAAAAACTTCCGTAAAGCCGCTAAAACAGTCGGTAACGTGATTGGTAACTACCATCCGCACGGGGACTCATCTGTTTATGAAGCGATGGTAAGAATGAGTCAGGAATGGAAAGTACGAAATGTGCTGATTGAGATGCACGGAAATAACGGGAGTATTGATGGAGATCCGCCTGCTGCCATGCGTTATACGGAAGCAAGACTGTCTGCCATTGCTTCGGAGCTTTTAAAGGACCTAGACAAGGAAACGGTCGAATTTGTTGCAAACTTTGATGATACAAGCAAAGAGCCAGTTGTATTACCAGCAATGTTCCCAAATCTTCTCGTGAATGGATCAACAGGGATTTCAGCTGGTTATGCGACAGATATCCCGCCGCATCATCTTGGAGAGGTCATTGATGGCGTCATTAAGCGAATTGAACAGCCGCATTGTACGGTTGAGGATTTAATGACAGTCATCAAAGGGCCGGATTTCCCAACGGGCGGTATCATTCAAGGTGTAGACGGTATTAAGAAAGCGTATGAAACAGGAAAAGGGAAGATCATGATTCGCGGAAAAGCGGAGATTGAAACCATCCGCGGCGGACGCCAGCAAATCGTGATCACAGAAATTCCTTACGAAGTGAATAAAGCCAACCTTGTCAAAAAGATGGACGAGTTTCGAATTGAAAGAAAAGTAGAAGGTATTTCAGAGGTCCGAGATGAAACAGACCGTACTGGGCTTCGAATCGTAGTAGAGCTGAAAAAAGAAGCAGATGCAAATGGTGTGCTGAATTTCTTATATAAAAACTCAGATCTGCAAATCCCGTATAACTTTAATATGGTAGCGATACATAATCGAAGACCTACCTTAATGACGCTCACAACTGTACTAGATGCATATATTGCCCATCAAAAGGAAGTGGTGACGAACCGCTCAGCGTACGAGCTTCGAAAAGCGAAGGAACGCCACCATATTGTCGACGGTTTAATTAAGGCACTTTCCATCTTAGATGAAGTCATTGCCACAATCCGCTCCTCTAATGATAAGCGAGATGCCAAGAACAACTTGATGGCGAAATATGATTTTACAGAAGCACAATCAGAAGCGATTGTTTCACTCCAGTTATATCGTTTAACGAATACAGATATTACGCAATTAAGAGACGAAGCAAGAGAGCTTGATGTGCGCATCGCAGAGCTTGAAGACATTTTAGCGAACGAGAAAAAGCTACTGAAGGTCATTACAAACAGCCTGAAAAAGCTCAAAAAGACATATGCTGATGAGAGAAGATCCGTCATTGAGGAAAAAATCGAAGAAATTAAGATTAACCTTGAAGTGATGATCGCATCAGAGGATGTTTACGTGACAGTCACGAAAGATGGTTACATTAAACGAACAAGCCAGCGCTCTTATGCTGCCTCTAACGGTAAAGACTTTGGCATGAAAGATACTGACCGTTTGATTCATCAGTTTGAAATGAATACAACGGATGTTCTTCTGCTGTTTACGAATAAAGGAAGCTACATTTATTGTCCTGTTCACCAGCTGCCAGATATACGCTGGAAAGACATGGGGCAGCATATTACAAACATCATTTCAATTGATCGCGAGGAATCAATCCAAAAAGCCATTCCAATAAAAGAATTTGATGAAACGTCATATCTTTTATTCTTTACGAAAGGTGGAATGGTGAAGAAAACAGAGCTTCTTCAATATAAAGCGCAGCGTTATTCGAAACCGCTTGTCGCCTTGAATCTAAAAGGTGACGATGAACTCGTAGATGTTCATGTCACAACAGGACAGCAGGAATTGTTTATTGCAACGAAAAATGGTTACGGTTTATGGTTTGATGAAGAAGAAGTAAGTGTTGTTGGACCGAGAGCGGCAGGTGTCAAAGGAATCAACTTGAAGGAAGGGGACGAGGTAGTCTCTGGCCAGATCATTGATCCGAAGAACGATGTCCTTGTGCTCACAACACAAAGAGGGGCTGTAAAGCGAATGAACCTCTCTGAATTTGATAAAACATCAAGAGCGAAACGCGGAGTTCTTATGCTGAGAGAGTTAAAGAAAAACCCGCATCGTATTGTGGCTGTGATCGCTGCAGCGCTGCACGATACACTTGAGATAGATACCGAAAAAGGCACAACGATTCCACTAGATATTTCTACTTTAAGAGCGAATGACCGCTATAGCAATGGGTCATTTATTGTAGATGAGGAAGAGCAGGGAGAAGTGACTCATGTCCTTCTGACTCCTGAACGTGCACCAGATGACAATAAATAAGCAAACGAAAACCCCCTGCGATTGGCAGGGGGTTTCTTTTTATATACAGGTCAATTAGCTCTCGTGGTTGCCAAACATGCTTGTAATGGCATGAACTACTTCAATTCCTTGGTAAACGAAAAGAGAAAGTGAAGTGACAGAGAATAGACCTAGAATGAAAATTCTTAAGAAAAATAACATCGTGTAAAACCTCCCAATTTTTGTTTTGATTTAGATGGTTGGGTTAAACACGAGCTTGTCGGAAATAAGAAGATTGATAGAACACTGCAAGTAAATGCTTCTTTTTCCGGTCAAATCGATCAGTATGAGTGATGCGCGCAAATCCAGCTGTCATACTGCCAATAATCAGCAGTGCTGTAAATGCGGCAAATACTGCGCTCACATGTTTTTGTTTCTTTTCATCGCCCATTGTCTGGACGATTTTCATTTCATGTGATTCTTGATCGGCAACCACCTTCGCATGATGGTATACCTGAACGGAATGAGGCATTGAGAACAAATGAAAACTTGCAAGTGCTATACATAAAACACCTAATTTTAATAGCATATTTCTTTTCATTTTTCTCACCCCTTCCTGGTTATTTTCATGATCTTACCACGTTTTCAGTTATTTGAAAAGTCTTATTTTTTTACTTTCCCTCTTTAAAAAAACGATAAACATCAGGACATCTATAGGACTGTTTCACTTCATGAAAGGTTTCAATTTTATTTTTTAAATTTAAAAAAAGTGCCATGATCAAGGATCAGACACGTTTAGTGAGCTTGTAATGAATGTGGTTTTGCTACAGCTTTAGTAAAGATTCCTGCAATACATATGGCAAATAGAACAAAGATAAAGGCATGAAGCAGTCCAACTTGATTAGCAAGCAGCCCTAAAATAGGAGGGCCGGAAAGGGAGGCTGTGTAACCAGATAAGGTCACAATACTGACGCGTTTGACAGCGTACCGGCTATCATCGCCAGCTGCAGAAATGGTCAGCGGAAAGCCTAAAGATGCGCCAAGTCCCCATAAAAAGATCGATATCATACATACAACAAGTGAAATCTTTAAAATGACTAAGAATAGTCCGGCAGCTGCTGATAAAATGGCCACTCTTAGCAATAACACTCTGCCAAAGCGATCAATCAATCGTCCGCTGATCAGTCTGCCGCTAATCATGCCGCACAAAAACAAAGCATAGATGACCGTACTCATGGAATGTGAAACTTGATAGCCATCCACCATTGCAAGTGGAATCCAATCATTGGCCGAGCCTTCGACAAACGCAAGACATAAGGCGATCATCGCAAGAGATATCGTTCGTTTGTTCAGCCATGCTGTTTGAGTAGGTTCAACTGTATCTGACTGCTTCTCATGCTGATCTTTTCCTGTCCCATGCGGGATAAACCGTGTACAAATCAATATGCTGAGGAAGAATAGAAGGGCAATAACGAGAAGGTGTATCAATACAGAAACCCCTAGATGGATAAAAAGAATACCAGCACCTGCTCCAATTAACGTCCCAATGCTAAAGGAAGCGTGCAATATAGGCAGAATGGTTTTCTTGATGCTGTACTCAATCTCTGTTCCTTCTAAGTTCATCGCTACATTACACATGCCAGAGCCTGCTCCAAAAAGAAAAAGACCAGAAGTGACGACAAAGATAGAAGAGAGCGTGGAACCAATGGCAAGAGTAGTGAATCCAAGGAACATCAAAAAAGCACTGATCACAATCGCCACTCGGCCGCCTTTTTTGCGGACGAATACATTTGAAAGAACAAGCCCAACAATTGAGCCAACAGATAAACCGAGTAAAATAAGTCCCATTGTTCCTGTGTTTGCTTGTAATAAATCTCTAACTTCCGGTGTCCGCGAAAACCATGTAGAAATGGAGATTCCAGACATCGTAAAGATCACAATAATTGCTTTATACCACTTTAATTCCATCTAATCCCTCACATTTAAAGATATATATGTTATTGAACAAATCTACTCGATTATAAATGAGACTTGCTGATTCGTAAATAACAGGAGGGAGGAACGTAATGAAAAAATGTTAGTCAAAAGAAATTTCTATTGGTGAGAGGTGAAATTGATGGATACACAATGATTAATGAGCATTTTTCAAGTGTAATGTTGGACTAGATGTTTTGACATATTAGAACGAAAAAAGCATTGATTTGGTAAACACACAATCGAACATCAACTGGAGCTATAATGAACGCTTGATACAAAGCTCATAGCATCTGGCGTTGTTGTGACAAAAACGTTGCAGCGAAATGTTTATGGCCATGAAATCGTCAGAATATCATCAAAGCATTTAGATGAATCAATTTAAAATTGATTTTTTCTTTTTTGTCTCAATAAGATAAGTATACTTAGTTTTGAGACAAAGGAAATTCGTTTGTTGTTTAACTTCCTAGAATATATATTATGTAAACTAATAAATGAGATACATCGATCGATATTTAATTTCACAACCTCTACCACCTTTTCAATAAATTAGATTGGTCGTAAAGGTTGTGCCTTTCCTTATTGGCTGCAACAGTTAATTAAATACTTTGGGCTATTTCGTTTAAAAATACTTTCCTCTTTTCATCTGTTGTTAAGTTAACTCTCGAAAAATGAATCCATTGGGTGTCTTCATTTTTAAGTCCCAAGTCAGCAAGAGTTCTGTTAATAAAAACGCCTTGAATTGCATTCCCGCCTTCAGATTCTATATAATCCTTATCTGTTGTAGATGTTGAGATCACAGTTGTTTTTTTAATATTTGTCAATAAACCTTTTAAAGCCCCAGTGTTTTTATCTTCTAAGAATGCGAAACCTCTTAACATGACTTTATCAATAAATCCTTTTAAAATTGCAGGTAAATCCCACCACCAGACAGGAAATATAAATATTAATTCAGTTGCCTGACTTAATTTCTTTTGAAAATCCTTAACTAATTGATAAGGTGTTTCGCCTTTAATAAAATACTTCAATTCTTCAGCTGAAAAAACGGGATTAAACCCATCTTTATATAAATCGATCACTTGAAATGGTTCTCTCTTTGTTTCTAGATTTTCTGTAATGGAAGTCAAAATGGCATGATTATAGCTTCCGTCCCAAGGATGTGCATAGACAATCGTTTTCATTATTCATTCACCCTTTTTTGTTATTTTCATCATATTTTGATGTACATTCATTTTATTGTATGCTATAACGTACTACAAGTACGGTAATTAAAGTGCGATACTAACCTAAAGGAGAGTGTGAAATGACGAAAGAATCCTTTCCAGCTAATGTTGATCTAAAAGAAACTGGATTTGGGTACACTTTATCTTTAATTGGTGGGAAATATAAGATGACGGTACTGTATGCTTTATATGCAAACAATGGTCCTATTCGCTATAATCAGTTAAAACGAATGCTCGGGACTATCTCTTTTAAAACATTAACCAATACACTAAAAGAACTTGAAGCGGATCAATTAATTAATCGTAAAGAATATCCTCAAGTGCCTCCAAAAGTAGAATATAGTTTATCGGAAAAGGGATTATCATTGATACCTGTATTAGATGCAATTTGTTATTGGGGAGAAGAACAAATGAAAAAATAGTTAGAAGTTGAGTGAAATTGTACTTTTGGTAAAAGAGATTGTGCATTCAGGCATGAAAAAGAGCATCTCTCTTGAGATACTCTTAGAATGATAATGAAACAACTATTTTTCGACCTCTTCCTATATAAATCCCAATACCTCATTTTGTTCATGCGCTAGTTCCATACCTTCTGCTAGATAGAGAGCGTTCATTTTATCTATGTCATCATCTACTAGCCAATGGCGGATCAGTTGACGCAATCTCGCAGCAACGGTCTGACAAACCTCTGGTGATAAGTAACTATCAGAATCGGATTGTTCCAGCAATGGGATGAGGTCATCTTTCAAGTTGTATTCTACGGGTTATTTTGACTTAATCCCTGCCCCGCAAAGAGGTATGACGATGGTTTCTTTTGATTCCTTTTTATATTTCAAGTAGCCGGCAAAATTGACTGCAGATGTCACTTCCACATAAAATCCTTTTTCACTTAGTTTAGAGCGTGCATTCAATATTTCATCTTCTTCAATATCTATAAATGTACCATTGGTATCTTGTACAGCTTGTAGAATTTGTTTGGAGCGCGCCGGGGCAGCAATGGCTATCCCTTCTGCTAAGGTTCCTGTATTCGTAACAGGCGATGCTGATTCCTCCTCGTTTTGATAAGCTTTCACAAGAGGTGCACAGTTTTTCGCTTGTATGGCAATGATTTTCGGTGTTTTATGAATCAAACCATTTTCAAATAACTCTTTAAAGCCATAATACGCTCCTAGAAGGAGAGTGCCGTTTCCAACCGGAATGATTACAGCATCTGGAGCTCCTTTTATTTGTTCATAGATTTCATATGCGTATGTTTTTGTTCCCTCAAAAAAATAAGGATGATATACATGGCTTGCATAAAAAACGTTTTCGTCGTCTACTGCTTTTTGGGCTGCAGCAGCAATGTCCTCGCGTGTACCACGAATTTCTTTAATCGTTGCTCCATGGGCTTTTATTTGAGCGACCTTTTTAGGTGAAGTTTCATCGCTTAAATAGATGTCACATGCAATCTCGCAACGAGCTGCATAAGCGGCAATCGCTGTTCCTGCATTCCCGCTGCTATCCGCAATGACTTTTGATACCCCTAATTTCTTTGCCTTTGTCATTAAAACAGCAGCTCCTCGATCTTTAAAGGAGAGTGTAGGCATCATATAATCAACTTTTACATAAGTATTTGGCTCATTCGTATCTAAAAGGATTAACGGAGTTTGACCTTCACCCATTGTTACAGATTCCCAAGTCTTAGAACCCTTTGAAAAGGGCATGGTTTCAACATAACGCCATAATGAGTTTGGATAGTGATCCCAAGCCGCCATATCTATTTTAGGGGTATCTTTCACCAGGTTTAATACGCCGTTACAATCACATTTCCATAGGGTTGTTGTCATCTCATATACTTTCCCACAATCGTTACAAATCAATTGATTCATCGATCATCATCCCCTTCGAATAATTTTTTATACGAAATATACTTTTTTATATATCATAGGCAAAAAAATATTCTAAATATAAGAAATAGCATCAATTTCAATTTTGAAACCGAAATGTAATTCATTCGTTGGTACAACAGTACGTGCTGGTTGGTGTTCACCGAAAAATTCAGTGTAAACCGCATCTACCTTGTCCCATAGTTCAATATCAGAAATGTATAATGTCATACGCAAAATTTTTTCTTTTTTACTTCCAGCCGCTTCTACAATCATCTCGACATTTTTAAGCGCTTGTAATGTCTCTTCTTCAATGGGACCGAATTCTTTTTCTCTCGTTTCAGGATTGATGGCAAATTGTCCTGAAACATAGACCGTGTTTTGATGAACGGTTGCGAATGCATAGTGTCCGTTGGCTTTTAGATTCCCTACCTCAAAGATGCTTTTCATTTCGTTTCCCCTTCATTCGATTTATGTTTGATCTCATCCAAATAGCTATAGACGGTGACTTTAGAAATACCTAACATAGATGCGACCTTCTCAACTGAACCTTTCATTAAAAAAATTCCCTTTTCATCCATAAACCTTATTAATTCAATTTTTTCATGGCGTTTCATGACTGGGTGAACACTGTTTTCAATGATCTGTTGAATCAATTGATCTACGATTTCTTCCACATTTTCAAGATCATCATTTGTTGTTGTTTCATTCTCTTGAACTTCAACTTTTGTAGAAAGAAAAGTATCCATAAATTGCTGCATTTGATTCAATGCTTCAACATCAAAATTGATACAGAATGCACCAATTACCTTTTGCTCGGAATCACGAATTAATGAAGTCGAAGAACGAATGGTACGGTTGTCTTCGGTTTTAAATGTATACCCAGCGAGATAATCTTCTTTAAAATCTTCTGATTGTAAAACAGTCTTTACCAAATGATCAAATGATTGACCGATTTTTCTTCCCGTGACATGATGATTGACTGTAAACATGACTGATGCTTGAGGGTTCGTTAAATCATGAATCACGACTTCACAATTTGGTCCAAACATTTTTGCAGTAGATTTTGCTAAAGGAATATAGCTCTGTAATAAATTCTTTATATGTTCCATGCCTAAGCACCTCATTTGTTTATTCCACTAGATTATATAATTTTTTATATACAAAAACAATATGTAGATTTTTTTATACGTTTTGAAAAAGTGGAGAAAATATAAAAAAGCAGCCATTGACTGCTTTTTTTGCTCCTTTCTAATTGATTTTTTGCTGGATCCCAGACAAAATGACGTCAATTCCCCACCTGAACCGTTCCATTGATACGGTATCACCTGCAAACATTTCTTCTTTCAGGCTATGAATGAAAGGAAACCGCGTTTTGTCTGCATCATGAAATGTTTTTTTTGTATCTGAAATCTGCGAAGAGCCTTGTTTCTTCCAAGAGACCTTTTCGTATGCTACGGAAGATATGTATAACAGTAAAAGGTCTACTCCCCATGCAGCGGATGTAGATTTGATTCCGCCTTTATGCAGTGCAGCGAGAAGATGTTCGGTCAACTGTAAAAAGTTCGTTCCTTGCGGGATGGTGGAAAGAGAAATTTCAGCAAGACCAGGCTTTTCGTATAGCAGCAGGAAATAAGTATGCAATATGTCAAATAACTGTTCTTTCCATGTGCCACCCGCTGAATTTGGATAAACCATCTGGCCGAGACCATAATCCAATACGTAAGCACTTAGTTCTTGAAAATTGTTCACGTAGACATACAAGGATGCAGGTCCTGTATCTAATGCTTTAGCCACTTTACGCATACTCATGCCCTCTAACCCTTGCTCCTTAAGAAGATCAAAGGCAGTTTTCACAATGAGTTCACGGCTTAAGGGCTCTTTAGCCGGCTGAGACCGACGACTGATAATACGACGATTTGAATTGTTCATACTCTCTTTATAACATGTCAAAGTCAAATAGTAAATTGAGCATCAATCTCCGTTTTCTTGAAAAGAATTCATCATATCTGCAAGCTTGACCGCAGCGTTTTTTGAAAAACACAGTTTTAAGCTTTTCTCCGATTCATGAGCTTTCTCCGATGAATATTCGTACATCATGTCTTCGTATTGTTCTATAGCCTTTTCGATATGATGAGGATTTCGGACAATCGCAAGTGCGAGTTCCATTGCATCAAACATCGCCATGTTTACGCCCTCCCCTGCGAATGGTGACATGACATGAGCTGCATCACCGATAAGCGTTACTCCTTTTTGGCGGTTCCATTTAAAACCGACAGGAAGCGTATAAATCCGTCTTGGAATGATGGCATCTTCTGCATAACGAATATAATTTTTCAGCTGTTCGTCCCAATCACTAAATAACTCTAATAATTGTTCTTTTGCTTCTTTCGCTTGATGAAAAGGAATACCACAAGCCTCAATCCAGTTACGTTCTACCATAAGGCTTGCATACACTTTTATTCGTCCATCCCCGTTTAACTGACCAATTAGTCCTTTGTGGTCTGCTAAAGCAAACATCTTCCCGCGTTTATTAAATGCAGCTAAATCAGGGTGGTTTACCTTTACGTTGAGGATATTCAGTTCCAGCATCGTAAGTCCGGCGTATTCAATATCAATATCTGTTAACAGAGGACGCACACGAGAAAAAGCACCATCTGCTCCAATTAAAAGATCAACTGTCTCGACAACTCCGTTTTCAAAATGAAGCTCCGTCAAGCCGTTTTCTAGTGAAACGCATCTTTCTAGTTTATATCCATATTTGATGTTTTTAGCATCAATTTGATCTAACAGCAGTTCGCACAAAACACCACGGTCAATTTCTGGGCGGGTGCCTTTTTGATCTGGTTCCGTTTCTTCATCTAAATAAATTTTTCCTGACTTATCAAGTAATCGGAAATCTTCTCCTTCATAGCGTGCGTTCCTTTGAAATTTCTCATAAATTCCCGCTTCTTTTAAAGCTTTTTGGCCTGTTTCTTCGTGAATATCCAGTGAGCCCCCTCTTTCAAGACTCTTGTCATGCACCTCTCGTTCATAGATGGTTGTTTGTATACCGTGATTTTGCAGTATTAAGGCGAGCGTTAGCCCCCCAGGTCCTCCTCCAATGATAGCGATTTGCTTTTGATCCTTAGATAATGCCGTCATCGTATGCATCTCCTCTTCTTTATGAAAATCGTTTAAAGCCATATCTTATTTATATTATAACGAACACCGTTCGTTAAGAACGGTGTTCGTTTAAAAAAGTTTATTTTACGAGTGCTTTAAGAAAAAGAAAGCAATCGACCGTTACCATATGATACACTCCAAATATGATTCTTTTCGATTGTTTTCATTCTGAGTGTAAGGGGTGTTTCTATGAATAAATTATTGGCAATGTTGATATTAGGATTGAGCTTTAGTGGTGCCGCTCTCATTCTTTCTGTCCCTTTGTTATTCAAGTCCAAACTAGAACAATCTGAGCTCGTGTTTGCTGCTGGATCAGCGGGCGCTTTTGCAGTATTTGCTGTCTCATGCTTAGTTCTTCGAAAACAATTCAATCGCTAAAAAACCTAAACATCATCCACCATTAGAATAGTGGAGATTTGTTTAGGTTTTGTGACTTACCTTGATATGAACTTAAAGAATGTGGTACAAGCTGATCCCAATACTAAGAGCGAATAACACAAGTGCCGGGATTGCTTTTTTAAAGGGATCTTTGGCCAATACGATCAGAGTAAATGTAGCTGCCAGCATCGTGCCTCCTAACAATAAGCCTGATAATATTGCGATTGTTGGCATCCATATGCCGATCAGCATTCCAGCTGCGCCTATGAGCTCAAAGGCTCCGGTTAAAACATTAAAAAAAGCAGGTAAACCAAATCGTTTGAACTCTTCTGCCATTTTCCCTGATATAATTTTCGATCCTGTTACAAAAAAGAAAGCAGCCAATATCATTTGCAGAATAAGTATGAAAATCGTGATCACATCTTCCTAAGTTATTTGACTGAAACACTCCGCTGATACAATTTATATGTCATAGCATATATCGGATATAAATAGTTAGTTACAGATTAGACATTTCAAGATTCATAGTGTGAATGAAATAATTTGTTTAAAAGTAATTTTAATTGTTGAATCTCTTCATCGTTTAATTGCTTTGTCACCGTTTGATGTGCATCCATGACGACAGGAAGAATGGCTTTTTTGACCTCGTCCCCTTTTTCCGTTAAAAGCAGGTGATGTGAGCGCCGGTCTCGTTCATTATAGATCTTTTTGACAAGCCCTTTTCGTTCCATAGACTGGATCATTCTGACGACAGTGGTTTGATTTTTATCAATTCCTTCTGCCAATTCTTTTTGAGTAGTCCCCTTTTCACTACTCAGAATACTTATAATACTCCATTGTTCAGGAGTGACCCCGTAAGGCTTTAACCTGTTCGTAAAATAATTAGTCATTTTGAGATCGGTACGATGAACGAGATAGCCTATTAAATCTTGTAAATCCATGTAAACACCCTCTATAAAATTTATATGCTATAGCATATATATTAGTGAAGCCTTTGAAAATTGTCAAATCATCCATCTGCTTGTTTAAAATCAATCCCTGACAAGATATATGGCACTGCTGATTTGATAAACTCCTCTGATGATAAGTGCGAACTATTTTTTCTCCACTCAACAGAAGCTCCGTGAATTCCCCAACTTAAAAAAACAGCTGTGACTTTTAGAATTTGCTTTTCCACATTTGTATATTGATTGATTAACAATTGATAAAAAATAATTTCAAGCTGCTCCCTCACAATAGGAGCAAGTTCAGTTTCATATTCTACTTGGCAGCGGTTATGCAGAGATTGTTGAAAATTCGTTAGGGCTTTAAAAATATTGATAATCGTATCTTCATCTAGTTTACGATGATTGAAATTAATACTTTCTAAATTAATCGATAATACTTCTGATAGTGTTTTATCCAGCAAATCGTATTTATCCTCAAAATGATAATAAAACGTCGCTCGGTTGATTAAGGCTTCTGCCGTGACATCTTTGATCGTAATATCCTTAAATTCCTTTTTCGATGAAAGTTTAATAAATGACTCCATGATTAACTTACGCGTTCTCAGAACCCGTGGGTCTGTCTTTGGCTGTGTCATCTTATCCCTCCTCCTTTTTCAACACATCTATCAATCTGTTGGATAAACAACAAATTGAAGAAATTATTGGTGTTGGTCTCACTCATTGTGTCTTAAGATCTAATTGTAAAGTAAATTATTGCTTGATTCAAACAAACTGATAGGCAATAGCGTTCCTACAAAATTTGAGGAGGTAAATGAAATTGAAAAACAATGAGATGTTTTGTGATATAGAAACAGGTGTATGTGGTGTAGGTGAAGAAGAGGATATTCAGGTCATTGATTTTCAGCAACCTAAAAAAACAATAACGCTCTATTATGTAACAGATCCGATTTGTTCGCATTGCTGGGCAATTGAACCTGTGCTGCGTCGATTTAAAGAGCAATATGGACATTATTTTCATTTCCAGACTGTGTTGGGTGGACTGTTAGAGAAATGGCATGGCGGTCCAATTGATCCTGCAAACGGAATTTACAAACCTGCTGATGTGGCTGGTCACTGGAGAGAGGTTGGAGAACATTCCCGCATGCCAATTGATGGGTCCTTAATGATTGACAATCCTGTTCAATCTTCCTACCCGCCCTCTCGCGTATTCAAAGTGATTCAAAAACATCATGATGATGCACTAGCCTATACTTTTTTACGCCGTGCGAGAGAAGCGCTATTTGCATTCAATCAAAATATATCGGATATCACGGTGTTAATTGACATCGTCAACGACCTTGGACTTAACGGAGATGTGATTGTCCATGAAGGGGAGCTGCCAAGCGGCCAGGAATTATTAAATCAAGATTTTACGCTAGTTCGAGACCTTGGTGCTAGAGGTTTCCCAACGATCATCTTCGTCAACGAGGAAAATAAAGGAGTCAAAATCACAGGTGGCCGCTCATTTGAAGTCTATGTTGAAGGATTAAAGCAAGCTTTAAACACTGAAGAACTTGAACCGAAAAAACGCCCAGCTGTTTCTACCCTGCTCGAAAAAGAAAAACTTCTATTTTCTAAAGAAATTGAAGTGATGTACGATGTTGACCAATCAGATGTACGGTCTTTTATGAAGAAAGAACTTCCGCAGCAGCAGTATCAAATGAAAGAAGTGCTGGGGGAACTGTATTTTACAACTTCAACATAAGGAGAATGACGATGGCACATTTATTACAGGTTGATTTTAAGATGAAAGGCCCTTTCGGTGATGAAATGGCAAAAGAGTTTGCTGATTTAGCGAAAAGTATAAATGAGGAAGACGGATTCATATGGAAAATATGGACGGAGAATTCGGAGAAGAATGAGGCTGGCGGAATCTACTTATTCGAAACAAAAGAAGCAGCTGAAAACTATCTTGAGATGCATTTTAAAAGAATCACTAGCTTTGGAATAACAGACATCAACGCTAAAATCTTTAACATGAATGCTCACCTTACTCATATCACAAAAGGTCCATTAAAAACTCATCAAGGTTGACACACGAAAAAAAGAGCGGCTGATGGCTGCTCTTTTTTCGTGTGATTTCATCGATTCATCCACTTTACATTTTCTTTTTTTTCTTCATTCACGACGAGTTGGAAGATATCAGGTCTTGAATAATGCCCGACTACATCAAAGTCGAATTGACTAGAGGAAATATCACGCAAATCAAGATCTGCCAGCAGTATCTCTTCCTGACCATAGACAGGTTCTTTTATATATTCGCCTAAAGGACCGACTATTGCACTCCCCCCTCGGCACATCTCATCAGGAGAAGATGCTAATTCATCATAGCAGGCTAAATCTTTAGGATACATCTCTTTATTCACATATTGATTACAAGATAGAACGAAGCATCGGCCTTCTGCGGCAATATGGCGAATCGTAGATTGCCATAGTTCCCTGGAATCTGCCGTAGGGGCTATATAGATTTGGACGCCTTTTGCATACATCGCTGCTCTAGCTAATGGCATATAGTTTTCCCAGCAAATTAAAGCGCCTATTTTACCATACGGTGTATCGAAAACCGGCAGTGTGCTGCCATCCCCCTCTCCCCATATGAGTCGCTCGGAACCAGTCGGCTTTAGTTTACGGTGCTTTCCAAGTAAGGTTCCATCTGGTCCGAAAAACAATACGGAGCAGTATAAAGTCCCGCGACTTGATTCATCATCTCTTTCAATGACACCGATGACGAGGTAGACACCAGCTTTGCGGGCTGCTTCTCCTAATCTGTCAGTCGTTCTACTTGGAACTGGAACTGAATTTTCTAAGTAACGAAGCCAGTCCTTTCTTCCTTCTGGAGAACGGCTTCCTACTGTGGCCCCAAAAGCTAGTCCTCTAGGATAGGCAGGTATAAAAGCTTCAGGAAATACAACAATATTGGCTCCTTTTTCTCCGGCCTCAAGTGTTAACGAAATGGCTTTTTCAGTACATGCTTCTCTATCCATAATGACAGAAGCAGTTTGCACAACAGCAACTTTACATGTTGACATCTTACCCCCTCCTTAATCAAAGTGTAAAAATAAATATTTATAATGTACAATATATAATGATCATAATGAGTATGCCTATTTGGAATAATGGGAGGATAACATGAACATACGGGACTTTGAAATATTTAAAACGATTGCGGATTGTGGAAGTTTTTCAAGAGCAAGTGAAAAGCTTTTTATCGCCCAGCCTTCCCTCTCTAAAACCATTCAAAAATTAGAGAAAAAACTGGGTGTCATCCTTTTCGATCGGTCAAATCGAATTTTCAGGTTAACGGATGAAGGAGAGCTTGTATATGAAAAAGCGATCGCGGTACTGCAGCAAATGAATGAATTGCAAATGGAGCTGGGTGATACCGACACGCATATTCGCGGCGATTTAAAGATCGGTCTGCCGCAAATAATTGGTACCTTTTTCTTTTCGAAAGTGGCAAAAGCTTTTACTCAAAAGCATCCAGATGTGACGCTCGAAATGATTGAGGAGGGCGGCTTACATGTAGAAAAACTCGTTGAGAAAGGCGAAGTAGATGCGGCCTTTATTGTCATACCTGCCCAAAGTCATGAATTAGAAGAACAACTCATTTTTGAAGCGCCGTTTGTGGCTTGTTTACCAAAAAATCACGCTTTAAAAGATGAACAACAGCTCTCGCTCGAACAGCTTAAAGAGGATAAATGGATATTGTTTGATTCTTCATTTGCATTAAGTCAAGTGATTTTAGAAAGCTGCCGAAAGGAACATTTTGTTCCTGATGTCGCTTACAGTACAACACAATGGGATTTGCTTTTGACATTAGTTCGTGATGAATTAGGAGTTGCGATCATTCCAAGTCCTTTAACGGACATGTATAAAGAGGACATTTGTGTAAAACCAATTAGTAGTCAATATATTCCCTGGAAAATTGGCATTGTCGTGAAAAAAGGTCGATATAAAACACGTGCTTTGAAGGCTTTTTTAAAAATCGTCACGGATATATACCCTGGAGAAACAAAAAAAGCCTAATTCTCTAAGCTTTTTTTCATTTTAGATCAATTTCTGCTCGTTTTCTTAATCAAGTTCACGCCATCGTATGATAGACTTTCAACATGTACAGGCTTTTGCAGAATGTAATGATCAAAAAAGATCCTTGTATAGTCTGTGATAAGATTCCGCATCTCCATCGCATTCCGTTTGCCTCTCAGTTCTTCGTTTACACTGGTAAAAACGATGTCGCAATAATCTAAATGCGCAGCATGCTCAACAGAGAAATAATAGGTTTCCATGCTATTGTTTGCGCCAATGATCGCATTCATATGATAGTTAGGCTCAGAAAAAAGCAGCATAAAAGGTTTTTTCAGGTCGCTGTCAAGAAGACCAAATGCACCGCTATCGAGGCCGATCCCGCAGGCAAATCGGTCGTCATCCCGGCAAACAATCGCTGTCGTTGGCCCTCCGTAAGAATGTCCGATTATGCCCATGCCGGCGTCAAGCTGCAATCTGCCATTGAAGATGGAATTGAGTTCTCCGGTGTCTAGTTTGTAAAGATAATCAGCTGCATACCTTACATCCTCTGCCTGTAATTTGCTATATTTCGTTAACGGATGAAGTATTGGCAGTGTAAGGACGTTACGGCATGTCTCAATGGCAGTTTCATCGTCAAGCCGCATCGTCATCTGACCAGCCAGCGCCATCATGTCTGGATCTTCAGAAAACGCCATAATGACATCTGAAAAATCCTTTGATACATTAAACAGACGCCCATCTTTACGCTTATACATCGTGCTGTTTTGATGACCGATACTGACGACAACATACCCCATGCTTGCAAGGTCTGTACAGATCACAGTCCCCCATTCTGGAGAGCCGCCCCCGCCGCAAACATAAAATAACACTGGATAGCGTTCTTCCTTCCCGGAAAGAGCGAGGTCGTCGTAACAATGCGTTTGGATATCGATAGAGAAAAAATCCTTTTCCTTCATATACTCAGTGACAAGCGGCTGGTCATGCAGCATGTCGTATACTTCAGGAAACATGTACGTTGATGGGGTCTTCCTTTCATTGCTATTAGACGGATAGTATACAAATGCGGTCAGTTCTCTTTTTGAGTGATCAGATGCCGTGTACTCAAAATCCATCTGTGTGCGTCCGGCAGTATAGCCACCGATTGGTTCTGGGAATGCGTCATATCTTTTCATTCTTTTGTCCCCCCTTATGATTTAAAGTGAGTGTGAAAGACACATTGCAAGATAAGCGCTTTCAAAATGATGATCGCTCTCTTTATGTTTCGAGCTTTATGATATAATAACTTGTCAATGCCAGCCGTTCAGTGAAACAGAATGAACTTTTGGAAGGTATTCATCCTGGTTAAAGATTAAAAGATAGGTGATCACAATGAGAAGGCTTGAGTCTGGTATGTCAGTAGACAATGAAATATTTTCTGATATTGTCAGGTATGAACACGAAACGATAAGCGGATCGACGATTAGCAAATCGAATGTTCATTCACCTATATTTTGGAGCTGTCAGCTGCGTCATCTTGTATTTAATACTTGTGATCTGACGAATGCGAGGTTTTTTGCAGGTAGTACGATTGAGCATTGTACTTTTATTCGTTCCGATTTGCGCTCTGTTGGGATTGCTGAAGGCGAGGCTGTTTTTACGAATTGCGAATTTTCCTCCTGTGATATGAGAGGAATGACATTGGAGAATGCTGTGTTTATCAACTGTACATTTTATCAATGTAGGTTTAATGACCGCATTTTACAAGCAGCGAATATTGTTCATTGTACCTTTACCGGTAAGCTAGTGGATATAACGTTTGAGGGAAATGGTAAACAAAAGCTGATCGCCAACTTTGAAAACTGCATTCTTGACGGTGTTCGCTTTACAGGCTGTGACCTGTCGCAATGTATTCCGCCAGCTTCCAAAAACCATCTATATGTTGAAAAGGTCTCTGCGCGTGTCAAACAGGCATTGCTGAAGATAAATCATGACCCTCACCTTTCTGACGAGGATCGGAAAGTACTGGTACGCAGCCTGCGCAAGCTTGAGCATATGGAACAATATATTTTTAACACGGCGCATATGGAGAAAATACATGGGGCTGATTTTGTGGAGCGATTTTTCAGTTATCTGGAATGTAACAAAGAGAACGCTTGATGCGTCCCTCTTCCTGCTAAGTCTAGGTCGTACATCAACTTCTAGTATATTTGAGTGGAATCAGTTCACCGATTTTCACTTTGACTAGTTCGCCATGTATTTCTATATGGAAAAAGCTGATTTTTGTGAATATCAGCTTTTTCGTTATGCTCTTTTATAGCGGCCATACATATAGCGAATGATTTTTGTGATGACAGAGGTACACATGCATAAAAAGGTCATCACCACGACCCAATACATATTTGACAGGTCAAACCCAGTATAGGCAAATATGAAAATAGTGGAGATGGCAAATGTGATGATAAGAACGATATAAACTCGCTTAAAGATGCAGTAGCCAACAATCCCCCAAATCAAAGATAACAAAGGCAATGTAAATAAGATCAGCGCCATAGGATGAAGAAAGAAAACACTCATCATGTCACTCTCCTTTATGAAACGGTGAAGAACCGAATATGTATCATATTAATAGGAAATCCGCGCGTTGTAAACAAAAATTGGAATTTAAGGAATTTTTAATCTGAGGTGAATTGACATTCTAAATGTATTTCATGTTGAATGGAAAAAGACTGCTTTTAGTAAGCAGCCTATTTTTTCGAATATTTAAGTCAGAGCATTTTGATGTGTGAAAAAGACCTAACTATTTATCACCTGAATGATTTTTTCCTGAGCATCTTGTGCCTCAGGGATTGGCATGACGACAAACACATGCAGCATTTCTGGATAAACAAAGGTTTTCATATTAATTCCTTGTTCTGTTAGCTTTTCATCTAGCTTTAGTGCATCTGGATATAAAATATCATGTGTTCCAATAAAATGAGTGATCTTCCCAAGACCATGAAAGTCTCCGTGAATTGGACTGATTAATGGGTCAGTTACCTTTTTATCTGCTGCCCACATTTTTGTAATGACATCTATTCCTTCTGGCGCTAGAATGGGATCTTTATCGGCATATTCAGATATAAGAGGATTGCTTAAACTCATATCAACACATGCAGATAATAAAATAATATCCTTCGGCTGCGGCAGACTTTCCATCTTTAAGAGATGCGCCAGGCCAAGTGAGATATTTCCGCCCGCTGAATCTCCCATAATTGTTAATTGATCGGTACTCTCAACCGTTTTTAGTATTTCTTTATATAGATTTAAGATTTTCGGATAAGTATCTTGGTAGCTATAATGAGGTAATTTAGGATATATAGGAGCGACCACTTTGGCATTAAGGGATTGAGCCATTTTATCCATGTACCACCAATGGAAATTAAGAGGCTGGTTTACCCAAGCGCCACCATGTATATAGAGAATCACCTTTTGATTTTTCGACATTTGGTCATTCAATGTGAAAACCTGCATTCCTTCGAAAATTTGCTCCTTTATTTCACTCACTAGTTTCACATCATCTCCGATTGCATAAGGCTTCATATTTTCTATTTGAGATAGAAAGTTTTTGGTTTTTTCGACACTAGCAAAACTTTCTTTATTACTTTGGGACGTGAATAATGTTTCAAATTGAATACTTTCTTCAGAACGTTCTCCGTTATAAATTTCGACACTCATTTTATTTTCTCTCCTTTAAGCAGATATGTTTATTCGTCATCCTGATTCATCACACGAAATGATTTGAGATACACTTGTACTTCTTTCTCAGGAGTCTTTAATAAGTTAGATAAAAGGTCTTGAATGAGGCGCAGGCTTTTGATTTTCTTTTCAATTTCTTCATGTTTATGTTTTACAATTCTTTTTAAAGTATCAAGTTCTATATCTTGACTCAGCATTTCCAATATTTCTTTTATTTCCTTTAGTGAATAACCCAATGATTTGGCATCTTTGATCAATTGAATTTTCACAATATAATCTTCTGTGTATAGTCTATAACCGTTCGAACGGCGTCTCGGGACAGGTAAAATGTTGTGTTCTTCATAGTAACGAATTGCGGCAGGGCTTATTCCAGTTTGTTTGGCAAGTTCACCTCTAGTCATCAACTCCATTGTTACTCCTTTTTTGTGATTTTGTCTTACTATAATTACATTATAAAGGTTGAACTATACTTCAAGGTCAAGAGATGTTTTCGTGAAAAATAAAACACCATCGCATGCAGCCGGTTAAGGCGCCCTGAGATGGTGTTTTTCATCATTCAATCTGCTTTTATAGGTCTTCTCCATTTGATGCGATAACATTTTTGTACCAGAAAAATGAATCTTTACGGTAACGATTCAGTGTACCATTTCCTAGGTCGTCTTGATCCACATAGATCAAACCATAGCGTTTAGTCATTTGAGATGTTCCGCAGCTGATTAAGTCAATACAGCCCCAAGGTGTGTATCCCATTAAGTCAACACCTTCTTTTACTGCTTCTTTCATCTGTTCAATATGTTTTTTCAAATAATCAATTCGATAATCATCGTGGATTTTTCCATCTTGTGTCAATGTATCTCTTGCGCCAAGTCCATTTTCACAAACAAATAAAGGCTTTTGGTATCTGTCATACAGTTTAATTAATGAAATGCGCAGACCCATTGGATCGATCGGCCAATCCCATTGTGATAATTCCAAGTGTTCATTTTTAATTGGACTGTCAAACGTACCCGCTAGCTCAGCGGCATCTTCACGCGCTTCTGCTACGTGTGACATATAGTAGCTGATTGCAACAAAATCAACAGTGCCCTCTTTCAAAATTTGTTCATCCTGCTCTTCAATATCCAGCTTAATTTGATTATCTGCAAAATATTTCACCATGTATGTTGGATATTCGCCTCTAGCTTGAACATCAGGATAGAACATATTCAATTGATTCGATTTAACTGCCTGCAGCTGATCCTCTGGTTTTGTTGTTTTTGCATAGGCTTCGATTTGGTTAATCATACAGCCAATTTGGACATCTGGAATGATTTCCTTCGCTGCCTTCACTGCTAATGCACTTGCCACAAATTGATGGTGAGATGCTTGGTAAGCAGCCTGTAATTTATGGTCTACTAAATCCTCTAAAATGCCAGCACCTGTATAAAGACTATTGAGGTTCATATTCATTTCATTAAATGTAATCCAATATTTCACTTTGTTTTTATATCTTTCTAAAATCGCACGTGCGTATTTTTCGAACAATGGGACAAGTTCTCTACTCATCCATCCATTATATTTCTCTGTTAAAGTAATCGGCATTTCATAATGAGACATCGTTACTAGCGGTTCAATTCCATATTTCGCACATTCATCAAATACTTTATCGTAAAAAGCCAATCCTTCTTCGTTCGGCTTGTCCTCTAAACCTGTTGGAAAGATTCTTGCCCATGAAATAGACAAACGAAAGACTTTGAATCCCATTTCTGCAAATAGTGCAATATCTTCTTCATAACGATGATAAAAATCAATTCCGCGTCTTTTTGGGAAATCAAATGCATCAGGATTTTCCTTGTATTTGTTTAGTTCAGCTGAACTAACATCGAATGTAAAGTTGTTTACTTTTCCTTGTGCATAGGGATCTTTATATGCCGCGAAGTCTGAAGTTGACAGCCCTTTCCCGCCTTCTAAATACGCGCCCTCTATTTGATTGGCAGCTGTTGCGCCACCCCATAGAAAATTATCTGAAAAACCTTTTTTTAATTCTTTCATTTCAATCATCCCTTCTATTTATGATTAATGAATGAGCATTAAGAGTTTATTTTCTCCTGCGTTGACATAAGAGTCACCTGTATGGATCACATCCAGGTACTTCGAGGAATTAGTGACGATAATAGGTGTCACGACATTTAATTCTTTTGATTGAATTCCTTCTATATCAAATGATAATAAATGATCCCCAATGTTGATTTCATCTCCTTCTTCCACCAATACCTCAAAGAATTGACCATTTAGGCTGACGGTATCAATCCCTACATGTATTAATAATTCAATCCCATCATCTGAAACCAAACCTATTGCATGTTTAGTAGGTGTAACGGTCACTACTTTTCCGGAAAACGGTGCTTGTACCACCCCCTTATCAGGCATAATCGCTACTCCCTTGCCCATCATTTCGCTTGAGAAGACGGCATCATTGACTTCAGATAAAGGAACGACCTGACCAGTTATAGGTGCTTGTACTTCATAAGGATTTACTTGTCTGGCAGCTTGTTGATTGACTGCATGCTCTGAATCTTTAGATGACTTTCCTTGTTTTAGCGGCTGACCTTCTTCTTTTGTGGCAGGTTCTTTAAAACCAAGGAACATAGTGACAAGCAGTGAGACCAAAAAGCTCAGCGCTATTCCAATTAAAGCGAGCTGGAAATTGTTTGTGCCTTTCATAATGTAAGTTGGCAGAGATGTAATACCTGGAATTGAAAATGCTGTCGTTTTGACTGAAAATAAACCATAAAAACATCCGCCAACTGCCCCGCCAATTAATGAAGCATAGAAAGGCTTTTTCAATCTCAGTGTGACTCCATAAATGGCAGGTTCTGTGATACCAAAGAAACTCGGCAGCAATGTTGATAATGCCAAAGACCTTGTTTCTACTCGTTTTGTGCGAATGATGACTCCTAAAACGGCGCCTGCTTGTGCCATATTGGCAATAAAGTTCATCGGAAGCAGCATGACATCGTATCCAACTTTTTCAAAGCTGGCAAACGTGCTAGGGAAGAATGCATAATGCATCCCAGTTAGCACAATTAAAGGCATGAGGCCTCCCATTAATAAACCTGCAATCGGTCCAGCAAAATGGAATAAAGAAGTGAAAAAGATCTCTAAATACTGACCGAAAACGTTTCCAATAGGCGCTATGAAAGCTAGTGTAAGAGGCGCTGTGATCATTAAGCTCAGTACCGGTGTAAATACGATGCTTAAGGATTTTGGAATGACTTTCGTTATCCACTTATCGATAAAGCTAAGTAGCAGTACTCCTAAAATAATCGGTAAAACGGAAGAAGTATAATTATTTAATGGAATACTCAATCCTAAAAAACTAAGTGGATCTGCCCCTTTTGCTGCCCCTTCCACCATCGTGGGATACAATAAAATCCCAGCGAGTGCCATCGCGAGAGATTCTCGTGTCTTAAATTTCTTCGCTGCAGAATAAGCAATGAGGAAAGGTAAAAAGTAAAAGACAGCATTTGAAAAGATTTGTAGTACAGCATAGGTAGAGCTTTTTTCCGTCAGCCAGCCTAAACTAACGAACAAAGCCATGATCCCTTTAATCAATCCACTACCAACAATCGCCGGCAAAATCGGTGTGAAAATTCCGCTAATGACATCGAATACGACTTCGATTGGATTCATCTTTGACGTATTTTTAGCAGTAGAAGAATCATTGCTACTGTCACCAATCAATTGGTCGATTTCCTCATAGACTTCTGCAACTTTTGCTCCAATAATGACTTGGAATTGTCCGCTTTGGAATTGCGCTCCGAGCACTCCATCTACTGTTTTCAGTTCATCTACTTTTACCTGTTTTTCATCGTTGATATTAAATCTCAGCCTCGTAATACAATGCCAGCTTTGAGATATATTGCCTGTTCCGCCGATTAATTTGATAATTTCTTGCGCCAATTCTTTGTTGTTCATGTCTTCACCCCTTCATTTTCACAAAAAAAACCTAAACAAAATCCACCATTAGAAAGACCATTCTTCTAAATGGAGATTTGTTTAGGTTAATGCTTTTTCATAACACGCCTAAAAGAAATCATGTATTCTGTTGATGTTTCTTTGTGATTCTTTCAATATGAATGACTAGAAAAACAAGTTCGTCTTCTGTGACATTCCAATTAAATTCACGCTTTAACATTTCTTTAATAATCAAACCGCATGCATAGCTCTTCATATAACGATCCTGAATTAATTCTTTTAATGAATCATCCATCTGCTGAGGCGGTTGATTTGTTTCTTGTCTGACAATAAAATATCTCAAATGAGTGATAAACCTCGAATAATCTATCGATGATTTATCTAATACCATCTCGAAAATGTTTTGAATAATCTTAACGATTTCCTTCGTGAGATGGGTCATTTTAATCGTATCTCCCATAGACTGACCATCTATTTGAGCGTTTACAAAATGAAGGGCAATGAGTGAAGCTTCTGTATCTTCAAAGGTAATCCCCATCATTTTTTGAATAATTTTAAGTGCTTTTTTCCCAATTTGATATTCTTGAAAATATAGATGTGGAATTTCCCATACGATAGGGTTTTCATATTCCATTTTTTCTTGATGCCTTTGAATAGAAAAGGTAAGATGATCAGATAGCGAAAACAGCATGCTGGAACCTAATTTTTTATTCAACATCTCTTCGCCCATATGAATGATTTTTTCAGTTAATAAAAGAATATCAGTTGGGATAGCGGCAAGTTGAGATTCTAATGGAGACGTCTGATCAGAATAAAATGTCTTACTGACAGCGCTCTCATCAAGAGTATCACCTTTTTTCTTCTTAAAGCCTATTCCTGTACCAAAAACAACTACTTCATTTTGCGTGTCTGTTAGAGCTAATACGATATTATTGTTTAAAACTTTAACGACGGTGAACATCTTCATCCCACCTTACCTAAAACTGCTAAAAAAAGCATAAAAAAACACCAAAATCTCAGCAAACAACGTACAAATGTACAACATGTTTACCTGACTTGGTGGTGCCTGATGATATCAGTAACACTCCTGCATCGGTTACGACTTTATTGTAAACACAGGATAAACCAAAGTCAACTATTTTTTTCGGTAAAATAGATTTAAATACCTATATTATAGTATGTCGTTTATAAATTATTTTAAAAGGTAAATAAGTTTAAGGTTGCTGTAAGGTTCGGATTAATACAGGTTAAGGTTCAGGTAGTACAATGAGTTTGTAGTGAATAAATCATAGAGGTGAAACGTTTTGAGAGAAAATAAAATCTTGTCTTCATTATGTTACTTTAGTATCTTTTTTGCACCATTTTTGTTCCCAATTATCGTCTATTTCTTAGGGCAGGACGACCTGAAATATCATGCGAAAAAATCATTATGGACGCATATTATTCCTTATTTGATTTTTGGTATTGGCATCCTTGGTTCAGGTTTACTTGGTATGAAAGATATCAGCCATGCGGGGCCTTTCTTAATTGCGACATATGCAGTAACATTCCTTGTTGCTATCTACTTCTTCATTTGGAACATTGTGAAAGGCATCAAAGTGTTTTCAGAATAAATAATAGATGAAAAAACGGTTCTGTTGTTGATCAGAACCGTTTTTTTTGTATGTTTTCATGCTGGTAGTTGGATGTCAATTGTTGTTCCTTTTCCTACACTGCTGCGGATCGTGATATCCCCGCCGTGCTTGACGAAAATATCCTTTGCAATAGCCATCCCAAGACCAGAGCCTGCATGCGAAACTCCTGTATTCGTCCCTCTGTAATAGCGGTCAAACACTTTTTCCAGCTCTGCCTCTTCTATTCCTCTGCCGTTGTCTTGAATCGTAATATGGGTTCTTTCTTTTTGTTCAAGCTGTACAATAATCGTCACATCAGGATCATTGTGAACGAGGGCATTTAAAATCAGATTGGTGACCGCTCTTCGAATGAGGATTTTATCAATATTCAGCATGAGCTTGTCTTCATTCGTTTGAAGCTCAATCGTCTGATCGGCATATCTTGAATCGTTTAAAATATCAATTAACGTTTCCCGCAACAGTGACACAATGTTGACCAGCTCTTTATTTAGCATGACGCCGTTATTTTTCAGCCTTGTCGTTAAATTCAGATCCTCCATGACATCTTTGATATACAATGATTTATTCTCAATGATGCCCGCATAATGTCTGATGTCCTGGTTTGAAAGAGGATACTTTGGATCTTTGAGGATTTCTGCATAGCCTTGAATAGAAGCTAGCGGCGTTTTAATATCATGAGAAATATGGCTGATCCATTCTTCCCGCATTTGCTCTAGTTTGTCCTTTTCTTTTTTGCTTGAAGCGAGCTGCTCTGATAAGTGATTGACATTATAGAAGACATCTTTATAAATTCCTTTAGCAGGCAGATTTGTCGTGTAATCGCCGTTTGCCAGCCGCTGGATGCTATGAATGGCACGGGCAAGCGGTTTTGTGAGCTGCCGGCTGAATAAGTAACCAATGAGTAACGCTATGATGGCATCAATTGATAATAAAATCATCGTCCCGATATTGAATCTTGTTACTAAGTCCTTCGTGTCAAACGAGAATAGGTACTTTCCGATGGAAGGGTCTTTAAATCCGATAAAGTAGCTGTATTCTTTGCCCTTTACTTTTTTTCCGCCAGCATAAATGGTCGATAATAATTGCTTATCTTTATATTTATGTAAGTTCACGATTTCTATCGGTGTATATTTGTTCTTTAATCCTTTAGGTGCCTGCGCATGATACACGTCTTGGCCATTTTCGTCTAAAATTTGAATCCATGCATTCTGTTGTTTTAAGGCTTTCTGCCCTTCTTTGTTTACGGTAATTCCTTGATCAGAAAAAGAGACGTATTGTTCAAATGATCTTGTGAAGGTTTCGGGCGTATTTTCCTCGTTATGCTGGCTGTTTGCCTGAAGTACGAGCCAAATCATAAATCCGAATAAGTTGATAAAGACCGTGATAATGGTCACGATAATGACAGAGACCATATACCTGCCTGTTAATCGCCATTTCATCTTTACGCATCCTTTACAACAAATTTATAACCAAGCCCTTTGACGGTGACGAGAAACTCTGGTGTTGACGGGGAATCCTCTATTTTTTCCCGAAGTCTTCGGATATGAACCATTACCGTATTGTCAGAACCGAAGAAGTCTTCTCCCCAAACAGTTTGATAAAGCGTTTCTTTACTGATAACGCGGTTCGGATGCTGCAAGAAGTAGGTCATCAGCAGAAGCTCTTTCGGCGTGAGCTCAATGACCGCTCCATTTTTAGTCAGTTCTGCTTGCTGCTCGTTTAACTCAAACGGCCCTTTTTTGATCACGGGATCGGCTTGAGTTGACTGCAAGTATGAGATCCTTCTCAGCTGCGCTTTCACCCGGTAGGCGACTTCCTTTGGACTGAATGGTTTTGTAATGTAGTCATCTCCGCCGATGGCAAGTCCTACAATTTTGTCGGATTCTTCTCCCTTTGCTGATAAAAAGATAATCGGAACATGGGAGGTCTCTCTGATTTGTCTGCAAATATCATAGCCTTCACCGTCTGGCAGCATAATATCAAGTATGACAAGATCGGGTTGTTCTTGATGAAATTTTGCAAGCCCATCACGGGCAGTTGAAGCTGTGATGACGCGATCAATGCCTTCTCTTGTTAATACAGTGTTGATTAATTCCAAGATTTCTTTTTCGTCATCGATCATTAATACTTTGCTTTGAAGCTTTGGCATACATTGATCACTCTCCTGAAGTCATTGCCATTATTATACCCAATGTAAGGACATAGTGAAAAAATCAACTTCCTATTTGCATAAAAAAAGCCAATTTTCTTTTGAAACGAGAAAATTGGCTTTTGGTGGTTCAATTAAATTCTAGCGTTTGACCACAAATGTTGTCACACTTTGAGCCGGGAGATGAGCCCAAAATTGATTACCTGATATATTTAAGTCTGTACCAGGCTGAAGGTTGCTGTTGCTACTTGTGATCCATCTTGACGCTTGTGAAGCAGTTCCGTTTTGCATCACAAAGTGCTGATTGACTCCTGTATTGTTTTTGTTAATCGCGACAATGACGACTTGATTGTTTCCTTTATAGGCTGATACGAAAACATTCGGTTCAGGACTTTTCGTTGCATCAATTCTGATGTATCCTGGGCGTACAAACTTGGAGAAATGCGCCATGTTGTAACCACGTTTGCTGATTAGACCGTCTTCTTTCATAGGGCCGTAGGATCTGCGAATGTACCACCAAACATATGCCTGAAAGTCCCCTTCTACCATCGAATGGTGAATATGCTCTGAAACCCCTAATGCTTCAGGCCAGCGGTCCGCTGAATTGTTATCGCTATTCGGGTAGTAGACCTCTGTCATCCAAAGCTCCTTTCCCCCTCCCTTTTGTTTGAAAAGAGGATACGGAAGCTGGCTGATTTGGGTTCCGTACAAATGGGCTCCGAGAATGTCCATGTTTCCAAGCGCCTGCGGATCGTTTAGGATAGGATCTGATATATTTTTAAGGTATTGAAAGGATTCTGGTGCGATCACGCGGGCATTAATGGAGCCAGCATTTTCTCTCATGAAACGCAGGATTTCCTGAGGAGTCCACCATGTCCATTCGTGTGCATAATCGGGCTCATTTTGTACAGATATAGCATAGAGATTGACGCCATTATTTTTCATATACGTCACAAAATCGTTCAGATGCTGAGCATATGCGGCGTATTGATTGTATCTGAGCCGCTTTGCAGATGTACCATTCCGGTTGAAGGTCTCTACCATATTGCTTGGAGGATTCCAAGGTGAAGCGATCACCAAAGCTCCATGCTCTATTGCTCTTTTGGCAGTGGCGACCTCTCTGTGCCAATTATTTCTGTTCTCATCTACAAAAATTCTTAGAATCGAAAATCCTAATTGATTCTGCCCATTCCCAAAGGCGGTTTCCCTTTGAGGTGCGGTCAAATCACCAATCCAAGCCGGATGGTTCATTCCACCAAAGCCGCGAATCACTTGTCTTTCCGCATTGATATTAATATTGGCATCTGCTGCTGAAACCTCAGTTACGCCAGGTCCGATGAACATGACAGACAGCATGGTGAAGCAGATCAATAAAGTGCAGATTGGTTTTTTGATCATTGACATCAAATTCTTCCACTCTCCTATCATCTTGTCTTTCTTCGTTACCTTTGAGTAAACTGCCAGGAATCAAATTGAAATAGGTTTGCACCTGTTCCAGTAAAAACAAAAAATACGTTGTGCACGCCTGCTGCTCCATTTACTGCCGTTTCTACTTCTCGCCAGTTATTTGTTCCCCCTGTGGAAGGGACATTCAGTGTCCCGACAAGTCTGCCGTCAGGACTTCCGAGGCGTACTTCTATTTTCCCGCCTGCATTTGACGCTACACTCGCTTTAAATGTTCTCGCACCGTTTGATCCGAATTCGACGTTACTGGCAGCCACCCAATCTCCGTTTTGAATGTTTGTGACATGCTGGTTATTGACCGGTCCGCCTGGAGCTGAAGATGCCTCTGTTAAAATGCGTCCATTCCATGCGAATGTTTCAGCTTCTACACGCTGATAAGGATTCAGATTGGAAAGCTGTTTAACCCCTTCAAAATTGGCTGCTACCTCTCGAAGGGAGCCGTCAGCATTATGCACAAGCTTATTAATATGCGGAGATCTGTAGCCTTTTCCTGCTCCGTATAAGGCAGAGCTGACCGTTTGGGTATGATATACGACATACCACTCGTTTTTAAAATTGAACACAGCATGATGGTTATTACCGCCTCCCCCGAAAAATGCACCCGGATTTTTCAGGAAGTGCCCTCTATACGTAAAGGGACCCATCGGACTTGAGCTCGTCATATAACCGATCTCACCAGGTGGTTTATCTGCTGGGTGGGAGCCGCCAAAGTTGATGCAATAGGAATAGTAATAGGTTCCGTTATACTTATGCATCCCCGAGTCTTCAAACATAAAAGGAGCATCAATGGTCGAGGCGCTGCCCACAACACTTGTCATATCAGGCCCTAGTTTTAGAACTCTTGCTGTTTTAGGATTCGCCCATTGTCCCTGCGTGGGATTAGAACCGCCTGGAACACCTCCGCCGGCATATAGATAACCAGTGCCGTCATCATCTACAAAAACGGCAGGATCAAAAAGCCATACAACTCCAGCCATCCCTGGTGTATTTGGCGTGACGAGTGCTTTTCCGATAGGATCTGTCCATGGACCGATGGGGGAGTCTGCTGTCAGAACGCCAATCCCTCCGCCGCTGTTCGCGAAATAAAGGAAAAATTTATCCTTCCCATTGATTTTTTTCACCGCTGCTGATGGAGCCCAGGAAGCACCTGCCCATTTGGCAATTCCTTTGCCGCCATTCGCTCCATTTGCCCCAGCTACTGGAATCGCGCCATGATCTGTCCAGTTCACCATATCTGCTGAAGAGATGACGAAGACCCTATTCAAATTGGCAAAAGAATTATCCTTAATCGTTCCGTTGCTGTGATATTCATAGTCATCACTCGACATATAAATGTACACTCTTCCGTTATAGGTGAGCGCAAATGGATCAGCGCCCAAGTGGTGGTCTATGAGCGGGTTGGCATTTCCTACACGTTTTGCAATTGTTGTGCTTGCCGCACTCGCATCATATACCGGTAAAAAGCTCAGTACCAAAGCAAGAATCAATAAACCAACGCCGCACTTCATCCTCGTCCTCATCGTTTCATTTCCTCCTGTTTTCATCTTCCTAATATTGGGGTTTAGGCCCAATTTCAAAATATGTTGAGAGGTACTGATGAAGAATGAATATAAAGAATGATTTCTAGTGTAAATCCTTGCTGGAATCACGTTGAAAACCCTTACTTTTTGACTAGAAGACAACAAAAAAATGCAGTCTCCCATGCTGGGGCTGCATTTTTTCTTCTTATGATTACATATAACGAGCGGTGACCATTTTCTTTCTTGTGTAAAACTCCACTCCGTCTGTTCCATTGGCATGCAAGTCTCCGTAGAAAGAATCCTTCCAGCCGGAAAACGGGAAGAATGCCATTGGTGCGGGTACACCGATGTTTACACCGAGCATGCCCGCTTCGATGTTTTCGCGAAATTCTCTTATGCTTGATGCGCTGTCCGTATACAGGCAGGCACCATTCGCAAATTTTGATTGATTGGACAGGTCGATGGCTTCTGCTAATGAAGAAACACGGACAATTGATAAGACTGGGGCGAAAATCTCGTCCTGCCAAATTTTCATTTGATTTGTGACATGATCAAAGATCGTCGGTCCGATGAAATACCCTTCTCCATTTGTTTCGTGGTCTTGCCGGCCATCACGAATGAGGCTTGCTCCTTCTTCAATCCCTGACTGGATGTATTGAAGCGTTCGTTCTTTATGTTCCTTTCGAATGACTGGCCCAAGAAAGACCTCTTCATTAATTCCGTTTCCAATGACGAGCTCGTTTGATTCATCCACTAATTTTTGAATCAACTCATCAGCCACTTCTTCTTCCACTGCGACAACGGCTGCGGCCATGCAGCGCTCTCCTGCTGATCCGAAGGCAGCCCCGATGATTTGTTTCGTTGCCGCGTCTAAATCCGCATCTTTGAGGACAATGGAGTGATTCTTTGCGCCTGCAAGTGCTTGGACACGTTTGCCATGCTCCGTTCCTTTTTTATAGACATATTCAGCGACTGGCTGAGATCCGACAAATGATATGGCTTTGACCTTTTGATGTTCAAGCAGGCCGTTGACGACATCATGAGCTCCATTAACGATGTTGAGAACACCTTTTGGAAGACCCGCTTCTTCAAACAGCTCAGCTAACCGTGCCGCAAGAATAGGAGTTCGTTCTGAAGGTTTTAAAACAAATGTATTTCCGCAGGCAATGGCAAGCGGGAACATCCAGCATGGAACCATCATTGGAAAGTTAAATGGCGTAATGCCGCCGATGACGCCAATTGGATAGCGGTACATGCCTGATTCAAGTCCAGTCGCAATATCTGGCAGCTGTTTTCCCATCATTAACGTCGGTGCGCCCGCAGCAAATTCCACACATTCAATCCCGCGCTGCACTTCTCCTTTTGCTTCTGTTACACTTTTTCCGTTTTCAATCGTTACGAGTTCAGCCAGCTCATCCCAGTTCTCAACGAGTAACTGCTGGTATTTAAATAAAATGCGTGCACGCCGGGGAACAGCCGTTTTAGACCAAGTAGTAAACGCTTCCTGTGCTGCTTGTACCGCACGTTCAACATCTGTTTTTGTTGAAAGCGGCACTTCCGCGATGATTTCGCCAGTAGCAGGGTTATACACTGCCTCTGTTTGACTTGTTTCTGCCTCAATCCATTGTCCGCCAATATAATTTTTCAACGTTTGTACATCTGTTTTGGTCATGTTCCCTCTCTCCTCTTTGTTAAAGAATGTCATGCTTTAAGGGTGTGTATGTATCGTCATTGTCTCATCTAACGGGCATTCATCTGTATACACTCTTTGTCAAATCAAACGGCAGTTTGGGTTTACGTTGTGATCATCTGGTTTGTTTGTGACATATGACACGAGAATGCCAAAAATTCATGATGTATTTTTGGTTAACTGTTGGTTAACTTCAGAAAAATCATAATATGAAAATGGCCCTCAGTCAATCTTCTTTTTGCTTCATAAGAAAAACCTGATGCGCTGTGCATCAGGTAGAGGCTGGTTCATTGATATTATTTGGTTGATGCGGCATATTGATTTGGTTCTATATAATTTGGCAGCATCTCTCCATGTGCTTCAATGAGTTCATCACATAATTTAATGGTGTCATCAATTGATAGTTCAGCGCTTGTGTGTGGATCCAGTAAAGCCGCTTGATAAATGTGTTCTTTTTTACCGCTGATTGCTGCTTCAATTGTCATCAGCTGTGAGCTGATGTTCGTTCGATTGAGTCCAGCCAATTGTTCAGGTATCTCTCCGACATAGCATGGCATGATGCCGCTTCGATCTGCCACACATGGTACTTCTACACAGGCTTTTTTAGGCAGGTTATCAATGAGCCCGCCAGTGTTCAGAACATTTCCGCCAAATTTAAAGGGAACGTTCGTTTCGATCGCTTCAATGATCCGGGAACCATATTCTTTAGAGCGGGTATGTGTGATCTGTGTGTTTCCTATAAGGTCATGCTTCATTGTATTCCAATTGTTGATTTGTTCCTCGCAGCGTCTCGGGTATTCATCAAGCGGAATGTTAAACTGACCGATTAGTTCTGGGTACTGTGATTTGATGAAATATGGATGGTATTCGGCATTGTGCTCTGAGGATTCTGTGACATAATAGCCGAATTTATCCATTAGTTCAAAACGAACCATATCATGATGCCGCGATTGCTGCTTTTCTTTTGCTCGTCTTTTGATTTCTGGATACAAGTCTTTTCCGTCCCGTTTCACTTCTAATAACCATGCCATATGGTTAATGCCGGCGATTTTTTCTTCAATGCCTTCATGTTCCATTTCAAGAGATTCAAATAGGTCCTTTGTACACACTTGCACACTATGACAGAGACCAACTGTTTGAATCTGAGTATAGCGCAGCATTGCATCTGTCAATGTGGCCATAGGGTTTGTGTAATTTAACAATAAAGCACTTGGGCAAACCTCTTCCATATCCTTTGCAAAGTCAAGCATGACAGGAATGGTTCGAAGGGAACGGAAGATGCCACCGATCCCTACCGTATCTGCAATCGTTTGTCTTAATCCATATTTTTTAGGTATTTCAAAATCAATGATTGTACTTGGCCGATAGCCTCCAACTTGGATGGCATTGATGACATATTTCGCATCCTGTAAGGCTTCTTTCCGGTTTTGATAGGACTGGATGGTCACATTTGCACCGTAATTTGCTTTTAAATGCCGTAGCATCGTTTCTGATTCTTTCAGCCGGTTGTGGTCGATATCATATAATGCGAATTCAAAGCCTGCAAGGGCAGGAACAAACAGACAATCTCCTAATATATTTTTAGCAAACACGGTACTCCCTGCACCGATAAATGTAATTTTAGACATAGACGACTCTCCTTTTTACATCCATATTGGGCTAGCCTTTGATAGACCCTTGTGAAAGACCTGCGATAAAATATTTTTGTAAAAGTAAAAACATCGTAACCATTGGCAGCATCGCAATGAGGGCAGCTGCACCAACGAGCTGAAGCTGATGCTGATTTTGACCAAAAAAATGGGATAAGGCGACCGTGAGTGTATGCATCTCTTTATCTTGCAAAAAGAAAATAGCAAATTGATAGTCGTTCCAAATATACACGCAGGCAATGATTAATACAGAAGCGGTAATGGGCTTTAGAAGCGGAAAAACGACAGTGAAAAAAACTTTGAGTGTCCCTGCTCCATCAATACGGGCAGCTTCTTCAAGCTCCTTTGGAATGGTCGACTGGATAAAGCCTGCGTATAAGAAAATCGTCAGCGGCAAAAAAGCAGCCACATTATTTAAAATAGCAATTTGATAGGTGTTCATCATCCCGATTTGAACGACCATTTTATAGAGCGGGACAAGGGCTGTGAGCGGCGGAATGACCATAATGGCAATAAATAAAACATAGACAGCTTTATTCAGCTTTGTGTTCCTTCTTGCAAGCGGATAGGCTGCAAGAGATCCAAAGATAATGAGCAATACAGCGGAACTGAACGTAATGATCACTGTATTCAAAAAGGACTGGCCAAGCTGAGCCTCTGTCCATGCTGTGCGGAAGTTTTCAAGGTGCAGCGCTTTTGGAAACAGCCATTTTGAGCTAAAATCTCCTATCCCTTTTAATGAAGTCGTCACTAAAATATAAAATGGAATGAGGTGTAGCAATGTAATCAATAGTGCGAGGAAGGAGTACCATCTTTTCTTGCGTTTATAGGCGTTATCCATCACACCTCGGTCTCCTTTCGTTTGAAATAAATCAGCGCTGCGACACTAATGATAAGGATGATGATCGCCATGAAAACCCCTTGTGTCGCTGCATAGCCCGCATCCTGACGTTTGAAATACAGATCATACATAAAGGTCGACATGGATTGCGAGGAATCTCCAGGTCCGCCGCCCGTGAGTGCCACAATGACATCAAAGAGCTTGAGCCCGCCAATGACATTCAGCACAACATTAATGGTGATCGACGGCATAAGCAGCGGCAATGTGATCCGCCTGAATTGCTGGAGGCTCGATGCGCCGTCTAATTGTGCCGCTTCGTAATAATCCTTAGGGATACTTTGAAGTCCTGCTAAATAAATGATCATCGCAATCCCGACGAATTGATATGTGTTGACAAGCACAATGATCCATGTGTTGAATTGCGGGTTGCCGAGCGCATTTATTTGATCAAATCCAAAAAGCATCACCACATCATTTAAGGCACCGCCTTGGTAAGCAAACACAAAATACCAAATATAGCCCATCGCAATCGGGCTGATCATGACAGGTAAATAGATGACTGTTCTTGTGATGGCTTTCATCTTTAAGCTTTGATTTAATAAGAGCGCATATCCAAGTCCGATGATATTTTGTAAGATGGTGCTCCCAATTCCGTAGAGAAGCGTGTTTTTGACAACAAGCCATGTCGCTTGATCCTGAAGCAGCCGCTCATATTGCTCAAGACCAATCCATTGATAAGTTTGTGAGAAACCGTTCCAATTCGTAAAAGAAAGCTGAATGCCGTTCAAAAAAGGATAAATGATAAAGGTACTGACGACGAGAACAGCTGGCATGTACATCCACCAAAGTGAGGAATTCTGGCGTTTTTGCATCTTTTGTTTTGGTATAGAGGTGAATGCGGCTGGCTGCTTTGCTTTTGTGATGTCATTCATTGGCTTCACTCCTGTTTCAGCATCCATCGGCTATTGTTTTTTCAGACGCTTATACTCCTCTTCCATTTTCTTTGACAACTGTTCTGGTGTGATGGAGCCTGCTAATAATTCTTGACCCGTTGTTGCCATGACCGCCCACATTCCGCTTGGTAAGTATTTTCGATCGAAATACGGTTCAATCTTCACCTGTTCGTATTGATCGTAAAATGTAGAGTAATAGTTTTTCGCTTTCACTTGTTTTAGAGCTGTTTCAGAGGATGTGCCTTCTGCGATTTTTTTTGCGTTTTCAGGCTTTGCTAAAAAATCGATGAATTGTTTTGCTTCTTTTAGATGCTTAGAGTCCTTCCAAGCAGCGACAGTAAACCGTTCTCCGCCAATCCAGCTTTGTTCATCTCCTTCATGAATGGCTGGAACAGGCATCGTGCCTACTTTGATCGATGGATTCAGCTCTGTTGCTTCAGGTCCTAACGATCCTCCGACAAAGGTGAAGGCGATTTTGTTTTGCGCCATGAGTTCCGGTGCTTGAGAGAGTTTCGCTGTCAGGACATCTTTGTTTAAAAGGTCTTGATCTTTCAGATCTTTCATGAATTGTGCAAGCGGTGTATAGAGAGACCAATCAAATGATCCGTTTTCAAGTTCCTTTCCGTATTGATGTTTTTGATCGGTGATTAATAAAGGCGTCGCCAGCTCATCAAAGACTTGGGCAATATTTGAGTTATCTCCTCCTGGTATCCAGAGCGGCACAACATCTCCTTTGCTTTTTTCTTTCACTGTCAGCAAAGCCGATTTTAATTCATCAAGTGTTTTAGGGGCTTCGATGCCATATTTCTTTAATAGATTGGCATTAAAGCTAAGCCCGTCTTTTGCTTGATTCAGCGGATAAGCGTACACTTTGCCATCTTGGTCTTTTAAAATCTGGTCGAGTGAAGGATCAAGCTGTTTGACCCAATCCATCTTTTTTAAATCAGCCACATACTCGCTATAGCGCAGTTTGGCCCAGCCATGTGTATCAAAAAGGTCTGGCATATCGTTTGCCCCCATTTTGACGCGGATCATATCTTCATAGCTGTTGCCTGGGAAATTGGCATCGATTCGAATGTGTTGATGCTCCTTTTCAAACTCACGAATCACTTCTTCAAACGCTTTTCTTTCCCCGCTGTTGCTCATCGTTGAAAATAGCGTCAAGGTGACCTTTCCATTTGCTTCAGAAGAACCGTTATAGCCGCAAGCAGACAAAATCATGGTCAAGAAAATGGCTGCAATCAGCAGCATGATTTTTTTATTCATGGTTTCCTCCTTTTGATCACTGAAAATTCAGACGATAATCGGTAGAATTCATGCAGTTGCGGAAACAAAAGAAGTCCATTATACTGGAATTCTATTCTTTTCAAAGAGATAAGAGAGCATACCGGCAGGCTGCCTTGTTCTTAGCATGATCTGGCCATCATGCTAAGCAGCTTGCTTTCTGCTTTTTTGTCTCTTTTTTGTGTGCTGAAATTGATGGTTCACCCCCTTTCATGGATGAGACATGTACTGCCTCGCTCGATGAGTGTTGTTGGCACGACGACTTTTAGAGGAAGTTTTCTTCCGTTTATTCTCTCAAGCAAAAGCTTCAGACCGACTTCCCCCATTTCTTCTGTATATACTTTGACGGTCGTAAGCGGCGGGCTTGAAAATGACGCGGCTTCAATGTCATTAAACCCAACAATGGATACATCTGAAGGAACGTGTAGACCAGCTTCATGGAGAGCGCGCATTGCCCCGATTGCCATAGAGTCACTTCCGATGAAAAAGGCTTGCGGCAGTTTTCCTTTTTTGATAGCTTGCTGCATAAGCGTATAGCCTTCATGCATGGAGTATTCACCAATGTGGATGTCTTCCATATGAAGAGCTCCCGCCTCCTGCATTCTTTTCATAAACGTCGTTTGTCTTTCGTCCTCAATCACAGCGTTGCCTTCGAAATAATGCTCCCGCTCTTTCCCCCCAATATAGCCTAGATGTGAATAGCCGAGAGATTGCAGATGACGAATGGCGCGATCTGCCGCTCTGACAAAATCCACATGTACACAATCATACAAATCTTCATCTGCAAAATGATTGATAAAAACAATGTGTTCCATTCGATTTGTCATTTTTTCAACCGTATCAGGGCTGATTCGTCCAATGACGATCAAGCCGTCAATATCCTTTAGCATCGCCCCTTTATCCATGCTTCTTAGGCGAAAGGTATGGAGAGTGGACAGTCCTTGTTTGGCATATTCTTTTTCAATTCCTTTTCGAATCGATGAAAAAAAGGGATCATTTAATTCTTCGTCAATGGATTGAGCGACAACGATACCGATGACTGGGGATTCAGATGGGCTTTTTTCTTCTGCTTGATCGGCTTTTCTTGCTCTCACTGGGGTATAGTTTAACTTCTTAGCAATGTCGAGGATATTTTGTCTCGTTGCGTGTGAAACGGCAAGTGTTTGATCGCCATTTAACACACGGGATACAGTGGAAACGGACACTTTTGCATCATGAGCAATATCTTTGAGTGTGGTCATAGGCAAACTCCTCATCGTTATTTGACTAAATATTTACTAAAGATATTTGAAGGATAACATATTAATAAAGCGCTTTCAATTATAGATTTGTGATTATTATTTTGTATTTGGGTAAGTTTTAGTGAGTAAATGTTGTTTTAGTAAAAATTGCGTAAAAAAGAGGATGGGTTTCATCCTCTCTTTTACTAACGCGATTCGATTGAAGCTGTTTCTTTTGAAAATATTTGCTTCATTGTTTCCCAAGCAGTGTCGAGTTGTTTATGAAGTCCAAATAAACCTGAGGTGCCGATGATGTATATCTCATTTCCAGCCTCAGCAAGCAGCCGGAACGTGCTCTCATTACAAGAACCATCTACTTCAATTGAAAACGAGTATCCTCCGTGTTTTTTGATATCTTTCACCTGTTTAATTTTCTGAAGCATTTCTTTAATAAAAGGCTGTCCGGCAAAGCCTGGATCGATCGTCATGATCGTCACTCGGTCTATTAAATGAATAAAGGAATCTAATGCTGCAACTGGTGTGGCGGGGTTTAAAACAAAGCCAACCTCACATTTTCTTTGGTGAATATGCCGGATGATTCGAAAGGCATCTTTCTGCACGACTTCTGGGTGTAAACAAATCATCGTTGCGCCTGCATCAATACACGCATCGATTAAAAATTCCTGGGGGTGTTCAGCCATTAGATGAACATCAATCGGTAAATTTGTCAGTTTCCGAAGCTGTTCAATGAAAAAGGGTGATAACGTCATATTCTTCACATAATGCCCATCCATCACATCGACATGGTACCTGTCTGCTCTCGTGTTGAGAAAATGAATTTGTTCACGGAAGTGCGTGAGATCCATGCACATTAGTGAAGGTGAAAAAGTGGCTGTCAATCTCAGTCTCCTCCTTATTACAGCTGAAATAAAAGCTTGATCAAGCCAATTAAGATTCCGATGATACCAAAGTCTGTATCTCCAAACGTTGTCCCTTCAAAACCGAGGGTTCCGAGCACAGGTAATAAACAAGCAGGTAAAAAGGAAAGAAGCAATCCATTTACAAAGGACCCAGCGACAGCACCTCTTACCCCTCCTGTTGCATTGCCATACACTCCTGCTGTAGCACCGCAAAAAAAGTGCGGGACAAGACCAGGGACAATGATAGTTAAACCAAACAAAGGTAAAAGAAAAATGGATACGATGCCTCCTGCAAAGCTGCATAGAAAACCGATAATCACCGCATTTGGCGCAAATGGAAAAACGGTTGGCGCATCAAGTGCCGGCTTTGCTCCCTTCACGAATCGATCGGCAATCCCCTTAAAAGCAGGCACGATCTCGCCAATGGCCATCCGTACCCCTGCTAAAATAATGTAGACACCAGCAGCAAACGTGATCGCCTGAATGAGAATGAAGACAGCGAAGTTCGTGCCCCCGCTAATTTGTTCTATAAAAGGAATTCCTGCAAACGGTGCAATCGCAAAGAACAGCAAAGCCATCGTAATCGAAATGGCAACAGATGTATCTCTTAGAAAACCGAGTGATTTAGGCACTTGAATGGTTTCCGTTGATTTTTCAGGAGAACCAACCCATTTGCCGATCATTCCCGCAGTAAAATAACCGAAGGTACTGAAGTGTCCGAGCGCGAGATCATTGCTTCCGGTGACTTTCCTCGTAAACGGCTGGAGGATTGCGGGGGAAATGACCATAGCTGCACCTAATATCATTGAGCCAGTGGAGATGAGCAGCCACCCGTGCATGCCGGCTGTCGAAAGAACGACGGCGAGCATAGCCGCCATATACAACGTGTGATGTCCAGTCAAAAAGACGTATTTAAAGGGTGTGAATCTTGCAAGTAACAAATTGACCAGCATGCCAAAAATCATGATAAGTGCTGTCTGTGTACCGAATTCCTTTTGAGCAATGGCGGCCATAGCATCTGTATTTGGCACAACCCCTTGAATGTGAAAGGCTGCTTCAAACATCTTTCGAAAAACCCCGAGTGAATCAGAGACGACTGTAGCGCCCGCCCCTAATATTAAAAAGCCCATGGTTGTTTTCAAGGTGCCTGACACAGTATCTGCGGCTGATTTTTTCTGCAAAAGTAAACCGGCTAGAGCAAATAAACCGATGAGAATGGCAGGTGTGCCCAATATATCGTTCATAATCAGTTCTATCAAGATGTGAATCCCCCTTTTTCATGACTTAAATGTGTTGACGAAGGACGTCCTTAATGGCTTTCTGGTCTAACAAATTATTTAAGCCAGCCACATTTCTTGTGCCGTCATTCAGCTGGTCAATAATATCAGCTGCGCCGATATAAAGATCTGCTTGTTCATTTTTACTTGTACTGAGATCGGTATGATCCACTTCAGCTATAAGACCTAATTCTTCTAATGCTTTTTTGACATTCATTTCTACAATAAAGCTGCTCCCTAACCCGTTTCCACATACAACTAGAATTTTTTTCATTCTCTTTTTCCCCCTTTATACTTGTGAAAATTGATCAATTAATTCTTGCATCGATGCTAAATCTTCTGCTTCAATCAATTGTTTCGTCCGTTTCTCTTCACTTAACAGCATGGTCAGCTGTTTGAGTGCTTTCAAGTGGCTCATGCTGTCAATAGCGGCTAACACAATGACAAGCCGCACCTGCTTTTTGCCATCCTTTGAAAACGAAATGGGCTGTTTGAATGACATGAGTGTCATGCTCAATTTGTTCACGCCATCCTCGGGCCTTGCATGTGGAATGGCCACTTGTGGTGCAATCACAATATAAGGACCATTTTGATGAACAGACTGAATCATGGCTTCTACATAACTTGATTCAATGGCATTTTGATCAAGTAAAGGCTGCGCCGCTTTTGTAATCGCCTCTTGCCATGTGTCTGCTGTTTGGTGGAGTTTAATGGTTTGTTCTGTTAATAAATCGTTTAACACTGGGTTCCACCCTTTCTGATAGGATACATATGTGGGATGAAGCAGCTCCTGAATGTCATGAAGCAGTGCTTGTTTGTTTTGTACGATGGTATGCTGCTGAATGATGTTGAATAAAGCGTTTACATGCTGCTCGTCAACCTTCGTTTCTAAGACTTTCCCGTATTGAAGTAATGTTTTTTTCTCATAGGCAGTTAAAATAGGATGAACGAGATGAACTGGTTTTCCTTTAAAAGAAATAGGTGTTGTGGACACAACGAAATCTGCATCAACGGCTGCTAATTCTTCATATGCACGCTTTGATAACAGCCCGCGTACTTCGATGTAGCCGATTAATTCGAGGAGCTGAGTTTTCAGCATGTAACTTGTGCCGATTCCTTCTCCGCAGACAATGTATACAGAACGCTTAACAATGGATGAAATTCCTTCTCTTCTCATCCAGCTGCCAAAATGCATGGTGAGATATGCAATTTCATGGTCACTCAATTTTGAACAGGACGCCTTTTCTAAATGGCAGGCAACTTTTTGAGTGATTTCAAATACTTCTGGCTGTGCTTTTTTTATAGACTCCGTCAGTTCGTTGATTATACCAATGTGATAGATGAGCCTGTAATAAGCTGGAATTAAATGCATGGTTAAGTTTTGCTCTAATGCTTTTGGTTCTTGAAAGGAAATACAAGCATATCGCTGAAAGTCAAATATCATTTGTCTAGCGATGGTGCGAATGAGATGTTCTTCTGGTTTTTTAATTGATGGAAGTTTTTGTTTTTTGGCACTTAGCCATAGGGTGCTAAGAAAATAGATCTCATCATCATGAACAATGAGACTGGCCTCTTTTTGAATCTGCGCCATGAAACGAATAGCCGCCAAGCATTCCTCTGTTTCCTGCAATGTTCGCTTTTCTTCGTTTGAAATGTGTACAGCATGCCCTAGCTTCATCCGCTTGAAGTAGAAAAAGAGATCCAAAGAGAGCTGATCCAGCATCTCATCTGCAAATTCAAGCTTAAGTTCTTGTTCTGACTGCTGGAGGAGATGGTGTACCCGTTTGGACGAAATAGGTCCCTTTAACCAAAATGACGGAAACGTTTTTTCGTTTTTTATCATTGTGCGAATGAAATGTATATAAGGTTTGAGTGCCAATCGAATGGACCTTTCGTCTCCTGAAATCACATAGCCGCTTGCTGCCTGATAGCGGAGTGTGATCTCCTGCTTTGAAAGCGCCTCTTTTAGCTGTTTCATATCCTCGAGCAATGTATTTCGGCTCACCTTTGTCATCTTCATAAAATCATCAATTCTTAGGCAATGCTCGCTGCATGCTATGGATAAAAGCAAGATGGCCCTTCGTTCCTTTTTACATGGTTCATAATCGTGACCAACAAGAATGGTATCAGCTTTTTGAATAATGATTTCTTTTTCCAGAGGATTTAAATAATAGCCAAGTTGACCTTTTCGCTGCACACCACTAAGCTGATGAGTTTCCAGCCAGCTGTTCATTCGCTGGATTTCAGCGTAAACGGTTCGAGTCGAGACTTTCATCCGATTCTGTAAATCTTCTATTGATAGATAAGTTGTCGTGTGAAGCAGCATAGATAGTAAAGTCGTGCCCCTTTTGGTTAAGTACAGTTGGAATTCCTCCTTTCTTCTCTTTGCTTATAAGTCTAATCAACTCACATGCATCAAAGAAGTCCAAATGTCTTCAGCACGTGCTGTGCAGCGATTGTGTGCTCTTTTCATAAGAAAAACACACAATTTGAGTGTGCTTTCAGGCAAAGAGTCCTTTGTCTTTTTTTAGTGTTTGAGGACCAATAAACACAAAAAACCTTGAATGATATAAAGCCAGTCAAGGTTTTTTCACTTCTTATCATCTTTTATTTTTCCTATACGTGACGTTTAAAATTATTTTTTGTTTAAACTAAATCCGAAATCCAAATCGTTTTCAAATGAAATACAAATACACCAATCACCTTTTAATGATATAAAGTAGTGGTGCTGAGGGATATTTAAAAAATAGACTAGTAGCTCTTCTAATTGTTTTAATTCAAACTGATACCCAAACTCTGTAAGGTTATCCCCTATGTAAATTACTTGTAAGTGATTATCTAAATATTTGCCTTTTAATTCAGTTATAAATAGAAGAGCATCAGGAAGTAACGATTCATTATTTGAGCTCTTACTATAATGTTTATTGGTTTGTAACCAATCTATTTTTGAACCAGCAAAATCAAATTTTTGTTCTATTAAATCTAAATAAATTTCGGGATTTTTATGTACTTTGACACTTTTAAGAAGGTCTTTTAATTCCAAATCCTTTATTAGTTCTTCATCATAAGAAATCAATAAAATTAACCCCTTTATCTAAAATGTATTTAACTGCCTTCTTGTCAAAATTCATAGGAATCGCTGTTCCATCATTTGTCGCATTCATCATTTCGGCTTACAATGCCATTGTAGTTTGCTGCTCTGTCTCTAACAAAGAATATTCACCTTTTAAATTTTGATCGAGTTTTATTAAATCTTTAACCGTTTTCTTCCGCAGCTGAGCTCTACAGAAGATGGAAATAAGATTGGTGGTTCATTGAGATTTGTTCGAAATACGACTCAGCTTCATGTATCTAATACAAGGTCTAACCAGCATTGATTATGGACAATATAGTAGTAGTCTCTCTTGTAAACTTTCCAAAATTTCTACAGGCATTTCCCTGACCTTGATATCCTCACCTAGGAAAAATAGCCAATTTGTTATTTCGGTTATTTCTTCTGAATAATTAACATTGATAAAAGTCTTTAAAATGGCTGTAGTTTGGTAAGGATTCGTATAAGAAATTGACATTTTGAAAGGATGGTATTTTTTGAACTGTGCAATTGCCTTTGGACCAAGTTCAAGGGCAAGGTTGATTACTTCCTTCTGCTTACTTAGTTTTTCTAAAATCTTTTTCCTGGTTAATCTATTTTTTGTAGAGCATGGTTCTACATCTGTGAGGTTGTCGACAGTCAAAATCCGTTTCTTCTCTTCCTTTAAATCAAAGCCTTCAATCAACCACAGGCTTTTTTCACGATAAGGTTCAAAAGGTAAATAGGATAGGACTTGATCACTTTCTCCTCTCTAACGGTAATCAGTAAATATCGATCCAAAATAAGCAATTGGATTAATTTTTCTAACATGGGGTGAGGGAGATCGGACAAATCAAGCAGATCAGGATTATTCGGGTTGGTCCCTTCAAATAGCAAGAGGCGATTTAACAGAACGAGGTCATCTTGCTGGGTTTCTGAGATGAGTCCTAGTAATTTTTCAGCTAAAGACTGGCGACTCTTTAAATAAGGGAGTTGTTGGTTTCTCGTGGCCATAAAGGCAATAAAAAGAGCTTTAATCTCATTATCGGTAAAACGGACAGTTGGCAGGACAGAATTGTTCATCACAAAATATCCTCCGTCCCTTCCTACTTCTGCGACAAGTGGCATCCCCATAGCTTCAATTTCTCTGATGTCTCTAATTGCTGTCGAACGAGAGATATGAAATTCTCTCATGATTTCAGTAATTGTAAAGTTGGAGCGGTTGTTAATATACCGCATGATGGTATTAATCCGTTCAACTTTTTTCATCTGGTCCTCCTAAACAGTATCATTTTTTGACATGGTTTAAGCCTATTATATATTTATCAAGTGAAAAAAACATTTGATCAATTCACCAGAAGGAAGTGTTGAATATGGCAGAGTATATACTAGAAGAAAAAGACAGCTTTCACGTGTTAGGTATTGGAACTGAACTTAAGAGTCATTACACAGACTATGCGGGCATAACGAAGGAAAAAGCAGACTTTTGGCAAGCAGTCAACCAAGAAGGTAAGCTTGACACCTTAAAAGCCATTGCCACAAATGACTATATTTTTATCGTAAACGAAGCGGTAAATAATAAGCTGATGCATTATGTCGGGGTCATGACAGAGGAATCGTTACCAGAAGCGGACAGAGTGATTCAATTTCCTAAAGGGGAATATCTAATCGTTAAAGGGGAAGCTAAAACTGCTGATGAATTGCATCAAACGCTTACTGGTATTGCATTTGGTCAAGTCTTGCCTGAAGCAAAGAATTTCGCCTATGTTGGTGGACCAAATGCAGTGGTAGAAATGGGACAGCGAAACGACTTATTACTTGGTGAGATGTGGATTCCTGTTGTACGGAAATAACAAGGATATGGAGGGATAGAAATGGCTTATATCGTTGATTTTAAACATGTGTCTACGATTGGTTTAGAGTCTTCACCTGTAGCAGAAGCACTTGCTGGCTTACGAGCGAATGAGGCTCGTTACTTTATGAACAAATATAAGCATGAATTTACAGTATTACCTGCCAGCGATAGTCAGGAGACCCTTGATTATGTAAACCGAGTGTTAAAAGAAGAACGTGAACTAGAGTTTGCAGCCAAACCTTTAGAAACGGCAAGTTTTCAAGTGGAAAATATCAAATGGACCTACGTCTTTTATGAGGATGGTCTTGCAATTAACGTCCTGTATACAGTGGATGACCCGAAAAAACGTGCTGTTGGTTTTAAGCTTTCTGAAGGGATGGAAGTACCAAAGGAATTAGAAGGAAAATTTAAATTTGCTAGGCAGAAGTCTAAACTAGCTGGAACGATTCGTGGGTCATTCTTTAAAATTAAAGGGGAATATTGAGTTGAGAAACCCTTTCTTCACTCGAATTTGTGAAACTGATTGAACAAATAAATTAAAATAATTTCCACCTTCTAAACAGAGCAGCATTCTCTATGCATTATTAGAGGATGTTTTTCTGTTTATTGTACCAACCTTATTTTCTTATGAAGAAGTTCGCCGTCAAAGCGATTAGTCTGCTATTTCACTGTTTAACATCTATACTTTTTTCAGATCTATATTCAAAGAAAATGAGGTGAAGTATCCCTCATTAAAAAACACTCACCATAAAAGCTGTGAGTGCCTAGTTTTGCTTGTCTCTATCATACGATGACCCACTCAGGAAAAAAGATCCCCATTTTATCGGTATGAAGGCCAATAAACACAAAAACCTTGAAAGGCATATAGCCAGTCAAGGTATGATAACAATAACATTATATTTAGAAGTATCAACTACTTCACCTACTGATTTATCTGAGAGAATATCATATTTGTTTTATATTTCTTTCTAATACAATAAGGCTATTTTAAAGTAACTCCACTCCAACTTGTTTATAAAATTTAACTTTTAGCCTCTCTTCTTCGCCCACGTTCATTACCATAGCTTTGTCATCTTTTTTTATACTTGTTACATTATTAAAATCACCTGTAAATACTATAGAATCATTAAATGTAATACTTAGACTACTCGTTTGCTTATATACATCTAAAGTTAAAATCACCTTGAAATTTTGGTCATCTTTGTAAGTATAAATTAATTCTCCATCATCTATATTGCCTGTTATACTCACCGGCTCACTTTGAAAAAGTTCTAATAGATCATATTCATCATACTTGATAAACATTCGTATTCATCCTTTTATTAATTATTTTGGTATAACTGTGATAACATCGCCTGCTTCATTTATAATTACTTTGACATCCCGAGTTTCATGAACAAACGTTCCACTTCTATTACCAGGTATCTTTTTCGTATTCATTATAGCGTCTTCAATAACTGAAGGTGGAATATTTCTTGGATCAACATATTTTTTGATGAAATCACTAAATTCTTTTGTTTGTGGTTTAAATCCTAATTCTTCAGCTTTTTTAATTGCTCTACTTGTTAAAGTAGCTTTTACTTCAGGAGTATCAGGTGCCATTCTTTCCAAAGCATGGTGAGAATACATTCTTCCATTTATTTTCCCTCCGCCTTTTGACATATTCCAACCAATTTCACCCGTACCCTTAACCCCCATTTTACCATGAAACCCTTTCGCCCCAAACGGCAAAAGCATTCCTAGCGCCGCATTCATACTTGCTTCCTGCTGTTCTTTTGAGATCTTGTTTCCAAACATGTCTCGGCCTGTGATTGCTTCGCTGAAGCCGTTGGTGGCGGTTAGGCCATATAATCCTTTTTGAGATGTTTTCAGGGCGTCAAAGGATTTTTGTGATGTCTTGTAAATGTCGACTGCCCTGACTGCGGCTGATGTGGCTTGGGTCGTTTTATAGACAGCTTTTCCGCCTTTGAAAATGCGGCCTGCCCAGCCGACGATTGGGATGTAGCCTGCTGCTGCCATGCCTCCTGCCGCGACTCGCTGGCCTGCGGTGAGTTCCTCGCCTGTGATTGGATCAACGCCTGTTGCGGCACGTTTTGCATCGTTCACACCGGTCAGTTCATTCACGATGTTTCCACCATAATCGAGCGCTTTTTCATACCAAGGGCGGTTGGCGAGCGCTTCTTGTTCCTTTGCGACCTTGCGGGCTTCTTCTTGTTCTTTTTTGATTTTCAGATATTCAGAAGTTTGCTTCTCAATATCGCTCTTTGCCTTGTAGATGTCGCTATTTTGATACGCTTTCTTGTCAAAATTCATAGGCGAAATCGCTTTTCCGTCATTTGTCGCATTCATCATTTCAGCGTACAATGCCATTGTAGCTTGCTGCTCTGTCTCTGACAAAGCATATTCATCTTTTAAATTTTGATCAAGCTCTCTTAGTTCTTTGACCGTTTTTTTTCGTTCATCTTCCGCATCTTCTATTTTTTCATCAAAGGTTTGGCTATCAAATACCTCTAGGGAAATGAGGTCATCAATGTCTTGAAAAATCGTTTTGAGTGCCTTTTTTTGATCCTTCACAATGCTTTTGGCATTCTTGATGCCCATATGTACTGCGTTGTCTAAAAAGTGTTCTTCTACAAAGGTATCGCCGCCAAAGCTCGTATCATCAAGTGTCCCAGAAACACCGTCATGAAAGGCTTTTTGCTTATCAATGAAGCTGATAAACATGTCTACATTTCCGGAGAGCTCTTTATAAAAGCTTTTAATGTTATCGGCACCTTTCCCAGTAAAATCATCACCGAGGTTAGCAACACCTTGTAATGCCTTTTTTAAATCTACCATTTGTTCACGGAGTTCCTGATGGTGTTTTGCCCTTGTGTCCATGGCACTTGTTAGTGCTTTTGCATCAAGTATCTTGCCCAGAAGAATTCACTCCCTCCCATTCTTTGACAAGGCCAATTTTACCAATACAAAGTTTATCATTAAATAGGCATTAAGATACAAAAACAATACTGATTATGTAAATGAACATTGTTTCAATTGAAAAGCAAACTATAGAATTCATTAGCTCCACTTTTGTCATAACAATTATAATGTAGTTTTTAGAACAATCTTTTAAATAGAACATTTTTTTGAGCTACTCCATTATAAAAAAGAGTTATAGAGCACTTCCATGGTAAGGAAGATGTCACTAGTCGAGGCAATCCCTACATGAATTAGGAATGCACTTAGAAAAAGCACACCCGGATCAGTGTACTTTTTACGATTTAGACTTAAGCAATTGAAGTTCTTGCTCCATGATATCTGCTGCTTCAGTTATAAATTGAATAATTAAATCTAATTCTTCTGGTTTGTATTCATTTGTGAGTTCCTTCGTTGATGTTGATAAGGATCGAAAGAGTTCTTTCACCTGTGATTTCCCTGCCGTTAATGGAACGATGATCACTCTTCGTTTGTCTTTTGGGTCCTTTGCTCTTTTGGCGTAGCCCGCTTTTTCAAGCCGGTCAATGAGTGCTGTGACTGCACCGGAGCTAAGGCCTGTTTTTTCACTTAATTCCCCTGCTGTAAGGGGGCCGAGTTCATTTAATAAATCAGCTGATTTGAGATCTGTTGGAAAAAGGCCGAGTGATTGGGCGGCCGCTTGGTGGAATAAAACGGTTCGTGTGGCGAGGCGCCTCATTGTATGGATGATCTGGGTTGCTCTGTCTTCAGCCTCGTTCTTTATTGACAACTTGTTCTCCTCCCTTTAAAATCAATTTATCTTGATCATCAAGATAAATGTTCTCTTACTTTAATATTTAAGTTGATCATAGCAAAAATAAGGAGAGAACGTAAGCAGGAGGTAAATGAAATGAATCATGTGGATAAAGGCAAGGCATCCACTCGCTTTGTTGTCATCGGTTTGCTGTTAGGGATTTTTATGGCAGCGATGGACAATACCATTGTTGCAACAGCGATGGGAAGTATCGTAGCAGATTTGGGCAGTTTTGATAAATTTGCTTGGGTGACGGCTTCTTATATGGTGGCAGTAATGGCGGGAATGCCTATTTACGGAAAGCTTTCTGATATGTATGGTCGAAAGCGTTTTTTTCTGTTTGGACTTATTTTCTTTTTAATTGGATCAGCGCTGTGCGGTATCGCACAAACGATGGATCAGCTCATTATTTACCGAGCCATTCAAGGGCTTGGAGGCGGTGCCCTTCTTCCAATCGCATTTACAATTATCTTTGACATCTTCCCGCCTGAAAAGCGTGGAAAAATGTCTGGTATGTTTGGAGCTGTCTTTGGTTTATCAAGTGTACTCGGACCGCTCTTAGGTGCTATTATTACGGATTCGATCGGCTGGCATTGGGTTTTCTATATTAATGTGCCGATTGGTATTGTCAGTGTCTTCTTGATCGCCAGATATTATCAGGAATCGCTTGAACATCGTAAGCAGAAAATCGACTGGTCAGGTGCTATTACACTTGTCGTTGCGGTTGTCAGCTTAATGTTTGCGCTTGAGCTTGGCGGTAAATCTTATGCTTGGGATTCGGTGCAAATCCTCACACTTTTTGCTGTGTTTCTTGTGTTCGGTACGATCTTCTTTATTGTTGAGCGTAAAGCTGAGGAACCGATTATCTCATTTTGGATGTTTAAAAATCGATTATTTGCGACATCTCAAATTTTGGCGTTTTTATATGGTGGGACATTCATTATTCTTGCTGTGTTTATTCCTATTTTCGTGCAGGCGGTGTACGGTGAATCTGCAACAAGTGCAGGGTTTATTTTAACACCGATGATGATTGGATCAGTCATTGGCAGTATGATTGGCGGAACGATGCAGACGAAAGTGCCTTTCAGACGTCTTATGACCATCTCTGTCATTTCATTTTTCGCTGGGATGCTGCTGCTTGCCAATATGTCACCAGATACAGCAAGACTGTGGCTCACACTCTTTATGATGATATCAGGCTTTGGGGTCGGGTTCAGCTTCTCCCTTCTGCCGTCAGCTTCAATGAATGATCTTGAGCCGCGCTATCGAGGCAGTGCAAACTCGACCAATTCATTTATGAGATCACTTGGGATGACGCTCGGTGTCACGATTTTCGGGACGATTCAAACCAATGTGCTGACAAATCGTTTAGCTGATGCCTTTAGCGGAATGAAAGGAACCCCTTCTCAAATAGGCGATCCACAGGCTATTTTCCAAGAAGGTGCCCGCTCACAAATTCCGACTGATATTTTAAATAAAGTCATCGATGCAATGTCACAAAGTATTACGTATGTATTTTTGCTTGCTTTATTCCCGATTGCACTTGCGGCGATTACAGTCATATTTATGGGAAATGCACGAGTACGTACATCAAATGAAATGAAAGAAAACGATTAATGTGAAAAAGCAGAGCGATTGCAGCTCTGCTTTTTTTCTTATTGATATAGCGGATGGGCTTTGCCCTCACTGCCAACGATTCGTATTTTCGATTGGACCATGTCTTTTGCTGCTTGTTTTGCTTTTTGTAAATACATACGCGGATCTAAGCTTTCAGGTTCATTTGAGAAATGATCACGTATGGCCTCGGAGTATGCATTTTTCAATTCAGTTGAGACATTCACCTTTGCCATACCAAGTGCAACGCATCGCTTCACATCCTCATCCGGTACAGCAGAACCACCGTGGAGAACAAGTGGTACATCGACCAGGTCCGCAATTTGTTCAATGCGGGCAAAGTCAATATCCGGCACCCCTTTATAAATGCCATGGGCAGTACCAATCGCAGGCGCTAAAGTGGGCACCCCAGTTTCTTCTACAAATTGACGGCATTCTGATGGAATGGCTTTTTCAGCATCCTTTTCATCAACGACGATATCATCTTCGACACCGCCTACCTTGCCTAATTCTGCTTCAACGTTCACCCCTACTTTTAATGCGAGGTCCACAACTTCTTTTGTGCGGCGAACATTTTCTTCATATGAGTGCATAGATGCATCGATCATAACGGATGTATATCCGGCCCTGATACAGGTGAGAATCACATCAAAGTCTGTGCAGTGATCGAGGTGAAGACCAATTGGGATTTGATATTGATCAGCCGCCGCCTTCACTGTATCTGCAATCGCTTTTGCTCCAAGAGATTGAACCGTTCCAACCGTTGTTTGCAATATCACAGGTGACTTTAATTCTGCTGCCGTTTCGAGCACCCAATATATACTGTCAAAGGAGTGCACATTGAATGCCACAATTCCGTATTTTTCTTTTTTCGCAGCCTCAAGCATTGGTGTTGTTGAAAGTAAAGGCATGATCAAACATCCTCTCTAGTTAAAATATCCGTTTTTAATACAGCCAGCATGTCTTCATTTGTTCTTGTTTCCAGCAGTTTTTGACGTTTCGTTTCATCCATTAAGCCTCGTGAAAGGGCAGAAAGAGCCTTTAAATGAGTCGTACCTGCTTCACTTTTAGGAATCAATAAGGATAAGAAGAAAAAGCAAGGCTTCCCATCAAAAGCGTCCCATTCAATGCCTGTTTCCGTGCGGACGATCACAAGTGCTGGTTTTGTGATGGCTTCTGTTTGTGTATGCGGAATAGCAAATCCATCTTGAAAACCGGTTGTACTCAGAGCTTCTCTTTCCGCTAAGCCTTTTTTGACTTCCTCTGGTGAGGTGCAAATACCTGATTTGTAGGCAATGTCAGCAATGGCTGCGAACACGCCAGCCTGTGAAGAAGCTGTTTCGTGAAGATTCATATAGATATGTTCCATTATTTCTCTTCCTCCCTCTTAAACTGCGGGTTTGTCTATTTTTTTACGGTAAAGTCCGTATAGAATCGCACCTACAATTGATCCGATTAGTATGGAAAGCACCCATTGGAAAGCACCTGTGACAACTGGAAGGACAAGGAATCCACCGTGCGGAGCTGGAACCTGTACGCCAAACAAATATGTCAATATAGCAGAGATGGCCGAGCCAAACATGATAATTGGCAGGACAACGACTGGGTTTTTTGCCGCAAATGGGATGGCTCCTTCTGTAATATGTGTCGCCCCCAGAATATAGTTGATTGCCCCAGCATTTCGTTCTTGTGGCGTGAAATGTTTTCGGAAAATGGTTGTAGCAATCGCGATGATAAGTGGTGGTGTGATACATGCTGCAGACACACCTGCCATAAAGTAAAGGTTGCCTTGTGCAAGTAAAGCCGTTCCTGTAACATAGGCTGCTTTGTTAAATGGTCCGCCCATATCAAATCCACACATTGCTCCCACAATTAAGCCTAAAAGCAGCGGATTTGTGGATTGTACAGATGAGAGAAAATCCATTAAGGAATTATTTAACCCTGTGATGGGAACCAATAGCGGGGTCATGACAGCCCCAATTAAGAAAATACCGATGACAGGATAGATGAAGATCGATTTTAATCCATCAAGCGATGCTGGTAATTTTTGAAGCAAGAATTGAAGCAATAAAATGATATATCCTGCTGCAAAACCTGCGATTATACCGCCTAAGAAGCCAGCACCTCCATCATTTGCAAGGAGCCCTCCTATAAAGCCGACGACCATCCCTGGGCGTCTTGCAATTGAATCAGCGATAAATGCTGCTAAAATTGGTACCATTAAGCTAAAGCCAAGTCCGCCAATGCTTTTCAAATAGGCAGCAAACGGATGATACGTTTCGTGCTGAGGATCAGCAGAGTAGATTCCGAATAGGAAGGAAATAGCTATTAAGACCCCGCCTCCAACGACAAATGGCAGCATGTGTGATACACCGTTCATTAAGTGCTTATAAATGGTGTGTATCCATTTATTTGCCGATTTTTGTTGAGAGGATGAAGGAGCAGATGGTTTCTCTGTTCCAGAAGCTCTTCCTTTCACTTGATGAACGGGAGCATCTCCATTGATAATGCTCTGAATCAGCTCAGTCGGCGTGCGAATGCCTTTGGCTACAGGCACTTCAATCAGTGGCTTGCCGTGAAAACGGTCTGTATGCACATCTTTGTCGGCTGCCACAATGACTCCATCTGCTTCCATAATGTCTTGATCGGTTAAAGCGTTTTCAATTCCTACTTGACCATGCGTTTCGACTTTGATGTCGACCCCTAGTTGCTCAGCAGCGATTTTTAATGCTTCAGCTGCCATGAATGTGTGTGCAATGCCTGTTGGACAGCCGGTTGCAGCGACAATTTTTTTACGGCTCATGTGTATTCCCCCTTATATTTTCTGTATGTGTACTTGCTCAATCAATGAATCAATGTCATGTAAATCACTTAAGCCTTTCGAAAATGCGGTAGAGGCTCCTGTTGCAATGCCGTAGCGTAAGCATTCTTCAGGTGAATGTCCTTCAAGCTGTTTACTAAGAAAAGCTGCAAGCATCGCATCTCCTGAACAAGCTGTGTTTACTACAATGCCTGTCGGTGCGTTTCCTTTTAAGACGGCGTTTTTCGTAATGAACAAAGCCCCTTCTCCCCCGCGGGAAATAAGCACTTGCTCTGCACCCATCTCAATAAGCTTTTCTCCTGATTGAATGAGTTCTTTTTCTGACAGAGGATGTGTTTTGCCGAAAAAAGCAGCCATTTCTTCTTCATTCGGTTTTAATAAGTACGGCTTGTATTGAAGCGTCTCAAGAACCGCTGCAGAGCTTGTGTCTAAAATGAACTTGACGCTTTGTTGATGGCAAATAGCTGCTACTTCTGAAAAAATGCTGGCAGGAACGCCCTTTGGCAAACTGCCTGACATGATGAGGATGCCCCCCTGCGGGATAGCTGCAATTTTCTCACGAAAGGCGTGAAGCGCTTTTTCTTCAATCGCAGGGCCCTGGTTCACGAGCTTGTATTCTTCTGTCGTATTAATAAAAACATTAATGCGTGTAATTCCCTCAACCGAGATAAAATCGGTCTGAATAGAGAGATCCTTTAAGGATTGTTCAATATAAGAGCCTGAAAACCCAGCGATAAACCCTAATGCAGTGCTGGTGAAGCCATATTTCTTTAGCATAATCGACACGTTCACGCCTTTTCCATTCGGCTGATAATCTTCATCTTCCGTACGGTTGACTGCATTTGCCCGCATTTCTTTTAATGCAATATATAGGTCAATAGCAGGATTTAAGGTGCAGGTATAAATCAATTGGTTTCACCTTCTTTCTTTTCTCTAAAGAAAGTATCTCATACGATTCAGTGAAAATGTTTTCAGAATGTGTAAAGGTTTTCATGAGAAAAAGCCTTCCAGATCAAAGTCTCGAAGGCTTTCTTATTGGTTATTTCATTCGGATCACATAGGCATCGAGTAAAATGCGGGCAATGACATGGAGAGACAGGCGGGATCTGACTTCATAATCTGGGAAGAAAGATTGTTCCCCTTTATATCCGACTAGTGTCATATCTGATATTTTGCTTAATGTAGAATCTATTCTTGTCGTGACTGTAATAGTTGTCACTTGCTTCATGCTGAGATTTTGACACGCTTCAACGAGCTCAGACGTTTCGCCATTTAATGAAACAAAGATGGCAAGCTCACTTTTTTCAATGTCTCGCGATTTCAGCCGAATGATATTCGGATCGTCGTGTACTTCACATGTTTTCCCGATGAGCTGTAACTTGATGGTCATCTCTTTGGCGATCATCTCTGAGAAGCCTCTGCCGAAAATATAAATTTTGTCTGCATTATGTATTTTTTGAACGGCATCTTCAATTTGTCCAATACTTTGCAGCTGTATCGTCTTTAAAACCTCTTCTTCATTTTTCCGAATCGCTAGTTTGATGTCTTCATCAATATTCTTGAGCTGGTCGCTTGCATCTGTCATTTTCTTTTCTTGTTTCAATCGATATTTAAAGGATGTATAGCCATTATAACCAATTTTTTTCATCAGTCTGACAATTGTGGCTGTCGATACATTGGCTCTTTCGCTTAAAGTGACAATGGATAAGGTGGAGATATCCTCTAAATGCTGGTGAATATAATTGAGTAAATAACGCTCTGTTTCACTTAACGTTTGATATACATCGCTTGGGATGTTAAATAATGATTCGTTCAATTCGATTCCCCCTTACTCATTTCATACTATAATTAAATGCCCAATAAAAACAAGATGATTCTTTTGTCATGTATTTAGGTGAAAGGCGGAAATGAGTGAAATTTTATTTTTGACATAAACTAAGGAAAAGTTGTGTCTATGTGAAAGGAGCTGATCCGTATGCTTCATCTTTTGTTTTATCTGATCCTTCTCTATGTCGTTTATGTCTTTTTGACCGCATTTGTTTTGTTTTATTTACCGATTCAAAAAACATGCAAAGAACATTGTATCTATAAAGCCTCTTCCATCTCAGGAGACGATCAGGGCACAAATCAAGTGATGCTTCTTGACGATGGATTTGAGTCTGGCCAGGCCAGAATTCAAATGATTCGTGAGGCAAAGAGGATGATCCGTCTTAGTTATTACTCCATTCAAAAGGGAAAAACAGCCGAATGGGTACTAGGTGCTTTGATTGAAGCAGCTGATCGAGGGGTGAAAGTTCAGCTGCTTTTAGACGGCATCTGCCATAGTTTGCGTGGACCGCTGAAGCATTTAAGGTATGCCGTGGCAAATCACCCGAACATGGCCATTCGTTTTTATGAGCCCTTTCGGTTATTTAAGCCATGGACGTGGCATAACCGCCTTCATGATAAGCTGCTGCTGGCAGATGGCCGAGTAGCTGTCATGGGCGGAAGAAATATCGGTGATAAATACTTTGCAGATCAGCCGCCGAAAGACTTTGCATTCGACCGCGATGTGCTGCTTTATAACGACAAAAAAGGAAAAGTATTAGATGAAATGGAGCAATATTTCGTTTATTTATGGAATCATAACTTTACGAAAAAAACAAAAGCCGTGTTCTCCAAGCAAAAAGCAAAAAATGGCTTAAAACTAAGAAAGAAACTGCTTAGGTCCTATCAGGAGGCAGTGCGTACGAAAGAACCTTTTGTGATGTCGTCCTTTAATTGGGCAGCAGATACCACCTCAGTAAAACAGATTGCATTCTTTACAAATCCAGTGGAGCGCTTCAATAAGCGTCCTCTTGTACTGAAAAAATTAAACGATCTTGCTCACCGGGCAAAGCGATCTGTGCTCATACAGACACCTTATATTATCCCGACACGACCCATGAAGGAAGGCCTCACTCCATTAGCTAGCGAGATTCAAACAACAGTTGTCACGAATTCTCTGACAGCCACGCCAAATCCTTTAGCTTTTGCAGGCTACTTAAGCACGAAAAAGGAACTGATGAAAACAGGCGTTCATTTGTACGAATATGAAGGTCCGTATTCCATTCATGCGAAATCGATGGTCATTGATGATTATTTAAGTATTATTGGAACATATAATTTAGATGCGAGGTCTAGTTTTTTAAATACAGAGTCGATTTTGGTCATTGATAGTGCCCCGTTTGCGCTATCACTTACTCAGGCAATCGAACGTAAAATCGCCTATAGTATTCTCGTCGCGAAGGACAAAGCAGCCTATAAAGCGGACGGCTATGGGCAGAAAAAAAAGCCTTTGATGAAAAGGCTCCTTTTAAATGGTTTATCCGCGATAACCGTTTTATGGCGGCGGTTGATCTAAAGGGCAGCTACTCTTGTGGCAGCCCTTTTTCTTCTGATTGCTCTTCTTCTGCTGGTTCCAATTTGGTCAATTTAAACACCAAGATTCCTGCAATAATCACAATGACACCTAATAGTTTTGCGGGCGAAAATTCCACTTTCTCTAACCCAAGCCAGCCAAGCGAATCGAACAAAAGCGCGCAGCCAAGCTGTGAAATCAGGACAATTGAGATTCCATAAGTCGGACCAAGACGTTTGATTGCTTGAACGAGGCAGATGACCACCCCTACTCCAATGGCTCCGCTAATCCAGTACCACGCTTCCATATGTCTTAATTGAAACATGCCGGTTCCTTCTAGCAAAAGACCCATCAAAAGTGAAGCAATAAAGCCCATACCTAGAACGAGAGTGGTTGTTGACCAAGAGCCTGTCTGCTCATTGACCTTACTGTTAAAAATGGTTTGTAAGCTGACGAGTGCGCCAGCCGCGATGGCTAATCCTATTCCTATGATCATGTCTGAATCCCTTCATTTCTTCTATTCATAAATGTTGTGCTCTGCTATTTCTAAGAGCCCTTTCCGGTCAAGAATCGTAATCTCGCCTCTTTGCCTCTCTATCAGCCCTTTTTCACAAAATTGCTGAATCACCCGGTTAATATGCCTGTAGCTTGTACCAATTAAGCTCGCCGCATCGGTAAGACGAAGTGCGCTCGCGCTGTTATCAACTGTTAACACAGACAATAAGTAGCTTGCGAGCCTGACCTCTACAGGATATAAAAGGTGGAAGCTCAAATCGTTTGATTTCGTATAAAATTTGTTTGTAATACCTTTTAATAAAAAGGTTAATATGCGGGGGTCATCCTTCGCATGACGCATGAGCGCTTGATGAGAAATCCTTAGCATATGTACTTCTGTGACAGCCTCCACTGTATTGACCATATCTGTCTGCTGAACGTATTCAATATCTCCAATGGCTTCAAGAGGATGTTTAAAACAAAGAATAAAGGTCTTCCCTTCCTTTGTGGTGGTGAAAATCTTTAATTTTCCTTTTACTAACAAGTACAAGTGCTCCCTCTGATCTCCCTTTGAACAAATCAGCTCACCTTGCTCATAGCGCCATAAGCTGACATGTGATATGAGTTTCTGATGAAAGACGTTTTCTAATTGATGTGCCTTGAGATAAGAAGAAAATAGACATTCATCATGAAGCTCCTCCATCTGACGCCCTCCTTTATAGCTTTAAAATGATTACACCCGCGATCATCAATAGAATTCCTGCATAATGCGGCCATTTCATTTTCTTCTTCTGTACACCAAACCATCCTTTTGCATCGATTGCAAAGGTAAATGCCAGCTGTGCAATGAGTAAAGCAGCGATCGTCAGTGTGACACCGATCATTTGAATTGCAGTGACTTCATTAAAAATAATAATGGCTGCAAATGCGCCGCCTACTAAATAAAGCGGCTGCACCTTTCGATATTCTCGAACATGTCCGTCACGTACGATCAGTAAAATGATAAGTGCGATAACAAAACCGGTCAGCTGCGTGATGGTTGCCGCCTGCCATGTCCCGATATCCTGGCTGATTCTTGCGTTTGCTACGCCTTGCAGTGTAATACAAGCGCCTCCTAATAAAGCGAAAATAACACCTTTCATTCGTTCAAATGCTCCTTCTTTTTTCAGTCTAGTTCCATTAAATGATAGATGCCCTGAAGTTGAAAAGGACATATGTCCCACTTTGCGTATTATATCAGAAACTTTTTCTTTTACAGTTTCATCGTTTTAGATTTTTCACAGTGGGTACAGTTTTATATCACCTGAAAACAGAATATTGAATGGAATCACATATAAAAAGGAGACATGTCAGAATGAGAAATCAAGAGAAACATTTTATTAACGGAGAATGGATCGCATCAACAGGAAACGAAACGACGGAAGTCATCAATCCTGCTACAGAGGAAGTCATTGGCACCATTAGTTTAGGTACAAAAGAAGATTTAGATAAGGCAGTCAAAGCTGCTCGTGCCGCCTTCCCTTCTTTCTCAAAAACATCTCGAAATGAACGCGTAAAGATGCTGGAAAACATTGTGCGCGGCTACGAAAAACGTAAGGATGAACTGATAGAAGTCATGACACAAGAGCTCGGTGCACCGCTGAAAGTATCAGAAGAGGTTCATTACAAAATGGGACATGAACATTTTTCTAAAGCAGCGGAAGCACTTAAATCTTATACATTTACTGAGGACCGCGGCGGGCATACCATTATAAAAGAAGCGATTGGTGTCAGCGGATTGATTACACCTTGGAATTTCCCAACGAATCAAACATCACTTAAAATCGCAGGTGCCATTGCAGCAGGTTCACCAGTTGTCTTAAAGCCTGCGGAAATTACACCTTTTGCCGCAATGATTCTTGCAGACATCATTGATGAAGCAGGCGTACCAAAAGGAGTCTTCAACCTAGTAAACGGAACTGGTGACGTCATTGGTGACGGCATTAGCTCACATCCTGATATTGACTTTGTTTCATTTACTGGATCAGGTGCTGTCGGCTCTAAAATAATGGAGAACGCTGCAGACAATATTAAGAAAGTGGCTCTTGAGCTCGGCGGGAAATCCCCTCTTATCGTCTTAGATGATGCAGATGTGGATGAGGCAGCCGAAACAGCCGTTCATCATATTGCGATGAATACAGGTCAAGTATGTTCCGCAGCTACACGTGTGCTGATTCCTGAATCAATGAAAGACGCATTTGAAAAAGCGCTGCTGAATGCCCTGCCGAAGTTTACAGTTGGTGATCCGCGAGAAGATCACGCCACTGGCCCGCTTGTCTCCAAAAAGCAGTGGGATACCGTGCAGTCTTATATTGAAAAAGGAATTGAAGAAGGTGCTAACCTGCTTGCTGGGGGAACTGGGAAGCCGGACGGACTAGACAAAGGATATTTTGCCAAGCATACTATTTTCACAAATGTGAAAAATGATATGACCATTGCGCAAGAGGAAATATTCGGACCCGTCATGAGTGTGATCACATATCAAGACCTGGATCATGCCCTTGAGATTGCCAATGATACAGTGTACGGTCTTGCTGGATATGTGGTTGGAAAAGATGAAAAAACATTAAAATATGTAGCTGAACATATTCGTGCCGGTCAAATTACCATTAACAATGCCGAAACAGATTACTTTGCCCCGTTTGGCGGCTTTAAGCAATCTGGTATCGGAAGAGAATGGGGAGACTTCGGAATCGAGGAATATTTAGAAGTGAAAGCTGTGATGGGACTTCCAACAGCATAATTTGAGAAAGGAGAAAAACCTTAGGGTTTTTCTCCTTTTTCATGATAGAAAGAATCTGCCCCCCTACTTATCCATTATGATGTGATATTTCTTGACCGTTGCTTTAGGAGGAGACGATTCTTGTAACTCATCAAACCAAACCTCAATCGTTTGACCCTGTGACAGCTTTTTAGAATCTACTTTCGTTAAATCAGAACATAAAAAAGTCATTGGGGTTTAAAGTGGTGACTATAATAATGATCGTGAATTCACTTTTCCACTGATCCCAAAAATTACTTCAACCTCTTTAATATGATCTAATTCATAGAACATAAAAAATTCAGCTTCTTTTCGATTTGGAGATTTCATTAAAATCTCGAAACGGTCAGAATAATGAACACAAGAAATTACCTTCCAATTCATAGCTCTTCTCTGTTGCATTTGTTTATAATCCTTTTGAAATTGTTCCTCTCGTTTTAATTTCATGTCATATATTTCATCAATTAAATTAAAAAGTTTATTTGTTTTGGAAACATCAAATCTTCTACTGAGAAGAACAATAAAAACACATAACAATATACTTAAAGCGATATTCAGATAAGTATCCATTATATTTATTGAAATTTCATCGAAAGCATTTTGCAATTTCGAATCGTTAGTTTTGTGCTTTTTAGTAATAAAATCTAATCCATAGTTAAAATATGAATTAAAGTAGGAGTTCAAAAATAAAAATGCTGGCACAATTGTTATTGTTATAATTGAAGCTTTTGTGGAAAAATTGGCAGCTCTCTCATATTTATCTTTCGCATAAATTCGAAGATCTGCAACTTGATTCAGATTTAATTTTTCTAATTCCTTTCTATAGATAGACACCTTCTTTGCTAATTTAAACTTAACTTTTGGATCTTCCAAATCTCTAATAATACTCATATTTCCTCCTTGACAGAATAAACTAATTTCACCTTGCAAAGGTATTAGAAATCTTAATCATGACAATCAATATTATATATTTTACTTAATGGCAAACTTTCGGTAAAGTTCAAATTGAACCTATATATATAATTCCTATCGAATTAATCTATGTTTATATTCCTTGTGAGGTGGATATCGTTGCAACTTCATGTATTGAACAGTCCGTTTAGTCAGCAGCAGGCAGAACTGCTTAATCAGCTGCTTCCGACTTTAACAGATCAGCAAAAAATTTGGCTTACCGGTTATTTATCAGCACAGGCAGCTTTAACCGGATTAGAAAATACTGCCCAACCCCCTTCTCCTTCTGCTGCAGCACCAGCGCAGCCTGTCAGCAAAGATGTGACCGTGCTTTATGGCTCGCAAACAGGCAATTCTGAAGGGTTAGCAAAAAAGACAGCGCAGCATCTTGAAGAGAAAGGTTTTCAAGTGACGCTCTCTTCTATGTCAGATTTTAAACCAAATAGTCTGAAAAAAATAAACAATTTACTGATCATTGTGAGCACACATGGTGAGGGAGATCCGCCTGATAATGCCCTTTCTTTCCATGAATATGTTCACGGCAGACGTGCACCAAAGCTCGATCATTTAAGCTTTTCTGTCCTTTCACTTGGCGACAGCTCTTACGAATTCTTCTGTCAAACAGGTAAAGAATTTGATGAGCGTTTAAAAGAGCTTGGCGGAACGCGTCTTTTCGATCGAGTGGACTGTGACCTTGATTATGATGAGCCGTTTTCTGAATGGCTTCAAGGGGTGGCATCTTCACTTAGTGAAGGCGGAGCCGCAGCAACCCAGCAGGAATCAGCAGGAGTAAACACTCAAACCGCTGCATCTGAATACTCAAGAACAAATCCTTTTTATGCTGAAGTGCTTGAAAATATCAACCTAAATGGCCGCGGCTCTAACAAAGAAACCCGTCATTTGGAGCTTTCTCTTGAAGGATCAGGACTTGTTTATGAGCCAGGTGACAGCCTTGGTATTTATCCTACAAATGATCCTGCGCTTGTTGATGAACTGATCACAACATGTGGATGGAATGCAGAGGAAACCGTCACCGTTCATAAAAACGGCGACACGCTTCCTTTAAAAGAAGCACTCACCTCTCATTTTGAGATTACCGTATTAACAAAACCTCTTCTTCAAAAGATGTCGTCCTTTACAAAAAGCGAAGCCTTGCAGGCCCTTTTAGAAGAAGGAAGCGAAGAAAAATTAAAAGCGTATATAGCAGGAAGAGATTTAGTAGATGCTGCGCGTGATTTCGGTCCTTTTGAAGGAACAGCAGCAGACTTCACTGCGATTTTAAGAAAAATTCCTGCACGCCTTTATTCCATTGCAAGCAGCCTTAAAGCAAATGAAGAAGAAGTTCATTTGACGATCGGTGCTGTGAGATATGATGCTCACGGAAGAGAACGTCAAGGTGTCTGCTCAATCTTATGTGCGGAGCGCTTAGAGCCAGGTGATAAGCTGCCTGTTTATATCCAGCACAATCAAAACTTTAAGCTTCCTGAAAACCATGATGCACCGATCATTATGGTGGGACCAGGCACAGGTATCGCCCCTTTCCGTTCATTTATGCAGGAGCGTGAGGAAGTCGGTGCAGATGGAAAGTCATGGTTGTTCTTCGGTGATCAGCACTTTGTGACGGATTTCTTATATCAAACCGAATGGCAAAAGTGGTTAAAAGATGGTGTGTTAACGAAAATGGATGTGGCTTTTTCAAGAGATTCAGAGGAAAAAGTATATGTCCAGCACCAAATGAAGAAACAAAGTAAAGAATTATTCGAATGGCTGGAGCAAGGTGCTTATGTATATGTCTGCGGAGATGAAAAACATATGGCGCATGATGTTCATGATACCCTTCTATCAATCATCCAAGAAGAAGGTGCGATGAGCAAAGAGAAAGCAGAAAGCTATCTAGCCAACTTGCAGCAGCAAAAACGCTATCAGCGTGACGTATATTGATTGAATGCTTGAGAGAAAGGAGCTTTTACTTACATGGTGAAGACAGCATTAACAGCGCCGGATGGACCTCCGAGCGACGTAGAGGAAATCAAAGAAAAAAGTGATTATTTACGGGGTACATTAAAAGAAGTGATGCTTGATCCGATTTCAGCGGGTATTCCTGATGATGACAACCGCCTGATGAAGCATCACGGCAGTTATTTACAGGATGATCGTGACCTGAGAAATGAACGGCAGAAACAAAAGCTTGAGCCTGCTTATCAATTTATGCTGCGCGTCCGCCTGCCTGGCGGAATTGCTACATCCAAGCAGTGGCTTGTCATGGATGAGCTTGCTCATAAATATGGAAACGGTACGTTAAAGCTGACAACTCGTGAAACCTTTCAGCTTCACGGTATTTTAAAATGGAACATGAAAAAGACCATTCAAGACATCCACTCTACTATGCTTGATACAATCGCTGCTTGCGGTGATGTGAACCGTAATGTCATGTGTACGTCAAATCCCTATCAATCAGAAGTACACCATGACGTATACGAGCTCGCCAAAAAATTAAGTGATGACCTGCTTCCGCAAACAAGAGCATATCATGAAATTTGGCTTGATGAGGAAAAAGTAGCGGCAACGCCTGATACAGAGGTTGAGCCGATGTATGGTCCGCTTTATCTGCCAAGAAAATTCAAGATTGGTGTGGCGGTCCCTCCTGCTAACGATATTGATGTCTTTTCGCAGGATTTAGGCTTCATTGCGATTATTGAAAATGATCAATTAGTCGGCTTTAATGTCGCGATTGGCGGCGGAATGGGTATGACGCATGGTGACACAGCGACCTATCCTCAGCTTGCAAAAGTGATTGGCTTTTGTACACCGGAACAAGTTGTAGAGATTGCCAAACAAGTGATCACTATTCAACGTGACTACGGAAACCGTTCGGTGAGAAAAAATGCCCGCTTTAAATATACAGTGGACCGTCTCGGTCTTGAGAATGTAAAAGAAGAGCTTGAACGCCGCCTAGGGTTTACCCTTTTAGACGCAAGAGATTATCACTTTGATCATAACGGTGACCGCTATGGCTGGGTAAAAGGCATCAATGGCAGATGGCATTATACGATGTTTGTAGAAGGCGGCCGCATCACGGATTACGATGACTACCCGCTGATGACAGGCATTCGTGAAATCGCGAAGATTCATACAGGTGACTTCCGCTTAACAGCGAATCAAAATTTAATGATTGGAAATGTCACAACGCATAAAAAGAAACAAATCGAGCAGCTCATTCAGGAGTTCGGTTTATCAGCTGGCCAGCAGCACTCGGCACTCCGCCGCAGTTCAATGGCCTGTGTTTCTCTTCCAACATGTGGTTTAGCGATGGCAGAAGCAGAACGCTACCTCCCGCGCTTGATTGACAAAATTGAAGAGATTGTCGAAGAAAACGGCTTAAGTGATAAAGAAATCACGATTCGTATGACTGGATGTCCAAATGGATGCGCCCGTCATGCACTAGGTGAAATTGGCTTTATCGGGAAATCACCTGGCAAATACAATATGTATCTTGGCGCTGCTTTCGATGGCAGCAGATTAAGTAAATTGTACCGAGAAAATGTTGGAGAAGAAGACATTTTAAACGAGCTTGGCTCTCTTCTCCCCCGCTATGCCAAAGAACGTGAAGAGGATGAACATTTCGGTGATTTTGTGATTCGGGCAGGAATTGTAAAAGCAACAACAGATGGCACGAATTTTCATGTGCAATAAAAAAGACAGGGATCTCTCCTGTCTTTTTTTATATACTTTGTTTCCTTTTCAAGTATTCGCAAATGCTTTTGTACACCTTCGGATTGTCTAAAGAAGATAGATCGGGTGAAGGCAGCTGCTCATACGCGCCTTTTAATAAACGCCGGACGATTTTTCCGTTTCTTGTTTTCGGTAAAGCTGAAATGAGATGAATTTCCTTTGGAGTGAGCGCTTTCCCCGCATATGAACCAACATGAGTTTTAAGCTCTGAAATGAGTGCTGCTTCTTCGAAAGACTGTAAACTGGCTACAACGAAACAAACAAGTGCTTCTCCCTTCACCTCATCCTTGACTCCAATCACAGCAGCCTCATGTACGGCTGGATGCCCGACAAGAATGGATTCAATTTCAGCTGGACCGACGCGTTTTCCTGCTGTATTAATGACATCATCCGATCTGCCCGTGATATGGAATGCGCCATCCTCTGATTGCATCACCCAATCACCGTGTGTCCACACCCCATCAAATCGTTTGAAATATGTGTCTTCATATCGCTCCGGATCTTTCCAAAACCCACATGTCATACCGACCCATGGCTTTTTCACAACAAGCTCCCCTACCTCATTCATCATGCTCTGTCCTGCCTCATTAAACACATCTGCCGCCATTCCTAAGATTGCCGCATTAAAAAGGATCGGTTTAATTGGACGAAGCAGCGTACTTCCTACAATACCGCCAGAAACCTCTGTTCCCCCTGAGTAATTTAAGATCGGAATGTGCTTTTGACCAATTGTGTCAAAAAGCCATTGCCATGGTGCTTCATTCCACGGTTCACCTGTAGAAATGATGGCTTTGACATGCGGCAGCTCAATGTCTGCAAGGTTTTGCTGCATCGCAGAACGTACAAAAGTAGGTGAAAGTCCAAAATGGGTGACTTTTTGCTCGTGGATGAATGACCAAAGGTGCTGTTCATCTGGATAATCGGGAGCGCCGTCATATAAAACAATTGCAGCTCCATTGATCAAACCGCCAAAGACGAGAAATGGCCCCATCATCCATCCCATGTCTGTGAGCCAAAACAAGCGGTCTCCTTTTGCAACGTCCATACAAAGACCAGCATCAAAAGCCGCTTTTACAGGAAAGCCTGCGTGGGTATGAACAGCCCCTTTTGGTGTACCGGTTGTTCCAGACGTGTATAAGATCATAAGAGGATCTTCATTTGAAAGATAAGTCGTTTCACTCATTGGTTCTTCTTTTAACAAATCGTTTAGCTTCATATCCTCTTTATATCCAGTAGGAGAGGAAGCGTGTACAATGACTGTTTTGACAGTCTTGGTTTTGTCGATTGCTTCTGCTGCACATTCCCGCATGTTGATCGTTTTTCCCCGGCGCGTCACGCTCGACCCTGTGACGACAATGCTTGCCCCCGATGCACGAATACGTACGGCAAGAGGCTCGCTTCCATAGCCAGAAAAAACTGGGCTAAAGATGACCCCAATCTTTGCAAAGGCAAGCATGACGGCAGCCGTTTCCGGAAGCATCTGCATATAAATGACCGCCACATCCCCTTTTTGAATTCCCTTCTTCAAAAAACCAGCAGCGAGACGATTGACCTTTTCCTGAAGTTCGAGAAACGTCCATCTTCTTTCTTCTCCCGCTTCATTTCTCCAAATCACGGCTGGTTGATGCTGGGTTTCTTCATCTTCTGCCCATTTGTCAACAGCCGTTTCGACCACGTTGAGCCGGCCGCCTTTATACCAATTGGGCCACATGAATGAATGTTGGCCTAAAACGGCTTCATACGGCTCCTTCCACACGATGCCGACCGCCTTTTCAGCTTCTCTCCAAAACCAATCGGTACGCTCGATACTAGCTTGATAGAACGCATCGTAAGTAGAAAAACCAAGTGAATGCATCCATTTGTAAAGACGTGTTTGTTTCATCATCTGCTCTTCGGGGATCCACGCTGGTTTTTGGTTCATCATGAGGCCGCCCCCTTTAGACCGGATAAACCGGGTGTTTTCGTCTTGTAAATGTCATCTCTTTTGAGGTATAGGCTTGTAATCTATGACAAAGCTCATCTCGCAAATGGTCAAACGGGATGACACCATCCACAATCATTTCAGAGGCAAGCTTATATATATTCATATCTTCCTGGTATTCCTTGCGTTTCTCTTGTATAAATGCCGCTCTCTCTTCGGCAGGCAATTCGGCAATTTTATTCGCATAGACAGCATTTACAGCGGCTTCTGGCCCCATGACAGCAATTTGTGCTGATGGAAGTGCGAGACAGCAGTCCGGTTCAAAGGCTGGTCCTGCCATTGCATATAAACCTGCACCATATGCTTTACGAACAATGACGGATATTTTCGGAACGGTTGCCTCTGACATGGCGGAGATCATTTTCGCCCCATGCCTAATAATCCCTGCTTGTTCCACTTTTGTTCCGATCATAAACCCCGGTATATCCGCAAGAAAAAGGAGCGGAATATGAAAGGCGTCACATAGCTGAATAAACTTGGCGGCTTTGTCGGCCGAGTCATGGAATAATACGCCGCCTTTTACCCTAGGCTGGTTGGCAATAAGACCAACAGGCTGACCATTCATACGGCCAAATCCTGTGATCAGCTCTGCGGCAAATAGCTTTTTGATTTCAAAAAATGATCCTTCATCAATGAGTAAATCAATAAGCTGATACATATCAAAAGGGGTATTCTGCCCTTTAGGGATGAGATCTTGAATGGTAATCTCTGATGGTTTAGGTGCTTTTGCGGCTGTTCGTTTTGGTTTTTCTGTATAATTGGCAGGCATGTAAGTTAAATAGGTGCGAGCGATTTGAATGGCTTCTTCTTCTGTTTTTGCTAAAATATCGCCGCATCCAGAAATGCTGCAATGCATTTTCGCTCCGCCCATTTCTTCAAGTGATACTTTCTCTCCAATCACCATTTCGGCCATTCGCGGTGAGCCTAAATACATTGAGGCATTCCCTTCGACCATGACGACGATGTCACAAAAAGCAGGAATGTAAGCACCTCCGGCTGCAGAAGGACCAAATAGTAAACAAATTTGCGGAATACGTCCAGACAGCTTTACCTGGTTATAAAAAATGCGGCCTGCACCTCTTCTGCCTGGAAACATGGCGATTTGATCGGTGATTCTAGCACCCGCAGAGTCGACTAAATACAGCATCGGACAGTTGAGTTTTTCGACTGTTTCTTGGATTCTAATGATTTTTTCTACCGTTTTGACGCCCCATGATCCTGCTTTGACGGTAGAATCATTTGCCATGACGCAAACCGTCTGCCCATTCATCCGCCCCGTCCCTGTGACAACACCATCTGCTGGTAAATGTTCATCTTGACACTCGGCAAACATGGCATCCTCAATGAAAGAATCCTCATCTAATAACAACTGGAGGCGGTCACGGACGAATAATTTTCCTTTTTCTTTGTTTTTTTGATGGTATCGCTCGGCCCCGCCTTTCAGAATCTGCTGTTTTTTCTTTTCATATTCTTCAATCATACCCATTCCCCTTTCTTGCTACCTGCCTCTGTATTGAGGCGTGCGTTTTTCTTGGAAGGCTTGAAGACCTTCCGTTCGATCTTCTGTATCAATGAGCCGTAGATAGGCTTCGTATTCCTTCTTTAGACCTGTATGCAAATCGTGATCAAGGCTTGATTGAATCGCTTGTTTCGCTTCTTTTAAGGCAAGCGGACCATTTTTGATGATTTGTTTTGCAAGAGAGATGGCATCGTTCATAAGGGAATCTGCTACAGAAATATGCTCAATCAGCCCGATTTGAATGGCTTCTTCTGCTTGTAATGATGCGCCTGTGAAAATAAGTTCTTTTGCTTTACCGAGTCCAATGAGACGCGGAAGCCGCTGCGTCCCTCCGGCTCCTGGTATGATAGCTAGTCCTGTTTCTGGCAGGCCGAGTCTGGCTCCGGCTCGTGCGATGCGGAGATCACAAGCGAGCGCGAGCTCAAGTCCTCCGCCAAGTGCGTGTCCGTTCATCACTGCAATGACAGGTACAGGAATGGATTCAATCTCGATAAAGGTTTGCTGAATTAAACGAACAGCGCCTTTTGCTTCTGTTTCTGTCATCAATCGTCGTTCTTTTAAATCTGCACCAGCGCAAAAGACTTTTGAACCGGCTCCTGTAATGAGCAGACAGCGGATGCTTTCATCGTGTTTGATTTCTTTAATGATTTGATTGACCTCCTCGAGCATTGTAGAGGATAGGGAATTCGCTTGTTCTGGCCTGTTTAAGGTCATGATGCCGATCTGTTCATCTTGTATTGAAAAATGGACCAATGATGTCATGTTATTCATCCTTTATGAAGTAGTCTGAGAGTGAAAAGCGCGTAAACAGTGACTAGGCAGGGTTCGATCTACTTTTGCTTCAATCCATTCTGCCGCTTGAATTAATGCAGGAAGGTGAATATTTGTCTCAATTCCTAGTTTTTGAAGCATATGCACCACATCTTCTGTCGCCACGTTTCCGCTGGAGCCAGGTGCATAGGGACATCCGCCAAGCCCCCCGCTGGAGGAGTCAAATATCGTGATTCCGGCTTTTAATGCCGTATAAATATTGGCAAGAGCCATCCCCTTCGTATCATGAAAATGAAGAGCGATTTTATCAGCAGGAAAACGTTCAAGTAAAATGTCTAAGCGCCTTTCTACTTGTAGCGGATGGGCTTCACCGATGGTGTCACCGAGCGATATTTCATCAATGCCATAAGAAAGCAAAATATCCGTTAACCGCAGGACTTGATCCATTGGCACTTGTTTTTCATACGGGCAGCCAAACACGGTGGAAATATACGCGCGTGTGTGTTTTCCTGCTGCTTTTAAATCAGCTGTCATTTGTTTGATGACAGGAAGTGTTTCGTGAATGGATTGATTCATATTTTTCTTGTTATGTGTTTCACTCGAAGAGATAAACATAGCGCCTGTGTCAAGATTGGCTTCAAAAAAGTGAGCTAAGCCTTTTTCATTGGGAATGAGTGCTGCATAGGTGGTGTCGTCTTTTTTGTTTAAGGATTGGGTGAGTTCTTTGGCATCTTTTAAGGCTGGAACCCATTTAGGATGAACAAATGATGTGACTTCAATATAAGGGAGCTGGGCTGCTGCGAGCAGATCTATCCACGTTCGCTTCTCGCTTGTGTCCAGCCAGACTGATTCATTTTGCAGTCCGTCCCGCGGGCCGACCTCCCTGATAAGCACACTCTTTGGTAATGCCATCTGGCTCCCTCCTATTCTGTTAGTTCTAAAAGAACCTCTCCTTCATCGACAAATTCCCCCTCTGCTTTATGCACTTTGCGGATGATCCCGGCCTCTTCAGCAACGATCGGAATTTCCATTTTCATTGATTCTAAGATGGCAACCTCCTGTCCTTTTTGCACTTCATCGCCTTGTTTCACAAGAAGCTTCCACAAGTTTCCGGCCATTTGAATCGTGACAGTTTTCATGAACGGTTTCCCTCCCTTTTTTTCATGAGAAAATCGGTTGTGATGCTACCTTGTAAGAAGGCAGAAGATCCGGCCATTTCCCTTAAAAGTGGTAAGTTGGTTTTGATCCCTTCTATTTCATATGCTTGTAATGCCCCTTTTAATCGTTCTATTGCAAGTTTTCGTGTATCACCGTAAACGATCATTTTCGCAATCATTGGATCGTAAAAAGGGGTTATAATGCTTCCCTTTGTCACACTTGACTCATGACGGATATACGGAGCTTCAGGCGTAGAAAGCCGAGTGATCGTTCCTGGTGAAGGATAAAAGGTGACGGGATCTTCCGCATAAATTCTAACCTCGATGGCATGCCCGATTTGATGAATATCCTCCTGATTAAAGGAAAGCGGCTCACATGCAGCGATTTTCAGCTGCTCCTCAACAAGGTCAATACCTGTAATTTCTTCTGTGATAGGGTGCTCTACTTGTAATCTTGTGTTCATTTCTAGGAAATAAAATTGTTGATGCTGATCGACTAAACATTCAATCGTCCCTGCATTTTCATACCCAATCGCTTTGGCTGCTTTGAGGGCCATCTCCCCCATCTGACGTCTCACCGGTTCATCGAGACAGGCGGCTGGTGCTTCTTCAATGATTTTTTGATGTCTCCGCTGGAGTGAACAGTCGCGCTCAAATAAGTGAACCCCATGGCCGAAGGAATCAAAGAGAACCTGGATTTCAATGTGCCGCGCGTTTTCAATGACCTTTTCCATATACAGCGTCCCATCGTTGAAAAAGCTTTGTGCTCTTTTTTGATTCCCTTCAAAAGCCCTGTACAGCTCATCATCATTTTGCACGAGCTGCATACCAATTCCTCCTCCCCCGCTTGATGCCTTGAGCATGATCGGATAACCGAGTGACTGCGCTTGACTCACTCCTTCTTCTGCATCATGCAGCGGAGCTGAAACGCCTGGTACAATGGGGATACCTGCTTGAGCCATCGTTTTTCTTGCTTCAATTTTATTCCCCATTCGCTGAATGACTTGTGCGGATGGTCCAATAAAGGCAATACCTTCGCTGCGGCAGCGTTCTGCAAAGGCCGCATTTTCTGATAAGAGGCCATATCCTGGGTGAATAGCATCTGTATTTGTCTGCTTGGCTACCCTAATGATGGCTTCCATGTTTAAATAGCTTTCAGATACTTTCGCGCCTCCAATCAGATAGGCGCTGTCTGCTTCTTGCACATGAAGTGCATGCTGATCTGCTTCTGAATAAACGGCAACGGTGTGGATCCCGAGCCTTTTACATGTTCGAATAATTCGCCTAGCAATTTCGCCTCGATTGGCAATCAGTACTTTTTGAAACATCGCTGCCTTCACTCCTTTATTAGATCAAGCGCCTGTTTTTTCAGACGAAATTTTTGAATCTTCCCTGATGCGGTCATCGGATACTCGTCAGTGATGAAAAAATATTTAGGAATTTTGTAGCGCGCCATTTGCGACTGACAATAGCTGGTGAGTGTCTCAATCGTCACCGTTCTGCCTTGCTTAAGCCGAATGAATGCGGCGGCTTCTTCTCCATACGTCTCGTCAGGTATACCAACAACCTGTGCATCAAGAATGTCCGGATGAGTATAAAGAACGTCCTCAATCTCTTTTGGGTATACATTCTCCCCGCCTCTAATGATCATATCTTTCAGCCGTCCTGTGATTTTCACATAGCCGTCCTCATCCATCTCTGCTAAGTCTCCCGTATGAAGCCAGTCGTCCTCATCAATCACTTCATTTGTGGCTTCTTCATTTTTATAGTAGCCTTTCATCACATGATAGCCTCTTGTACACAGCTCGCCTTGTTCTCCTCTTGGTACTTCCTCCGGCGTGCCTGGGACGGTGATTTTCACTTCGATGTGAGGAAGCGCCCGGCCGACGGTTTGAACCCGTCTTTCAAATGAATCATCCGTTCTTGTTTGGGTAATGACAGGAGAGCTTTCAGTCTGTCCGTAGGCAATCGTGAGCTCCTTCAGTCCCATTTGTTCAATGACGGCTTTCATCACATGGGATGGGCAAAGAGATCCTGCCATAATGCCCGTTCGTAATGTGGACAGATCGTATTGGTGAAAATTCGGATGGTCAAGCTCTGCAATGAACATTGTCGGGACGCCGTGAAGTACGGTGCACTTCTCTTTTTCCACGGTTTGAAGGACACGCTCTGGGTGGAAGGATTCAACCGGAATAATCGTTCCTCCTTTTGTGAGACAAGCAAGCACGCCAAGAACGGATCCAAAGCAATGAAAGAAAGGAACGGGGATACACATTCGATCCTTTTGGGTGAGCTTCATACAATCTGCGATTTGGCTGGCATTGCAGACGATGTTTGTATGGCTGAGCATGACTCCTTTTGGATAGCCGGTTGTGCCTGAAGTATATTGCATATTAATAACGTCATCTGGCGCAAGCTCATCCATTCGTTTCTCCCACTCGTGATCCTCAGTTCTTTTAGCAGCAGCTTGAATACTGCTCCAGCTGCGCATGCCTTTTGGCGTGTGCTCGCCAATATAGACGACACTTTTTAAATAAGGAAAAGATGAGGAGGTGATCTCGCCTTGATGAGCGTTTTGAAGCTCTGGTATGAGTTCTTCCAGCATTTTGACATAGGATGTCTCTTTAAAGCCGTCTACGATAAACAGCATGCTGCTATCAGAATGCTTGAGTAAATAGGCGAGTTCCTGTGCTTGAAAATTCGTATTTACGGTGACAAGAACGGCTCCAATCGAAGCGCAGGCAAATTGCAGCATGAGCCACTCAGGTACATTGGGCGCCATGATGGCGATATGATCCCCTTTTTGAACTCCTAATGCCATAAGACCTTTCCCTGTTTCCTTGACTTCTCGATAAAACGCTTCATATGAATAACGTAATGAACGTTCTGGATACACAATGGCTTCATGTGCTGGATGCTGCTCCCTTTTCTCTTTTAAAAGGGAGCCGATTGTCTGTGGATGAATCGACATGATGGCTTTCCTCCTCCATTGATAGTAAGCGTTTTCATTATCGGATTATGCTAACAGTTGTCTTGCGATGACTAGACGCTGAATTTCAGAGGTCCCTTCTCCAATTTCCATCAGCTTTGCATCTCTCACTAGCCGTTCTACACCACATTCTTTCATATAGCCTGTTCCTCCGTGAATTTGGACAGCATCAAGGCTTGCTTTTGTCGCCATTTCAGAAGCAAAAAGTTTGGCATAAGCAGCTTCTTTTGTAAACGGCTTGCCGTGATCTTTCAGCCAAGCGGCTTTCCAAACCATTTGTCTGGCGAGTTCTATTTGCATCGCCATATCTGCCAGCTTAAACTGAATGGCTTGGAAGGAAGAAAGGGTCTGCCCAAATTGCTTTCTTTCCTTTGCATGCGAGAGCGAAGCATCGAGTGCAGCTTGTGCAATGCCAACTGATAACGCAGCAATTGAAATACGTCCTCCGTCTAATGTATATAAAAATTGCTTAAAGCCTTTCGCTGGGTCTCCTAAAATATTCTGGGCTGGTACACGTACACCGTCTAAAATGATTTCTGCTGTATCTGACCCGCGCACGCCCATTTTGTCATATGGATTTGTAATGGACAGCCCTTTTTGCCCTTTCTCCACAATGAAGGCGGAGATGATCGGGCGGCCGTGTTCATCATGATCCGTGACAGCGGTGACAATAATGGTTCTGGCAAAATTGGCGTTTGTGATCCAGCACTTCTCCCCGCTGATGACATATTCTTGTCCGTCTTTGACTGCTTTTGTTTTTGTCCCTTTTGCATCTGACCCTGCGTTTGGTTCTGTTAATCCGAAGGAACCAAGTGCTGTCCCAGAAGCCAGCGGGACAAGGTGGTCCATCTTTTGGTCCTCTGTACCGAAGTAATAAAGCGGGCTTGCGCCTAAGGATACGGCTGCGGCATAGCTAAGACCTGTACTGGCACACTGTTTTCCTATTTCTTCTACAGCGAGTGCATACGATATCGTATCTCCTCCTGAGCCTCCGTATTTCTCTGGAAAGGGGATGCCCATAAAGCCGAGCTCCCCCATTTTTTGAAACGTTTTGGCTGGGAATACGGCCTGTTCATCAATCGTTTGAGCGTGTGGTGCAATTTCTGCTTTGGCAAAATCTTTGACCATCTGGCGGATCATTTGTTGTTCTTTCGTTAATTCAAAATCCATCTTGCTTCCCCCTTTGGCTCTTTTCTATCATATTTATTAATCAAGCAGCGGCTTCATGCCAAGCTTGATTGAATTCAGAAAATTAAAACAAGAATAATAGAAAAAAAGCATGAACGAAGAAAATCCTCATTCATGCTTTTTTCGTTATTTTACTATTTTTGTAGAAGGCTTGCTTTCGTGATGAAGACGATTAAGAGCCGTAATCTTATAAGTATCAATCGTCTTTTGATTGATTGGTAGGTCTTTAATCGTTGTGATGGCGCCTTTTTCTTTTCTAACTGTTTGCACCAATTCATATGTTCCTTTATTTGTCAATCGATAGACTGCATAATAGGATACGGTAGAATGTGGATCATTTTTGATTTGCAAAGCCGCACCATCCGCTGTCTTTTTCACAGATTGAATGATTGGTTTTTTAGGCGCTTTCTGATGAAGCCAAGGCATTTCTGGAATGAGAGCTGGTTTGCGGTATGACTCTTCTATCAATCGATCCTTTACATTCAAAGGGTTGCGATTGAGATCCTTTAAGCTGAAATGCATGCTTCCCTGCACGAGCTGTGACTGCCTGTTCAGCTCAATCTGCCTAAAATATTCTTCCGGGTCAGACCAAGCAGGATCACTGTTTTGATTAATTTTATATGCCGCCTGACCAATATACAGGTGAACCGGCTCCCCTTTCACCTCATTTGACCACCATTTCGTCAGCACGTCATAAGCGGCAGCTTGAAAACCGATGCTCCAGTAAATTTGCGGAGTGACATAATCAATATCGTGCTGCTGAATCCACTCTCTTGTATCAGCATACAAATCATCGTAGTTGGTCATTCCTGCAGTGGTGTTTGAACCAGTCGGGTCATCTTTTATGTTGCGCCATACCCCGAATGGACTAATACCAAATTTCACATACGGCTTTTCTTTCTTAATGGTGTCATTGATCTGTTTCACCAGCTGATTCACATTATCTCTTCGCCAATCTTCTATATGTGTAAAAGCTTTTTTTCCATATGTTTCATATGTTTCTTGATCTGGAAACGGCACACCGGCTATTTTATTTGGGTAAAAATAATCATCCATATGCACTGCATCAATATCGTAGTTTTTCACAACCTCTTCTATGCCGAGGGCAATGAAGTCCTGAGCCTCAGGGATGCCAGGGTTGTAATAAAGCTGATTACCATAGGCAATGGTCCATTCAGGATGTTGTCTTGCAGGGTGATCAGCTGATAAACGGCTGAGATCAGTATGATTCATCGTGATTCGGTAAGGATTAAACCATGCGTGAAATTCAAGGCCGCGTTTATGAGCTTCTTCTATCATAAACTCAAGCGGATCATACCCAGGATCTTTCCCTTGCGTTCCAGTCAAATACTCTGACCACGGTCCGTATGCTGAAGGATAAAAGGCATCTGCTGTTGGTTTAATTTGCATAATGACGGCATTCATATTCATTGCTTTGATCTCGTCTAACAAACGAATGAACTCTTTTTTCTGCTCTGCTACGGGCAGCCCTTTCTTTGAGGGCCAATCTAAGTTATAAACCGATGCAATCCATACCGCGCGCATCTCTCTTGTGCTCTCTAGCTTCCCTTTTGGCACTGGACGAGCTGCTAGACTGCTAGAAGGAATCAATAAGAATACAAACATTAACATCAGTGTTAGAACTGTCATACTGATCTTTTTCAGCATGTTTTGCATCACCTCATATTCAGTTTATTCCGCTTTTTGTGATGGAATGCCAGCAGATGGTGTAAGCAGAATGTTTTTCATTTGATTGAGCTGAGCTTCAGGGACTTTGCAGGCTTCAATTAAATACCGCTCTACACTCCCGTATGTCTCCAGCATTTCGTGCAGCACATCTTCAAGATAATCTTGCTGCACACCGACAAGCGGCTGAATTTGTTCTTTTGATACCCGGTATAAACTCATCCATCGGACAAATCGTTCCTGCCTTCTGACAAGCATTTGCACGCCTTCATTGGACCGCATGTATTCACTTAAAACGACAGTCAGCGGTACACCTGCTGTTAACTGAATCAGGGCAGATAAAAAACCTGTACGGTCCTTGCCGCTCGTGCAGTGAAGCATCAGCGGATAATGGCTTTGATCTGAAAGTAGTGTGAACAGCTGCCGAATCTCTTCTTTACGCTCATTGAGCATGCTTTGATATAAATCTTTCATGATCGGTGTAAATGAGAGAGACTTCCCTTCTGTTACCAGCATACGAAACATGGTCCATTTACTCGGCATCTTACTGTCAGGCTGCATCGGAATATGGACGATTTTGTCGTGTTCCTTGATCTTTGGTGGATGTGATTTACGTTCTGAGGTTGTACGGAGGTCGCAAACAGTTTGAATCCCGAGTGTTGAGAATATCGCGATGTCTTGTTTCGTCAATCGAGATAAGTCTGCGGATCGATAAATCATTCCCTGTTTGATCACCATCCCCTCTGTTGTTTGAAGTCCCCCTACTTCTCTAAAATTCGCAAGCTTTGAAAATGGGTTGTTTGATTGATTCATAGAAGTGAAAGTCCTTTCTGGTTTCGTTCTTTTTTCTATCATACGCTTTTATATCAAAGGAGAAAAGAGAATCAATTGACCTAATCCACGTAGAGAATTTATTGGTATAATGGAAAAAGGACATTCGGATTGATTGGAGATATGAAGCATGATAAAAACAAAACGGATTCAGCAAATCAAAGAGTATGTGTTTGACCGGGAATCTGCCTCACTTGATGAGCTTGTGGTGCATTTTGGTGTCTCAAAAAACACAATACGCCGAGATGTACAGGCATTGGTCGAGTCCGGCGTGCTCAAAAAAGTGTATGGCGGAGTGGCTGTGAACCACTCAACGTTAGTGGTGTATCAGGAGCGAAAGATCCGTCAGCTCAGTAAAAAGCAATTGATCGGTCAGACGGCTGCCGCTTTTGTGGAAAACGGGGATATGATTTTTATTGATTCTGGTACGACAACGCTTGAGATGCTCCCCTATTTGACTGAGAAACAGGTGACCGTTGTGACCAATAATGTGGATTTCATTACACAGGCGATGCCTTATGAAAATCTCACCATCTTTTCTACTGGCGGGATGCTTGAAAGAAAAACAAATTCTTTCGTAGGCTATCAAAGTGTAAAGCGATTAAAAGCTTACAATGTGAATAAAGCCTTTATCGCATCAACTGGTTTATCTATTGATCACGGCGTCACGAATTCGTCCCCGCTTGAAACCGATATTAAAAAGACGCTCGTTCAAAAAAGTGCCAAAACGTTTTTATTAGTGGATGATAGCAAATTCGATCATTACGCCTTGACCACGTTTTGTGATTTGCACGAAATTGATGTCATCGTGACCAATCAGGAGCCACATGAACATTATCTTCAATATGGAAAAGAGCATGATGTGCGGTTTGTCACGCCTTCTTCAAATGAATAGATCAAAAAAACGGCTCAGGAATTTGAGCCGTTTTTTCATTCATTGCTTTCAAGCTGTATGATCATACGGAATAAAAATCGGTACACGGCCGAGATAACGTCAATGAAAGCCGTATCTTCGTGGATGTCCTCAAGCTCAAGAAGCTGTAAATTCACATCAAATAAGCCATCTTGTCCATTAAATTGAAGCTGAGCACCATTTAATGGCGATAGCAAGTCCTTTAAAATATTCGTGTCTTTCTTAGGACGTTTGAAACCGAATAACACGGTATACGTTTGAAACACTTCGTCCCATTCAATGGCCAAGCCATCTACTTTCACGACATCAAACCACTTTGATTCGATATAAATAAATTCTTTTTGATGTTTTTTCACATATGTAAGCGGTGTGTTTAGAAATGAGGCGTCTTCTGTTTGAATCATGTCCTCCGATTCCTTGTCTACACGCTCTATATATACATCGCCAAAGCGTGCTTCTTCTTTTATCCTCGCCCCTTTTAAAGGCCAATTTCGGCTCGCCGCTTCATCATATTCGAAGTCTGTCAGCGCTTGTCCTTCTTTCAGTAAATCTTGTAAGCGATTTTGCAGTGACATGGCTATGTCTCCTTTCTTCTCCTTCATGTGCGTTTATTATTTTAGCATAACTCAGGAAAAGAAAGATATGTCCTAGCATATGATGGTATGATAGTGTCAAAAGAAACATCTCGGAGGGGTACATTTTGCTCACAATGACACTGGCAGAAAAGATCGTAGACGAAGTGAAAAAGGTGCTGACTGAGGAAATCATCATCGCACAAACGAACGGCACCATCATTGCAGCAACAGATCCAGCGCGCATTGGACAATTTCATGAAGGAGCGTATCTGACATCTTTTGAAGGACAGAAACGAATTCTCACGAAGGATGACCAGCAGCACATGAAAGGCGTCAAAGCTGGCATCAATCTGCCTATTTATTTTAAGCAGGAGGTCATCGGAGTCATTGGGATGACAGGAGATCCTGTACATGTGTCTCCTTTTGGCGAAATATTAAGAAAAATGACCGAGCTGCTTATTCATGAACATGAATTTTTTCAAGAAACCGAAACGGATGAACGTCAGCTCGAAGCGTTTGTATTCGACTGGCTCCATCTTCCAGAGACAGCGATTGATCTCACTGAAAAAGCATCGCGGCTTCAGCTTGATATCAACAAGGAGCGTGCGGTTGTCCTGATCGATTGTCAGGATGAATCGTTTATGAAACAAAATCAATACAAAGAATTAAAGGAAACGCTGCATCTCACTAGTCAGGAGATCATCGTCCGCTGGGGGCATGCCCGCTTTTTGCTCATGCTGCAAACAACAGCAGATGATCGTAAAACACTGCAGCAGCGCCTATTTCACATCCATGCCTCCCTTACGGCGCAGAGCACGCCAGGGGTTTTGATTGGGGCGGGAAAACCAGCAGCTGCTCATTTGATGAAGCAATCCTTTCAACAAGCCTTTCGTGCATTAAAAATGGCACATGCTGATACGCCGATTGTATTTGATGAAGATTTAACGCTTGAACTTTTTATGGAGGAAGTCAGTCAGGAAACAAAGGAAGTGTTTCTTGATCGAACGATCGCCCCTCTTCTCCCCTATCCTGAATTAGTGAAAACATTGCGGGTACTCATGACATCAGATTGCTCATTAAAATATACCGCAGAAGCAATGCATGTTCATATCAATACACTACATTACAGGCTAAAACGAATCCAAGATTTAACGACACTTGATCCAAAGCGCATGCAAGATGCAATGCTTTTTTATTTAGCCTTCATGCTTTTAGATCATGATCCAAAAAAACGAAGCGAACAGCCCGATATTTTGTAGAATCGTCCATAGGCATGAGGCGATTCTTTTTTTATACTGAAAGAAACGATACGTCTAATCAGTAGGAGTTGAATGCGCATGTTAAATTCTGAATTTTTAAATCAATTGAAAAAGATTGTTGGTGCGCCTTACGTACAGGACAGTAAAGCCGATCGGCTTGCCTACTCTTATGATGCAACACCAAATTTTCAGCAGATGCCAGATGTCATCGTAAGCCCGCATACGGCTGAGGAAATCCAGCAGATTGTCCGGCTCTGCGCCTCATATCATATACCGATCGTGCCAAGAGGATCAGGAACGAACCTTTGTGCAGGTACATGTCCCACACAAGGCGGACTTGTGCTGCTGTTTACAAGAATGAACCAATTAATAGAAATAGATGAAGAAAACCTGACAGCAACGGTGCAGCCTGGTTTGATCACACAGGAACTCATTCGCCAAGTAGAGGCAAAAGGGCTCTTCTATCCACCTGATCCAAGCTCTATGAAAATCTCTACATTAGGCGGAAATATTAATGAAAATTCAGGTGGTCTCCGGGGCTTAAAATATGGCGTGACAAGAGATTATGTACTTGGACTTGAAGTGGTTCTGCCAAACGGTGACATCATCAAAACAGGCGGCAAACTTGCAAAGGACGTGGCTGGGTATGATATGACCCGTTTGTTCGTAGGTTCAGAAGGAACGCTCGGGATTGTCACTGAAGCCACGCTGAAGCTTTTGCCGCTTCCAGAAACAAAACAAACGATGCTTTGCTTATATGAAAGCCTAGAGGAAGCAGCCGCTTCAGTGTCGGCGATTATTGCAGAGCGTATCATCCCCGCCACATTAGAATTTATGGATCAGCCGACCCTGGAAGTCGTTGAAGACTTTGCAAAAATCGGTCTGCCGACGGACGTTCAAGCTGTGCTGTTAATCGAACAGGACGGCCATCCTGAGGCGGTTTCCCGTGATATGCAGAGCATCGCAAAAGTGTGTAAGCAGCACGGTGCAAAAGAAGTGAATATCGCTCATTCTGAAGAAGAAGCAAATGCACTTTTAACAGCGAGACGATCCGCTTTATCTGCCCTCGCCCGGTTAAGCCCAACGACCATTTTAGAAGATGCCACAGTCCCTCGGTCTGAAATTGCCAGCATGGTGCGGGCAATCGAAGATATTGCGAAGGAGTACAAAGTGAAAATCTGTACATTCGGTCATGCAGGTGATGGCAATTTGCACCCTACTTGTGCAGCAGATGCAAGAAATGAAGAAGAAATGAAACGGGTGGAGGAAGCCTTTCAGGCCATTTTTGAAAAAGCCGTCTCACTTGGCGGCACCATTACGGGTGAACATGGTGTGGGTCTTATGAAAGCCCCTTACTTGGAACTAAAGGTTAAAAAAGAAGGCATTGCAGCAATGAAAGCGATCAAACAAGCGCTAGACCCAGAAAATATGATGAACCCTGATAAAGTGTTTGGTAAAGCCGCAAGAAAGCGAGTGGTGGTCTCATGAGTTCCTCTAAACAAACAGAGATTCAGCAATCATTTCAGCAGCAAATGGACGAAAAAGAGCTGCTCAATTGCATGCGCTGCGGCTTCTGCCTTCCTTCCTGCCCTACTTATATTGAATCTGGGCAACAAGAAACACACTCTCCCCGCGGCCGAATTGCTTTAATGAAGGCGGTGAGAGACGGCGTCATTGAGCCAGATGAAGATGTCGAGCATTCACTGAATCTTTGTCTTGGCTGCCGTGCATGTGAACCGGTGTGCCCTTCCGGCGTTAAATATGGCCGGTTACTTGAGGATGCAAGAGACATCATTCAGCAGCACAAAAAACAATCAATCCCTGTCAAACTTGTGAGACGTGCAGTATTCAAAGGACTCTTTCCTTCACAAAGCCGAATGCGGCAAGCGGCAGGACTTCTTCGATTTTATCAAACATCTGGTCTGCAAACAGCCGCCCGTAAAACTGGCATGCTGAAGGTGCTTCCTCCGCATTTACGGCAGATGGAACAGGCGCTTCCAAAGGTGCCGCGTCAACAGAAAATCCGTTTGACGGAATACAAAGCCGCTGGCCCAGCAAGTAAGCGTGTCGCCTTTTTTACTGGCTGTTTAATGGACACCGTTTTTTCCAGTACAAACGAAGCGACTATTCAGCTTTTGCAGCTGGCAGGCTGTGACGTCATCGTCCCTCCTATTCAGACGTGCTGCGGAGCGCTTCATGGTCATAGCGGAGAAAAAGAGCAAGCGAAACAGCTAGCAAAGCGGAATATTGAAGCATTTGAAAAGATAGATGCAGATGCCATAGTCATGAATGCGGGCGGTTGTGGTGCTTTTTTAAGTGATTACGATCATTTGCTTCACGATGATCCGGACTTTCAAAAACGAAGTGAAGTCTTCTCAAAGAAAATCACCGATATATCAGACATTCTAGTGGAGCTGGAATTTCACCGCCGCATGCCGCTTGCTTTGCCAGAGCAAGCCATCACCTATCAGGATTCCTGTCATTTGCGGAACGGAATGGGTGTACAGCATGCGCCAAGGGTGCTGATGAAGGCCATTCAAGGCGTATCATTTAATGAAATGAAGGATTCGGGCCGGTGCTGCGGCTCAGCAGGCATTTACAACATCTTGCAGCCAAAGATGTCGATGCAAATTTTAGATCATAAAATGACAGAAGCAAGGGAAACAAAGGCTGCTGCCATTGTTACGTCTAATCCAGGCTGTCAGCTGCAAATGGCAGCAGGCATCAAACGCTCAGATCACTCGCCGACCATGCGTGCCGTCCATCTAGCTGATTTATTATTAGAAGCCGTTCAATATGGAAAAAAAGCGTCCAGCCCATCAAGCTGAACGCTTTTTTTATGCATATCTTTAGATAATTGGTTGGATAATAGAGGAAAATCGCCGAAGGAGCTGGTTCAAATGCTGAAAAAAAACAAACAACAAAAGGACCCGAATTCAGTATTTGAAGCATTGTCACGTTCTGCTGATTTTACAAATGAGCTGTCTCGAAATGGAGATTTTCTGTATAGGATTTCCTTTTTTCGATCTTTAATTAATGGACATCTTCTACATGAACAAATTCTCCCCTCTCTCAAACAAATGCACCTGACACCTACTCTTGAAGAGCTGAAAGAACAAATTCCCATTGAGCAGGCTGTCATCACGAACGATCTTCAAAAAGTGGAAGAAGCCCTTCACCGGGGCAGCATTGCCATTAGATTTGAGACAGACTGGGGCAAAACGCTTCTTTTGCCGATTGAAGAAAAGAAAGGCAGACAAGTAGGTCCGCCTGAGATTGAATTTGGGATTATCAGTGCTCAGGAAGCATTTGTGGAGGTTTTAGATACCAATTTAAATTTGGTCAGGCGGCGGCTGCCGACGCCTAACTTGAAAGTTGAGGAAAAGACGGTTGGAACGCTCTCTCAAACAAAAGTAGCCGTGTTATATATTGAAGAAATCGCTAACCCGGAAAACATCGAAACGGTTCTTCAGCGAATTGAGGACGTTGATTATGATCAGATTTTAGATGCGAATTACCTCGCTCAAATGCTTTATGATGTGTCAAATACGATTTTTCCGTTGTTTTTGAATACAGAAAGACCCGACCGTGTGTCTTCAGGTTTATCAGAAGGGAAAATTGCCATATTAGTGGATGGCTCGCCTCATGTCTTGCTTGCCCCAACTATTTTACTTGAGTATTTTTCCACTATGGAAGACTACAATATGTCGTGGATTGCGGCTTCTTGCTTTAGACTGTTACGCATATTTGCTGTGATATTTTCCATTTTTGCAACACCTTTATATGTCGCCGTTTTAACCTTTCATTATGAGCTGATCCCAAAGGATTTATTAGAAACCATTGTGTCCTCGCGCTATCTTGTTCCATTTCCTCCGATCATTGAGGCTCTATTTTTAGAGATTTCGATTGAATTACTAAGAGAAGCAGGATCAAGGCTTCCGGCTAAAGTTGGTCAGACGCTCGGGATTGTTGGAGGGATTGTCATTGGACAGGCGGCTGTAGCAGCAGGCTTAACGAGCAATATTTTACTCATTATTGTTGCCCTGTCTGCCCTCGCCTCATTTGTCACCCCTATTTACAAAATGGGCAATGCCATTCGGCTGCTGAGATTTCCCTTCTTACTCGCAGCACAGGTTTGGGGCGCATTAGGCATTGCCGTGATGGGATCTTTTCTGCTCACTCATTTAATGAAATTAACCTCGATTGGCCGGCCGTATTTAGAGCCTATTTTTCCAATGCGCCTTGCTGATTTAAAGGGCAGTTTGATTCGTCCTCAGCTCCGTTTTTTGAACAAAAGGCCGGAAAATTTACGTCCGCAAAATGAAACCATTCACCGCTCTAAGCCTAAACAAGGCCGCAAGGGGAAAAATGATTTTTATGAATAAGGAAGTGAAGGCATGAGCTCTTCTTCTGTCAAAGAGAAATTTCAAGTATCTCCTTATTTTGTGTTTTTTCTCGTCAATGCCAATCAAGTCGGTGTCAGCATTTTAAACTTTCAAACAAACCTTGTTCGTTCTATCAATAATGATGGATGGATCGCTATTTTGATTTCTGGCATGAGCGTCAATGTGATGATCTTTCTCATGTACTTGATGTTTAAAAAGGCACCTTCGGATGAATTTGGTGATATCACGCAATATGTATTTGGCAAATGGATTGGGCAATTATTCAACATTCTTTATATCTTATATTTTGCTTCTTTGTCGCTGACCGTTCTTATCCATTACATGGATGTGATCCATGTATGGCTGTTTAAAGAAATTCCAGGCCTTTTGTTTGCGGCTGTTCTGCTACTGCTTGTGTATTACATTCATACTGGCGGCTTTAGAACCATTGCTGGCTGGGCATTTTTTAGTGTTGTATTGACGTATTGGATGACGTTTATTTGTTTTTATGCCATGAAATATAGTCACATTCGTTTCATGTTCCCAATGTTTGATCATACATTTTCGCAAATGCTTGTGGGAGTCAAAGATGCATCCTTATCCATGTTTGGTTTTGGCACGCTGCTTGTCTATTATCCCTTTATTAAACAAGCTCAGACATCTCAAAAATTTGCTCACATGGGGGCATTATTTACGACATGCTTAAACTTGCTCACTTTTCTCGTCTCTATTGCGTATTACTCAAGTGCTCAGCTCAAATTAACAAAATGGCCGACACTCACGTTAACAAGCATTGTGAAGCTTCCTTTTATCCAGCGCTTTGAATTTATTGAAGTGTCTCTTTGGCTACTTCTGATCATTCCTAATATCACAATTCCATTATGGGCAGCGAGCCGAATGGCGAAACAAGTGTTTCATACGAGTCAGCGTGTCACTTTAATCAGTCTCAGTATCCTCATTCTAATTATGTTTTCATTTTTTGCTAGTGCCACTTCTTTTGAGGTCTTTAATCAATGGGTGGAATATAGCGGATACATTCTGATCTATGGATTGATTGTCTGTATGGTCATTGGACTGATGCTGAAAAAAAGGAGGAAGAAAAAACGAGCATGAAACGTTATATACTTACGGGCCTCATGTTGTGTAGTCTTTTGTTAACCAGCTGTGCAGAGCCCCGCCTTTTAGATGAATTAAATATCTCTCAGGCGGCAGGATTTGATTTATTGAAAGATGGAGAAATGAAGGGCTTCTTTGTCTTCCCTGTCTTTAAAAGTCAAGAGCAAGGAAGTTATCAAATATTAAGTGCAAGGTCAAACACCATTAGCAATATTCAATTTCTTGTATCAGAAAAATCGCCTTTTCCAGTCGTCATGGGCCAGGTGCTCGTTATTTTAGTCAGTGAAAAGTTAGCAAAAGAAGTCGGCATGATCGATTTAATGAATTATATTTATCGTGATCCTATCATTGGTTCACGCCAAGTGTTTGCAATTGTAGGCGGAGAAGTGGAAGAGTTATTATACACAAAAATGAATCAAACGAACTTAAATATAGGTGTATATCTCTCTGATCTGCTCGCCCAAAATATGCGAAATGGCAATGAACCTGTCACCAATCAGCATATTTTTATGAATCAGATGCTGGCAAAAGGGGTCGATGCATACCTCCCTTACATCAAGAAAACAAACAGTGGCATCAAGATCACAGGAGTCGCTCTGTTTGATCATGAAAAAATGGTCAGTCATATACCTGGAAAAGACACGTTCACATTTAAAGCGATGATTGAAAATCATAAAAATGGCATCTATGAGTTTCAATTGGCAGATCAAGCAAAGACCCATGTCGTCATTGAAAATATCAAATCTCATGTGTCTTACCGAATCAAACCAACGAAAAACCTAACAAAGAAGCCTCATATCATGATTGATATCAAGCTGAAAGGCGAATTAAAAGAATTCATGAAGTCCAAAAAAATTGATAAACCTTCTATATTGAACCATGTTGAAAAAGAAGTAGAAAAACGTGTCGCTCAGCAAGGACAAGACCTTGTTCAATCCTTTAAAAAGCAAAACATAGATCCTCTTGGGCTGGGCCTTAGGTATAGATCAAAAGACAAAGCAGTGACACCAGAAAAATGGAAGAACATTTATCCTGATGCAGATGTACAAGTTAAATGCCACATGAAAATTGTTCAAACGGGAGTCAGCCAATAAAAAGGCTTATTCAAATATGTCTTGTTTGTTCTCCAAGATTTTGCACACTTTCATTTTCACTCTTGGAACATGATCTTTTTGATAATATTCATTTAAAATCTTTTCTATTTCATTTTTATCAGTTTTAAGGATTTTAGGTGAATATTGTTCCACTAGAGCCGGTCTATTCCCTTTTGCACAGGTTGCCATTGTATCTAGTGCAATAAGCTGAAAGGTCTTCCTTTGTTTAGCCAAGATTTCATTCTCTCCCAGGTTGGGTAGCTCACGGCTGCCAGCCTTACTGCCAATGAATGGTCATTCTGCTTCTTTCAAATAGAGATTATTCTATCTATCACCCACGGCCATTGAGCCATGTTAAATCAATTGAAAAGATATTCTAATCTTCATCCTTTACATCGGGGTCTTCCGGAATCGGTTCATTTAAGATCTCTTGGACGAGCTCTTTATATTGTTCGAGCTGCTTTAAATGCGTTTGAAACTGCCCTTGATAAATAAGATAAGATTCCCCGTCAAATACGTAACGGATCTTTTTTTGCTGGATCAATTTTTCAATATACGCTTCTGATACTTCCAAGTATTCAGCTGTTTCTGCGATTGTTAAATACATGCTTGTGCACCACCCGTTCGTTTCATCTATCAAATTATATCATGATCTGCTGAAAAAACGGATGCAGCCTATTCTCTTTTCTGGTGGCCATTCTTCATATAGCAAGTAGATCGTCTAGATGCCGGCAAATATGGTATGATAAAATCTGCTAGATGAGAGCTTGCCAACATAGATTTGGTGAAAAAGCCAGGTTCAGTGGTGACTCTATGAGCCGCAAGCCATGCTGGCATATATAGAAAGCATACTCATGAGAAAAGCAAAACAAGCATAGGCTCTTATAAGGATGCTTGAAGAAAATTCGTATTTAAAGGCAGAGTGAAATGAATGGGAACCTTTTTTAATGAAATTTTAACCTGGCTGACAAGCCTTGGTTATGTAGGTGTAGCACTAGGGCTGATGATTGAAATCATTCCGAGTGAAATTGTACTTGCCTATGGCGGATATATGGTGTCAACAGGCACAATTGGTTTTGTTGGAGCTGTTATTGCCGGCGTCATCGGTGGTACGCTCGCCCAGTGTTTTATTTACTGGATCGGTCTGTACGGCGGAAGACCTTTTTTAACAAAGTATGGAAAGTATTTATTCATCCATGAACATCATATCGCGACTGCAGAGCGCTGGTTTGACCGGTATGGAACCGGTGTAGTGTTTACCGCGCGCTTTATCCCTGTTGTGCGCCATGCCATCTCGATTCCAGCAGGTATTGCCAAGATGCCTTTTTTGAAATTTGTTTTCTTGACTGGATTAGCTGCCATCCCTTGGTCTATTTTATTTATCTATCTTGGCATGCAGCTTGGGACAAAATGGGATCATATTCAAAGTGTTGCTCATACTTATACAACCCCTATTATGGTCATTGCTATTGTACTGATTGTTCTCTATTTTGTACTCAAAAAAATTCGGACGAATCGAAAACGGACAATTTAACAAAAACGCCTTTCACTGATCTGGTGAAAGGCGTTTTTTTAGGAGTGTGCTGATTGTTTTTTCATATATTGTGATAATTCTATAATCATTGCACCCATTCTCTCAAGTGAAGGGGCAAGAATTCGGTCTATTCCTTCTTCTTTTAAAGCTTCAGCAGTGACTTTTCCAACAGCTACTGCCAGAACGTCCTGCTCGAATAATGCTTGCAATTCTTCTTTTCTGCCCCATTCTGCGGCCAGTTTGAAAAAGGCGTGAACCTGGACAGCGGTTGTAAAACAGACGGCATGAACTTGTCCATCTTTCATTTCTTGCAGAAGCGTTTCAGCAGCCTCTGGTTCAGGTGGTGTGTGCTGATATGGTAAAAGCGGCAAAACATCTGCCCCCTTGTCATGTAAAAACTGAATGAGAGCTGGTGCATTTTCACCATGAAGCTGCACCATCACGCGTTTTCCTTGAAATTCCTTGTTTTCAAGCTTTGAAATCAAGTCACGAACCGTTCCGTCTTCATCAGAGACCTCTGGCTGAATTCCGCGTTTTTTCAACGCAGCAAAGGTTTTGTACCCTCTTGAAGCAATATGGGCATTTGATAGAATGTTCATAAATTCTTTACCAAGCTGCAGCTCTTCTGCACTCTCAATCAATGTATCTGTACCGATGCCTGTCGTCAAGATCACCCAGTCGGCCCCTTGTTTCACAAAGGTTTCTATACCTGGCTTTAATTCCTCTTTGGCTAAAAATACGGTTCCTTGAAGAGAGCGAATGACGGCTTGTCCTCCTTGTTTTTCGACAAGTGTACGCATTTCTTCTGTTTTTCTCGTTCCACAAATGGCAATCGTTTTCCCAGATAAGCCTTTACTCATATTATCCCTCTTTTTCTATCACATTTGATATGTATTAAATATAGATTTATTTGGAAGACGATGCAAGTGTCTACTAAAAAAGAGCTTGACGTTTCTATCGAATTCGAGTATCTTTTGTAAGTGCAAATTGTAGGAGGTCATTATGGAAAAACAGAATGTTCAAGCAATTCGATTATCAATTGCAGACCCAACACCACTTGGTTTGTTTGGTTTAGCAATGGTGACGCTCGTTGCGTCCTCACAAAAACTAGGAATCACAGATGGCACTTCCCTTATTTTACCTTGGGCTATCTTCCTTGGAGGAATCGCGCAGTTGATCGCGTCCATACAAGATTCAAAGCATCATAATATTTTTGGAGCCACTGCTTTTGGCGCATTCGGTCTTTTCTGGATGGGCGTTGGAACGACTTGGCTCATTCAAGCCGGCGTTTTTGGGAAAACGCTTGCGGGAGCAGCAGATCCAAAACAGCTAGGCTTTGCGTTTATTGGTTATTTGATTTTCAGCTTGTTTATGACGATTGGTGCAATGGAAACACATAAAGTGTTATTTTTGATTTTCGTCTTTATTGATTTCTTATTCATTGGTCTTTCCCTTAGCACTTTTGGTGTGATGTACGATGTCACTCATACCATGGCTGGTATTGCAGAATTGATCATTTCCCTGCTTTCATTTTATGGTTCTGCAGCTGTTGTCCTTAATACACATTTTGGCCGTATTGTTCTGCCAATTGGACAACCATTTCGCATTTTTACAAAAGCATAAATAAAAAAGAACTGCTCTGTGCAGTTCTTTTTTTATGTTTAATTTTCTTGTGCCTCTTGAAAGATCTCTCCGATAATTTCATACGAACGCATTCTTTCTTGATGGTCAAACATATCCGAATTAATCATCACTTCATCAGCTTGAGTAGCTTCAATAAAGGCTTCTAATTCTGTTTTCACCTTTTCTTTATCCCCAATGATAGTCGAGCTTAATTGTTCATCCACCATCGCCTTTTCATATGGACTCCAAAGACCGTCCATGCTGTCGACAGGCGCTTTCAGTTTTCCTGGTGTATTGCGAATGAGACTTAAAAACCGCTGATAATGAGAGGTTGCCAAATATTCAGCACGCTCAGTTTGATCTGCAGCAAAAACCGTCACACCAACCATGGCATAAGGCTCTTTTAACACATCAGAAGGTCTAAATGACTGTCTGTACAATTCTAACGCGGGAATTGTATTTTTAGGTGAGAAATGTGCAGCAAAGGCAAATGGCAATCCAAGTTCTCCTGCAAGTCTGGCGCTAAAACCACTTGAACCAAGGAGCCAAATTGGAATGTCCAGGCCTTCTCCTGGAACAGCTCTTACATGTTTTTTAACCTGACCGGTCGGCTTGAAATATTGCATCAGTTCTTCAAGCTGCTCAGGGAAATCTTCTCCGTTATGAAGATTACGTCTAAGCGCTCTTGCTGTTAACTGATCCGTCCCTGGTGCTCGGCCAAGACCTAAATCAATTCTCCCCGGATACAATGTCTCAAGTGTGCCAAATTGTTCGGCTATGACAAGTGAAGAGTGATTTGGCAGCATAATCCCACCAGATCCTACTCGAATTTTTTCTGTTCCTCCCGCAATATATCCAATTAAAACGGACGTTGCAGAGCTCGCAACCCCTTCCATGTTATGGTGTTCTGCCAGCCAGTATCTATGATAGCCCCACTTCTCCGCCTTTTTTGCTAAATCCATGCTACGATCAAAAGATTCTTTAATGGTGCCTCCTTCTGTCACAGAGGATAAATTTAAAACGGAATAGGCTTTGCCCTGTAAAACTGATTGACTCATAAATGATGTCCCCATTTCTGTCAAATATCATACTATTTTATACTTTCAACACCATAACATAAATCCATGAAAGATTTAAATAATTTGATTCGATGATTTTCGAAATGATGATTTTTTAGGTTTTACTTCCAATTTAAAAATTTGCACATAGAATGAAATATCAATTCTAGGAGATGGGCAATTTGTACAATCAATTCGAACACAAATGTCCCTTTTGCGGTAAATACCATGAACAGCCTCATTACAAAAGATCACGTCATGACCGTCCTCGAAAAAGAGACTGTCCATTCATTAAACAAGAATATATAAAACAAAATATATCTCAAGGGAATCACCCCTGCTACATTGCAAAAGGAATAAAGCAATCAAAACCAAATCAAAGAGCTGGACCAAGAGGCCCGGCAGGCCCAGCAGGTCCCCCCGGACCAACCGGACCTACTGGACCAGCTGGCGGGTTAACCGGCGCTATTCCTTTTAATCCCTCACAATCACAAGATTACGATGCAGGGCAAGTGGTCACGTTTGATGGCAGTACTTACATTGCCAATGTTGACGCTCCATCAGGAATACCTGGACTCTCCCCCGACTATACCCTTTTGGCTGCTTCTGGAGAAACTGGGCCTACGGGTCCTACTGGGATCGGATTAAGTGGTGTTGAATCCTATGATCCTGTAACGGCACCAACATATTCAGTAGGGCAAGTGGTCACTTATGGTGGGGGTACTTATCTTGTGAATTCTTCACCACCTTCAGGTACGCCAGATACGTCGCCAGATTACACACTTTTAGCAGCACCAGGTGAAACTGGACCTGCAGGTGCTACGGGTATTACTGGCGCGACTGGTCCTACTGGCGCTACGGGCATCACCGGAGATACTGGTCCTACTGGATCAACCGGACCTACCGGCGCAACAGGTATTACTGGACCAACGGGTCCTACTGGCGTAACAGGTAGCACTGGAGATACGGGTCCTACCGGTGCCACTGGTATTACTGGAGCTACCGGACCTGCCGGTGCTACGGGTAGCACTGGAGATACTGGTCCTACTGGTGCCACAGGTTCTACTGGATCAACCGGTCCTACTGGCGCTACGGGTAGCACTGGAGCTACCGG